>JAJYJH010000016.1 GCA_021789695.1 bacterium | reverse complement strand
CCTGCAGGCAGATGAGCACCGAGCGCCTGTCCTCGGCGTACAGGTGGAACTGCAGGTCGCGCAGCCGGCGGGAAAGCTTCTCCAGCTTTTTCAGCGACGAGGCCTTGTTCTCGTTCCTGTCGTGGAAACCCGGGTCTATCTTCTTCAGGTCCACCTTGGCGCCGTGCTCCACCCTGAACATCTTAGCGTAATTCATGAAAGTTCCTCCTGTTGCCCCATATTGTGATTATGCTTTTTTAGCGCCGGCCCGGCAAGAACCGCCGGACACCGCGGCGGGCGCGCTTTAACGGCGCGCCGGGTTTTGGTAGGATACTTTGGGACACGAACGCGGAGGAAAGATATGAAGGTTTTCATAACTGCGGACATAGAGGGGATCAGCGGCGTTTCCGCCTGGGAGGAGATAGCGGCCGGCAGCCCGGACTACGAGGCCTGCCGCAGGCAAATGACGGCCGAGGTGAAGGCCGCCTGCGAAGGAGCCCTCGCCGCGGGCGCGGACGAGTTGCTGGTGCGCGACGCGCACGGCACGGCCAGGAACATCATCCATTCCGAGCTGCCGCGCCAGGCGCGCCTGGTGCGCTGCTGGAGCGGCGGCCCCATGATGATGATGGACGGCCTGGAGCGGGGTTTTTCCGCCGCCGTCTACATCGGCTACCACGCCCGCGCGGGCTCGGCCGAGAGCCCGATGTCGCACACCATGTCCACCACGCTCTCCGAGTTCCGCGTCGACGGCAAGCCCGTCTCGGAGTTCGAGCTGAACGCCTGGGCCGCGGCGGAGCTGAAGGTCCCCAGCGTCTTCATTTCCGGCGACGCCAACGCCTGCGCCCACGCCAGGCGGCTGCTGCCGCGCATGGCGACCGTCGCCACCAAGGAGAACATCGGCGAGGCCACCGTCCACCTGCACCCGGCCGAGGCGCTGGAGCGCATCTCCGCCGGGGTGCAGGCCGCGCTGCTGTCCAAAACCGCGCGCTCGCTGCCGAAGCCGCCTAAGAGGCCGGTGGTGGACCTGAAGTTCAAGGAGACGCGCCGCGCGCAGCGCTTCTCTTTCTACCCGGGCGCCGTCCGCACCGGGGACCTGTCCGTGCGCCTGCGCTGCGCCGACTGCTACGAGATACTGCGGGCGGTACAGTTCATATATTGAGTTTCCCGGGACAAAGTATTAGAATGGCCGTAGGTTAGCCTTAGCCGCCGCGGCGAACTGCGGCACAGGGGGGGATTATGCTGAGGAACGTTAAAAGTCTTCTTGGGCACAGGATACACGCCACGGACGGCGAACTGGGCTCGGTGGAGGACTTCTATTTCGACGACCGCACCTGGGACCTGCGCTATTTGGTGGTCAGCACCGGCGGCTGGCTGGCCGGACGAAAGGTGCTGATAGCGCCGGTGGCGCTGGAGACTCCGGACTGGAAGACCGGGACGCTTCCTGTCAGGCTCACCCGCGAGCAGGTGCGCAATAGCCCGGACATAGACACCAAGAAGACCGTTTCCCGCCGGCACGAGCTGGAGCTTTACAGGCATTACGCCTGGCCGCTCTACTGGGGCGACGGCTTCTACGCGGGCGGCATGTCGGGAGGGCCTGTCTTCCCGGACGCCTCGGCGATGAAGGAAGAGAAGCCGGAGCCGGTATCGGAGGAGGAGTCTTCGCTGCAGGGGGTGCGCGCCGTCGCCGGTTACAAGCTGCACGCCGCCGACGGGCCCATAGGCCACGTGGACGACTTCATCATGGACGATGCCGAGTGGGCCATCTCCTACATCGTGGCCGACACCGGCATCTGGCTGTCGGGGCGCAAGGTGCTGGTGTCCCCGCACTGGATAGAGCGCGTGGACTGGGACACCTCGGAGGTCTTCGTGGACCTGACGCGCGAGGCCATCAGGCTGAGCCCCGGATTCGACCCGTCGCAGCCTGTCAGCGAGGATTACGAAAGCGCCCTTTTCGACCATTACGGCCGCCCGAAGTTCGAGGACCGGGAACCGGCCCGGAAACCGCGGCGCTGAACGGGAGCGGCCCGCCGGCGGGCCGCGAGCGGGGATAGGATGAAAAAGGCGCGGAACTTTTTGATAGGCCTGGCGGCCTGCTTGCTGTGCGGCTGCCCGTACAGCTCCAGGGTCCCGGCCGAGCCAGCCGCGGAGGCGGCGGCCGGCCCCGGCCTGACCGGAGCGTGGGTCTCCTGCTCCGGCCGGGAACCTGCCGACTGTATGCATCTCTCCGTCTACCGCTTCGGCGGGACCGACCTCTATGCCGAGACCTCAGAGCCCTCCTACTCCGAGGACGGGAAGACGCTGTCCGTCAGGACAGGGCGCTACCGCGCTTTCCCGCTTGGCCGGGTGCCGGGCGGCCTGCTGGACCTGCAGGAACTGGAACTTTCGGCCGAAGGGCAGCCTGACAATATCTTCGTGCGCGCCGTGCCTGACGGAGCGGACGGGCTGAAGATCTACTACGTTTCCGACAACTACGTAAAAAAACGCTTCTCTTCCCCGGAGGGGCTGTCTGCCTACCTGCGGGCAAACCTGGACAAGCCGGGCTTCTTTGAATACCTGGGCGAATTTAAAAGGACACAAAAACTGGCGGCCCCTCCGGAAGGAAGGGCCGCTTCCGGCCGTGAGCCGCCGGGAAAGAGCTAGACCGACCTCTCCAGCTGCTTCGCGGTGTAATTCTCCGGGTCCAGCGCTATGGCCTTGTCCAGGTACTTCTTGGCCTCGGCCGCGTTGCCGTCCTTGTAGTACAGGTAGCCCAGACGCGCGAAGACTCGCGCGTCCTCTTTGGCGGGGGCTATGTCTTTAAGCGACAGCTCGGCCGCCTTCTCCATCACCGCGATGGCGTCCTTGCGCTGCAGCGCGGCCTCATAGACGCTGGCCGCATACATATAGATGTAGGTGTTCTCCGGGTCCTGCTGCAGTGCCTGGTTGAGAAGGTCCAGCACCTCCTCCATCCCGTCGTGCGAGTTGAACATGAACTTCTGCGCCGCCTGGTTGAGCAGTTTGACGGCCAGCGCTTCCTTGTAATCCGGCTTGAGCGCCGCGGCCCGGTCGGCGTACTGCGCCACTTTCACGCATTCCCAGCCGCTCTTGATGCCGGCGTTCCAGGCCAGCAGGTACTGGACCCTGGCCTCTCCCGGCGCCGCCGCAGCCGCCTTCTCCAGAGCCTCCTCGGCCTTGTCGTAATTTCCAGCCTTGTGATAGGCCTCTCCCAGCGCGTAGAGCAGTTTCGGATCGTTAGGCTTCTTGGCGGCCTGGGTTTCCAGGTCGGCTATCTTGAGCGTAGAAGCTCCGGAGGAGCCGAAGCCGAAGCCGGAGCCCTGCGGCAGGAACGGCGTGCCGCAGTACTGGCAGACGTTGCTGGAGAAGTCGGAGGCCCCTCCGCAGCAGGGACAGGTATAGGTATCGCCCATTTTTTACGCCCCCAGCTTGGAATTGCAGCTGGGACAGACCGGGAGGCCCGGGGGCACCGGGTGCTTGCAGTATGGGCAGACGTTGGTGGACATCTTTATGCCGCAGTGGCCGCAGAACTTGGCCCCGACCGGCACCTCCATGCCGCAGGATGGGCAGACGGCGTTCGGCGTGACCAGCGCGGCCCCGCAGAAAGTGCAGAACTTGAAGGTGGACATCGTCTTGTTGCCGCAGGCGCTGCAGGTCACCGTTGCGTCGGCGGGCCCCGGCAGGGCCTTGGCCGGCTGTACCGGCCCTATGGCCGCCATCGCGTTGCCCGCCACCCCTGCGAAGCCGGAGCCGGCCCCCATGCCCATGCCGAGGCCCAGCCCCGCCCCCATAAAGTTGCCGCCGCCCTCGTTCTTGGCCGCTCCCTCGAGCACGTCGAACGTGCGCTTCATCTTGTAGTCCTGTTCCCCCATGATGCGTATTTCCGCCTTGTTGGCCATAGCCTGCTTCAGGTGCTGCACCTCCGGGTCGTCCTCCGGGACGTCTATGGAGTTCACGAAGAAGTTTGCTATCTCCAGGCCGTACATCGCGAAGTCGGCGCTCAGCTTGTCCTTGAGCGCCTCCGACATCTCGGTCAGGTGGGCGCTGACGGTCAGTATGGACAGCTTGCGCTCTATTAGCTGGGAGGCGATGTAGTCCTTGGTCTTGGTCAGTATCACGCCGCGGAAATAATTGGAAATCTCCTCCTTGGAGAGCGTGGCTACCGTGCCCACGAGCTGCACCACCAGCTTGCGCGAGTCGTTGACGCGGAAGCCGAACTGCCCGTTGGCGCGTATCGGCAGGAAGATGTTCAGCAGCGGGTCCAGGATCTGTACCGGGCGCGGCGTGCCCCATTTCACGTCCAGCAGAGTGGCCCTGTCCACGAAGTAGACCTCGGACGGGAACGGAGTGCGGTTGCCAAAAGGGATATTGACGAAGCTCTTCAGCAACGGGATATTGTCCGTCTCCAGCGTATGCCGGCCCGGGCCCAGTACGTCCAGCGCCTGGCCGTCCTTGTAGAAGATGGCCTCCTGCGTCTGGTTCACTATGACCTGGCTGCCCCAAGAGATCTGGTCTCCCGGCCACTTCCAGACCAGCACGTCGTTGGGGCCTTCGTACTTCACCACGTCAAAAATAGCCATACGCCCTCCTTAAGGTGTCGGACACAGAGATTAATCTACCAATATTGATGATTCCCGCGCAACTCCCGGGATTATCCGACGCAAAATGAGCGTAAAAGGCGTTTTACCTTTAAAATCGGGGGGACGTCCATGATCCGTAACCGTAACGATCGTTCTGACCGGTTCAAGAATGGAAACGGCGGCGCAACCGCGCTGCCGCTAATTTTGTATGATATTATCCGTCGGCCGGAGTAAAATTCTCACGTCGGGCGGGAAACATGGACACCAAAAAGAAATCGCGCTTCGTACTTGGCATAGCGGGCGGTTCCGGCTCCGGCAAGACCACGTTGGCCGGCAAGCTGATAGACCAGTGCGCGAAGATAGGCATCTCCGGCCAGCTCTTCTCGCTGGATAACTACTACCAGCCGCTGGACCACCTGACCTTCGAGGAGCGCAAGACCTACAACTTCGACCACCCGGATGCGATAGATTCCGCCCTGGCCGTCAAGCACCTGCACGATCTCTGTTCCGGCAAGGCTATACGCCAGCCGGTCTACGATTTCAAGCAGCATACCCGCGAGAAGGAGCCGGTAATCTGTGACCCCACCCAGCTAATCGTGGTGGAAGGCCTCTACACGCTTTACTTCTCCAGGCTGCTGGCGGTATGCGACTACAAAATCTTCGTTTCCACCGGCATGGTCACCGCGATGCTGCGCCGCGTGCAGCGCGACATCAGCGAGCGCGGCCGCGATATCGAGGGCATCAAGCACCAGATTCTCGCCACCGTTCTGCCGATGTACGAGACCTACGTCAAGCCCACGCAGAAGAACGCGCATTTCTCCATTAACTGGGAGGGGGAGGAAATCCCGGCCAAGGCCGCCGAGGGCCTGGTACGCATGATGCGCGACCACTTCCGCTGATATGAATAAAAAAGAGCTGGAGGAGCTTAAGGGGATAGGGCTTTTCTCCTCTTTCTCCGAAGAGGTGATGAAGGATTTCGTCAAGGCCTTCCGCCGCGTGCCGCTCGCCGGCGGCGAGGTGCTATTCCGCGAGGGCGAGGAGGGCAGCACGTTCTACGTCATACTTTCCGGCGAGATGGCCATAGAGAAGAAACTGGACAGAGGCGGGCAGAAATTCCGCAAACTGGCCACGCTCAAGCCTGGGGACTGTTTCGGCGAGATGGCCGTGCTGGAGGGGCGTCCGCGCTTCGCTCAGGCGAGGGCGGTCTTCGCCGCTGAAGTGGTGGAGCTGGACCGCGAAAGGCTGCTCGGGTTCATAGACGGGCATCCCCGGGAGGGCGCCTCCATGCTGATAGGGATAGTCCTCATAATGCTGCGGCGCCTGCGCCATACCTCCGACGAACTGATGGCCGCTCACAGCTTTATGGAAGTGCTGGCCAAGTACAACCGTAGGCTCTGAAGCCTTTCCGGAGATTCAGTCCGGCCGCAGATCCCCCGCCGCCGCCACGTCAAGCAGAAAAACAAGGCTGCCGCCGCGCGGCCTTACCAGCGCCGCCGGGACCCCGCTGGCGCCGCCCACCACTTCCCGCGCTATAGCCGACTTCTCCCTGCCGGTCACAAGGAAGACCGCCTCGCGCGCCGCGTTGAGCACCGGCAGCGTCAGCGTAACCCTGGGCAGTTCCCCGCGCGGGCGCACGGCCGCCGCGAAACGTCTTTTCTCTCCGAGCGCCGCAACGCCGGGGAAGAGGGAGGCCGTGTGGCCGTCGGCCCCGAGGCCCAGCAGCACGAGGTCGAAACGGGGGAAGGCTCCTTCCCTCGGCCTGAAGAAGCGGCGCAGCTCCGCCTCGTAGCGCCCGGCCGAGAGCTCGGGGGACCCTTCCGGGCTAATGGCGTGGACGTTGGCGCGCGGTATTCCGCCCGGCTTCAGCAGCGCGGCCTCCAGCTCGCGGTAATTGCTTTGCGGGGAATCCCGCGGCACGAAGCGTTCGTCGACCTGGAAAATGTGGGTGCGGGCCAGGCCCGGCGGACGGGAGCGCGCCAGGGCCCTGAAAAATTCCAGCGGCGTTTTTCCGCCGGAGACGGCGACGCTGAAGCGCCTTTTGCGCCGCAGCGCGCGTGCGGCCGCCGCGGTCCAGAGTTTCACGGCCAGGCCGGCCGCGCCGCGCCTGTCTCCGGCCGTCAGCAGCAGGGGGCGGGCGGACATCAGATGTCCCGCCAGCGCCTGCCGTCGCGCTCCATCAGAAGGGCCGCCTCTTCCGGGCCCGGGCTGCCGGCCGCGTAATTCGGGAACTCCGGGCGCGGACCGTCCTGCCAGCTTTTCATGAGCGGATCTATTATGGACCAGGTCGTGTCTACCTCGTCCTCCCTGGCGAAAAGCGTCAGGTCGCCCCTGACGCAGTCTATCAGCAGACGCTCGTATGGGGAATGCTGCCTGGCCCCGAAGCTATCCTCGTAATCCAGCTCCATGTCCACGCTGCTGAGCTTTCTGCTGATGCCGGGCTGTTTTACGTTGAGCAGCAGCGAGATCTTCTCCCGTGGCTCTATGTCGAAGACCAGCGCGTTCGGTTCCAGGGCTTCGCAGCTGCCGCCGAAGATCTGCAGAGGGGCCGCCTTGAACTGCACGTGGATGGCTGTCCGGCGGCCGGGCAGGCGCTTGCCGCTGCGCAGGTAGAACGGCACTCCGGACCAGCGCCAGCTGTCCAGGAAGAACTTGCCGCAGAAGAAGGTGGGGCTGTCGGAGGCAGGAGAAACGCGGTCCTCCTGGCGGTAACCTTTCGCCGGGGCGCCGCCGACGTTGCCGGGGCCGTACTGGCCGAACACGGCCGAGGGGCCGCCGTTCGCCGGGGCGGGTCTGACGGTGCGCAGCACCTTCACTTTCTCGTCGCGGATCCGGTCGGCGTCGAAGCCGACCGGAGGCTCCATCGCTGTCAGCGCCAGCAGTTGCATCATGTGGTTCTGGATGATGTCCCGCACTACTCCGGCCTGCTCGTAGAAGCGGCCGCGGTGCTCTATCCCTATCTCCTCGGCCACCGTGATCTGTACGTGGTCTATATAGCGCCTGTTCCAGAGCGGCTCGAAGATGCTGTTGCCGAAGCGGAAGTACAGCATGTTCTGCACCGTGTCCTTGCCCAGGTAATGGTCTATCCGGTAGATGCGGTCCTCGCTGAAACTGCGCCGCAGCAGCGCGTTGAGACGGGCGGCGGAAGCCCTGTCCGCTCCGAAAGGTTTCTCTACTATGATCTTGCCGGCCAGCGCCCCGGCGCAGAGCCCGGACTGGCCCAGGTTGACGGTGATGGTCTCTAGCACGTCGGGAGGGACGGCCAGGTACAGGACGATGTTGGGGGCTGCCCCGCCGGCGGCGGAGCAGCCGGCCAGCTTCCGCGAGAGGGCCGCGTAAAGCTTCGCGTCGCCCATGTCTCCGGAGAGATAGCCGAGATGGGAGACGAACTCCGCGCATTTCTTCTCGTCGAAACTGCCGGGCAGAAACTCCTTTACCGCGTGGCCGGCCAGCTCCCTGTAGGTCTCGTCGGTCAGCTGCGTGTGCCCCAGGCCAACCAGCGTAAAGTCGCCGCCGATGCGCCCCTTGAGATACAGCAGGTAAAGCGCCGGCAGCAGCTTGCGCTGCGCCAGGTCCCCGGCCCCGCCGAAGATGGCCATCGCGAAACGGCCGAGCGACAGGTCGTCCTCCGGCTCTTCGCAGAGCTTCGCCGGCTTGCCTTTTATTTCCATCAGCCCGTCCATGTTGCCTCCCTGTCAGTTCTTGCGCGAGAGCGCCGCAGCCTTGGCCGTAAGCGCGGCCAGCAGCGCGGCGAAGGCGCCGCTGAAGGTCTTCAGCCCGTCCTCTAGCAGCCTGGCGCAGACCGCGTCCAGGTCCGCGCCGGCGTCCGCCAGTTTTTTCAACGCCTCCTCCGCCCCCCGGTAACTTTCCGGAGCAAGAGCCTCGGCGCAGCGGCCGCGCTCCAGGAAGGCGGCCAGGGTCTTGCCGGGCACGGTGTTGACGGTGCCGCGGCCTATCAACTCCTCCACATATTTTAGTTCGCTGTAGGCGGGGTCTTTGGTGCTGGTGGACCCCCACAGCACGCGCTGCGCGCCTCCGTCCCCGCCGAAAAGCTCCAGGTATTTCCCGTAAATGCGCGCGGCATTGGCCACGGCGGCGGTGCCGAGCAGCTCCTTCGGAGCCCCTTTTTCCCGCAGCAGCTTGTCCACCGCCGTGTCCACGCGGGAGACGAAGACGCTGGCCACAGAGCGCACGCTTCCGGCGGGCTTCCCCGCTCCGGCCAGCCTCCCCATGCCGCGCTTATAGGCTTCGGCCGCTTTCATGTACTGCGCCAGCGAGAAGATCAGTGTGACGTTGACGCTTATGCCGGCCGCCAGCGTCTCCTCTATCGCCGGGAAGCCCTCCTTGGTGGCCGGGATCTTTATCATCACGTTGGGCCTGCCCACGGCTCTGTGCAGCCGTGCGGCCTCGGCTATTGTCCCGGCGGTGTCGCGCGCCAGCTCCGGGCTCACCTCCAGGCTTACCCAGCCGTCCAGTCCGCCGGACCTCTCGTGCACCGGGAGGAAAAGGTCGGCCGCCGTGCGTATGTCGGCGATGGTCAGCGCGTCGTATATCCGCCGCGGCCCCTCGCCGGAGCCGGCCAGCTCCTTTATAGAGGCGTCGTAGGCCGGGCTTTCGCGTATAGCCTTCTCGAAAATGGAGGGATTGGAGGTCATGCCGCGCAGGCCTCGTCCTATCAGGGCTTTCAGCGTGCCGTCCTCCAGCATGGCGCGTCCGATGTCGTCTATCCAGACGCTCTGTCCCAGCTCCGCCAGCTCGTCGAGTATCTCTTCCGGCATTCGTAGTCCCCCTTATTCCTTCCTCACGGCGTGGCCGCCGAAGGCGTTTCTGAGCGCGGCTATTACCTTGGCGCCGAAGCTCTCCTGCTGCCGCGAGCGCACGCGCTGCAGCAGGGCCAGCGTTATCGCCGGCGCCGGCACGTTCTCCTCCAGCGCCTCCAGCACGGTCCAGCGGCCCTCGCCGGTGTCGTCCACGTAGCCCTTAACCGAGGCGAGCCCCGGCTCGTTTTTGAAAGCGGTCTCGGCCAGCTCAAGCAGCCAGGAGCGCACCACGCTGCCGTGGTTCCATAGCGCGGAGATCGAGCCGAGGTCCAGCGAGAACTCCTCCTTGGTCTGCATGATCTCGAAGCCCTCCGCGTAGGCCTCCAGCAGGGCGTACTCCACGCCGTTGTGCACCATTTTCACGTAATGCCCGGCGCCGCTCTTGCCGACGCGCGCACAGCCGCCTTCGGGGGCCAGCGTTCTAAAGACAGGCTCCGCCGTCCTGTAGGCGGCCTCGTCGCCGCCGACCATCAGGCAGTAGCCTTCTTTCAGACCCCAGATGCCGCCGCTGGTGCCGGCGTCCAGGAAGGCTATACCTTTGTCCTTGAGGACCGCGGCCCTTCTGATGGAGTCGGTGTAGCGCGAGTTGCCGCCGTCTATCAGGATGTCGCCGTCGTCCAGCAGATCGGCCAGCGAGGAGATGGTGGCTTCGGTGGGCTTGCCGGCCGGGACCATTACCCAGACCACGCGCGGCGCGGGCAGCGCCTTCACCAGCTCGCGCAGCGACCCGGCCGTTTTGGCGCCTTTCCCTCGCGCGGCGTTGCGCGCGTCCTCGCTCAGGTCGTAAGCGGTAACTTCGTGGCCGCCGCCGAGCAGGCGTTCGGTCATGTTGGCGCCCATCTTGCCGAGTCCTACGAATCCTATCTTCATTGCTGAGCCTCCCTGCCGCGCCAAGAGCGCGTCACCTGTATTATAGCGGGATGACCAGCCGTTGGCAACCTATACTCAAGAGCGTTAGCCCGGGGAGCAGATTTGGCGCCTTCCGGCTTGGTATAATTAGAAGGATATCTATACGGCCATGTCTGGAGGTACTATGTCAAAGGCGCCGGAATTCGCGTTCACGCCGGGGCAGGTGAAAGGCATTTTCGATTCGGCGGTTAAGGAGCTCGAGGAAAAACTGAAGCTCCTGGTCTCCGTTCCCGGTCCGCGGCGGGATTTCGGGAACACGATGCTCGCCTTCGAACGGGCCACGGCCGACTTCGGCGAAGCCGTCCACATCCCCTCGATCCTCGCCTACATTTCGGACAACGCCGAGCTCCGGCAGGCCAGCCAGGAACTGGAGCTCAAGGTCAACCAGTACTCCGTGGACCTTATGACGCGCGAGGACGTCTTCAGCTCCCTGAACGAATACTCCGGAAAAGGCGAGAAGCTGGACCCCGTGGACGCCCGCCTGCTGGAGAAGACGCTGCGCGATTTCAGGCGCAACGGCCTGGGACTGGCGCCGCGCAAAAAGAACAGGGTCAAGAAGCTGATGAAGGAGCTCATCGCGTTGGAACTGGATTTCGAGAAGAACCTGCGCGAGGTCACCGACGCGCTGGAGCTGACCGCCGACGAGTTGAAGGGCCTGCCGGAGGATTACAAGGCCAGGCTCAAGAAGGGAGAAAAGGGCGGTTGGCTGGTGACGCTGAACTACCCTGACTACGTGCCGTTCATGCAGAACGCCGAGAACGCCGACGCCCGCAGGCGTCTCGAGGCCATGTTCAACGACCGCTGCGCCTCCGTCAATATCAAGCTGATGGAGGACGCGCTGACCCTGCGCCGCAAGATAGGCAAACTGCTGGGCTACGACACTTTCGCCGATTACGTGCTGGACGACAGGATGGCCAAGAACAGCGCCACGGTGCTTTCCTTCCTGGCGCGCACCCGGGACAGGCTCAGGCGCAAGGCCCGCAGGGAGCTGCGGGAGCGCCTGAAGTTAAAGGGCGACGGCGCCCGGACGCTCGACGCCTGGGAGACGGCCTATTACAACAACCTGCTGAAGAAGACTAAATACTCCATCGACCACGAGAAGATAAAGGAGTACTTCCCGCTGGAGACCGTGCTGAAGGGCATGCTGGAGGTCTTTGGCGAGGTGCTCGGGGCCAGGTTCGCGCCGGCGGACCTGCCTACGTGGCACAGGGACGTGCGCGCCTACGAGGTGAAGAACGCCGACGGCTCCACCGCCGCATATTTCTACATGGACCTGTTCCCGCGCGACGGCAAGTACAAGCACGCGGCCTGCTTCGGGGTCAGGTCGGGCCGCGAGCTGCCGGACGGCTCCTACGAGACGCCCGCCGCCGCAATCGTGGCCAACTTCTCCCCGCCTTCCGGAGAGATGCCGCCGCTGCTGAAGTTCGATGAGGTGGTCACGCTGTTCCACGAGTTCGGCCACGTCACGCACAATATCTTCACGCGTGCCAGGTACGCCACCTTTTCCGGCACCAGCGTTTCGCGCGACTTCGTGGAGGTGCCGTCGCAGATGCTGGAGAACTGGGCGTACTCCCCGGACGTGCTGCGCCGAATCTCCGGACATTACCGTGACCTGGCGGAAAAACTGCCGGACGGGACGATAAAGAGGCTGATAGACGCCAAGAACATGGACTCCGGCCTGGCCTACCTGCGCCAGATCTTTTTCGGGCTGCTGGACATGAAGTACCACACCGCCAGGGGCAGGGTGGACACAACCAAGGTCTATGAAAAGTTGATGAAGCGGATAGCGCTCGTGCCTATGAGTCCCGGCACGCACCCGCAGGCCAGCTTCGGGCACCTGATGGGCGGCTACGAGGCCGGCTATTACAGCTATCTGTGGTCGCTTGTGATAGCGGCGGACCTGTTCGGAGCCTTCGAGGCAGCCGGCGTCATGGACCCGGGGACCGGCGCGCGCTACCGCGAGCTGATCCTGGCGCCTGGCCGCAGCTACGACGAGGCCGGGCAGGTGGAGAAGTTCCTGGGCCGGGCGTCAACGGAGGACGCCTTCCTCAGGAGCATAGGCGCGGCCTAGGGCCGTCTTCGGTCCCCGGCATGAAGAAAAAACTCTCGATCGCAGCGGGTTTCCTGGTCGGCGCGCTGCTGTTGTGGCTGGCGCTGCGCCACATTGACTTCGGCCGCCTGGCCGCGGCCTACGCGGGCATGAAGAAGGTCTATCTGCTGCCGTCGGCGCTGCTGGTCTGCGCGGAGCTGCTTCTGCGGGGGGCCCGCTGGCGTCTTCTGCTAAGGCCCTCAAGCCCGTCGGCGCGCGTCTTGGACGCGTTCAGGCTCGAGACGGCCGGGCTGGCGCTCAACAACATACTGCCGCTGAGGCTTGGCGAACTAGCCCGCGCCACCTTAGGCGCCAAGGTCTTCGGCGCGCCGCTGATCACGGTGCTGGCCACGATACTGGTCGAGCGCCTGTTGGACGTGGTGGTGCTCTTCCTGCTGTTCGCTTTGGCGGCCAGGCTAGGCGGCCTGACTGGCGGGCTGCTGGCTTACAGCGGCGCGCTGTGGACCCTGGCGGCCGGCGCCGCGGCCGGGATAACGGCCCTTGTTTTCTCCGACGAGCTTGTGACTCACGCCTGGTTCTCCGGTTTCTTCTCCCGGTTCCCGAAGTTCCGCGCCCTGTTCGAACGCGTCGCCATGGGCGTGAAAGGTTTTCATTCTTTGCGCAGCGGGGCGCTGATAATCGGCTTCGCTGCGGCGCAGTGGATCGTGGACGCGCTTAACATGTACCTGCTGGGGCTGGCCTTCGGGCTGGGAGCGGCGGTAGACCTGTTCAAGGGGATGGCCCTTATCTTCGCCGGCGCGGCGGCCGCCTCGATGCCGGGGATGCCAGGCTATTTCGGCAACTACGAGCTGGTGCTCACCCGGGTGCTTGGCGCCTGGGGGGTCAACGGCGAAGTCGGCTTCGCGTACGTCTTCTGCGCCCATGTGACCGGTTATTTGATCATAACGCTGCTGGGGCTGTTCTTCATATACCAGATGGGGCATTCGCTGGAGAAGGTCTGGTCGGAATTTTCGGCGGTCCGCAAGGGGAGCGCATGACGCCAGTGAAGAGGGTGGTGATGCTGACGCAGACCTTCTACCCGGACCTTGGCGGTTCCGAAAAGCAGGCGCTGGAACTTTCCCGCGCGCTGGCCGGGCGGGGGGTGGGGGTTACGGTGCTGACGAGACGGCGCGGCGGCCTGCCGGCCGAAGAGGACGTGGACGGTTTCCGCGTGCTGCGGCTGGGCGTCTTCGGCCCGCGCTCAGCGGATTCGGCGGTATTCATGTTCAAAAGCTTCTTCTGGCTGCTCTACAACCGGGACTCCTACGACGCGGTGCACGTCCACCTGGCCTCCTCTCCCGCGGTGGCGGCCGTGCTGGCCTCGCGCCTAACCGGCAAGAAGACCGTGGTGAAGCTGGGTGGCGGCCGCGGAGTGGACGAGATTACGCTTTCCGCTGGAACGCTGCTGGGCCGGCTGAAACTGGCCTTCTTCCGCGCCTTCCGCCCCGAGCTGCTGGTCATGAACCGAGAGGTCTACGACTGGCTCAAGGGGACGCCGGCATATTCTGGCCTGGGGTTGCGGCTCTTCCGCAACGGCGTGGACACCGGCCACTACACGCCGCTGCTGTACAACGAAAAGATAAACGCCAAGACGGCTCTGGGACTGGACAATTCACAGCTCTTCCTTTTTGTGGGCAGGCTGTCCCCGGAGAAGCGCGTTAAAGAGTTCCTGGAGGTCTGGGCCGAACTGCTGTCCGAGGGGACGCAGCGGCCAAGGGCGCGCCTGCTGATAGTGGGCGACGGTCCCGAGAGGCCGGCGCTGGAGAGGGCCGTGGCCGACCTGGGGCTTTCGGGGAGCGCGGCCCTGGCCGGCAGGAAGGAGAACCTGCTGCCGTACTACAGGGCGGCCGACGTGTTCATCCTGCCGTCCATCTCCGAAGGACTTTCGAATTCCATGCTGGAGGCGATGTCCTGCGGCGTGGCCGTGCTGGCCAGCCGCGTGGGCGGCGCGCGCGAGGCCGTGGAGCCGGGGGTCAGCGGCTGCCTGTTCGACCCGCTCAACCGCGCGGAGCTCAAGCAGTGCCTGCGTGCGCATCTTGCCGACCGCGGCCTGGCCGCCAGGATGGGCGAACGGGCCCGCGAGAGGGCAGTGGAGGGGTACTCCATGGCGCGCGTCGCGGACGAACTGATGACGATATACGGCGGCGGCTAGCGGAGCAACGGGAGCTATATGTGCGGAATATGCGGACTTTACAACTACGGTTCCGGCCTCGCGGTGGACCGCGGTGACCTGAAGGCCATGAACGACCTGATCGTCCACCGCGGGCCGGACGACGAGGGGTATTTCCAGGACCGGGACGTGGGGCTGGCGATGAGACGGCTTTCTATCATAGACCTGTCCACCGGCCGCCAGCCGATTTCCAACGAGGACGGGACAGCGTGGATAGTGTTCAACGGGGAGATCTACAACTATCCCGAGCTGCGCGAGGGACTGCTCTCCCGCGGTCATAAGTTCAAGACCAAAAGCGACACCGAGGTCATTCTTCACCTTTACGAGGAGAAGGGGGCCGACTTCCCCAAGGAACTGCGCGGCATGTTCGCCGTCGCGATCTGGGACGGAAAAAAGAAGCGCCTGGTGCTGGCGCGCGACCGGCTGGGTAAGAAGCCGCTCTTCTACGCCCGCACTCCCGGCAGTTTCGTCTTCGCCTCGGAGCTCCGCTGCCTGCTGACCCGCCCCGACGTCAAGCGCGAGGTGGACCCGGCGGCGATAGACGCCTACCTGGCGCTGCAGTACATCCCGAGCCCGCTGAGCGTCTTCAGGGGCGTGAGGAAACTACAGCCGGCCTCGGTGCTGGTCTTCGAGGAGGGCAAGTTTTCCGAGGAGCGATACTGGGACCTGCCGGTCGGGGAGGAGAAGCTCTCGTACGTGCCGTTGCCGGAGCTCAAGGAACGGCTGATGGCCGAGCTGTCGGAGGCCGTCAAGATCAGGCTGATGTCGGAGGTGCCTCTGGGAGCCTTTCTGTCCGGCGGCATAGACTCCTCCGTGGTCGTGGCGCTGATGGCGAGGCATTCCGAACGTCCGGTGAAGACCTTCTCGATAGGCTTCAGGGAGGAGCGCTTTTCGGAGCTGCCCTACGCCAGGCAGGTGGCGAAGATGTACGGGACCGCGCACACCGAGTTCACGGTGGAGGCGCGCATGGCCGACGTGCTGGAGAAGCTGGCCTGGCATTACGGAGAGCCGTACGCCGACTCCAGCGCGCTGCCTTCGTACTTCGTCTCGCGCGAGACGCGCAAGGCTGTCACGGTGGCGCTCAACGGCGACGGAGGGGATGAGGCTTTCGGCGGCTACCTGCGCTACGTCGGGATGAAGGCGGAGCGTCTGATATCGGCCGCCCCGGCCTGGAGCAAGCGGGCCGCTCTGGCCGGGGTCTCCGTCTTCCCTAAGACGGCCCCTTTTAATTTCTTCTGGAGGCTGGAGAAGTTCCTGAAGTTCTCCGTCTTGGCAAGCACGGAGCGCGGATATCTCTCCACCGTGTCATACTTTGGCCCTGGGGAGACGGAGGGGCTCTATTCGGAGGCCTTCGCCAACTGGCTGGGCGCGGGAAAGGGATACGCCGAGCGCTATATCTCGCGGCTCTTCGCCCTGGTCCCGGACGAGGACCTGCTTAACCGGATGAGCTACGTGGACCTCCATTCCTATCTGCCGGAATGCCTGATGACAAAGATGGACATAGCGTCCATGGCCAACTCTCTGGAGACCCGCTCGCCGTTCCTGGACCACAAGGTGCTGGAATTCGCCTTCGCGCTGCCCGGCAGCATGAAACTTAAGGGCTTCAACCAGACAAAGTGGATACTCAAGGAGACTTTCCGTGGCATGCTGCCACGGGATATTTACCGGCGCGGCAAGATGGGCTTCGGCATCCCGCTTGGGATCTGGTTCCGCGGCGAGCTGAAGGACTACTGGGCCGGGACGTGCCTGTCGCAGAAGGCGCTCGGGCGCGGCTATTTCCGTCCGGAGGCGCTGTACCGGCTTTGGGACGAACACCAGCAGGGCAGGCGCGACCACGGCTACAGGCTGTGGGCGCTGCTGATGCTGGAGCTCTGGCACAGGCAGTACGCCGACGATTTCAAGCTGTGAAGATTGTCCTCGTTAATCCCGACATCCCGTGGAACGCGGGAAACATCGGGCGCACCTGCGTGGCGACCGGCACCGAACTCGTCTTCGTAGGGAAGATGGGGTTTAATCTTAGCGACAAGGAGATAAGGCGTTCGGGGCTGGATTACTGGCAGTTCCTGAAGTGTTCGGTGCACGCGGACTTCGAGGCCTTCCTGAAGACCCTGCCCGAAAATCCCTCGCTGCTTTTTTTCTCTACGCGGGGCGGCAAGAACTACTGGGAGGCCCCGTACCGCGGGGACTCCTGCCTGATCTTCGGCGCCGAGACCGCCGGGTTCCCGGACTGGATGTACGTGAAGTACGCCGACCGTATGTACAGGATCCCAATGTGGTCCGACCGGGTGCGGTCGCTTAATCTTTCCACCTCCGCGGGGATTGCCCTGTATGAGGCGCTAAGAAGCACGGCTGCGCGCCGCTGAGCCGGCCAGTTCCGCCATAAGGGCTTCCCATTCGTCGAGATATTTTTCTATCCCGAAACGGCGCTCCACTTCCGGTGCCCGCGCCGCCAGTTCTTCCCTTCTCCTATCGTCCGACATCAGCAAGACCATCGCGCGGGCGAGCGCGGCTTCGTCCTTCGGAGGTACCAGAAGGCCGTCAACGCCGTTGCGCACCATAAGTCCCGGACCGGACGGGCAGTCGAAGCTGACGCATGCCACGCCGCAGGTCATGGCTTCCGCCAGCGCCATACCGAAGCCTTCAAAGCGGGAGGAAAGGACGAAGAGGTCCGTGTGCCTGAGGACGTCGTACGGCGCCCGCGAGGCGCCTGGTAGCGAGGCCCTGCCCGCCAGGCCAAGCCTGTCGCGCAGGTCCTCAAGGGCGCCCCGCCGCGGACCTTCGCCGAGTATGGTCAGATTCCAATCCTGGAATCCTTGAGACAGTTTGGCGAAGGCGCGCAGCAAGATATCGAAGCCTTTCTGTTCTATCAGGCGTCCCATGCCGAGGATATTGCGCCCTTTTCCGAAGAATTCAGGCCGCTGGCTTTCCGGAGAGAAGACCGGCGCGGGAACCGGGTCGGGGATGGCGGCGACGCGGGTTCCGCGCGCCATAGAACGCGCCCAGGGCAACGTGTCGGCCGTAAGCATCACGACGGCCGCGGCGGAAGGGTATAGCAGCCGCCGCAGCAGCTCCCAGTGCGGCGGCAGACGGTACTGTAGCGGATTTATATGTTCACAGACAGCGACCGGTATGGCGGAGGACTTTAGGGCCGCCAGCGTCAGCACGTTGGTCACGTCCACGAAGCTTATCACGAGGTCTGGCCCGCGAGCAAGGACCGAGGCGCGCAGCGCCAGCACGCGCTCGCGCTGGCGAGCGAACTGGTACCAGCGGCAGTCGCCGGAAGGCCCTTCGGCCTTCGACCTTTCCACTCCGGGCGGGACCGGATAGAAGTCCGGTATGGAGGGGTCCAGTGTGAGCACCGTCACGCTATGGCCGCGCCGCGCCAGCCCCTCGGAGAGGATAGACATCACGCGCTCAGCGCCGCCGCCGCCCATGGAATTAATGACGCAGACGAGGTTCATCGTGTGAAAAGCGATTCCTTAAAGTTTACGCGCGGCAAATATCCTCATGTCGCTGCATAAGTCCTTGTACTTTAAGTAGATATCTTCTCTGCAGCCCTGTCGGTAGAGCAGGTAATCTTCCTTGAGCACGGTCTCAAACCCCGCCCCCGAAAAGACCTGTTCCACGCGGTCCCATTCAATGTGGTCATCGGGCCACACATGAAGGTCGCCTTCTATGATGTGCCTCGGATCAAGCAGCATCCTTATCTTGTTGATATATGTGGAAAAACGGAAGAACCTTGAGAACGGCGGTGAGTTCGGGGGCGGAGCCGACTCTTTCTTGAAAGCGGCGTATTCAGGTCCTGGATGCCAGTAACCCGGCTGGACCTCGTGGTCGATATACAACACGCCGCCTTTGGCGGTAACCCTGGCCATCTCTCGGACCATAGCCAGATAGTCCGGCACGTGATGCAGGACGGAGTAGGCGGCCGTGAAGTTGAAATAACCGTCGGGGAATGCGGTCAGGCCGAGGCCGTTCAGAAGGACCGTTTCCAGCCGCGGCTCGCCGCCGAACCTTGCCTTCAGCCGCTGCAGGAATTTGCGGGAGACGTCAGCCGCCGTGACGCTGAACCCCATAGCCAGTAGATGGGCAGTGAGATTGCCGCTGCCGCAGCCTAGGTCCAGCGCCTTTCCAAGGGCAGCCGCAGCCGTTATCTTTCCCGCGGCCTCCTCGAGCTTGGAACGAAGGCGCGCCTGCTCCACCGGATTGAATATCTCTCCGTGCGAAAGCTCGTATGTGTTCGCTATGCGGTCGTGCGCCCTTGCATTTATTTTTATCTTTGAAAGAATGCTCATCTCGGCGTCTAAACTTCAAAGTATAACAAAAACCACGCGGAACCAGCTCCGGTTCAAGCTCCGGAGAGATAAGGGTCTTTGGCTTTCCAGAGCCAGACCAGCAGGAACAGATATGTCAGGATGAAGGCCATGGCGGCCCCCGCTACCTTGAAAACGGGGATGAGCGCAAGGCAAGCCGCGAAGTTGATCAAGCCTCCGCCCCAGGACGTAAAAAGAATCAGCCTGGCGGCCTTCGCCCCTCCCGAGAAAACTATCTGCGCCAGGGAACCGTAGATCAGCATAAGAGTCCCGCAGATGGCGAACAGCACCATAAGCCCGGCCTGCATTCCGTACTGATGCCGGCCCATGAGCAGGAGCGCCGCCGTCTCTGCCGCGAGAAAGAACAGGACGGCCGGCAGGGCGAGGCGTATCCAACTTTCGGAGACTATTTTCCACAGCCTGCGGCTGTTGCTGCTAGAGGAGGCTTTAGGGAAAAGCACCGTGGCTACCGCGTAGCCCATGTAGGCGGCCGCGCCTATGGTGGCGGTGTAGTAGGCGGCGTACTGGCCCACGTCTTCCGGGGTCAGAAAGGAGTTTATGATAAAACTCTGCACGCGAAGCACCAGGAAGGCGCCAAGGCTGCCTCCGAACGTGTACGCGCTGTACTGCGCCAGGGGCCTGAACTTTTCCGCGCTCAGCAGCTTCAGGCGTGACGGGACGTATTTCGCCATCAGGAAGCCGGCTATGGCGCCGAACGCGGCTATGTAAGCATAGGCCATCGCCAGGTACGATTTGCCGAAAAAATACAAGCCCGCGAAGAACCCCGCGGCCAGTATGGCGCTGAACGTTATTTCGCTCAATCCCCTTGTCGAGAAATGACCGGAGGCCTGCTGCATGGCCGATGTCAGTTGGAAGGCGCCGGCGGCGGCCGCGTAGCACAGGGAGAGGACAAGCATAGCCGGAGTGATGCCCAAGAAGGCGCTGAGCCGCGTTCTGAACAACAGCACCGCCGCGCCGGTGAGTATCGCCATGGCTGTAAAGAGGGACGAGGCCGTTCCAAAAACCCGTTCCCGATCCCCATCTGAAACTCCATACCTTACCAGGGAAACATTGAGCCCGACTATCATAAAAGGAACTATCGCGGCCCCGGCGGAGACGAAGAGGTTGACCTTCCCGTATTCGGCGGGTCCGAGCAGTCTGCCAGCCGTTATGCTGAGCAGCGAGGAAGCGACTTTTGCCAAGAAAAAGCTGGCGCCTATCCAGCTCAGGTTACGCAGGAAGTTCCGGGAGCCTTCTCCGGGATGTTCCCCGGCCAGGAAGCGGTATGCGCGGTCCGTCAGGCTTCGGAATAGTATCGTCATGTAGTGCTTGGCCGGGATGCCGCGTCTGCCCGGCCCGGCTGGGGAACCCGGCTGGCATATTTCCGCCCACTACGGCCTATTCTACTTAATTTTGCCGGCCCTATCGCCGTCGGAGTTGCCAAGCCCCGCCACATTTGATATGAAATAGGACTGCATGAAGACCTGTCCCTTACGGCGGCGGATAGATGCCTGAAGCCGGACGCTTCGCTTTCGGCGAGAACTGGAAGGCGTACCTTGAACTGGTAGGAGAAGACCGCGTAGCGGCGGCTGTCAAGTCGCTGCAGGATATGCTGGGCCCCGGCGCGCTGGAAGGCAGGACGTTCGCGGATATCGGCTGCGGCAGCGGACTGTTCTCGCTGGCCGCACTCAAGCTGGGGGCGTCGCGCGTGGTCTCGTTCGACTACGACCTCGAGAGCGTGGACGCCGCGCGCGGGATGAAAGAGCGCTTCTTTCTCTCCGCCGGCAACTGGAGCATAGAGCAAGGCTCCATACTGGACGCCGGCTTCGTCTCCGGGCTTGGCCGCTTCGATTGCGTCTATTCTTGGGGGGTGCTGCATCATACGGGCGATATGTGGCGCGCGGTTAAGGCGGCGGCCGGCATGGTAAAGCCCGGCGGTTTTCTCTTTATCGCTCTGTACAATCGCCAGGGAGCCTTGACCGCTTTCTGGAAGGCCGTAAAAGTGTTCTATAACCGTCTGCCGCGGCCGTTGCGCCCGCTCTACGCTTCGGTTTTCTTCCTGCGCTTCTGGCTGCCAGCCTCCGTCAGGGACCTGCTGCGCGGTCGGCCATTTGCCACGCTGCGTTCATACCGCGGCCGTCGCGGCATGAGCGCCTGGCACGACGTGGTGGATTGGGTGGGCGGGCTGCCCTTCGAAGCGGCCTCAGTCGAAGACGTGCGGTCCTTCTGCACCGGCCTGGGGTTCCATGAAGTAAGGGTGCGCCGGGAGGGGGGGCACGGCTGCAACGAGTTCGTTTTTAGAGCCGCGCCATGACCGCCTCCGTTTATAAGCGCGTTTAAAAGTTGTTTAATATGTCCATATGCTCAAAAAACTCGTTGAGGCGATAATAGGCTCCAAGAGCGAGCGCTCTCTGAAGCTGGTACAGCCGGTCGTGGACCGGATCAATTCACTGGAAGAAGAGATCTCCAAGCTTTCCGACGAACAGCTCAAGGCCAGGACCCCGGAGTTCAAGGAACGGCTGGCCAAGGGCGAGACTCTGGACGACATTCTGCCGGAGGCCTTCGCCTGCGTGCGCGAGGCTTCCCGCCGCGTGTTGAAGATGCGCCACTACGACGTGCAGCTGATAGGCGGCATCGTGCTGTACCGCGGCAAGATCGCCGAAATGCGCACCGGCGAAGGCAAAACGCTGGTGGCCACTCTGCCGGCTTATCTGAACGCGCTCTCCGGCAAGGGCGTGCATGTCGTCACGGTCAACGACTACCTGGCCAGGCGCGACAGCCAGTGGATGGGCCCGGTGCACGAGTTCATGGGTCTGAGCGTCGGCTTCATCCAGCACGACATGAACAACGAAGAGCGCCGCGAGATGTACAACCGCGACATCACGTACATCACCAACAACGAGGTCGGTTTCGACTACCTGCGCGACAACATGGTGATGGACAAGCGGGAACGCGTGATGCGGGAGCGTAATTTCGCTATTATCGACGAGGTCGACTCGATTCTGATCGACGAGGCCCGCACGCCGCTGATTATCTCGGGGCCCTCGGACGAGTCCACCGACAAGTACTACATAGTCAACCGCGTGATTCCGCTGCTGACCCCGCGCTTCATCACCGAGAAGGAGGAGATAGACGCCAAGCGCGACGGCGTGGACCTGGGCAAAGGCTTCGACGCGATTATCGACGAGAAGAGCCACACCGCCACGCTGACCGAGGAGGGCGTGCACAAGGCCGAGAAGATACTCGGCGTCGGCAATATCTATGACGACGTCTCAAGCGAGTGGGCGCACCATCTGACCCAGGGCCTGCGCGCGCACCACCTGTTCAGGAAGGACGTCGAGTATGTAGTGAAGGACGGCGAGATCGTCATCGTAGATGAGTTCACCGGCCGCCTGATGCCCGGCCGCCGCTGGTCGGACGGCCTGCACCAGGCTATAGAGGCCAAGGAGAACCTCCGCATCAAGGAGGAGAACCAGACGCTGGCCACGATTACGTTCCAGAACTATTTCAAGCTCTACGGAAAGCTTTCCGGCATGACCGGCACCGCGATGACGGAGGCCGACGAATTCTGGGAGATCTACAACCTGGACGTGGTGGAGATCCCGCCGAACCGGCCGCTGGTCCGCAAGGATTCCCCGGACCGCATCTACCGGACCGAGCGCGAGAAGAACAACGCGATAGTAACGGAGATAGACGAGCGCTGGCGCAAGGGCCAGCCGATGCTCGTCGGCACGCGTTCGATAGAGAAATCCGAGAAACTGGCCGCGCTGCTGCGCACGAAAGGCATTCCGCACCAGGTGCTGAACGCCAAGTACCACGAGATGGAGGCGCAGATAGTGGCGCAGGCGGGCCGCAAGACCCAGGTGACGATAGCCACCAACATGGCCGGCCGCGGCACGGACATTATTCTGGGCGGCGTGCCGCCCGACGCCGGCCTTCAGAAAGAAGTCGCCGGCCTCGGCGGTCTGTGCGTGCTCGGCACCGAACGCCATGAAAGCCGCCGCATTGACAACCAGCTGCGCGGCCGTTGCGCCCGCCAGGGAGACCCCGGCAGTTCGGTGTTCTACGTCTCCCTGGAGGACGAGTTGATGCGCCTGTTCGGTTCGGACCGCATCTCGGCCATCATGGAGCGTCTGGGCATGAAGGAGGGCGAGGTTATAGAGTCCTCCCTCGTCAGCCGCCAGATAGAGGGCGCCCAGAAGCGTGTGGAAGGCATGAACTTCGACGCGCGCAAACAGCTGCTGGACTACGACAACGTGATGAACAAGCAGCGCATGGCCGTTTACGAACTGCGCAACGCGGTGCTCGACGGCGAAGGAGTGCCTGACCGCGTGCGCAGTATGATACGCGAGGCGATGGAAGAACAGCTGGACGCGCACGCCCCGCAGGACCAGGCCGCAGTGATGTGGAACCTGGAGGCGCTCAACGTATATCTTAAGAAGACGGCCGGCTTCGAGGTATCCTATACCGAGGACGAGCTCCGCGGGCTGACCAGGCCGGCCCTGCAGGAAGAGGTCATGAAGAAGCTCGACGAGGCTTACGCCAAGCGCGTGAGCGACTTCGGAGAGCGCAACGTCGACTTCGCCGAGCTGCAGCGCGTGCTGCTGCTGCAGATCATGGACCACGTCTGGAAGAACCACCTGTTCGAGCTGGACCACCTGAAGAAGGGCGTGGGCCTGCGCGCCTACGGCCAGAAGGACCCGTTGATAGAGTACCAGAAGGAGTCCTACACTCTGTTCGAGGCCATGCTGGCGCGCGTGCGCGACCAGATGGTGGAGTACGTCTTCCGCATCCAGCTGCCGCCGCGCCCGGTGCCTCCTCCGCCGCAGGTCCAGGGGGCGCCAAAGCAGGCGCCCCAAACCGCCCCGCAGCCGGCAAAGCCGGTCAACAAGTTCGCCGACGCCAAGGTGGGGCGCAACGACCTGTGCCCGTGCGGCTCGGGCAAGAAGTACAAAAAGTGCCACGGGAAGAGCGCGTAGGCCCGCCGGAGGGATTGGAGTTCAAAACCGGGGTCCTCGCGCTATGCAGGCTCGGGCCTCCTACACGGTTTGGCTAACCCGGTCATTCCGTCAGGGCCGCGGCTAAAAATAATGAAAAAGGTGTTGCCGAGCTTATTGCCGGCGCTGACGGCGCTGCTGCTGGTGTTGAGCTATCCGAAGTTCGATATGGGGTGGCTGGCCTGGCTGGCGCTGGCTCCGCTCTCCTATTATCTCCTGAAGTCCAGGAGCCTCAAGGCCGCCGCGCTTGGCGGCGCCGGCGCCGGTTTCCTGTTCTACCTAGGCCTCCTCTACTGGATCTACCCGACGTTGCGCGCGGGCGGGGTGGGGGCGTTCGTCTCGGCGCTGGGGCTCGTGCTGCTGGCGCTGCTGATGTCGTTGGAGTTCCTTGCCGTCTCGGCGTACGGGTTCTATTTGAAACGGGCCGGACCGGGGGTCTGGCCCTATGCCTTCGCGCTGGGCTGGGCCGCACTGGAATACGTCAAGGTGTTGCTGAGCGGGAAACTGGTCTGGTTCCCCTGGTTCATGCTCGGCTACACCCAATGGGACTACAAGCCGATGATCCAGATAGCGTCGGTCACCGGGGTCTACGGGCTCAGCGCGGCGGTCTGCTTCACCGGAGCGCTGGCCGGGTCGCTCTTCGCGCGGGACCTGAAACCGGCCGCCCGTCTGCTGCGGTTGCTGCCGGCGGCCGCTGTGGCGGCGGGGCTTTTCCTGTTCGGGTGGGCGGAGCTGCGGAAAGCTGATTCCCTGAGACCGGTGCGTGAACTGAAGGTGGCGCTGCTGCAGCCGTCCATAGACCAGTACGCCAAGTGGGACGAGGCCCAGGCCGGGAAGATACTGGCCCTGATGGCCTTGCAGGCCGCGCAGGCGGGCGGTGCCGATCTGGCCGTTTGGCCCGAGAACGCTCTGCCCTGCTGGATAAACGACTCCGCCTGCCGCGGCTGGCTCAGGAGGGCGGCTTCCTCCTCCGGGGTGGGGGGAAGCTTCGTCGGTTCCGTTTCCAGGGGGGAGGGCAAGCACGTCTCGGCCTTCCTGTTGGACGGCTCCGGCGCGATAATCGCCTCCTACGACAAACGCCAACTGGTGCCTTTCGGAGAGTACGTGCCGCTGCGCGGCCTGCTGGGGAAGTTCATAAAGCCGGTGGGAGAGCTGGGCGAATTCGAACCGGGCGCTCCCAACCAGCCGCTGATGACGTTCCGCGGCTATAAGATAGGCGCAACGCTCTGCTACGAGTCCATCTTTCCCTACCTCTTCGCCGGAGACACCCGCGCCGGTGCCGAGCTGTTCGTCAACATCACCAACGACGGCTGGTATCTGGACACGGCCGCGCCGTACCAGCATTTCATCGCCAGCGTTTTCCGCGCCGTGGAGAACCGCCGCACTGTGGTGCGCGCGGCCAATAACGGCATCTCAGGGGTGATAGACCCGTGGGGCCGCGTGACCGCCGTCACCGCCCTGGACGAGTGTACCGTGCTGCGCGCATCGGCTCCGGTCTACGCCGTCCGGGCCCTTTTCCCGTTCTATGGCCGCTGGCTGGCAGCCGGCGTCCTGTTGGCCGTCTCCGCCTTTTTGCTCGCCATGCTGCTGATATAAAGCTTCTATGGGGAGAGGAAGGGCTTTTGTTATGCGGGTAGCTCCAGTCCAGCTTGAATTGTGAATTGTGCGTGCCGTTGACCGGGTCGGTCAGCCAGTCATCGTCCACGACACCGCTATCTCCTGGCAGAAGCCGCAGTTGTGGCCGTAGCCGGTGTGCGGGGTCTCCATAATGCTGACGCCGGCGGTTTTTTCCTGAAGACCTGTCCTTTGTAGCGCACGGTCTAGCTGGCGGGCGTCCTTTGGAGACCGCGGCTGGGTCCTATGGGCCCCCAGTCATATTTATAGACATTGATATTGACCAGTCAATGGGACCAGAGGCCCAAAATGCAATAGGTCTAAAGACTGACTCTTGACTGGGACCTTTGTCCTTGATTATAATCAATAAGAAGTTAAAATATCTGGGTAAGTCCCAGACCAGACCAAACCGCAGTAATTGGAGGAGTACATGTTAAGGAAAGCAGCCGCAGCGTTAGGTATAGTAGCGATGGTTTCCCCCCTGGTGTCGGCGGAGATCTCTTTTGATTCCCCCAACAAGACCAGCCTCAACCAGGAAATAGCCGCGCAGACCGTCAATGTGCCCGCGCCCGTGAAGGCCAATGCGAACGCCGTGACCGCGTCGCGGTCCGCTAAGGACTGGACCATCATGGTCTTCGTCAACGGCAAGAACAACCTGGCCCCTTACGCCGTAAAGGATATGAACGAGATGGAGCAGGTGGGCTCCACCAGCAGGATCAACGTCGTTACCGAGACCGGCTTGGTCTCAGGCTACGGCGATGTTCCCTTCACTGGCACCCGCCGCTTCCTTATAAAGAAGGACAACGACACCAACACCGTCAGCTCCCCGGTCCTGCAGGACATGGGCCGCGTGGACATGGGCAACTATAGCAGCGTGGTTGACTTCGTCAACTGGGCCAAGCAGAACTATCCGGCCCAGCATTATATGCTGATCATCTGGAACCACGGTTCCGGCTGGGACAAGTCCATGCCCCAGGGCGTTACCAAGGGCATTTCCTACGACGACGAGACCGGCAACCATATCAACACCCCTCAGATGGGGCAGATCCTCAAGCAGGTCGGCGGCGTGGACGTGTACGGCTCCGACGCCTGCCTGATGCAGATGGCCGAGGTGGACTACGAGATAAAGGACTATGTGACCTATATCGTGGGCTCCGAAGAGACCGAGCCCGGCGACGGCTACACCTACAACACCTTCCTGGGACCCCTGGCGGCCAATCCCTCCATGACCCCGGAACAGGTGGGAGAGCTGGCCGTGAACGCCTACGCGGACCACTACCAGCAGGAGGGCAACCAGGGCTCCACGCAGAGCCTGGTGAAGTCGGCCGCCATCCCGCAGTTCACCGTGCTGATGAACAACTTCGCCAGCGCGATGATGCAGGCCGGCGACAAGGACACGGTCAAGAACGCGATCAACAACTCGCAGAACTATGCCGTGGCCGATAACCACGACATCTGGCACTTCGCTTCTCTGATGAGCCAGACCACTAAGAGCCCGGCCGTGAAGTCCGCCGCCCAGGCCCTGATGGACTACATCAGCAACACGCTGGTGCTCGTCAACAGGCCGGTGGGCAGCGGCTACACCAACTCCCACGGCATAGACGCCTACATGCCTACCTATGGCTTCGAGAGCGCCTATAACGACCTGCAGTGGGCTAAGGCCTCCCAGTGGGACGAGTTCATAAAGTGGTACGAGAATTGAGATAGCCTCGTTCAGCGTATCCCGGAAGGGCCGGCCGAAAAGCCGGCCCTTCTTTATGTGCGCCCGGCATGAAACCAAGCTTGGAGGTGAAAGTCCTCCGGGGAGACAGGTCGCGGGAAACTCAGGCGAAGCGCAAGGCAGTGTGGCGCGCGGCACACGCTGAAAGAAGCGTGGCCGCGCGTTCGTGCGGTACGCCGAGGACGGGGATGTGTCCGTCCGGTCGGCGGCGGCTGCGCCGGGCGCGATGGAAACGTCGAGGCGCTTATGCGCCGGACTTCGGTTGAAAATCAACGGGGGCAAGAGCGGGGTTAAACGTGCGCGGGACAGTCGGTACCTCGGCTACGGTTTTTGGGCGGCCAGGGGAATTGCCGGCGGCCGGAGTTTCGGTCAAAGCCGCGGCCTCGGTGTCGGCCTGCCCACGGCGTTGGTGGCGGATGGCCTGGACCTCGGCGCTGAACGTTGCCATGCCGAACAGCTGCTTTTTAAAACCGGGCGTTCCTCTGCCGGTGGAGGTTAAAGCCGCTTTCTGAACCGCCGGATGCTTACCCGCACGTCCGGCGGGGTGGGAGGGGGCCGGCGGCACATTCGCCTCCGCCCCTGTCCCCATTTATATCCTTTTCCCGGTTCCGCCGGAGCTGGCCGCGGCCGCGCCGCTTATGTGCGCCGCCCTGGAGTGGGTCAAGGCCCCCAACCGGGACGACTTCATAGCCTACATGGCGGGGTAAGCAATACGGGCGGTTTTTTTGTACCATGGGAAGCGGATGGAGGTGCATATGAAGATGCTGAACGGCATAGAGATATACGAGGAGCTCAAGGAGATAGCGGACCCGGCGCACAGCTGCCTGGTGGTGTGGGACGTGCAGAACGGATTGGTGGACAGAATCTATAACAAGGAAGAGTTTATGGAGAATACGGCGCGCCTGCTGGCCGGCTTGAGGGGTAAAATGCCGGTGGTCTATACCCTAATCACGCCGCCGCCGCGGCAGTTCACCTCAGGCTGGGGTTACTTTACGATGATGCGCCGCTACGGGATAAAGGATCCGGAGAAACTGCCGGCTTTCATGGCCCCCGGCACCCCCGAACGGGAAATCCCGGAGCGTGTCAAGCCGGCCGTCGGCGACTTGGCGCTGGAAAAACCCGCGGCCAGCATCTTCATCGGCACCAATTTCGAGAACCTGTTGCGCGCCAGGGGGATAAAGACCGTCATCTTTTCCGGCATAGCCACGGAGATAGGGGTGGAATCCTCCGTTAGGGACGCCTCCAACAGAGGTTTCTACCCGGTGGTGGTATCGGACTGCGTGTCCTCCATGGACAAGGCGGCGCATGAGCGCTCGCTAGAGAACATGAAGAAGCTGGCTGTCGTTGAAGGTTCTGCTGCCGTTCTGGAAGCGGTGAAGGGCTAAAGACCCGGAGGTGGTAAAAAAAGGACCGGCCGGGGATAACCGGCCGGTCCTTTTTATGTCTTCAGCTGGCTATCTTATTTGCCGGCGGCGGGAGCCTCCGCGGCCTTGGAGGCCTCGGGCGTCTTCTCCTGCTTCTTCATCTCGTGCTTCTTCATCTCGTGTCTCTTCATCTCGTGCTTGCGGACCTCGTGCTTGCCCTTGTGCTCTTTTATTTCCTTCACGATGGTCTTGCCGTCCTTGACAACGACGCGCACCTTGGCGCCCTGGGTCAGGTTGGCGACGTTCTCGACGCTGAAGGTCTTATCGCCCTTCCGGGTCTTCACGACGATCTCGTTCTTCTGGGCGTCGATGGACGCTATCTCGCCGATGGTGACTTCGGCCCGCTTCCACTCGTGCTTCTTGGCGGGATGATGCTCGGCTTTCTTGGCGGGGGCCGCGACAGCGGGCTTCTCGGCCGGCTTCTCGGCCGGGGCCTGCTGGGCGAAGCCTATACCGGTGAAAGCGGCAAGGGTGACTACAGCTATTGCGTATTTCATTTTAGTGTCCTCCAGATTTATCCTTCTAACGCAATATAGTGTAGCATTGCCCCCATTAAATTATCCTTAAAACAGCATTAAAAAGATTTAATCTTGGGAAGGCGGAGGGGAGCCTTGAAGCGGACAAGTATTGTAATATATCGGGACGGATATAGATTAAGGAAAGGGATGGGGATATGATCAGACTATCGCTCTTGATTGTTGCGGCCGGCCTGCTGGCTGGTTGCGCGGGAGGCCGCACGGCGGCCGTGAGGCATATAAGGACTCCCGTGGCCGAGGGGCTGCGGACGGAGCCGGATTTCGACCTGGAGCACGATCCCGGCACGGACCGTTCCTTTTTTTCTTGGACTTCCGTGTCTGGCAGCGGCGCTTCCTCGGTCTCGCTGCTCTGCGTGGACGCGGTTGGCCGCAAGTTGTGGCGGGCGGCCCCGGCCATGGCGCGCGGCGGGGCCGGCAGGGAGTTCGAGGCCAGGATAGCGGCCTCCTCCACCTCCATCTTCACGGTCTGGGACGAGGTGGCGGGCGGTTCCATAACGCTCAACGCCGAGGCCTTCGGAATGAACGGGAGCACGCTTCCTCTGAAGGACAGGATCTACGGGCTTTCCCGGGTAAGCCGCGGCAGCAACGTCATCATCCCTCTTCCCGGCGGAGCGGCCGCCGCGGCCTGGGAAGACCTGGACCCGAAGTTCGATACCACCTACGTCGGCGTCGCCGAACTGGGGCCGGGGGGGGTTCGCTGGCAGCGCATCATGGGCGACCGGAGCCGGGGGGAGCGCTATATGGCGCCGGTAGTGGCGCCGTCTGACGACGGCGGCGTGCTGGCCGCTTTCAGGCTTATAGATAACGGAGACAGGGGGATCGTGGTGCGCAAGTTCTCTGCGGATGGCTCGGCCTGGCCCATTGACGTGCAGGCCAGCGACGCCTTCGGCTACAAATCCTCCGCCCAGATAACTTCCAATGGCCGGGGCGGCGCCTATGTGGTCTGGGAGGACGGCCGCAACGGGAACATAGATCTTTACGCCCAGCAGATCAGTTCCGCCGGCGCCGTGCTGTGGCGCTCCGACGGGGTGCCGCTTGCGGTCACGGACGGGAACAGCTGGAACCCGGCCATAGCGCCGGACGGCAAAGGCGGCTTTTTCTGCGCGTGGATAGACGACAATCAGGGTTCCCAGTGGCAGCTCAAGATACAGCGGCTGGGGCCTGCCGGCCGCCCGCTCTGGGGAGCGGATGCCGTCACGGTGTGCCCTTCCGACAACAGGCAGTCCGTTCCTTCGCTGGTGCCGGACGGCTCCGGGGGGGCCATCGTGGTCTGGGATGAGGACCGCTACGGCCCGCTGGATATCTTTGCCCAACGCTTCTCGGCCGACGGGGCCAGGCTCTGGCCGGCGGGAGGGGCCCATGTGGACAACAGCGGCCGGGACCATCTATTCCCGCAGGTGGAGCCTGACGGCAAAGGCGGCTTTCTGGTGGCCTGGAAAGAAAAGGCCGCCGGGAAATGGGCGGTAATGGCTCAGCGCCTGGACGCCTCCGGCACCCGCGTATGGAAGTAGCGTCGGCTCAGGCCGCCGGCTTGGGGAAAAAGACGGAGAAGGCGGAGCCGCTGCGGGGAGCGCTTTCCACGCGGATCTGGGCGCCGTGGGCGTCGGCTATGGACTTGGCTATGGGTAGGCCCAGGCCGAAGCCCGCCGAGCTGCGGGAGGAGTCGGCCCTGTAGAAGCGTTTGAAGATGTGCGGCATGTCGTCGGCCGAGATGCCTGTTCCCTTGTCGGTTATCCTGACGGCCGGCCTGCCGCCCTCGGTATATATCTCAACCTCTATCTCCGAGCCCGCAGGGCTGTATTTGACCGCGTTGTCCAGCAGGTTCAGGAAGAGGCGCGAGAGCTGCGCCTGGTCGCCTTTCGTACTCCCGCTCCCGGCCACGTTTATCTTTATCCCGGCCTTCCCGGCCACGCCGGCCAGCCTTTCCGCGGCGTCGCGCAGCAGCTCACCGAGGTCCAGCGGCTTGTGCTCCAGACGCACCTCCCCGTTGTCGAACCGGGCCAGGATCAGCAGGTCCCCCACGATGCGGGACATCTTTTCCGTCTCCTCCAGGTTGCTGCGCAGGGTTTCCTCGTATTCGCCGGGGGAGCGCGGCTTCTTCAAAGCCACCTCAAGCTCCCCTTTCAGTATGGTCAGCGGGGTCTTAAGTTCGTGGGAGGCGTCCTGGATAAAACGGCGCTCGGAGAGGAAGGAGTCCTCTAGGCGCGAGAGCATGGCGTTGAAGAGGTCGGCGAGTTCGCGTATCTCGTCCCTTGTGCGGGGGGGGGTGAGGCGCAGGCTCAGGTTTGCCGCTGTTATCTGGCGTATGGTCTTGGCCATGTCAGCCACCGGCCGCAGGGCCACTCGGGCGAAGAACATGCCGAAGGCCCCGGTCAGGAAGACTATGAACGGCACCAGCGCCACCATCATGTAGCGCAGGTTTCTGAGCGCGAACTGGGTATGATAGGTGGGGCGGTAGGCCTGCACTATGTAAGCCGTGCCGGAAGAGCCGGAGGCCGGAGTGGTGTAAGAACGGTACGTTATCATGGAGCCGTTGGTGCCAGGCATGAGTATCGTGTCGTAGGCGGCGTTCCCGTTGAGAGCGTCCTTTAGGGTCCGGCCAGGAAGGTCCGGGGCTATGTCCGAGTTGCCGGAGTCTATCAGCTCCTTGCCGGTGGGGTCCATTATTCGAAGGTCTACGGCCGCCAGGCGAGGGTCGTCCGAGTGCAGCTGTACGAGTTCCTTGGCGATCTTGAAAAAGGCCTTCTGCTTGGCCGCCGCCCGCGAGTAGCGTCCCACCTCGATGCGTTCCGTTTCCAGGTAGGTCTGAAGCGCGTCGGCCACCCCCTCGGCGCGGTAGGCCAGCAGCTGGTCCGTGTTTTCGGTCAGGCTCGTCGCCAGGCTGTTGTAGACCAGCCAGCTGAAAAGGGTGAGCGTGACGGCCAGGGCCGCCGCGTACCAGAGGGTTATGCGGAACCTTACCGATTTAAACATCCGACTTCAGGACATAGCCTTTGCCGCGCACGGTCTGTATAACACCCTTCACGCGTCCCTTCTCCAGCTTGCGCCGCAGGTAATTTATGTAGACGTCGATAACGTTGGTCCCGGTGTCGAAGTTGATGTCCCAGACGTGCTCGGCTATCATCGTGCGGGTCACAATCCTGCCCTTGTTGCGGACCAGGTATTCCAGCAGGGCAAACTCCTTGGCGCTGAGTTCCAGCTCCCTGCCGGAGAGACTGGCCTTGTGGGCGGCAAGGTCCAGCTCCAGCGCGCCGGCCTTCAGAACCAGGGAACTCTCCCCGGGGCGGGTGCGCAGTAGCGCGCGCACGCGGGCCAGCAGCTCCTCGAAAGCGAAGGGCTTGGTCAGGTAGTCGTTGGCGCCCGAGTCCAGGCCCCTTACCTTGTCTTCTACGGCGTCCTTGGCCGTAAGCATAAGGATTGGCGCAAAAAAACCGGCGGACCGCAACTCGGAACAGACGGCGAAGCCGTCCTTGCCCGGCAGCATCAGGTCCAGCAGCAGCAGGTCGTAGTCGTTTTCGGCGGCCAGCTCCAGAGCCTTCGGGCCGGAGGCGGCCAGGTCGGCGGCGTAGCCTTCCTCCTTCAGGCCGCGCCTGATGAAGTCGGCTATCTTCTTCTCGTCCTCTGCTATCAGTATCCTCATTGGAATAAAAAGGGGCCAGGCCAAAGATCAGGACCTGACCCCATCCGCTGCCGGCTGGCCGGACCTGCGTCAGGCTTTCGCCGGCGCGGTCTCCAGTTCCTTGTTCAGCGCCAGCTCGGCGGCGCGCTTCCTCTCGCCCTTGCCCATGAAGAATATGGCTATCAGGATGGCGGCCAGGCCCAGCCAGTCCTCGCCCTTGGGGGGCTTCTGGCCGGATATCAGCCACCAGACGAACAGCGTGGAGGCGGTGCCGGCCATCAGTGAGGTGAGGCGGTTGACCAGGCCTGCGAAGGTGGCGGTTCGGCCCTTGAACATGAACAGGAACACCGAGAAGAAGGCCGAGATGCCGAACGGCAGGCCGGACATAATCGCCGCGCCCCAGTGCGCCGGGATGTGCACCAGCGAGTCCTTGAACTGGAAGCCGAAGGAGCTTGGCGCCGCGGTGGAGAGGTCCACCGAGAAGAACAGTATGGCTCCGGCTATGATGATGGCCAGCGAGGAGGTGATTTGCTCTATCGCGAAGTAGCCGTTGGTGTCGTAAATCGCGTCCTTCCTGCGGGTGTTCTTGTAGTAGTTGAAGATGTAGATGCGGATCGTGTAGGCTCCTAGGTAAGAGCCCAGGATCGTCATCGCGGCCACGTTGTGCAGGAAGTCGAAGTCGCCGGCCTTCACGAAGTAGAACTTGATGAAGACGGCCGCCAGCGCGAACACGACGGCGATGTTCTCCTCCCAGTAGACCTTCTTGTGCAGGATGCCCTGCGCTATCTGTATCGTGTCGATGATGCGGCTGATGATGATGACGCTGGCGCGCATGATGATCATCGCGACCATCACCGAGATTGGCAGCACGTACATCAGCGTCGTCGTCGGGATGATGACCGCGGTGCAGATGCCGGACGGGATGATGTAGAGGAATTCGCGCGGCATCCTGACGCCGAGGAACTTTGTGTAGTCGCTGGACTTGAACTTGTACCAGCCCCAGAGCAGCACGACCGCGTTGCAGATGAACAGTCCGCCTATCGTGTTGTAGACGGTGTACGGGTTGCCGCCCATGCCCAGCACCTTTTCGAAGTACTTGGCCAGGTAGCCGGTCACCACGTAAAGCATGAAATAAAGGGTGGAGTACTGGAGCAGCCTCTCCGTGGTGCCATCTCCCGATCTCGAGAACAAACCTCTTAGCAGTTTTCCCATTTTCAGCCTCTCCTCGGCTAACAAAATAGGCCGCCCCTGTAGCGGGCGGCCGGATGTCGCGCGCCGTTATCAGGTCTTGGGCGCCCTTTTCCGGGCCAGTTCGGCGGCCTTCTTTACCTTGGCCATCAGCGCTTCCATCTCGAACGGCTTCACCAGGTAATCCATAGCGCCGAAGAGCAGCGCGTCGTTGAGCGTGGCGGCGTCATTGAGGCCGCTGACCGCTATTATCGGCACGTGCGCTGCGGCTTCCCTGCCGCGTATGTCGCCCATCAGGCTGATGCCGTCCACGCCCGGCATCATGATATCCATCAGGATGACGTCCGGAATATCCTCAGGCTTGGCGGAGGAAAAAAATTCCCGGGCCTTTTTCGGGTCCTGGAAGGTGCGTACCTCGCAGCCTTCGGCGGCAAGGCCGGTCTCGTAGATTTCGAGTATCGTCTCGTCGTCGTCTATCGCTGCGACCCTGATTCTTTTTTCCTCCGCCATATCAGTCCATTCTAACAAATAAATGCGTTTATTTTACCGCGGCCGGCCTGTGGCGCGGACGCCTGGCGCGGTGCTTGGCCTTTTTTCCGGCTTTTCCTGCTTTAGCCCCTCGGGCTGGCAGGTTGCCGCGCCAGGCGTCAAGCACCTGGCATTTGAAGGTGCCGCGCGTGCTGGGGAGGTAGAAAAGGGTGCGCAGCCCGTAGAGCTGCTTGGAGGAGACGAAGTCCTGTATCTGCTTCAGTCCGGTTTCATCCTCTATAGGGATGAGGCGGTAGGGTTCCTCGATGGCCGACATCAGCGGCTTTACCTTCATAATCTCCGCGGTCTCCACGATCTTGCCGGTCCCGCCGCGTCCCGAGTCTGCGCGGTAGGAGGCCAGGTCCTCGCCGGTGGCCGGGACCGCGCGCAGGAAGGCCTTAAGCTTCTTTTCCTGCGGCAGGACGGCCACGGCCTTTCTGACCTCGCCGAAGGCGTAGGCGAAGGCGTCGCCGAAGTTCTTCAGCGGTGCGGAGGTGCGGGTTAGCTCTCCGTTGATATAGGCGGAGATCTTCAGCATATCGCCGCGGTAGAAGACCAGTTTGCCGCCGGCGTCCCCCTGGGAGTTTATAACCTCGGAGTTGTCTATCTCGCGGAAGAAGTCGCTGACGAGCTGTTTTTCGATGGTCCCGCGGCGGGTAATCAGGCTGGTCTGGGTTTCCTCGCGCATAACTGCGGACCCGTTCTCGGAGACCTCCAGGTAGTATTCCCGCCCTGTCTTGATGGACGAGACCGTCATCCACGCCGCCTCTGGCCTCGCCCTGAGGCCGTAGGGCCGGTAGGCCGTCAGGAACGCGGCGGCCAGCAGCGCCAGAGCTGCCAGCGGCAGGCGGCGGCTCACAACTCCTCCAGGTACTTGTCCAGGGACCAGCGCGAACCGTACCTGAAAGCCAGCCAGACCAGCGCCAGGCAGATCAGGTTCTGCAGGAATTCGTGCCCCAGTGAATGACTGTGGGAGCTGCCGAAGCAGCCGCAGGAGGTGACCGGAAGGCCGCGCAGCCAGGCCTGGGCCAGCATGGCCTCGAAGACAGCCAGCATGAGGCCGGAGGCGAGCGCTGAAACGCGGGTGAAGACGCCGGCGGCCAGCAGCAGGCCGGCCCAGAGTTCCAGCCAGGGCAGTACATATGCCACGTAGAGAGAGAGTTGCGAATCCAGCACCCTGTAGGTCTCTATCGCGTAGCCGAACTCCTCCGCCGGGGCCATCAGCTTTAGAACGCCGGCGTAGACGAAGACGCCGGCCACCGCCAGGCGGGCCAGCAGTCCGATCAGGTCCTTTGTCCCCTGTTTCATGGCTTTCCCGCCTTGGCTATGATGTTGTCGAAGTTCTTGGCGGCGTCCAGCAGCTGTCCCGCGCCGACCGCCCGCTTGCCGTTTATGAAAAATGTCGGCGTGGAGTCCACGTTCTTCATTTCCGCCTCCGACATGTCCAGTTTCAAGCCGCGCAGGGTCTCGGTCGAACCGGCGCAGGCCAGCATCTTGTCCCAGTCCAGGCCTAGTTTCAGGGCGTATTCCCTGAACTCCCCGGGCTCGCCCTTTTCAAAGGCCCAGGTCTCTTGGTTGTCGAACAGCAGATCGGCGTACTGCTTGAACTTGCCCTGTTCCCCGGCGCAGTCGGCGTAGGCCGCAGCGTACAGGGACCAGGGGTGGATGCTCAGTAGAGGGTAATGCTTAAAGACCAGCCGGATCTTTCCCGGGTACAGCTTCATCAGTTCGTCGAGCTTGGTATGGGCCATACGGCAGAATGGGCAAGAAAAGTCCGTGAACTCGTAAATCTGTATCGGGGCGTCCGCCGGCCCGAAAGTGCGGTAGGCCGGCTCCGGGCGCATGGGGGCGACGTTGAGCTGGCGGGCCAGCAGCACGGCCACCGTAGAGACGAAGACAATCATCAACGCCGCGGCCGTCAGGCGCGCGTTCTTCCTGTTCTTCATAATTTCCAATTATAGCGAAGTTGTCGTGCGAAATCTACACGCGCAGCGCCCGCGCCGCGGGGTGAATCACATTACTTTAACTATCTTGGCCTTGGAAGCGGCGCCCTTGACCAGAAAGACGCGCCTCGGGTCCGTACCCAGCTCCAGCGCCAGCAGGCGGATGGCCGAGGCGTTGGCCAGGCCCCGCTCGGGCGGGGCCTTGGTCCATACCTCGTAGGCGTCGGGAGCCTTTTTCAGTATCCTGTCGCGCCGTTCTCCGGGATGCACCTTCAGTTTTATGAACATCAGGCTATCAGCGTCTTCGACGTCATATCCTTGGGCTGCGGCAGGCCCAGCACCTGCAGCACCGTGGGGGCCACGTCGGAGAGGATGCCGTGCGGGCGCAGCTTCACGCCGGAGGTGTCGTTGGCGACGTAGATGAACTCCACCGGGTTGCAGGTGTGCGCGGTCATCGGCATATTCAGCTTGTAGTTCCACATCTCCTCGGCATTGCCGTGGTCAGAGGTGATGAACACGGTGTAGCCGCGTTTCAAAGCCTCGGGCACCAGCATACCCACGCTCTCGTCGGTTATTTCCACAGCCTTCACCGCTGCCTCGTAGATGCCGGTGTGGCCCACCATGTCGCAGTTGGCGAAATTGACGAGAATGAAGTCGTACTCGCCGGAGGCCATCTCCCTGAGGGCGCGCTCGCGCACGGCGGGGGCGTCCATCTCGGGGTGCTCGCCGAAGGTGGCCGGGTCCCAGGAGCCCTTTATCTCCACCTGGTCCTCGCCCGGGTAGGGCTCGGTGCGTTTGCCGTTGAAGAACGAGGTGACGTGCTTGAACTTCTGGGTCTCGGCGAGGCGCAGTTGCCTGAGGCCGTGCTCGGAGATGACCTGGCCCAAGAGCTGGTCCATGCCGCCGCCCTCGTCCATGGGGGGCAGCGCGCTGAACTTGAACTCGTCGTAGTAGCGGGTGAGGCCGCAGTAGACCACGTCGAGTTTCTTCCAGCGGCTGCCGGGGTAGTTGTCCTCGACGAAGCACTTGGTGAGCTGGATCGCGCGGTCCTGGCGGAAGTTGAAGTGCACCACGGAGTCGCCGTCCTTCATGCCGGGGTAGCCTTCTATGACGGTGGGAGGGATGTACTCGTCGACGATGGGCTGGCCGTTGGGGTTCTTCAGGGCGGCGTAATCGGCGTTGAGGGCTTCCTCGGCGGACTTGGCCTTTGCGCCCTCGGCCCTGGTAAGGGCGTTGTAAGTCTGGCCGGTGAGCTTCCACTTCTCGCCGCGGTCCATGGCGTAGTAGCGGCCTATGATGGTGCCCACGGAGGCGTTGCCGACCTCCTTTACGACCTCGTCGAGCATCTTTACGAAGGAGAGGGCGCTGCGCGGGGGGGTGTCGCGGCCGTCGGAAAAGAAGTGCACCCACACCTGCTTTATGCCGCGGCGCCTGGCTTCGCGCATGAGGGCGTAGAGGTGGTCCTGATGGGCGTGCACGCCTTCGTCCTGCACGAGGCCCATCAGGTGGAGAGCGCTGCCCTTGGCGACGCAGTTGTCGTAGGCGGCCTTCAGGGCGGGACGGCCGAAGAAGGTGCCGTCCTCTATCATGTCCTTTATGCGCTTGAGTTCCTGCACCACTATGCGGCCGGCGCCCATGTTGAGGTGGCCGACCTCCGAGGAGCCCTGGTAGCCGGCGGGCAGGCCGACGGCCTCTCCGGCTGGCTCGAGCACGGAATCGGGGTAGGTCTTAAGATAGCGGTCCATGTTGGGTTTCCTGGCGTTGTCCACCGCGTTGTACTTGTCTGGCTTCGCCATTCCCCACCCGTCGCGTATTATGAGCAGCACTTTGTTCTTGGCCATAATGTTACCTCGTCCCGGACCGCCGTCTTGCTGATATTTTATGAAATAACCGCCCCAGCAGGGTGCATGGCCTTTGATCGGGCCGCGCTCAGGCCAGCAGGGGAGGCAGGGCGCCGATGTCAGCCAGTTCGCGAAACCGGTCCGGGTCCTGGGCCGGGGCCTCGGCATGCTCGTGTCGCCAGGTGACGCGGAAAGGGATGTGGACCCCGCGGCCGCCTATGCCGAGCACCGGCAGGATGTCCGATTTCATCGAGTTCCCCACCATAAGGAAATCGCGCGGTTCCGTTCTTAGTTCGGCCAGCAGGTCCAAGTAGTCCTGCTCGCGCTTCTCGCTCAGTATCTCCGCGCGATGGAAATAGTCCTTCAGCCCCGACCTCTCCAGCTTGCGCTCCTGGTCCAGCAGGTCGCCCTTGGTGATCAACACCAGGCGGTATCGCGGCTTCAGTTCGCCGAGCGTCTTCTTCACTCCTGGCAGCGGCACTATCGGGTAGTCCAGCAGGCGCCGCCCGGTTTCCAGCAGCCGGACCAGTACGGCGGCTGTGACCGCGCCGCCCCCTAGGCGCAGCGCAGTTTCGACCATGGAGAGCATAACGCTCTTGGCGCCATAGCCGTAGAGCCCCAGGTTCGCCATCTCGGTGCGGAACAGCTCCTCGGCCGCTTTCTCCGGCGGCGCCCAGGGCGCCAGCAGCGCGCAGAATTCCCTGCCCGCGGCCTGGAAATAGGTCTCCGTTTCCCACAGCGTGTCGTCCGCGTCGAAGCCTATGACCTTTACTCCCTTCATCGCGGATATTGTCGCAGACGAGGCGACAAAAGTCAAACCTCGCCGCGGCTTTTTGATATCATAGTGGGGCCCGCCCGCGCGGCCCGACATTATTATGAAAACACTTTTGCGATACGCTCTTATCCTGCTCCTCCTCTCGTCGCAGCCCTGCGCCGCGGCCACCGCCCCTCTGCTGGAACCGGACGTGTCCGCCCCGGTCATCGCCCAGCTGGTGGCGCGCATACTGGAGGAGGGCCAGTACGAGCGAAAGCCCATCACGCGGAATACTTCCCCCGAGATGCTGCGGCTCTATCTGCGCATGTACGACCCCGCCAGGATGTTCTTCACCGCCGCTGACATAGCGGAGTTCAATGCCCGCTTCCAGCCAGACATGGCGCCGCGCGTAAAGGAAGGGCACGTAGAGCCCGGCTATTTCGTCTTCAACCGCTTCATGAAGCGCCTGTCCGAGCGCGTGGACTGGGTGCACGAGTTCGCGCGCTCCACATACACCTTCACCTCCGACGCCGTCATGCTGGCGGACCGCAGCAAGGCGCCCTGGCCGGCCGATATGGCGGCGGCGCGCTCGGTGTGGCGCAAAGAGGTGGAGTTGGAGTTGCTGCAGGACAAGCTGAACGGCATGAAGCCGGCCGCCGCGGGTTCCGAGGTGGTTAAGAGCTACGACAGGCTTCTGGAGAACTACGGGGAACTGGAGCCGGGGGACGTGCTGCAGAACTACCTGACCGCGCTGGCCAACTGCTACGACCCGCACAGCGAGTACATGGCCGCCACCGCCGAGGAGAATTTCGACATCACGATGAGCCTCTCGCTGGTCGGCATAGGCGTGGTTCTGCAGCAGGACGAGGGCTCGGCGAAGATAGTCTCTATAGTGCCCGGGGGACCGGCGGCCAAGAGCAAGATGCTGCACCCCAACGACAGGATAGAGGCCGTGGCCCAGGGCGACGACGGCGGCTTCGTGCAGGCTGCCGGCATGAAGCTGGACAATCTGGTCAGGCTGATACGCGGCAAGAAGGGGACCGTGCTCCGCCTGAAGATCGCCCCGGCCGACGCGTTGGACCCTTCTACGCGCGTAACGGTGCCGCTGGTCAGGGAGAAGATACTGCTGCGCGACCAGCAGGCCAGCGCCAAGATAGTGCGGGTGCCCGTGAAGAAAGGCGGGCCGCTGCCGGTCGGCGTGATAAAGCTGCCGTCCTTTTACACCAAAATGGGGTCCTCGGGCGGGGAAAGCGCCGCCCGGGACGTGAAGACGCTGCTGGATTACCTGAAAGGGCAGGGCGTGGCCGGCGTGATACTGGACCTGCGCGACAACGGCGGGGGCTCGCTGGACGAGGCGGTGAACATCGCCGGCCTTTTCATCGGCGGCGGCCCGGTAGTCCAGGTGCGGGACAGCCGCGGCGACGTCAGCGTGCTGCGCTCGGACGAGAAGGCCGCGGATTATTCGGGGCCGGTGGTAGTGCTGGACTCCCGCTTCTCGGCCTCCGCCTCGGAGATAGTCTCCGCGGTTCTGAAGGATTACAGGCGAGCCGTGCTGGTGGGGGAGAAGAGCACTTTCGGCAAGGGGACCGTGCAGGCCGTGGTGGACCTTGATCAGTATATGCCTTACGCGCTGCGCGGCTACAAGGCCGGCGGGCTGAAACTGACCTTCCAGAAGTTCTACCGCGTCTCCGGCGGTTCCACCCAGAACCGCGGGGTGCGGCCCGACATTCGCCTGCCTTCGCTGGAGGACTATGTGGGACAGACAGAATCCTCCCTGCCCAACGCTCTGCCGTACGACCAGATAGCCCCGGCCCGCTATGTCCCCGACGGCGACTTGACCCCGGCCGAGACGGCCCGGCTGGCCGCGGACTCCGCCGCGCGCGTGGCCGCTTCTCCGGATTTCAGGTACGTCCGGCAGGATATAGAACTATACCTGCAGCACAAGCGGGAAAAAACGATATCCCTTAACTACGCCAGGAGGCTGGCCGAGCGCAAGGCCGAAGAGGCCAGGATGAAAACTCGCGCCGCCGAGCGAGCGGCCAGCAAGGCGCGGCCGCTGGCCGTGGCGAGCATAACGCTGGAGGATATAGCCGCCGGCAGGCCGCCGGTGTTCGCTTCCACCGCGGCCGCGGCGGACTTTTCCGGCAAGGTCTCCTCGGGGAGTGTCCGGGCGGAGGCTTCGACTTCGTCAGCTTCCGGGGTCCAGGTCTCCACCGCGGCGGCCGGCGGCTACGCGAAGGCCCCCCCGGAGAGCGATTTTATGCTGGAGGAGGCCGCCCGGGTGATGGCGGACATGGTGGAACCGCGGCCGGCGGCGGAAGGGAGGGCGGCCGCCCCGAAGCGCGGCGAGGCTGCGCGGAAATAGACCGTAAGCCTCAGAGCCCGATTTTCGCTTTTCTAACGAGCCCCGCTATCATCTCTTCGGCAAGATCGAAGCCGGCCGCCGCGGTGTCCACGCAGAGATGAAAGTTGTCCGCCTCCATCCAGTCCCCGCCGGTGACCGCGCGCACGAACCTTTCGCGGGCCTCGTCGTTACTGCCTATCATAGCCTCGGCCTCGGAGCGCGCCTTCAGTTTGTAAAGCTCCATCACGCGCTTTACGCGGAACTCCAGCGGGGCGTGCAGGAAAACGTTGACGGTCCCGGGTCTTCCGGCGAGCACGTGGAAGGCCGCCCTGCCGATTATCACCGCGTCGTAGCGCTCCGATATGTTCCTGATTATGTCAGCTTCCGCCTCCAGGAGACGTTCGTCGCTGACCGTCCCCAGCGGCGGGGGGGGGTAGAAACCCGCGTCGGGCGCGCCGAACATGAAGCTCCGGAAGAAGTCCTCCCAGAAGCCGGGCACTTTCTCCTCTTTCAGCGAGAGTTCCTCAACCGGCACTTCCAGCCGCCTGGCGGCCAGCGTCAAGATCTCCCTGTCCGCGTACTTGAAGCCAAGCCGTCTGGCCAGCCTGCGCCCCAGGTACGCGCCTCCGCTGCCGAACTGCCTTGAGATATTCACCGTTATCATTCCGCCTCCCCTTGCGGCGCTTTTTTCACATGATACACAATTTTCGGAGCCGGCCCGCGACGTTATATAATGTAAGCGCGGAAAACCGCGGGAAGGAGGTGCCATCGTGCTTTTCGACGAATTTAAAATCAGGGACTTGACGCTCAGGAACCGCATAGCGGTCTCGCCGATGTGCCAGTACTCGGCCTCGGACGGCCTGCCTAATGACTGGCATCTGGTGCATTTGGGCGCCCGCGCGGCAGGCGGGGCCGGGCTGGTCATAGCTGAGGCGACGGCGGTAGAGGAGCGCGGCCGGATAACGCCGCACGACGTCGGGCTCTGGAACGACGCCCAGGCGGAGGCCTTCCGCAGGATAACGGATTTCATAAAGTCCCAGGGCGCCGCGGCGGCGGTGCAGCTGGCGCACGCCGGGCGCAAGGCCTCGGTTGCCAGGCCTTGGGAAGGGGATTCGCCGCTGCCGCCCGGGCGCGGCGGCTGGCTGCCGGTCGGGCCCAGCCCGGTCCCTTTCGCGCCCGGCTTCCCGGAGCCGCTGGAACTTTCCGCCGCCGAACTGCCAGGCGTAGCGGCTGCCTTCGCGGGGGCCGCGCGGCGGGCTCTCGCCGCCGGTTTCCAGGCCGTGGAGATACACGCCGCCCACGGGTACCTGCTTCACCAGTTCCTCTCTCCGGTCTCCAACAGGCGGCGCGACGCCTACGGCGGCTCCCTGCCCAACCGTATGCGCCTGACGCTGGAGACGGCGCGGGCCGTGCGTGCGGTCTGGCCAGAACGCCTGCCGCTGCTGGTCCGCGTCTCCGCCACCGATTGGCTGGGGGAGGGGGCCTGGGACGAGGAGCAGGCCGTGGAACTGGCTCGCGCGCTGAAGGCGGAAGGGGCCGACCTGGCGGACTGCTCCTCCGGCGGGACTTCGCGCGAAGCCTCGATACCGGCCGGCCCTGGCTTCCAGGTGCCTTTCGCGGAGAAGATACGCCGGGAGGCGGGGATGATGACGGGGGCCGTCGGCCTGATCACCTCCCCCGAGCAGGCCGAGACCGTGCTGCGGACAGGGCAGGCCGACCTGGTGCTGCTCGGCCGCGAGCTGCTGCGCGATCCCTACTGGCCGCTGCGCGCCGCTCCCAGGCTGCACGCCGCCGCCGCGCCGCCGCCTCAGTACCTGCGGGCGTTCAGTCAGCCCGCATGACCGCTTCCGGCAGGGTGACGACCTTCGAGACCGATATCCCCCGGCTCGGAGTGAAGGGAAGGCGGGCCTGGTGCTACCTGCCGCCCGGCTACGGGGATACTGAGAAGCGTTATCCCGTGCTCTATATGCAGGATGGGCAGAACCTCTTTGATCCGGCGGCTTCCTACGCCGGAGAGTGGGGTGTGGACAAGGCCCTGGACAGGCTCTTCGCCGAGGGCAGGACAGGAGGGGTAATAGCAGTCGGCCTGGAGAACGGCCGCGAGGAAAGGCTCGCAGAGTACTCGCCCTGGCCTGACTTTACCGGCCGCCGCGGCGGGCGCGGGGCGGAGTACGCGGAATTCCTTGCCGGAGACTTCAAGCGCCTGGTAGATTCCCGCTTCAGGACGCTGCCCGGGCGCCGTCACACCGCCGTGGCCGGCAGCTCCTTAGGCGGGCTGATATCTCTTTACGCCGCGCTGAAATATACGGAGGTCTATTCCATGGCAGGCGTCCTCTCGCCGGCCTTCTGGTTCGCCAGGCCCGCCGTAATGGCGTTCGTCGGCGAGGCGGAGCCGGCGCCCGGGCTCAGGGTCTACCTTGACGCTGGTACGGAGGAAGGCTTCAGGAAGGAGGAATACGTGGGCGACGCCAGGACGGTCTCTGGACTGCTTGCCCGCAAGCCAGGAGTGGAGCAGAAACTGCTGATAGAGGAGGGCGGGCTGCACAACGAGGAGTCCTGGAAAAGACGTTTCCCCGGGGCGTTCCTCTGGCTGTTCGGCGGCTTATGACGGCTGTATGAATTAAACAGAACGCCGCTTTTTTGTATTATTTAAGATTATGAAGGAGATATTCACCGCTTTGACCATAATAGCGCTGCTGGCCGGCTGTTCCGGCACGTGGAGAGGGGCCGCGGCCTCGCGCACCGGCGATCTGGGGGGCGGGAAAGACATATCCATGCCGCCGAACTTCGCGTTGCCGGGTGTCCCCCTGCGCAACTACAAAGAGGAACCGGCGGCGAAGCCGGCCTCCGCTGCGTCCGGAATCGGGACTGTTGAGGTGGAGCCGGCAGACAAGGGTTCTGTTCCGTCCTCTGCCTCGGCCGAGCCTGTCTATATACTGGCGCCAGCCGGCAAGGCCAAGAGCGGAGCCCCGTCCGCCGCGGCTCCGTCAGTCTCGTCCGCTCCGGCAGTCGGCGCGGAACAGTCCGCCGGCTCACCCGACCTAAAGTTCCATCTCTCCGCGGCCAGGAGATATTACGCCAGGAAGAAATATCTTTCGGCCGCCGCCGAGTTCAAGGCCGCGATGCGGTTCCTGCCGGCTGGCGACGCGCGCGCGGTTTACCTGCTCGAGAGGCAGGGCGCCATGCTGCTGAGGGCCGGCCAGCTGGAGAAGGCGAAGGAGGA
>JAJYJH010000001.1 GCA_021789695.1 bacterium | reverse complement strand
CGCAGGGGAACATCACTTCCGTCGGCAGCCTGGCCGGCCTCAGCATGGCCGGCAACATCGCCATGAACAACTACAGCCTGACCGGGGCGAATACCGTGAGCGCCGCGTTCCTGACCGGGACGCTCAGCACGGCCGCGCAGGGGAACATCACTTCCGTCGGCAGCCTGGCCGGCCTCAACATGGCCGGGGATATAACTATGAATGCCCACAACATCTCCGGCGCCGGCAACGTTGCCGCAACCACCTTCAGCGGGGCTTTGAACGGCAACGCATCCACGGCTTCCGCCCTCGCCGCCGCCGGCAGCCAGTGCTCCGCGGGGAATTATCCGCTGGGCGTGGACGCTTCTGGCAATGCCGTGAACTGCACAGCTCTCGGCAATCCTTCAGCCGGCCACGCCGTCTGCTGGAAGACGGCCACGACGCTGGGTTATTGCTCGACGCAGCCGGATACGAGCGGTAATTGTACCTGCAATTAGGCCGTACGCCCCGCGCGCGCTTGAAGAATCGCTGAAACGGTCCTTTCGGTGGCGCCTTTGAGGGAGGAGAGAGTTTTGGAAGAGTTGGCCTGAGCGGCCGACAGGGCGGCGGGATCGGTCAACAGCCGGACGAGATTTCCGGCCATCTGGGAGGCGGTTTCTACGAGGAAGCCGCCTTTTTCCTTTATCAGCGCGTCGCCAGCCTGGCCGGCGTTGCGGTAGTTGGGCCCGAAGAGGGCCGGCCTGCCGAAGAGGGCCGGCTCCAGCAGGTTGTGTCCGCCGGTGTCGTCCAGCGTGCCGCCCACGAAGCAGACAGCCGAGACCGAATAAAAAGCCTGCAGCAGGCCCATCGCGTCGACGAGGAGGCAGTCCTCCACCCCGGCGGCCGCCCGCGACCAGCGCGTGAACCCGACTCCGCGGCCCTTGAGCAGCGCTTCTGTCTCACCCAAGCGCTCCAGGTGGCGGGGGACCAGGACAAGTTTCAGGCCCGGCACTTTTTCCCGCGCCTTCAGCCAGGCGTCTAAGATCGCCGGCTCCTCGGGAGGATGCGTGCTGCCCGCCGTAAAGATAGGGGCGTCTCCCCAGCCGGAAGCGGAAACAAAACCTTTTACCTGTCCGGCGCCTCCGGCGGCCGCGCCCAGCAAATCGTGCTTAAGGTTCCCGGTCACCAAAACCTTCCCGGCCAGACCCGGCAGGGCCGAGAACCTGTCCGCGTCAGCCTGCGACTGGGCCAGCACCCCGCGGACTCCGGTGAAGGCCAGCCTGGTGAAAGGTCCGAGGAAGCGGTAAAGGCGAGCTGTGCCGGGGGAGATGCGCGCGTTTACGAAGAAGACGGGCACGTGCGCGTTCGCGGCGGAGTAGAGCGTGGCCGGCCAGATCTCGGTTTCCACTAGGAGCAGGAGCCGCGGGCGCAGTCTGGCCACGAAGGCGGCGGTCAGCGGGTATAAGTCCAGCGGCGCCAGTCTGGCCTCGGCGCCGGTCTTCAAGGCTTCGGCGCGGCCGGCCGCGGTGGAGGAGGTGAAGAAAAGAGGGGCGCCAAGTCTGGCGGCGAGTTCCGGAGCCAGGCGGGAGACGGCCCTCACCTCTCCGACGGAAGCCGCGTGGACCCAGAGCGGGCGCGAGGCGAAGTCCGGTGCCCCGTCCCCAAGCCGTTCCCCGAGCTCTCCGCCCAGCCCCCTCATCAGGGCCCGGCGGGGGGATAGCAGGAAGAATAAAGCGTAAAGTCCAGCTATCGCCGGCGCCAGCAGGCTGTAGATGAGCAGCAGGAAATGTCCCATCCGGGGGAGTCTATTTCTTCGCCGCCGCCGTCTTCTTCTTTTTCTTGGAAAGCCATGGAAGGGCGAAAAGTGCCGAATACTTGGGGTCGAAGGCACCGGTGTCGAAGGAAACCCCGATCTTGGCGGCCTCCAGCCGTCCGCAGATGCCTTTTATCAGTTCGTTCTCGAACAGGGGTACGGCCGTAGTCTCTTTCGGCGGAAGCTCCGGCTCCGGACATGAGGCGATATAGACCGCCGGCCCGAGTTCGAAGCCTTCCGGCTCGGCCTCGCGCACGGCGAGTTCCGAGGTGACCCCTACCGCGGTCTGCATGAAGACCTGCGCCGCTATGCGGGCGAGCCGCTTGTGGGTCTCGTCCGGCTGGGCCGCCAGTTTCTCCTCGAAGGGCCTGCCGAGGGTCAGTATCCCTACGGTCAGCGCGCGCTTCTCCTCCCCGTTTATCCTGGCGGCGGCCTCGTCCTCGGCCGGCAGATACTCGAAGACCACCGCAGGCTCCAGGGCCGCAGCGAGAGACGAGGCGTGCTCGCGCACCGAGGCCTCGCTTTCCAGTCCTATCGCGGCCAGGTCCAGCCTGTGCTTGCGCGCCTTGCGCAGCACCTCATAGGAATATACGGGGATCTTGAACTTCTTTATCTTGCGCACGCTGTTCTCCGCGGGCGGCGGGCGTTACTTGCGGCGCCCGCCCCTGTGCTCCCACTGGTACACCATCGGCGTGCAAAGGGCCACCGTGGAGTACACGCCGGTCACGGTGCCGACGAGCATGCAGAACGCGAAGTTGTTGATGGCGCTGCCGCCGAACAGGAACAGCACCAGCACGGTGATGAAGACCGTCATCGTGGTGATGACCGTGCGGGATAGCGTCTCGTTGATGCTGAGATTGATCAACTCCCCCATCGGCATCTTCGGGAAGTTCCGCATATTCTCGCGCATTCGGTCGAAAATCACTACGGTGTCGTTAATCGAGTAGCCGGCTATAGTCAGGAAGGCTGCTACCACCACGAGATCTATTTCGCGGTCGGCCAGCGACATCGCGGTCAGCGCGACGAAGACGTCGTGCAGCAGGCCCACGACGCCCGCAATGCCCCAGATAGGGTTCGAGAAGCGGAAAGCCACATAGACGATGATGCAGAACATCGACAGCACTATGGCGAACAGCGCCTTCTTGGCCAGGTCGTGGCCTACTACGGGGCCGACATAGTCCTGCTTGTCCTTGGTGTACGTGACGCCGCCCGGCAGGTTCTTGAGGGCGGCCTCTATCTCCTGCGCCTTCTCGTTTACGTTCTCCTGCGTACCCTTCACCTTGATTTCGTAGGAAGTGCCTCCGGAGAAGCTCTGTATCGTGGCGTCGGCCTTGGCGGCGTTGAGCACCGAGCGTAGCTCGGCGGTGGAGACCGGCTTGTCGAACGTGACCTGCATCATCGTGCCGCCGGTGAAGTCCAGACCGAGGTCCACTCCCTTGATCGCCAGAGAGATTATGCCGGAAAGGATAATCAGCCCGGAGATCATGAAGAACAGATGACGGTGTTTTATAAAGTTGAAGTCAGTCTTATGGAGTATCCTTATCATATGCTGAGCTCCTTGGGGTTGGACGTGAGCCAGAACTCGTAGATGGCCCTGGTGATGAAGACGGACGTGAACAAGCTGATCAGCAGGCCTATCGTCAGCGTCACCGCGAAGCCTTTCACCGGTCCAGAACCGAACTGGAACAGGAAGACGGAGGCTATCCAGGTGGTCATGTGACAGTCGATGATGGTGCTCCAGGCCTTGTCGTAGCCGATCTTGATCACCATCGGAACCGGTTTACCCAGCGCTATTTCCTCGCGCATACGCTCAAGGATTAGCACGTTGGCGTCGATGGCCATCGCCAGCGACAGAATCATGCCGGCTATGCCTGGCAGCGTCAGCGTGGCGTTGAAGTAACTCATCGCAGCGATCAGGAACACGAAGTTGAGGAACAACGCGAAGTCGGCTATAAAACCGCCGGCCTTGTAATAGACCATCATGAAGAGTACCACCAGCATGAAGGCGCCCAGCGCCGAGAGGATGCCTTTATGGATGGAGTCCTCGCCGAGGCCGGGGCCCACGACGCGCTTCTCTATGATGTGCACGGGGGCTGGCAGGGCGCCGGCGCGCAGGACTATGGCCAGGTTGCGGGCCTCCTCCATCGTGAACTGGCCCTCTATCACGCCGCTGTTGTCTATGCGGGAATGTATGACGGGCGCGGAGTGGACCACCCCATCCAGGACTATGGCCAGGAACTTGCCGATGTTGGCGCCGGTGAACCTGCCGAAGATTTTGCCGCCCTCCCTGTTGAAGGTGAAAGCGATGGTCGGAGTGCCGAACTGCCTGTCGGTCTCGACTCGGGCGTTCTCCAGATAGGCGCCGGTGACCGGGACGCTGGCGTCCAGCACGTAATAGTTGTTGCGCTGGTCATCCTGCGCGGACGCCTTGCAGAGTATATCCCCCTTCGGCATGATCTTCGCGACCGCCGGCACCAGGTTGCCGTCCTTGTCGAACGGGGAGCCGTCCATGTCGTTGACCTTGTTCAGCACGGCCTGCGCCGCGTCTGAAGTGTCCACCAGGTGGAACTCCAGCAACGCGGTCTTGCCTATCAGGTTCTCGGCCTCTTCGGTGTTAGAGACGCCCGGCAGGTCCACCGAGATCCAGCGATCGCCCTCGCGTGAGATCGGGGTTTCGCCGACTCCGTACTGGTCTATGCGGTTGCGGATGATCTCGATGGCGCGGCTCATCGCGTCCGAAACCTTCTCGTTCTTGCCGAGCTTGTCGACGTCCAGTTCCAGCAGCAGGTGCGTGCCGCCGCGCAGGTCCAGGCCAAGATTAAGGAGATGTGCCGGACGAAGCCTTACTGCCTCCAGTTTGGCGCGCTCGCCGGAGGTCTTGGTGTACCAGTCGACGGTCGGGTAAATAAGCCAGGCCGAAAGGACCAGCAGGCCCAGGATGGTGCCTAACTTCCAGTGTAATTTGTTCATTTCCTATGTTCGCTCCTTACTGTGTTTACTTGGCCTGGCTCAGAACGGCGCCCACGGCGTTGCGGGCGAAAAGGGACTTCACCCCTTTGGCTATCTCCACCTCTATTTCCTCTTCGCTCACGGAGGTAATCACGCCTATCAGGCCGCCGCGCGTCAGCACCCTGTCGCCGGCCTTGAGCGCTTCGAGCATCTTTTTTGTTTCTTTCATCTGCTTCTGCTGGGGGCGGATGAGCAGAAAATAGAATATAGCCGCCACCGCTATGAAAGGGACTAACTGCATGAAAGCCGAGTTCGGGTTCATCATTCCTCCGTTGCGCGAATTCAGGACTATTTTAACAAATTTTTATATAAAAGAGGCGGAATGGCCGCGGCCGGTATCACCCGCCGTGCAGGTACGAGTCCATGAAGGCCTTCTTCGCCTGCGGGAAGGTGCCGGCGGCTACGGCCTGGCGCATGATCCTGGTCTGGTTCATCAGGAAGCGCAGGTTGTGTATGGAAAGCAGCTGGCTGCACAGGATCTCGCCCGCCTTGAACAAATGCGAGAGGTATGCTTTGCTGTAATTGCGGCAGCATACGCAGTCGCAATCCGGGTCGAGAGGGGACTCGTCGTTCTTGAACGGCGCGTTCTTGATGTAGAGCTTGCCGCGGCTGGTCAGCGCCTGGCCGTTGCGCGCGTTGCGGGTGGGCAGCACGCAGTCGAACATGTCCACGCCGAGCTCTACCGAATTCCAGATGTCCTCCGGGGTGCCGAGGCCCATGAAATAGACCGGTTTATCCTTGGGCAGGTTCTCCATGACGGCCGCGAGCGACTCCATCATCTGCGCCTTGTTCTCGCCTACGGAAAGACCGCCCACGCAGAAGCCGTCCACGCCGAGGTCCGCCATATGCCTGGCCGCGTCGGCGCGCAGGTCGGTGTAAATGGAGCCCTGGATGATGCCGAAGAGCAGCGGGCGCTTCTCGTGCGGGAAGTGGCGGACCTTTTCGGTGAAATGCGCCTTCGCGCGCTCGGCCCATTTCCTGGTCTTCTTCAGCGCGTCCACGGCGTCCGCGCGGGCGGCGGGATTCTTGACGCAGACGTCGAGGCAGGTCCAGATGGAGGAACCGATGGAGGCCTGGAAGTCTATGACCTTCTCGGGGGTGAAGAAATGCGCGCTGCCGTCGATGTGGGACTGGAAGTGTACACCGCTCTCGGTGATCTTGCGCAGACGGCTCAGGCTGTAGACCTGGAAACCGCCGGAGTCGGTGAGGACGGGGCCCTCGTGCTTCATGAAGCCGTTCAGGCCGCCGAACTTCTCGAGCGTGGGCAGGCCGGGGCGTAGGTAGAGGTGGTAGGTGTTGGAGAGCATGCACTCGGTGCCGATCTCCACGAGGTCGCGCTCGGTGACGGCCTTCACGGTGCCCTGCGTGGCCACCGGCATGAAGACCGGCGTGTGCACGATGCCGCGGTTGGTGGTCAGCGCCGCCGCCCGCGCCGCCGTGCCCGTATCCTTATGCAGACTCTTGAAGTGGTGTTCCATAAATAGGTTGCTCCCGGCTACAGGGAACCGTTGCGCGGTTGAGCCTCCCCTCCCCAAAGTCGCTCGGAACCAGACCCCGGGCGACAGTGTAAATTATCCGTGCCGTTAAGAGATCAGCATCGAGTCTCCGTAGGAGTAGAAACGGTACTTTTCCTTTACGGCTTCGGTATACGCTTTAAAAAGGAGTTCGCGGCCGGCGAAGGCGGCGGTCATGTAAAGCGGCGCCGACTCCGGCACGTGCAGGTTGGTGATGAACGCGCCGGCCACCTTGAACCGGTAGCCGGGACGGATGAAGATGCCTGCCTTGCCTGAGCCGGGACGCACGGTCCCGTCCCCGTCCGAGAAGGTTTCCAGCGTGCGCATGGAGGAAGTGCCTACCGCTATCACGCGGCCGCCGGCCGCCCGATGGGCGTTTATCGCCGCGGCCGCCTCCGGGGAGACCTGGCAGGACTCCTCCATCATTACGTGTGCGGCCGGGTCATCGGAACGCACCGGCTTGAAGGTGCCCCAGCCTATGTGCAGCGTGACGAAGGCTTTTTTGACGCCGGCCCTCTCCAGCGCGGCCAACAGCCCGGGAGTGAAGTGGAAGCCCGCCGTATGCGCGGCTATCGATCCCGCCTCCGCGGCATAGACCGTCTGGTAGCAGTCCTCGTCCTCCGGCGCGGAGGTCCCTCGGCGCTTGCGCGCGTTAACTATGTACTGCGGCAGCGGAACCGCGCCGTTGGCGGCCAGGTAGGACTCGTCCACAGGTACGGAGAAGCGGAAGGAATAGCTGCCATCCGCATTCCGGCGCAGGCACTCCGCCTCCGCACCCCCGGCGCATATCAGCCTCTGGCCGGGCTGCGTCTTGCGGCAGAGCCCGGTCCAGACGCTACCGTCCGGAGAGCCGGGCGCCATCAGCAAGATCTCGGACTTTCCGCCGGTAGGCTTGGCGGCCGGCAGACGCGCTTTCCATACCTTGCTGCGGTTCATCACCAGCAGGTCCGACGGACCCAGCAGGGCGGGCAGGTCGCGGAAAAAGCGGTGTGCGACGGCGCCCTCGCCGCGATCGACGACGGTGAGGCGTGATGAGTCGCGCGGCTCGGCCGGGCGGTCGGCTATCAGGGGCTCTATATCGAGCCCGGAAAATTCCGAGAGGGCCTCACTCATAGTCCTTGATGCCCGCTCCGGGGTAGTAGAAGTGGAGTATCCGCTTATAGTTCTTGCCCCTCAGCGCCATGACCTTGGCCCCGTCCTGGCACATCCCGACGCCGTGTCCCCAGCCGCGGCCGTAGAACTCGTAGCCGCCCTTAATCTTCCTGATCCGCGTGATAAGCGTGCTCTTGAAATCGAAAGTTCCGAAACGCCTTCGCACGTCGGAAGCTTTTAACAGGAAGCTCCCTTTGTCCGTTCTCACCTTGAAGGTGATCGTGCGTCCGGAACCATCCTTGCGGTAGCTCCTTATATCCCTGACCTTAAGGGCGGTGGAGCCGGTGGACTGCACCAGCCGCAGCAGGTCCGGGTCGGTCACGAAATATTCCCAGCTGTAGTGGCTGGAATGCCTGCAGTATGGGTCGCGGACGCCTTTTAGGGGCCTGACTACCGGCTCGCCCCAGGCGGAGGAGGCGCTGGCCGTATGTCCGCCGCAGCAGGAGTGGAAGAAGGCGGTTATGAGCCTGCCCCTGTAGATCAGCACCTCGCCGCGCGTGGAGTCCACAGCCTTCTTTATCTTCGGATTTACGCCGTTGATGCCGCCGTAGACCTGTGTCTCCACCCCGTCGGTGACGTCGTAGTCCTGCTGCGGGTTCATCTGCTTCAGGGCGTAGGTGCGCGAGGCCACCGCCTGCGCCTTCAGCGCCTCCAGCGGCCAATCCGGGCTCATTTCCGCCGGCAGGACGCCGTAGAGGTAGTCCTCAAGCGAGAGGCTCTCTATCACGTCCAGCGTGCGGTCCTTCGTGGCCAGGATGAAGATGTTCCCTTTATAGACGTGCTTGCCCAGGCGCACATGGCGCTCCCCTTCTCCCGGGAGAAGTTCTATGGGCGACGAAAGCTGCTGGCCCGCCACCGTTAAGCCTCCGTTAGCCGGGCGCAGTTCGTAGGAGGAGTTCTCCAGCAGCATGTACTTCTGGCCTGTGGAAACCTCGCGCACATAAAGGCGCGGAGAAGTTTTTATATTAAGGGAGGGGGAACCGCGGGAAATGGCGACGCGTATGACCGGGGCCTTCTCCGCTGCGGAAACGCGGAGCGGCCAGGCGGGCAGGAGCAGGAGGAGCAAAGCGGGAAGGCGCATCATCGTCCGGCGGGTCAGAGCAGCTCCGTCTGGCGCGGGAGTTTCAGTCCCAGATGCAAGGCCGCCTTGGACGTGATAACGCGGCCGCGCGTGGTGCGCTTCAGGAAACCGCCCTGCATCAGGAAAGGCTCTATGACGTCGGTCAGCGTGTCCGGCTCCTCCGAGACCGCCACTGCCAGCGTCTCGATGCCGACCGGTCCGCCACCGAATTTCTCGGCTATTGTGGCCAGGATACGCCTGTCCAGATTGTCCAGCCCCTCGGAGTCTATTTCCAGCGAGGCCATGGCGGCCTCGGTGACCTCCGGGGTTATCACTCCCCCGGACTTCACGTCGGCGAAATCCCTGACGCGCTTGAGCAGGCGGTTGGCTATGCGCGGCGTGCCGCGGGCGCGGCGCGCTATCAGTTCCAGCGCCGGGCGCTCCGCCCTGCTGCCCAGTATCGCCGCGGAGCGGGCCAGTATTCTGGCTATCTCCGTTTCCCCGTAGAAGCCCAGGTTGAAGACTATCCCGAACCGGTCCCTCAGAGGGCCGGTAAGCAGGCCGCTGCGGGTGGTGGCGCCTACCAGCGTGAAGCGTGGGACGGCCAGCTTGAGCGTCGTGGCGCCAGGCCCTTGGCCGGTGTTTATGAAGAAAAGAAAATCCTCCATCACAGGATAGAGGGCTTCCTCCACGGCGGCGTTGAGACGGTGTATCTCGTCGATAAAAAGGATGTCGCCCTCGGCCAGTTCGGTGGTAAGCATGGCCGCCAGGTCACCCGGCTTGGAAAGTACCGGGCCGGAGGTGACTTTGATGTTGACCCCCATCTCGCGGGCGAGGATGTAGGAGAGCGTCGTTTTGCCCAGGCCGGGAGGGGAATAGAATAGACAGTGGTCCAGCGGCTCCCTGCGCGCGCGGGCGGCCTGGATGAAGACCTTCAGGTTCTCCTTGAGGCGCTCTTGTCCCACGAACTCGTCCAGGGAGGCCGGGCGCAGGGCGGATTCCATCCGGGCGGTCTCGTCCTGCGCCGGGCGGGGGGAGAGTATGTCGTCTTCTTTTTCCATGGTCACTTGGGGGAAAGGCGCTTGAGCGCCAGTCTTATGATGGCCTCGGCGGAGGGATCGCGGCCCGCTTGCGCCGAGGCCTCCTCCAGCGCCGCGCGCGCCTCGCCTGGGCGGAAACCCAGCGCGGTGAGGGCGCTCATGGCCTGCGCGTAGGCTCCGGAGGCTGCGGACGCCGCGCCGGGGTACGGCGGCACCGCGTCCTTAAACTTGTCCTTTAAGGCCGTTATCAACTTGTCCGCCGTCTTTGCGGTGAAGCCGAAGATGGCGGTAAGCCGCTTGGGGTCCTTGGCTGCTACGGCCGCCGCGAAATCCGGCATCGACTTGACCGCCTTGCCTAGGTAGTCCATGGCCTTCTTGGCGCCGGTGTTGGGGACTGCGTCGCGCAGCAGGTCGAAGAGCTGTTTCTCTTCCCGTGTGCGGAACCCGTAGAGAGCGGTGCCGCCGTACATACTGATGGACTCGGCGAGAAAAACCTCCACCGTGGCCCCTTCCGGTCCCAGAGCCTCTAGGGAGGGGGAACAGAAGAAAACCTCGTAGCCGAGGCCGTTGACCTCTATAACGGCACTCTCCTCGCCGCGGGTTACCACACGGCCGCGCAGGTAGGCTAACACCTCGAGCCTCCCCTGGCCGCGGCCATCGCCCTGGCGAACGGGGCCAGCCGCAGGTGGCAAAGGGCCGCGGCCATCGCGTCGGCCACGTCGTCCGGCTCCGGCGCCGAGGGCAGATTCAGCGTTATCTGCACGACGCGCTGCATCTGGCGCTTCTCCGCGGTGCCGCTGCCCGAAACCGTCTTCTTTATGGTCTTGGGGTTGTACGCCGAAATCTGTAGACCGGCCTTGGCGCAGGCCAGCAGTATCACGCCGCGCGCGTGCGTGGTGTTGGCCTGAGTGTCGGCGCGCTTGGAGAAAAACACTTCCTCTATGGCCGCCTCGGACGGGCGGTGCTCGCCTATCAACGAGGCGAAGGCGTCGTAGATGGCCACAAGGCGGCCTTCGAGAGGGGTGTTCTTCGGAGTGTGGATGAGCCCTGCGGCGGCAAGCGCAGGCGGAGCGGTCCCGTCCTTGTCAAGGACGGCCCAGCCGGTCCTGTCCAGCCCCGGGTCTATGCCTAGGATCCTCATCTGGGAGGGATCACTTATCCAGCTTAGCGATTATCTCGTCTGGAATGTTGAAGTTGGAGTAGACCTTGTTGACGTCGTCGTGGTCTTCCAACTCCTCCATCAGACTAAGCACCTGCTGCGCCTTGTCCTCGCCGATGTTGACCTCGTTCTTGGGCAGCATCGTTACCTCGGCTGTGAGCAGGAGGACCTTCTTCTCCTCCAGCTTCGCCTTTACGGCTTCAAAGTCCTGTGGGGAGGTGATGATCTCGTACTCCTCTCCCGCGGGCGAGCGGAAATCCTCTGCCCCGATTTCCAGCGCCAGGTTCATCAACTCGTCCTCGCTGGCGTCGGATTTCTTTACGGAAATGTAGCCTTTTTGCTCGAACATCCAGGCCACGCTGCCGGCCGAGCCCATATTCCCGCCGTGGTTGTCGAGGATCTTTCTGATCTCGCTGGCGGCGCGGTTCTTGCTGTCGGTCGTGACATTGATGATGACGGCTATGCCGCCCGGACCGTAGCCCTCGTAGGTAATCTCCTCGTAGGTGACGCCGGGCTCCTGGCCGGTGCCGCGGTTGATGGCGCGCTTGACGTTGTCCAGCGGCATATTGGAGGCCTTGGCGTCCTCTATGGCCTTGCGCAGGCGGGGGTTGTCCTCCACCTTGCCGCCGCCTATGCGTGCGGCGATGGAGATCTCTTTAATGATCTTGGTCCAGACCTTGCCCCTTTTGGCGTCCGTGATCGCCTTCTTGTGCTTGATGCCCGCCCAGTGAGAATGTCCGCCCATGGTTAACTCCTTGATAGAGGGATTGTCCGCGTTTAAAACGGGCCGCTTTCATGGCGCCGCGGAATAATTCTATAATAAAGCGACTGGTTTCACAATGGGTTCCCATTCGTGGACCACCCGGCCCGCGCACCTTGCAGGGCCGGGAAATAGAGGCCCCCTTGGCTCAACTGGATAGAGCAACTGCCTTCGGAGCAGTGGGTTGCAGGTTCGAGTCCTGCAGGGGGCACGATTTTACCGGGATCGGCTGTAATTTTTTTGTAATCGAAAGTTAATCACGATGCAAAGAACAAAGACCTATAATCTTAGCATGGCCGCCTTACTGCTGCCTTTGCTGCTCGCTTTTTTTGCCCGGCCCGGGCTGGCCGCCCAGTCCGCGTCCGAGAAGGAACTCGGGCCCAAAGCGCTCAAGATTGTCGTTTCGGATGTGAAAAGCTCCGATTCCGACGTGCGGGAGCAGGCCGTGCTGGTACTGGGCGAGGCCGGTAACAAGGCCGCTGAAGGCATGCTGCGCGATATGCTGAACGACAGAGACAAATACGTGCGCATCGCGGCCGCGCGAGCGCTGTGGGAACTGGGCAGCCCGGCCGGCATGAAGACGGTCCGGGCCATCATCGACGACGTCCCGGCCCAGGGCCCCATCCCTGTCACCAACGATCCGCTGGTCCAGCTCAGGATAATCTCGCAGAACAGCATACGGGAAAAAGCCATAGAAGCCTACGCCTGGATGCGGGGGGAGAAGGGCGCGGACCTGCTCTACAAACTGAAGAACGACGCTTACGGCCCCATCCGCGACACCGCGGCCCGCGAGCTGGCCCGGCTCGGGCATGACGACGAACTTTCCACCTTCATAAACGCCCTCTCCGACCAGGACGAGGCCGTGCGCTTTGAAGCGGCCACGGTGCTTTCCAAGATCTGCCATCCCGCGGGTGCCGGTCCGCTGGCCAAACTGGCGGCCGGGGACGATTCAGTGCGGGTACGCATGGCCGCCCTCGACGCGCTGGCCTGTTCGCCAGCCAAGAGGGACGCCGAGGACGTTCTGCTGAAACTGGCCGACGACAACAACCCGACCATCCGCTACAAGGCCATAGCGGCTTTAGGCGGGATACGGGACGCCAAGGTCAAGACCAAGCTCTTCCAGATCTCCCAGGACAGCAAGGATATAAGGGTCCGCATAGCGGCGCAGAAAGCCCTGATGCTCTGCGGCGCGCAGCCGGACGTCTCCGTAGTGCGCGACGCCATGACCGCCGCCAGTCCGGACATAAGACTGGCCGCGCTGGACGTGGCCGCCTCCTTCCCCGAGGACGAGGCTCTCCCTATCTTCGCCCAGGGGCTGGACGATCCCGATACCAAGGTCAAGCTGGCCGCGGCGCTGCGCGTGCTGCGTCTCGCCGGACGGAGCTGATATGCCGAACAGAAAGGCCGCGCTTCTCGCTTTCCTGCTCCTGTTCCTGGCCGGGGCCTCCGTTGTTCACGCCGCCCCTGCCGGGCGCCGTCCGTCCCCGCTTTCGGATTCGCTTTTCGCCGTGCGCAAGTCCCCATCGCTGGCCGCGCGCGCGGCCTTCCGGGACTTCGTCGCCAAGCAGGGCGGCAGGGGCTGGAAGATACGCTATAATCCGCGCACCGCCCTGCCGGCGGCGATAACTGGCGGCCGCACCGTCAGTTACCCTGGCACGCCGGAGCAGGCGGCGATGGCGTTCTTTAACGATAATAAAGGGCTCCTTAACGTGGATCCCTCCTCGCTGCGCCTGGTCCTTAAGAAAGAGTTCATGGGCGTGACCCATCTGGAGTACCGCCAGTACAAGGACGGCATCCCGGTCGAGTTTTCCTACGCCAGGGTGCACGTCCTGAAGGACGGCCGCATCGCCGGCTACCAGGGCAGGTACGAGCCTGCCCTTACGCTAAATACCTCTCCGGCCATAACCGCGCAGGCGGCCGTCGCCGCTGCCGACGCCGACGCCGGGAGCTCCCTGGTCATTTCCGCCACGGAGCTGGTGATCTATCCGGACGAGGCCGACGGGGTCCTGAAACTGGCCTGGAAGGTGACCGGCCGGGGCAATGGCCTGTGGGTCTACTATGTGGACGCGGCTAACGGCTCGGTGCTCTTCAGGTACGATCAGCTCCAGACCTTCTGCAACGGCGTGTCCTACCCGACCTACGGTACTTCCTCCGGGACCGTCTACGCCGTTTCGCCGCTGCCTACCTACGACATACCTAACAACCTGAGTGAAAGCTGGGGACAGCCCGTGCAGGCCTCGTTGCCGGACCAGCACGTCTGGGTGGCCGGCTCGACCTATCCCGTTGTCACTAACGCTTACGGGGATTACTGCACCCAGCAGCAGGGAAAGGTCTTCTCGTCTCTGCAGGGCCCGTACTTCGCGGTCACCAATTTCCTTGGGGCCAGCGCCTCTTTCGACAACGGCGGGGGAAAGTGGCTGAGCAAGACGACTTCGGTCTCCACGCCGCATCCATATTCCGACAGCACCTCCTATTCCTATCCGATTGCAATAAACGCCTCCGACTGGCTGTCAACCTATCCGGGAGGCGCCTTCGCCAAGGTGATGCCGCACTTCGCCTCCTTCAGCGCCGGTTCTATGGACGGCTACGGCTCCGTCAACGACGAGGATACCGTGCAGGTCAGGAGCGGTTCCACGGTCTACGGTTCCTATCTGGGCTCGCGCAGCACCCCGTTCTTCGGCGCGGCCGTGGAAAATCCTTCTTATACGGTCACGCTGGACGCGGACGCCTCCGGCACCAGCGACGGCTTCACGATAGACTACTCCAGTTACATGGTGCTGACGGTCAGCACCGGCACCACCAGCAACACCACCGGCTCCGTGGTCTGGTCCACCGCCGCGCCCACGATCTACATGGACAACAGCCTCGGCCCGTTTGAGGGACTCTCCGAGATCAGCGCGTTCTACCATCTGAACGCCGTGCATCGCTTCTTCGAGGGCATAGACATAGATCCCTCTCACCCGAACACTCCGCCGGCGGATATCTCCGGGCAGGTCCCGGTAATGGCGCACGCCACCGGCGACCCGGACGCGCTCTATTCCTGCTACACTTCCGGCGTCAGCAACTGCAGCGGTATGTTGAACGCCTTCTACGACCTGCAGAAAAAGCAGATTCTGCTGGGCGACGGCGTGAAGGACAATACCGGCCAGTTCCGCTCTTTCGCGCTGGACGGCACCATCGTGCGCCACGAGTATACGCACCTGGTGGTGGACCATATCTACCCGATAGTCAATTTCGGGGAATTTGGCGCCATCAGCGAGGCGATGGCGGACTTCTTCTCGCTCTCCTCCTTCTGGGACGAGGGTTATGACGGCACCTCCTATCCCAACCAGATCACGCTGGGCAATTTCGTGGGCGAGGGGGAGGGCGCGGCCCGCGATATTTCCGGCAGCGGCAAGCCCACGTACTTCCGCAGGTTTAGTTCCTCAATTCCGCCCGCCTGCAATACCGACGGTTCCGGCGGCAGCAGCACCTGCTGGGCCGGCGAGGTGCACGACGACAGCCTCTTCCTTTCCCAGACCCTTTACGAGCTGTCCAATCCCAACGGCTCGCGTTATCAGGGCAAGTTCTCCGCCGGCACTTTCGCCGGCAAGACCAAGGCGGAGATCCTGGCCTTCGCGGCGCTTTTTTACTTCCCGGACGATTTTGCGAACTTCGAGGACGCGATGCAGGACGCCTGCACGCAGTTCAACACCATGTGGCCGGGCCAGTGCGGCTCCACCGTGCAGAACGCCATACAGGCGGCCTTCTCCGACCACAACATCGGCAGCAGCGCCGGGGTGGATTCGCTGGAGACCTCGCCCTCGTCGCCCCTCTGCGCCAACAACAACGGCCCGGAATGCGCCACGGACGCCAGCACCTTTACCGTAATTTCAGCTACCATCTACCCGCTTGGCGACGTGGATTATTACTCGCTGCCGCTGGCGGCCGGCCAGTTTACCGCCGCTCTCACCCTGCCCATGAGCAGCGACAACGGGATCTACTACGCCTATTCGCTGTTCCTGTTCGACGCCGACCGCAACTATGTCACCGAGGCCAACCCTAACGTCTACGGCACCGGCGGCAACGCCTGCGATCCCACCGGCCAGTGCTACACGCTGGATAATTCCGTCACACTGAACTACACGGTGCCATACGGCGGAGGACGCTATTACCTGGTGGTCTCCGCCTCGCCCAACCAGTACTATGGCAATTCAGAGGCCAACTCGCCCCTGCCGTACACCCTGACGCTAAGCCGCAACACGCAGGGGACGGCCACGGCCGGCATCTACGCCGCGCTATACGACAGGGACGAGATCTCGTTCAACGTGCCCTACTCTAATTTCGCCGCCTTGGGCGCGATTTCTTCCTCCACGCTGACCGGGGCGGAGACGGTTTTTCAGTACGCCCAGCTGCGGGACCACGACTATGTGCCGGTCGATCTGGCCAGGACGGACCTCAGCGGGTCATATCTGGCCCTTTCGGAGGGCCCGGATCAATCGGTCTCGAATACGGACCCGCTTGGCCGTCCCCAGATCTCGGGCCGCGTGCGCCTGCAGCCGGGCTTCGCCGCCCGCTATCCGGGGGTCGGCACTGTATACCTGGAGATCTTCGGCAGGGACCATCTGGGCCACGTAATTTCCCTGGGTGTTTCCAACGCCATCAACCTCACGGCCGATAGGACCGACCTCACCGCGTTCAATAACATTATAAAGGACGGCAGCCACGCCATAGTGCAGTACAACGTCCTTTCTCCGGGGGGGCTCTCTATAAAGGTTTACACGCAGGCCGGTGCGCTGGTCAAGACCCTGCTGGACGGCGGCGTACCCGCGGGCAGGGGTTCCGTGGACTGGGATGGGACCAACTCCGACAGCTCCGAAGTCGTCAGCGGCATCTATTTCGTGAAGGCCAAGGGCGCTGGCCTGGACAAGGTGGTGAAGATCGCCGTCATCCGGTAGCGGGCGGCGGCCAGATTTATGAACTCTGCGACAACGGCCTCAACCGGAGCCTGCTGGCGTGTCTTCCGCCTGCCGGTGCTTTTTGCCGCGGCCGGCCTGCTTTTCTATTCCGTCCCAGCCCGCGCGGGGGGGGCCGGCTCGTCCGGCGTGCAGATCCTTAAGTCCGACATCAGCCCGCGCGCGGCCGGCATGGCCGGAAGCTTCGCCGCCGTCGCCGACGACGTGTATGCCATGAACTACAATCCCGCCGGCCTGGGGCAGCTCTATCTGCCGCAGGCTTCGGCAATGTACTACTCGGGCTTCGACGACTCCAGACTGAACTACTTCGCTTTCGCCATGCCGCTGCCGGTGCAGGGGGTGGCCGGCTACGACAAACCCGGAGTCGGGATATCCGCGCTGTTCACCAACAGCGGCGATTTTGTCTACCGGCCCATACAGCCCGACGGCACGGTCCCGGCTATCAGCATGAACGCCGAAACCACCAAGGTCGTTACTCTGAGTTACGCCGAGAAGGTCTACGCGGGCGAAACCAACCTGGAAGGTTACAAGGCCAATATAGAACAGTATCTGGGCGTCTCGGCCAAGTACGTGAACTCCAGGCTGCTGGACACCTATTCCGCCTCGGCCCTGGCCATGGACGCAGGCTGGCTGGTGCGCGACCTTAATTCGGGCATTTCCCTCGGAGTCTCCGCGGCCAACCTGGGGTCCGGCCTCAAGTACTACGAGCAGAACACCCCGCTGCCGTCCATACTCCGCGTCGGAGCGGCGTTCCAACCGCCTACCGTGATGTCGCAGTCGCTGCTGTTCACCGTGGACGGCGACATGTACCTGCAGGAAAAGCTGACGAGCCTGCGGGCAGGCATCGAGTACCGTTTCCAGGACATCTTCGCCCTGCGTCTGGGGTACAAGGGTCTGGACGACAACAAGGGCATGGCCTTCGGCATGGGCGTAAATTACCAGAATTTCTCTCTGGACTTCGGCATGCTGGTATCTGGGCAGGTATTCAACACCTCCCAGATGGCTTTCTCCTACCAGTTCGCGGGCTGGCACATGGCGGAAGCAAAGAAGAAGCAGCGGGTCTGGCTGGCCCCGGAACCGAAGGCCCGGCAGAGCGGGCCCTCCTCTGGCTCCGCGCCCAAGCAGGCCCCGAAGAAAGACTCCGATTTCTTCTGGATATACTAAACTCTAGGCCACGCGCTGAGGCGGGGGGCGGCGTTAAATTGACACCGCCGGGTTTTGTTTATAGAATAGGGCTTCGGGTTCCAAACGAGGGTTCCAAGGAGGCTTTTGCCATGAAAAAAGCATTTCTCATAATCGCGGTCGCCCTGCTGGCCGCGGCCTGCTCTTCTTCTCCGGACAAGGGTACCGTTTCCAAGACCGGCGAAATAGAGCGCGAGTGGGTGGAACAGGGCGTGACCAAGCACTATATCTTCGCCCGGGGCCTCGGCGCGGCGGACCAGACGATGGACAATAAGACCCAGCGCATGGCCACTTCCCGCAACGCGGCCATAGTCAACGCCCAATACAACCTGCTTTCCCTTGTTAAGGGCGTAACGCTGGAGGGCGGCGTGACCGTGGAGAAGGCCCTGGAAACGGACTCTGTGCTGGCCACCAAGATCAATGCCGTTATCAAGGGCGCGCAGATAGTGCGCACCGAGTGGACCTCCGACGACGGCTGCGTGGTGACTCTTCGCCTGCCCAAGCAGGCCCTTACTGATGCCGGCCTGAAGCTGGCCGAGTAACGGCAGGGCATGCGTTCCGGCCTTTCCCGCGTCCTGCTGGCGGCGGTCTTCCTGGCCGCCGCCGGCTGCGCCGGCGTTCACCGCAGCTCGCTCAACCCCGCTTACCAGACGGAAGTCGTTGAGGCCGACGGCATGGCCCCAGTGGTCGCCGGCGACATCGCCGCCGCCCGCAAGAGCGCCATGTCCGACGCCATGAGGAACGCGCTCGGGCTGGTGGTCGGGGTTTACGTCTCCCAGGACGCGATGGTCTCCAAGGCCGTGCTGATAGACGACTCCATCACTTCCCAGAGCGAAGGTTATATAGAGAAGTACGAAACGCTCAAGGAATGGCAGGACGGCGGCTTCTATAAGGTGCGCATCCGCGCGCATGTGCGCAAGGAAGACCTGGCCGCCAAACTGCGCAACCTGGAGCCGGAGCCGCAGAAGCTGGGCAACCCGGTTATAGGATTCGATATAAGCGAGTCCGTGGACGGCGTTCCGCAGAAGACTGAATACTCCGCGCTGGAGTTGAAGGACAGGTTCATCTCGGCGGGGTTCCTGACGGGCGAGAAGGACAAGGCCGACATACTGGTAAAAGGCGAGGCTCAGACCTCCTTCAACACCAGGGAAGGGTTGGGCGGGTTCGTTTCCTATAGAGCCGGCGTTTCTCTGTCCGCGGTCAAGCAGGGCTCCCAGGAAACTCTGGCCTCTGTGCAGGACTCCGCTGGCGGCATAGACCTTAACGACCAGGCTGCGGCCCGGGCTTCGCTGATAAACGCGGCCAAGCGCGCCTCCGGGGACCTTACGGACAAGATCCTGAAGGCGCTGCGTGAGCGGTCGGTTGTGCGCCTGACGCTTGAGAACGTGAAGGACATGAACGCCCTGAGCGATTTTACCAAACTGCTTCGCAACATTCCGGCCGTCCGTTCTTCCTGGCTCCGGTCGTACGACGGCACCACGGCGGTGCTGGACGTGGCCATGCACATGGGCGGCGCGGCCGACCTTTCCCAGCTTCTGATGGCCGACAAGAGGATGCAGGTGAAGGTCAACCGCACTTCGTCCTACGACCTGGACGCGGAACTTCCCTAAGGCCGTCGGCGGCGCGAAAAAGGCCGGGGGAGTTCTCCCGGCCTTTTTCGCGCCCGTCAGTTGCGGCGCTCGACCTTTTCCCGCTGGCGGTCCTTGAACTTGGACAGCGCCTTCCGCCGCTCCGCCACGTAGCGGTCTATGAAATCCTGCCGCTCCCGCAGACGTTCCCTCAGGCGTTCCACGCGGGACTTGAGCTTCTTCCAGCGGCGTTCCTCCGCCAGCATGAGCCTGGAAAGCCGTGCCTGCACCGCAAGTCTTCCCCGCTCCGCCTCGGCTTCTCCGCCTGGCAGGAGCGCTTCGTGACTTGAACCGGTGGAAAGAAGAACGGCGCCGTCGAAAAGCCCGACGTCCGTACGGCCTTCCGTGGAGACCGATATCGCGAAATCTGTGCCGCGCACGGCGCAGACAGCGGAAGGTGTGCGCACTTCGAACTTGCCGCCGCCGGCCGGCTTGAGTTTAGCGGCCAGCCAGAGGGCCTTGCCTCTCAGAAAAGAGAAGAGGAAGAACCTGTCCCCTTCGTGCACCCTGAGCTCCTCCGCGGAGACCTGCGCGTCCGCGTCCAGCCGGATGAAACTTCCGTCCCGCAGCAGCAGTTCGCACCAGGAGCTTTCGCCGGTCCTGATCGCGTCGCCTTCGCTGAAGGGGGTCCCCCTGTACGCCTCTGCCCATGGCCCCCCTGCAGAGCTCTGTATCCGCACTTCACCGTGCATACCGTAAACGCAGCCCGTCTCCGCGGCTCTCGCGCCTGGCGCCGCCAAGAACAGCGCGGCCAGCAGTATTTTCAGCATATACGCCTCCCCCGGCTTCAAATATACAATACAACCCAAATATTATAAAATTCGTGGTATGAATTTCTTTCGGATGCGTTTCGTCAACACGATGCTTCTCTTCGGCGTGGGCATCACGATAGGGTTCATGCTCAAGGAGAAGTTCTACCCGGCCGCCGACCTCCAGAACGCCCCCGCCTATCAGTCCGCCTATACCTCGGCCAATCCGAAGGGCCGGTCAGCGGGGGGGCTGGCTGCGGAAGCCGCTGCCGGAGGCTCGCCGGATGCGGCTCCGGAGCAAGACGAGCTCGGGCCGGGCGAGACCTCTCAGGAGGAGGGAGACTCGTCCGCTACGGCGCCAGAGGACTCCGAGTCCGTCAAGGCCGCGGCTCCAGCGGCCGCTGGCTCCGGGGACTCCGCGGTTCAGCAGGGGACGTCTGCGCCGGCCGGCTATTCTTCCTCCTGGCTCTCTTCGGCGGCCGCGGGAGCGCCTATAATAATTGAGCCCGAACGCGTTCCGGCGACGCCGGAGCGCGGGCAGGAAGAGGCGTTTTTCCGGAACCCTGCTTCTTTCCAGGGCCGCGAACTGCAAATGGACCTGCAGATGATAACGGCCAGCAAAACGGTTTCCGGCTGGCGGCTGAACCTCGTATACGCTGGGCCGAAGAAGACTCTCGACTACATTTACCTGGACGACACCGACGGAGTGCTCGGCGCCGCGCCAGATTTGCGCATAGGCTACATATACGACGTCCTGTTCTCCTGCTCCAGCGGACTGACCGACTCGGACAACAAACTTATCTCGATAAAACCCACGGGGCAGAAAGCCGACTGGGCCACGGGCATGAGCGCCGTAGAGTAGTATGTCCTATTTCTTCATCGTAAACCCCAAGGCCGGACTCAAATACGGGAACGTCGGAGAGCGTATAGAGCGTTTCTTGGCCGGCAGGAACCTGCGCTTCGAGATCGAGTTCACCCGCGCGAGGGAGCACGCCTCGGAGCTGGCCGCCAAGGCCGCGCTGCACGGGTTCTCTCGCGTCGTGGCGGCAGGCGGGGACGGCACCATCCGGGAGGCCGCTATTCCGCTGATAGGCAAGGAGACCGCCCTGGGAATACTGCCATGCGGTTCCGGCAACGGACTGGCGCGGAACCTTTATATCCCGCTCTCCTTCGACGCGGCCCTCGACGGACTGCTCAAGTGGGGGGAACGCCGTGTGGACTCCGGGCTGGCCAACGGCCGCCCCTTCTTCTGCGCCGCCGGCGTGGGGCTGGACGCCGAAGTCGCGCACGATTTCAATTCCCTGAGCGGGAGACGCGGCATCCTGCCCTATGTCCTGCACGCCGCCAGGCGCGTGCTTTCCTTCCGGCCGGCGAAGGTGATCGCTTCGGTGGATGGCCGGCGCCTGGAGCTTACGGCGCTCGTCAACGCCGTTCTTAACGGGGTGCAGTACGGCGGGGGGGCCAGAATGGCGCCGGGCGCGTACCTCGACGACGGGCTGTTGGACCTGGTCTCCATAAAGAAGGCCTCCCTGCCGCGGCTCCTCTCCGCCTTGCCGGCGCTGTTTCGCGGTACGCTGGACCGCCGCCCGGACATCTACTCGGCTTTTAAGGGCCGTGTCATAGAGCTGGACTGCGGCGGCGGAGTCTGGTACCACTTGGACGGCGAGGATTTCTATTCCTGCGACGGCAAACTGAAGTTTACGGCGCTTCCCTCGGCGCTGAAGGTCGTGGCGCCAAAGCCTAGCCTGCAGGGCAGGTAGGGCGGGTGGTCTCTCACTTCTTCTCGTAGAACCCGATTTCACGAAGGAAGGCGGCGTTGTCCTGCCAGCCTGGCGTCACCTTAACGGTAAGCCGCAGCTCCACGGGCCGGTGAAGGAAAGCGGACAGCGCTTTTTGAGCGCTCTCCCGGAGACGCTTCACCATCGCCCCTCCTTTGCCTATCACTATCGGCTTCTGGCCGGCGCGCGCCACATGCACCACGGCCATGACCTGGTCCGGGCGCCCCTGCGCTTCCTGGAAAAGCTCGATCTCCACCGCCGAGGAATACGGCACCTCCTGGCTGTACAGCCTGAAGATCTGTTCCCTTATTATCTCGGCGGCGTAGAACCGCTCCCAGCGGTCGGTGAGCTGATCCTGGGGATAATACGGGGGGTGCTCCGGCATGGCGGCCTTTATCGCCGCGCGCAGTTCCTTCAGACCGGCGCCGGTAAGGGCCGAGATGAGGAATACCCTGCTCACGGGCAGCAGCGCCGAAAAATAATCCGCGGCCGCCTTCGCCCCGTCCTGGGTCTTCTCCTTGTCCAGCTTGTTTACGGCCAGGTAGAGCGGGCAGGAAAGCCTTTTTAGCGGTTCGAAGAGCGGGGCTTTGTCTTCGGGCGGAAGCCCGGGCTCGGTTATCAGTATGCAGAGGTCGCCCTCCTCCGAGGCCGCGCGCTTTATCGCTCCCGCCATGCTCCGCTCGAACAGGTTGCGTCCCCGCAGGAAGCCAGGTGTGTCCACGAAGACCGCCTGAAGACCTGGCTCGTTGAGTATGCCCAGGATATTGTTCCTGGTAGTCTGGGGCTTTTCCGAGATTATGGAGAGCCTGGCGCCGCAGAGGGCGTTCATCAGCGTGGATTTCCCGGCGTTGGGCAGCCCGGTGATAGGGACGAACCCCGCCCGGAAAGCGGATGGAGGCGTTAAGCCGCCTCCATCCGCGCCCGGTTTGAGCGCTTCCGTGGCCATCGTCACTTAAGACAGACCGGGTTGCTCCAGAGGGGAAGCTGGGTGGCCTTCTCCAGCTTGCGCACCTTTACGTCACCGGTGAGCTCCTGGACGAAGACTTCGCAGCTGAAGACGCGCGTGCCGGCCACCAGATGTCCGCCGAAGGCCTTGCCTTCGGCGTCGGAAAAGACAACGTGGGCGTGAACCATCGGTTTGTCGTCGAAGAGACTGACGTTGCCACAGAGGGAGACAATCTCCAGTTCCTTCTCGAGATTGATCTTGTTGTACTTCTTGGCCTTCTGGTCGTAGATGGTGACGGTGGCGCGCTCCACCGCGCCTATGGCGTTTATCAGGCCGCAGCGCACCTGGTGGTGGTGACAGAAATACTGAATCGACTGCAGCAAGTCCTCCCCCTTGTGTATGCTGAACAGAAAGGTCCTGCCTGTAAGATACGGTTTTTCCTGCTGTTGCATTTATCCCTCCGTTGTCCCCGTTTTGGATCCGCTGGATCCGCGGCCCGTCGGGCCTCCCCGCTTTCTCCTTCCCGGAGCGTAACGGATATTTTATCAAATTCCGAGGGCAAATTGGAGCTCCCGGACGGCAGCTTTGACTGGGAGCCGGGAATTCATATAATTGGCTAAGAAAGGAAAACCGAACGGAGGTGTTATGACGGTATCGTACAAAGAACTCGGTTTCGTGAACACGCGCGAGATGTTCAAGAACGCGATGAAGGGCGGCTACGCCGTCCCGGCCTACAATTTCAACAACATGGAACAGCTGCAGGCGATACTCACCGCCTGCGTCCGCAGCCGCTCCCCGGTAATCCTGCAGATTTCCAAGGGCGCCCGCGACTACGCCAACGCAACCCTGCTCAGGTGGATGGGCCGCGGCGCGATGGAGATGATCAGGGAGATGAAGGAGGGTCCCGTGCCGGTGGCGCTCCACCTGGACCACGGCGACACTTTCGAACTGTGCAAAAGCTGCATAGATTCCGGCTTCTCGTCGGTCATGATAGACGGCTCCAGCAAGTCCTATGAGGACAACGTGAAACTTACGAGGCAGGTGGTGGAGTACGCGCACGCCCACGACGTCACCGTAGAAGGCGAGCTCGGCGTGCTGGCCGGCATAGAGGACGAGGTGCAGAGCGAGCATTCTCACTACACCGACCCGGCGCAGGTCGAGGATTTCGTAAAGAAGACCGGCGTGGACTCTCTGGCCATATCGATAGGGACCAGCCACGGCGCCTACAAGTTCAAGGTCAAACCGGGAGAGAGCGTGCCTCCGCTGAGGTTCGATATCCTCGAGCAGTGCGAGAAACGCATCCCCGGCTTCCCGATCGTGCTGCACGGGGCTTCCTCGGTACTGACAGAATACGTAGACATGATAAATAAGTACGGCGGCAGTATGGAGAACGCCGTAGGCGTGCCGGCCGAGCAGCTCAGGAAGGCGTCCAAATCCGCGGTCTGCAAGATCAACATCGACTCGGACGGCCGTCTTGTGATGACCGCGATGGTGCGCAAGGTCTTCGGCGAGAAGCCGGCCGAGTTCGACCCTCGCAAGTACCTTGGGCCCGCCCGCGATGAACTGATCAAGATGTACATGGACAAGAACCAGAACGTTCTGGGCTCCGCCGGCCGCGTTTGAGCGCCGCAGGCTTAAGGAAGGCGCCCGGTCCAGGCCGGGCGTCTTTTTTGTGACATTACGCTCCGCCGTTGCGGAGGAGCGTCCACCAAAATGACCGACAATTTCGACGTAATTGTGGTAGGAGCGGGAGCCTCGGGGCTGGCGGCGGCCGTGGAGGCCTCCAGGGCGGGCGCCTCCGTGCTGGTGCTGGAGAAAAACCATGTGCCGGGCCGCAAGATACTTTCCACCGGGGCAGGCAAATGCAATTTAAGCAATACCAGGGTGACGCCGGCGGCCTATCACGGCGCGTCGGCCGCCTTCCTGAGGAAGGTCTTCGCCGCGCTGCCGCCGGAGCAAATCCTGTCTTTCTTCGAGGGGATAGGCCTGCTCTGGACCGAAGGGGAGGCCGGCAAGCTGTTCCCGCGTTCCATGAAGGCGCAGGACGTGGTTAACGTGCTGCTGAACGAGCTCTCTTCGCTGGCCGTCCCGCTGCGAACGCTGACCGAGGCTGTGTCCGTGGAGCGGGCGGCTGGCGGATTCGTGGTGGAGGCCCAGCGCGTGCCGCCGCAGTGGGAGAAGAAGGGGCGGCGCGGAGAGAGGGAGGCCTTTCGCGCGACCAGAGTGGTTCTCGCCGCCGGCGGCCCCTGCTATCCGCAGATCGGGGGTACGTCCGGCGGCTACGAACTGCTGCGCCGGCTGGGCCATACAGTCACCCCGCTTTCCCCGTCGCTCGCGCCGCTCAAGGCGCGCTGCGAGTACCTGAAAGAACTGGACGGGATTCGCCTGCAGGCGGCCGTGACCCTTTTGGCCGAAGGCCGCAAGCTGGCCCGGTCGGAGGGAGAACTGCTTTTTACGGCTTACGGCGTCTCCGGGCCGGTAGCGCTGGACCTGAGCCGGGCGGCCCTGGCGGCCCTGAAAAAAGGGCCGGCGGCGCTAGAGGCGGATCTGTTCCCGGACTACGGAGCGCGGGAACTGTACTCTCTGCTGCACGGAAGGGCCGAGGCTTTTGCTCAGAGGCCTTTCTCGCATTTCGCCTGTGGTCTGCATAACTGGAAGGTGCTGAAGGCCTGCGCCGCCCGCTGCGGAATCGACTGGCAGGCCCCAGTTTTTCGGGCCGGCGAAGCGAAAATGGAAGAGCTGGGCCTTCTGCTCAAGGCTTTTCCCATGGAACTGGCCGGTACGCTTGGCTTCGAAGACGCGATGGTAGCCGCTGGCGGCTGCCCGGTTTCCGAGGTGGACCCCGCAACGTTCGCTTCCAGGAGGGTGGAGGGGCTTTTTGTGACCGGAGAACTGCTTGATGCCGATGGCGATTCCGGCGGCTTCAACCTGCATCTGGCGTGGACCTCCGGCATCCTGGCCGGCCGCGCCGCCGCACGGAAATAGCTTTCCCGAAGGGCCTCGCCCCCGCTGCGGACCCGCTTCAGGCCGCCTCGGAGCTCTAAGGAAGGGGACTCGGGGTCAGCGGACCAATATTCTTGAGAACTCGTAGGTCAGCGCCGCGATCAGCGCCGCGCCGGGTATCGTCAGGATCCAGGCCCAGACTATCTCCCCTGCCACCCCCCAGCGCACGGCGCTGAAGCGCTTCATCGTGCCGACGCCCATTATTGAGCCGGTGATGATGTGCGTAGTGCTGACGGGCACGCCCATGGCCGAGGAGATATAGAGCGTGACCGCAGCTCCGGCCTCGGTGCAGAAACCGTCCACCGGCTTGAGCTTTGAGATCTTGTGGCCCAGCGTTTTGACGATGCGCCAGCCGCCGAACAGCGTGCCAAGGCCCATCGCCGTATAGCACAGTATCGCCACCCAGTCCGGCACGTAAAAGCCGCCATGCAGATAGCCCGCGCTGAACAGGAGCCCGGTGATGATGCCCATCGTTTTCTGTGAGTCGTTGCCGCCGTGGCCGAGACTGAGGGCCGCGGCGGAGACGAACTGGCCTTTCTGAAACCACTGGTTCACCTTGCTCGGCGGCGTCCTGGCGAGCAGGCGGTAGGTCAGCACGCCGAAGGCGAGCCCGAGGGCCAGGCCCAGCAGCGGAGAGAGCAGCATGAAGGCTATAATCTTGAGCAGGGTGGGCATAATCAGCACCTGGAGGGTGCCTGCCTTCACCACGGCCGCTCCGGCGAGCGCCCCTATCAGCGCGTGCGAGGAGCTGGTGGGCATGCCGTAGTACCAGGTGAGGATGTCCCACGCGCAGGCCCCGACCAGCGTGGCGAAGATGACGCGGAAGTCTATCGCCGAAATATCGACCAGTCCCTTGCCCATCGTCGCTGCTACGGCGTGGCTGAAGAAAAAGAAGGCGACGAAGTTGAAGAAGGCGGCCCAGACGACGGCCTGGCGCGGGGTCAGGACTCTCGTGCTGACTATCGTGGCGATGGAGTTCGCCGCGTCGTGAAAGCCGTTCAGGAAGTCGAACACCAGTGCCAGCAGCACTAGCCCGGCCACGGAAAAGAAAGTGCCGTTGAAGGCTATGGCGCTATCCATGCTTGACCAATATGGCCTCTATCACCTTGGCCACGTGCTCGCAGGTGTCCAGCGTGGCTTCCGCGCCTTCGTAAATCTCCTTCCATTTGATGACCATTATCGGGTCCTTCTCGTGTTCGAAGAGGCCGCTGATCGTTTTGTCGCGCAACTGGTCTCCCATGTTCTCCAGCCTGTTGACCTCTATGCAGTAGTCCAGCACCCGGCGCGCGCGCTTGGTGTCGTGCATATGCTTGACCGCGTTGGCCAGCGCGTGGGCGGCCTGGCCGATGTTGTCGGCGAAGGCTATCATGCCGTCGTTGGAGGGGTTCAGTCTGTAGAGGTAGATCCGGTTGGCCATCGAGTTGACCATATCCAGGACGTCGTCGAGGTTGTTGGAGAGTGAATAGATATCCTCGCGGTCTATCGGCGTGATGAACGTGCGGTTGAGCATATCCGCTATCTCGTGGGCCAGGGTATCGCCCTCGTGCTCGAAATCCTTTATCTTCCGGACGGTCTCCTCGCTGAAAGGTCCGGCCTTGATAGCCTCCTTGAAGGCGGCCGCGGCCTTGACGATGTTCTCGGCCTGCATGCTCAGAAACTCGAAGAATTTGCCCTCTTTCGGCAGCAAGTTGAACGCCATAGCCTCTCCTTGAAAAACGGGATGCTTAAATTATATCCTTTTTGCGCGGGTCCCCAAAAGGCACCACGGAGGAAGCATGCAGCTCAAGACTGAACTTTACCGGCGGCTTGAAAGGTACGTGAAGGTGGATACCCAGAGCGACGAGAGGTCCGGGACCTTCCCGTCCACGCCCAAGCAGCTGGTCCTGGCCAGGATGCTGGCCGCCGAACTCAGGGCGATAGGCGCGAAGAAGGTGCGGCTCGACCGATACGGCTACGTCACCGCCGAGATTCCGGCGACCGTGAAAGGGCGCAAGCCGGTCATCGGGCTGCTGGCTCATATGGACACCTCCCCTGCCGCTCCCGGCAAGGGCGTAAAGCCGCGGCTTCACCGCGCCTGGAAAGGCGGGGATATCGTCATCAGCCGCCGGCTTGGCGTGGTGCTGAACGTCCGCAACTGTCCGGAACTGGCCGCGCACAAGGGCGAGGACATCGTAACCGCCTCCGGCGACACATTGCTGGGGGCCGACGATAAAGCCGGCCTAGCGATAATCATGACGGCGACCGAGTACCTTTTGAAACATCCCGAGGTTCCGCACGGGACTCTGAAGGTCGGCTTCACTCCCGACGAGGAAGTGGGCCGGGGCGTGGAGCATTTCTCCGTGAAGGCCTTCGGGGCCGCCGCGGCCTATACAGTCGACGGCGACGTGACCGGGGCAGTGGAGGAGGAGACCTTTAACGCCGACGGGCTGACATTGAAGGTGGCCGGCAAGAGCGTGCATCCCGGCTCGGCCAAGAACGCCATGGCCAACGCCGCGCGCGTCGCCGCGGACATTGTGTCCTCCTGGCCGGAGAACCTGCTGCCCGAGACCACCGAAGGGCGCGAGGGCTTCGTGATGTTCACCGATGTGGCGGCAGAGACCGAGAAGGCAGAGGTCTCCGGCATAGTCCGGGACCACGACCTGAAGAAGCTGAAGGTCATGGAGCGGCAGCTGGAGGCCATCGTGGCCGCCGCGCGGCTAAAGTACCCGCTGGCGAAGATAGAGCTCTCGTTCAAGGAACAGTACCGTAACATGAGGGCGGTTATCGCCAGGCGCCCCGAGATCATGTCCAACCTGCTGGCGGCGGTGCGCGCGGCCGGCCTCACCCCGGAGATAAAACCGGTCCGAGGCGGCACGGACGGCTCCAGGCTCTCCTTCATGGGACTGCCGACACCCAACGTCTTCACCGGCGGCTATAACTATCACGGCCGTTACGAGTGGGTTTCGCTGGACGGCATGAGCAAGTCCCTGGAAGTCCTGATAAACCTGGCCCGCAAATGGGCAGAATAGCGGGGGCGCGATGGCGAACAGACGTCTGACGGACCTGTTCCTAGAGCTGGCCAAACTGGACGGCTTGCCGGGCAAGGAGGCCCAGGTGGCCAGCCGTCTGCTTTCCTTTCTGAAGAACCTCGGCTTTCAGGCGCGGGCCGACGGCTCCGCTGCCGCGGCGCTTTCCAACACCAGCAACGTGGTCTGCCACGTCGGGGGCGGCGGCACCTTCGCGTTGCTGGCGCACATGGACACGCTGCGTCACACCTCGCGCGTGAAGCAAGTGCTCTCCTCCGACCGCATAACCGGAGAAGGCGGCGCTCCCGGAGCAGACGGGCGGGCGTCTCTGGCCGCCGTGCTCTACGCGCTGGAGCGCGCGGTCAGCGTCAACCAGCCGCTGCGGCCCTTTACGCTGGCTTTCACCACCCGCGGTTGCGGCAATACTGCCGGGGCGAAACACCTGGAACTGCCGCCGGGAGTGCGCAGCGCCTTTGTCCTTGCCCCGGGCCTGCCCGTAGGGTCCTACACTGTCTCGTCTCCGGGCATCGCGCTTTTTTCGGCGGACGTGCTCGGCAGGGCCGCCGATGCCGCCGCTCCCGAGCAGGGGGTTTGCGCCATAAGTATCGCCGCCAGGGCCATCGCCGCCTTCCCGTGGGGCAGGCACGATCCCGACACGACGTCCAACATCGGGACCATCGCCGGCGGCGCCGGCACTGCCATCGTCCCGCCCGCCGCCCTGGCCCGCGGCCAGGTAAGGGCGATGGAGGAGGGCAAGGCCCTCCCGCTGCTGGAACGGATAAAGGGCGAATTTGAGAGGGCCGCCTCCGCCGCCGGAGGCGGAGCGGCCTTCAAATGGTCCTGGGAATACGCCCCGTACGCTCACGCGGAAGGGGCGGACCTGTGCCGCCAAGCGGAACTGGCCATCAGGGGGGCCGGCCTGGTGCCGGTGCCCGCTGGCTCCGCTCCAGGCGGGGAGGCTAACGCCATCAACGCCCGCGGCGTACCGGCCCTGGCCCTTGGTACCGGTGTGATGCAACCGGGGTCGGCGGGCGAATATATCCTTCTGGAAGATATGGCCAGAACAGCGGAACTGGTCTGGCAGTTCATCAAAAGGCCATAGGAGCGGTGGCCTCCCTGTTTTTTGCTATCATAATGACTTATTGGTCATTATGAGATCCTTAACTGATTCCGAAAAACAAGAGCGGGAGCGGGCTATAACTCTGGCGGCTACGCGCGTCATGGCTGCCCGCGGTTTCGCAGAGATGACGATGGACGAGGTCGCCAAAGAGGCCGGCCTGGCCAAAGGCACGCTTTTTCTCTACTACAAGAAGAAGGAGGACCTGCTGCTGGCCGTCTTCGCCGCGATGGTGGAGGACTTGCACGCCCGCCTGCTCAAACTGGCGTCCTCCGGCCTGCCTCCGGGGAAGCTGCTGGAGGAGCTGGTCCTGGCGCTGCTTAACCAGTTCGACAGGCGCAGGGACATCACCGGGTATTCCGGGGGGATGCCCCTCTCCGGGGCCAGGCGCGAGACGCTCAGGGAACGCTTCGCCGCCAATATGCAGCTTATCGCGTCGATCCTGGAGTTCTGCGTCTCCGGGGGCCTGCTGCGTCTGGAAGACCCGCTTTTCGCCGCCTCAGCTCTGTTCGGCCTCTGCCGGGGCTCCAACACCTACGCGCGGGCGGCGGGGCACCGGCTGTCCGTGGAGGCGCGCGCGGAGCGCGTGCTGAATATCTTTCTCAGCGGAACGAGGAGAAAAATATGAGACGCATCTTTATAGTCTCGCTGCTCTCGCTGATGCCCTGCGCCCTGGCGGCGCAGAACAACTCCACCTCCCCGGTCGAGGAGATCTCCACCGATACCATGCGGCCGATTACGCTGCCCGAGGCTTACCAACTGGCTCTGGCCAAGAGCGAAGTCCTCGCGCAGCAGGGCGAAGGCGTGACGCAGCTTGAGGATGCGGAACGGCTGGCTGGCGCGGCCTTCAGACCCGTCCTCGCTCTTACGGGCTCCGCCTACAAGCAGCAGAACGCCGACGCCCAGAATAAAGGTTACCTGACCGCGGCCTATTCCGTCTTCTCCGGCATGCGCGACTACCTAAACGCCAAGGCCGCGGCTGCCAGGACCGGCTCCGCGAAGCTGGGCCTGGCCCGCGCCACGCAGCTTTTCTACCTCACCGTCGCTCAGGCCTATCTAACGCTGCACGAGGCGCAGCGCGAGCTGGTGATACGCCGCGGACAGATCGACGTGGACGCGCGGCGCATAGCCGAGCTGCAGGCCAGGGTCGATATCGGGCGCTCGCGCGTCAGCGAGGTCGTCACCGCGCAGACCCAGCTGGCCCAGGACAGGGCTGCTTACCTGAACGCGGCCGCCTCCGAGGGGCTGGCGCAGCAGGTGCTCCGGTTCCTGACGGGCCTGGACGAGGACCTGGCCCCGAGGAAACTGCCCCGCCGCTCGCAGACTGGTCGGGAGACCTACCTCAGGGCGGCCCTGCTGCGGCCGGACATCGAGGCGCAGCGCAAGGCTTACGAAGCTGCCTCCTACCAGGCAGACGTCCAGGACCACAACCTGTGGCCGTCGGTGACCGCCTCCGGTGACTATTACGTCCTGCGCGATCCGGCCCCGAAACCCGCGGACCGCTGGGACGGGACGCTGACGCTCTCGCTGCCGCTCTACACCGGAGGCTCTGCGGCCGCCCAGCGCGACTCCGCCGCCGCGGCCAAACGTTCTGCCGCCCTGGGCGCGCGCCTGGTAGAACGTCAAGCGCTCAGCGACGTGCGTTCCGCCTACGACGATTTCCACTTCCTCTCGCTGCAGACCGACAGTCTGGTGGACGCTATCCAGCTGGCCAAGGAGAACGCGCGTCTACAGCAGGAGGACTACAAGCTGGGCCTGGTCACGAACCTGGACGTGCTGAGCGCGTTGGTCACTGTGGAACAGGTCCGCCTCTCGCTGGCCCAGGCGCACGACAGTGCAGCTCTCGCGTTGATCAAGTTGGAGATCTCCGCCGGCCTGGAGTCTAAATAATATGACCCTTTCCGACCACTCCATCAGGAACCCGGTTTCCGCCTGGATGCTGATACTGGGTTGATAGTTTTCGCCTGGATCGGTTTAACGAGGATGGGCATCAGCCAGATGCCGGACGTGGACTACCCCGTGGTTACCGTCAACGTGACGCTTGAGAACGCGGCGCCGGATGTGATGGAGACGCAGGTCAGAGGTGTACGGCCTGCTGAAGGCCAAAGGGCCGATAGCCCCGCGGCCGATGGCGGAGCTGCCTGCGGCGAAAGAGTGGCGGCATAAGACCAGCCGGTCCAACGAGTTGTGGCAGATAGACGGCACCGACTTCTTTGTGGTCGACTGGGGCTACTATAAACTGCTGCCGGTGCTGGACGACTATTCCAGGAAGATTGTGGGCTGGGAACTGGCGCCCGACGCTGTTGTCTGACAATGGCGCGGGTTTTGTGTCGGAGGTGCTGGCGAAGTATCTGGGATATCACGGGATACGGCACATCTTCGGCAAGCCGTACCATCCGCAGACGCAGGGCAAGCTGGAACGGTTCAACCGGCGGATCAAAGAGGGCGTGTGCCTGCTGGTATACTGCAGCCCGGGCGAGTTGAAGGCGGCCATGCAGGATGGGATAGAGCGGTATAACGCCACGCCGCACGAGGGGCTGAAGAACGTAAGCCCGAACGACGTTTATTCCTGCAAAAAGGAGGACGTATTGCGGCTAAGGGCGGAAAAGAAGGTCCGGACCCTGGCCAGAAGAAAAGCGATAAACCTAAGAGTGGAAGGAAGTCAGGAAAAGTGCTAGATTAGGCGGAGGCGGCCGGGAAAGTGTTTAATGGTTTTAGGACGAAGTCTACGAAGAGGTCAAAAGACATACACCTACATGATGCTGGCGTCCCAATTCAACAGCTTCCTGCACCCGTTCACGGCGCTGCCGTTCAGTATAACTGGCGCCGTTATCGCGCTTCTTATCGGTCATCAGTCGCTGAACATCCACAGCATGATCGGCATGATCCTGCTGATGGGTATCGTCAAGAAGAATTCGGTACTGCTGGTGGACTTCACCAACGTGCGCCGGCGCGGGAAGGGCTTGAACGTGCGCGACGCGCTGCTGGAGGCCTGCCCTATAAGGCTGCGCCCGATTCTGATGACCTCGTTCGCCACGGTAGCCGCGGCCATTCCGCCCGCGCTGGGCATAGGTCCGGGCGCCGAGACCCGCGTGCCGATGGCGCTGGTGGTGCCCTGCGCCTACAGCCCGCTGGCGCCGCTGGAGAGCACGAAGCGCGAAAAGGAACTAAAAGAGGCGCTGGTAGAACTGGGGGAACTTAAGCCGGGGGGAGGCGGTGGAAAATGAGACTGGCGCTTCCATTCCCCGTCCTGCTGGCCGCGGCGCTGCTCTGCGCGGCTCCGGCTGGAGCCTTCTGGTGGAGTCCCAAGGGGGAGAGTTCCTGGAGCACCGCTCCGGTCGTCATGGACGGAGATCTGGGGAAGTGGCGTCCCCGGGAACAGGACGACTTTTCGGGCATGGAGTATGCCTTCGTCAACGACGCCGATTGGCTCTACCTAATGCTCTACCCGCACACCAGGGAGGCCAAGGAGCAGCTCTCTGGGGCTCGCGGCGGCGATTTCACGATAATACTCTCCACCGGCAAACCGTGGAAAGGCGGGTTGCGCATAACGCTTGCCCCTCCGGATGGCGGCCCCGGCTACGATGACCGGGACCTTTCCGTGTCCGGGGCCTGCCCCGAAGTGGCGCTTTCCTCCGGCGCCGCGGCCCCGGAGATAAGATCCGGCTCCTTCGACGATAGGGGGATATTGGAGGCCAGAATCCCGCTCGTCTGCTTTGGCGCCGCGCTGCCGGAAGAGATCGGCGTGGGGCTGCAGGCCCCGCCGGGAACAAAACACCTGGCCGTCAACGCGTCCTTCGCGGATGACCGGGGCGGCCGGCCCCGAGGCGGGGCGGAGGGCGGCGGCGCGGGCGACGACGAAACGAGCCCGCTGCATCTGTGGATAAAAGTCAGGCTGGCCCCTGCGCCGCACGGTCCGCCGGGCCGCTGAAACTGGCCGGTAAATACGGCCTGCGCAGTCAGCGCAGCGCGGTCTGAAGGAAGGCCAGCAGGCGCGGACCGTATAGGGCCCTGAAGCTTCCGAAAGCTTCTATGTGGCCGGAGGACGGCCGCCAGAACTCTTTGGGCGGCTTTGCCGCCTCGTAAAGTTCCTTGCCCTGCTGAAAGGGGACCACAGGGTCCCTGGGAGAACTGATGAACAGCTTGGGACAGTCTATCCGGCCGATGTAGGCGGCCGGCGAATGCCTTCCGCTGACGACCATCCAGGGCAGCCAGGAGATAGGCCAGCCCAGAACGTCCCGGCGCAGAACCGCCGCCGCGACGCCGCGATAGGAATCAAAGCCTCCCTCCAGCACCATGGCCGCCGGTTTGAAGCCGGACTCGCCGACCGCCGCCACCGCTATCGCCGCGCCCAGACTCTGGCCGAAGATAACCACCTTGTCCGGTTCCGCCCCGGGCAGCTTGAGCGCCTCGCGAAGAGCCGCCTCTCCGTCCAGCAAGGCCCCGTCAAGCGAGGGCTTTCCTCCCGAGGCGCCGTAGCCGCGGTAGTCGAAGACCAGCACTCCGTAGCCATGGGCCGCCAGCCATGCGGAGTAATGGTAATGGGCCGTCATGTTCTGGCCGTTGCCGTGGAAATGGACTACGATCGCCTTCGGCGGGCCGGCCGGGGGGAAATAGAGCCCTGTCAACTGCGCGCCGTCGGCTGCACTGAACTTTACGGCCTCGCAGTTGTAGCCGGCGGCAGCCGGATCGGAGAAGAGAGCCCTGCTGGGCTTGAAGAATAAGTAGGTGCAGCCGCAGGCCGAGAACAGGGCCAGCGGCAGAAGTCCGCGTATAAGTCTTTTCACGCCGTCACCTATGGGGCGAAGAAGAACTGGTTGAAGTACAGGCCCGTCTCCCGCTCCCCGCCGCGCCAGGCGTACTCCAGCCTGGCCTCGCTGTCCTTCGCCAGGCGCACCGAAGCGGCGGCGGAACCCGCCCAGAGAGGCCTGGTGTCGCCGAAAGCGTAACTTATATACCTGGCCTGCAGCAGCGCGCGCACCGGGCCGCGCGAGGCCAGAACCCCGGCCTTGAGGCCGGCGCCGGCCCTCCAACCGGAGTTCAGCGAAGGCCCTAAGCCGCCGTCGGCCTGAGCCATGGCGAACCAGACCTGGCGGACCGCCCCGTCGAACTTCACGGAAAGGCCCGAGGCCGCGTTCATCGCCCAGATGTCGGCCTTGCCGCTCTGCGCCCCTGTTTCCGGGGCCTGCTGGAAGCCCGCGAAGAGTTCCCACGACGGGCGGCGCACCCAGTCGTCCCAGGGATTTAGGCTCAGGACGTGCGCCAGCACGCCCTCCTCAAGGTAATAACGGTCGTAGCGCGGCTCGTAGCGCAAGCGCAGCGAGCCCATCTCCAGGGCGGCGTCGGGCAGGTAGCCGGTCGGGTCGTCAAGCAGGTCCTGCAACGCGAAGCGCGCCTGCAGCTCGTAGGCCGGGCCGTTCTTCAGCGAGACCAGGCCGGCGCCCAGGCGCATGCTGTCGTGGGCGTCGATCACGGAGGACGGGCGCGCCGGGGTTCCGGTAAACGGCGTCCGCTGTCCCAGCGCGGCCCGCGCGGCCAGCAGCGGGTCAGTCCGCAAGTCGAGCTGCGCCTTGCCTATGCGTCCCGCGTAAAAACGCCAGCTCAGATAGTCGGCTGCCGTCTCCAGTATCGCCGCCTGCCGCTGGGGCGGCAGCAGAGCCAGGGCGGACATGGCTCCCTCCTGGTCTCCGAGCGCCAGTTGCAGCGCCACCACGCGTTCCGCGGCCCCCAGCTGCGCGCGCTTCCAGTTCACGGTATCCCAGAGCGAAGGCCGCCAGACCGCTCGCGCCGCCTCGGAAGAGGTCACTATCGCCTTGACCGTGTCGGAAGGTATCACCCATAGATGGAACCTGCCCTCCAGGTCCAGCCCGGGCTTTACTATGTCCAGCAGCGGCAGCAGCTGCCAGGAACAGTTGCGCGTGAAGAAGCGGTAAGGAAAGGAAGCCTTGCCCAGCTCCCAGGCGTGGCGCAGGAGGCGGTCTATCTGCTCCTGTGTCAGGTCAAGCGGAAAATCCCACAGGTCCCTGTTCTCCATGTTGTGGTATTCCTGTATCTTCAGGTAGTACGGCACGGTGGAGAACTGCCCCGGATAGGCCCCGACCAGGCCCTTAAGCGCGAACAGCAGGCCTTTCTGGTCGCCGGTGTTCGCTGCGTAGTTCATCGTGTAGTCCAGCAGGTCCGCGCCGTCCCCGCCCCGCTTGTGCAGGCGCAGGAAGGTATGCCCGTAGAGGGTGGAGGGATTGTTGAGGTAGCCTGCGGCGAAGATCAGACTTACAGATTCCGGGTCCAGCCCGGCTTTCCAGGATTCGAACTTGGTGCATTTTCGCGGGGGGAAGTCCGTCTCGGTAATCCCCAGTTCCCTGCGCAGCCAGCGGTAGCGCTCCGGGAAGAGGCACTCGGGGCTGTCGTTGTCCTCCCCCTGGAAGAAAAGACCGTCTATCTCGGCCTCCATCTCCAGTCTCGGGTTTATGTTCCCCCATTTCGAGAGATAGAAGGCCGGGTTCAGCGACGAGCTGCGCAGGCCTGAGTAAAGGGTGTTGTGGTAATAGAGCAGTTTCTGCCAGTAGGGGTCCCGCCAGGCGTGCAGGCCGGCGGCTCGCTGGATCAGGTCCAGACGTCTGAGTTCGGCGCCCGGGCTGAGGAGGGCAGAGGCCGTTCCGGAGGCCAGAAGGAGTACGGCCGCTGTGAGAATCTTGCGCTGGAACGACATACTGTCTCCGTGGACATGGAACGGGCCGGCGCCCGTAGGACGCCGGCCCGGGCGGTCAGCGTCCGGTTTTACGCTCCGGTGACCAGCCGGTTGATGGCCTCGAAGGCCTTGCCGGCGTCGTTGGCGGCGAAGACGGCGGCGTGGTTCTTCTGCAGCAGCTGGGCGAACCCAGCCTCGTCTTTCTGCGAGTAACCATAAAGGCGGGCGAGGCTGTTCACGTACTCGCCGGAGCCCTTGGCCGCGTCGCGCGACAGGTCCTTGTAGTTGGCCTCTATGAAGCTCTGGCGGGCCATTGTAACCTTCACCATGCCCTGCGCGTTGCAGTTCGACGTGCCGAACGTTATGCCGAAGGTCTGGCTGCCGAACGTGCCATTCGTGGTGGCCGCCAGGATCTGCGTCCCGTCGTTCTTCTGGAACACCAGGCTGCCAAGTCCGCATCCGGCGCTGCCGTAACCGCCAGCCGCATAGGCCGCCGCGCCGAAAACACCCAGCAGTCCCGCGCTTAACAGTATCTTTTTCATTTTTCCTCCCTGCCTAACCTATTCATGGATATACCACCCGACTATTTTGCCAGTTATGCCGCCTGCCGGTCAATGCAATCCTATCCTGCACTCGTGGTCCCTGGCATAGCGGTCGAGCGAGTCCTTCTCCTGCTCGCGGTAGGCGGCGGTGCGCTTCAGCAGCAGGTCGAAGTTGGTGAGGTGCGCGTCGAACATCGGGCCGTCCACGCAGGCAAACTTCGGCTTGCCGCCCACCTCCACGCGGCAGCCGCCGCACATGCCGGTTCCGTCGAGCATGACGGGGTTGAGACTCGCGAAGGTGGGGGTAGCGTGCGGGCGGGTGGCCTCCGCCACAAACTTCATCATGATAACCGGGCCAATGGTGAAGGCCGCGTCAATCTTCTCGCCGGCCGCGTAAAGGTCCTTCATCGCGTCGGTAACCAGGCCCTTCCTGCCAGCGGAGCCATCGTCGGTGGTGACTATGACCTTGTCGGAGATGGCCTCCATCTGGCGCTCAAGTATCAAAAGGTCCTTGGAGCGGGCGCCGAGGACGCAGATCACCCTGTTGCCGGCCTCCTTGTAGGCCTTCGCTATGGGGTAGAGCTCCGCTATACCGACGCCGCCGCCCACGCCCAGCACGGTGCCCCATTTCTTTATTTCAACCGGCGTGCCGAGCGGGCCCGCCACGTCGGAGAAATAGTCTCCCTGCTTGAAGGCGTTCATCTCGGTGGTGGACTTGCCGATGGCCTGGATGATGACGGTCACGGTGCCGGCCTCGGCGTTCCAGTCCACCAGCGTCACCGGGATGCGCTCGCCGCCTGGCCTGGAGCGCAGGATCACAAAATGGCCCGGCCTGGCCTTGGCGGCTATCAGCGGGGAGAAGATCACGTGCCGCGAGATAGTGGGGGAGAGGTCTTCTTTCTCCTCTATTCTGTAGAGGCCTTCGGTGGAATAGATGTCGTGTTTCATATCAGTTCACCTTGCCGGAAAGTTTCTCGTGGATGGCCTTTGCCGCGGCCTTGCCGTCCTTCATGGCCAGCAGCACGGTGGCGCCGCCGCGCACCACGTCGCCGCCGGCGTAGATGCCGTCGAGCGAGGTCTTGCCGGTGGCCTCTTCGGTTATGATGCCGCCCCATTTGTTGGTCGAAAGACCGGCGGTGGTCTGCTGGATCACCGGGTTGGGGCTCTGTCCTATCGCCACGACGAGGCTGTCCGACTCTATATAGAACTCGGAGCCTTTCTGCGGCACCGGGCGGCGGCGCCCGGTGGCGTCTGGGGCGCCCAGTTCCATGCGCACGCACTTCACGCGCTTCAGGCGGCCCTTCTCGTCGCCCTCGAGCTCCACCGGGGCGGTGAGGAATTCGAACTTGATGCCTTCCTCCATGGCGTTCTCCACTTCCTCGCCGCGGGCCGGCATTTCGGCGCGGGTGCGCCGGTAGAGCAGCGTGACCACCTCGGGCTTGAGCCGCATGGCGCAGCGGGCGGAGTCCATGGCGGTGTTGCCGCCGCCAACCACCACCACGCGCCTGCCGACGTAGCAGGGCGTGTCCACGACGGGGAACTTGTAGGCCTCCATCAGGTTCACGCGGGTGAGGAACTCGTTGGAACTGTACACGCCCACGAGGTCCTCTCCGGGAGCGTTCATCGGGCTGGGCAGGCCCGCGCCAGAGCCTATGTAGACCACGTCGAAGTCCTTCTTCAGTTCCTCTATAGTGATAGACTTGCCCACCATCACGTTCTTGAGCAGGCGCACGCCCATCCGGCGGAGCATGTCCACCTCGAAGCGCACCACCTCGCGCGGCAGGCGGAAGGTGGGGATGCCGTAACTTAAGACCCCGCCGAACTCGTGCAGCGCCTCGAAGACGGTTACCGCGTGGCCGAGCTTCCTGAGCTCCGCCGCGACGGCCAGCGACGTGGGGCCGGAGCCGACGCAGGCAACCTTTTTGCCGGTATCGGGGGCGCAGGCGGGGGGCTTCACCAGGCCGTTCTTTCTGGCGTAGTCGGCTGTGAAACGCTCGAGGCGGCCTATGGAGACCGGGCCGAACTTATCCTTGAGCACGCAGGCTGCCTCACAATAGGTCTCCTGCGGGCAGACGCGGCCGCAGATGGCGGGGAACAGGGAGGTCTCGAAGATTTTGGACGCGGCGGCGCCGAGATCTTCTTTATATACCAGGTCCACGAACTCGGGGATCTTGACGTTGACCGGGCAGGCGAGCTCGCAGGGCTTGTCCTTGCAGTTAAGGCACCGCGACGCCTCGGTAACGGCCTCCTCGAGGCCGAAGCCGAGAGCGACCTCTTCAAAATTGGAACGGCGGCCCGCCGGGTCCTGGTGGCGGCCGTGATTTTGCTTGATCGCCGGCGTAGGTTTCTTTGGCTTTTCCATAGGAACTAATTATACAAAACCAGCTCCGGCCCTAATACCCGCCCGACGAGAACCCTGTTCCCCTGACCTTCTGCCGGCGCGGCAATGGGCGCGGCCCGCGGGTGCCGGAAAAAATGCTATACTCGCTGTGTAGTCCCACACGCCAGATTTGCGGTTACATCCTTTAAAGGAGATAATACTAATGCCTAATAAAAGAGTAGCGATGGACGGTAACACGGCCGCGGCTTTCGTGGCCCACAAGACCAACGAGGTCATAGCGATATACCCCATAACCCCTTCCTCCGTGATGGGTGAGCTCTCGGACGCCTGGAGCGCCAAGGGCGACAAGAACATCTGGGGCACCGTCCCGTCCGTGGTCGAGATGCAGTCCGAGGGCGGCGCTTCCGGCGCGGTCCACGGCGCGCTTACCGCCGGCGCGCTGACCACCACGTTCACCGCCTCCCAGGGCCTGCTGCTGATGATCCCGAACATGTTCAAGATCGCCGGCGAGCTCACCTCCACCGTCTTCCACGTCAGCGCCCGAGCGCTGGCCACACACGCGCTCTCCATCTTCGGCGACCACTCCGACGTGATGTCCTGCCGGCAGACCGGCTGGGCCATGCTCGCCTCCGCCAATCCGCAGGAGGCCATGGACTTCGCGCTGATTTCCCAGGCCGCCACGCTTAAGACCCGCGTGCCGTTCCTGCACTTCTTCGACGGTTTCCGCACCAGCCACGAGCTCAACATGGTGGAGCCGCTCCCCGCCGAGATCATGCGCAGCATGATCAGCGAAAAGCTCATCGCCGAGCACAAGGCCCGCGGTCTGAACCCGGAGCACCCGGTCCTGCGCGGCACCGCCCAGAACCCCGACGTCTACTTCCAGGGCCGCGAAGCCTCCAATAAATTCTATAACGCCGTGCCCACCATGGTGAAAGAGGCCATGGGTCAATTCGAGAAGCTGACCGGCCGCAAGTACGGCCTGTTCGACTATGTCGGCGCAGCCGACGCCGCCAAGGTCGTCGTCGTGATGGCCTCCGGCGCGGACGTCGTAGAGGACACCGTAAACTACCTTATCTCCAAGGGCGAGAAGGTGGGCGTGCTGAAGGTCCGCCTCTACAGGCCCTACTCCGAGGCCGATTTCATAAAGGCCCTGCCGAAGACCGTCAAGTCCGTCGGCGTGCTGGACCGCACCAAGGAGCCGGGGTCGCTGGGCGAACCGCTCTACCAGGACGTCGTCACTGCCTGCGCCAACGCCTTCAAGGCCGGCCAGCTCAAGGAACTCCCAGCCATAGTCGGCGGCCGCTACGGCCTCGGCTCCAAGGAGTTCACCCCGGCCATGGCCAAGGCCGTCTTCGACAACCTCTCCGCGGCCAAGCCCGTCAACGGCTTCGTGGTCGGCATCAACGACGACGTTACCAACCTGAGCCTTAAATACGACGACACGTTCACCACCGAGCCGGCCGACATCTTCCGCGCGTTGTTCTTCGGCCTGGGCTCGGACGGCACCGTCGGCGCCAACAAGAACACCATCAAGATCATCAGCGAGGAGACCGGCCAGTACGCGCAGGGCTACTTCGTCTACGACTCCAAGAAGGCCGGCTCGATGACCACCAGCCACGTGCGCTTCGGCAAGAACTACATCCGCGCGCCGTACCTGGTGTACAGGGCCCGCTTCATCGGCTGTCACCAGTTCAGTTTCCTCGAAAAGTACGAGATGCTCAACCGCGCCGAGGACGGCGGCATCTTCCTGTTGAACAGCCCGTTTGCGGCTGACAAGGTTTGGGAGCAGCTGCCGATAGAGGTGCAGGAGGACATAGTCAAGAAACACCTGAAGATGTACGTCATCGACGCCTCCAAGATAGCCAACGAGACCGGCATGGGCGCCCGCATCAACGTCATTATGCAGACCGCCTTCTTCGGCATCTCCGGCGTCCTCCCGAAGGACGAGGCGATAGCCGCCATCAAGACCTCGATCAAGAAGACTTACGCGAAGAAGGGCGACGAGGTGGTCAACAAGAACTACGCCGCCGTGGACCAGACGCTGGCCGCCATCCAGGAAGTCAAGATCGGCAAGGTGGATTCCAAGATCAAGCGCTCCTGCGCGGTCGAGGGCTTCCCCAAGTTCGTCCGCGAGACGCTCTGCGAGATGATAGCCTTCCGCGGCGACGACCTGCCCGTGAGCGCTATGCCGGTGGACGGCACTTTCCCCACGGCTACCAGCCAGTACGAGAAGCGCAATATAGCGCTCGAGACGCCGGCCTGGGAGTCCAACCTCTGTATCCAGTGCGGTTTCTGCTCGCTCGTCTGCCCGCACGCCGCCATACGCATAAAGGCCTATGACGGCGCCGAACTCGCCAAGGCCCCGAAGACCTTCAAGTCGATGGACGCCAAGGCCCCGGCCCTGAAGGGCCTCAAGTTCACCGTACAGGTGGCGGTGGAGGACTGCACCGGCTGCGGCGCCTGCGTCTACAACTGCCCGGCCAAGGAGAAGAAGGACGGCAAGGAAACAGGCAGGAAGGCCATAAACCTGGTCCCGCAGTTCCCGCTGCGCGAGACCGAACGTGAGAACTTCAAGTTCTTCCTGTCCCTCAAGGACCAGGGCTCGGCCAAGGTTAACCGCAACACCGTGCAGGGCAGCCAGCTGGTGCGCCCGCTGTTCGAGTTCTCCGGTGCCTGCGCCGGCTGCGGCGAGACGCCCTACGTTAAGTTGATGACCCAGATGTTCGGCGACCACCTGACCGTGGCCAATGCCACCGGTTGCTCGTCTATCTACGGCGGTAACCTGCCCACCACGCCCTACTGCGTGCGCGAGGACGGCAGGGGCCCGGCCTGGAGCAACTCGCTGTTCGAGGACAACGCCGAGTTCGGCATGGGAATGCGCGTGGCCTACGACAAGATGGCCGGAGAGGCCCGCGAACTGCTGACCGTCATGAAGGAAGGTCCGCTGAAGACGCAGGCCAAGCTCTGCGACGACATCCTTAACGCCGACCAGGGCGAGTGGGCCGGCATAGAGGCTCAGCGCGCCCGCGTGCAGGACCTCAAGAAGGCCCTGATCACGGTTGGCGGCGAGCAGGCGGCCCGCATGGGGACCCTGGCGGACTACCTTATAAAGAAGAGCGTCTGGATACTGGGCGGCGACGGTTGGGCCTACGACATAGGCTACGGCGGCCTCGACCACGTGCTCGCCAGCGGTAAGAAGGTCCGCGTGCTGGTGCTTGACACCGAGGTGTACTCCAACACCGGCGGCCAGATGTCCAAGTCCACCCCGATGGGCGCCGTGGCGCTGTTCGCGGCCGGCGGTAAGCCGAACCCCAAAAAGGACCTGGCGATGATCAGCATGACGTACGGCAACATCTACGTCGCGCAGATAGCGCTGGGCGCCGACATGAACCAGGCGGTGAAGGCGTTTGCCGAGGCCGAGGCCTACGACGGCCCGTCCATCGTGATAGCCTACAGCCATTGCATCGCCCACGGAATCGACATGAAGTCGGGCATGAACGAGCAGAAGAAGGCGGTCGCCTCCGGCCGCTGGCCGCTGTTCCGATACAATCCTGCGCTAAAGGCGCAGGGCAAGAACCCACTGACCATAGACAGCAAGCAGCCCACCATAGCGGTCAGCGAGTTCATGGACGGCGAGAACCGCTTCCGCGCGCTGCAGAAGAGCAATCCTGAGGTGGCCGCCCGCCTCGCGAAACTGGCCGGGGAGGAATATAAGTGGAGGCTCAGCGTCTATCGGCAGATAGCCGAGATGGAGTGCGAGATTCCCGCCAGGCAGGAGGAAAAAGTCGGGGTCTGACGGTAACTTCCCGCAGGCGAGAGGGCGGCCGTTTTCGGCCGCCCTCTTTTTTGTCTGGGCCCAAAGACCTATGCCTTGGCGCGGTTCCAAGCGCTGGCATAGAGCAGAATATGTGTTTCGCCCTGTTATTACAATGTAATACATTGTTTTTGTTTTCCCCAAAGGGCCCATAAGGGTCTGGGCCTAAATAGCCGGAAAGGGTGGGCCTTTGGGGGGTGACGCCCGCGCGCGCCAGGGGCTATACTTTCAATGTAGCAATTGGAAAAAGGAGTACACACCATGCAAAAATACCTCTCCTCCTTCTTCGTGCTGGTCTTCTCCGCGATGTTGTTCCCGATGTCGGTTTCGGCTCAGCGCCTGATAATATCCGCGACCCCGCAGAACTCCCCGGCCTTCTCGAGGCAGGAGGCCGCGTCCGCTCAGAAGGACCCGGGCTACTTCACCATCAGCACGGATTCCGTGCGCGTTACGCTGAAGAAGGTCTCCTCGGAGACTGGCGGCAACTTCGTGCAAATGCAGGAGCCTGGCGCGGGCGGGGTGGACGCCGTACTGGACACCATAGACCATATAATAAACACCGCCTCCAAGATCTGGAGCATAGTCCAGCAGAACGCCCCTGTAGTGAACATAAGCGGCAAGTACGCCACGGCCTATCCCCAGGGCGTCACCTCGGCGGCCCAGCTGGCCGGCTGGAGCATGCCCAAGACCTATGAATACGAGTTCTCCGCCAACAACCTTTACGGGGCGACGATGATAAACTGCAAGTACAGGGTCACCTTCTCCTATAACGGCGCCTATAAGGGCAAAGGCAAGTTCCTGACCGCGGTGGCGGTCATCCCCGAGTCGGTGGACGTGGGCTGGGGCTATCACTTCGACATGAACGCTGACGTTCCGGATTCCACCATCGTGAACGTGGGCACCGACGCGGACCCGGTGGCGGCCATGCAGCTGAAACTTAGCTGGAAGATGTCCACCGTGCTGAAAGAGGTGGACGGGACCAGCGTCTACTACGTGCAGGGCAACGGGCTCTTCAACGAGATAGCCAGTCCCTGGCAGAAGGGCGTGGCCAGGCTCCAGGACGTGAAGGCTGCCCAGCCGCTGCTTGACGGCGTATCGTTCGACGGGAATTTCTAAGGAACTGATTAGGGAGGAAACTAAAAATGACGAAACTGCTTGCAACAGCCGCAGCCATAAGCGCCCTCTTCGCGGGCCAGGTAGTAGCAGCGGACAATGTGGACCAGCAGAAGTATTTCACGGTGGACCCTGGCTCCATAATGATCCAGGAGGTCACGTCCAGGGACATCGGGCGCCCCGGCGACGGCACTATACCGGGGGCGATGCCCAAGCCTACCTCCGGCCCGGTCATCAACCCGCCGCTGCCGCCCGCCCCGCCGCCACCTTCGTCCGGCCCCGGCGTCGCTCCGGCCCCCTCGGCCCCGCAGCCGAGCTTCGACAACGTCATCCACGACATCAACGGTACGGTGGACACGGTAGACCACATCGTCAACCTGGCGCAGAAGATCTGGAACATCATCCAGCAGAACCAGCCGGTGGTCAACATCAACACCAACTACGCCAACGCGGTCCCCTACGGCACCACGCACTGGACCCAGCTGCAGGGCTGGCACCAGCCCGCCACCAAGCGCTATGCCTTCTCCATGAAGAACGGGTTCGGCTCCGAGGTGGTCAAGGTGATCTACCAGGTGGACTATACCTACGGCGGCAACCTCAACGGCAAGGGCAAGTTCCTGACCGGCGTGACCATAGAGCCGCTCAGCGTTACCACAGCCTGGGGCTACAAGGTCAACCTGACTTCCATGGTCCCGGATTCCACGATAGCCAACGTGGGCACCAGCGCCGACCCGGTAGCCGCGATGCAGGTACAGCTCGCCTGGACCGTGCACACCGCGCTGAAGGACATCACCTCCAAGGCGATTTACTACGTGCAGGGCGACGGCCTGATCCAGGAGATGGGCACGCCGTTCAAGAACGCCAAGGAAGCGCAGACCAGCGCCCAGCTGGACGCCGTAACGACGGCTATCAGCACCGCGTCCTTCAACTAAGCTGTCTCCGCGCCCGCGGATAAAGAGAACTCCTCCTTACCCCCGGCACCCGTAACAAGGGCGCCGGGGGGTCGTTATTATGCGACCCATGAAGGTAGCGCGCCGTGTCCTGGATACGGCTTTACTCTATTTCTTTGAGCTTGCGGAAGAGGTCTTGCTGCTGGGGGGAGAGCTTGGAGGGGAGGGAAAGGGCTATCTCGGCGTAGAGATCTCCGCGGGAGCCGTCCTTTCGGGGAAGGCCCCGGCCGGCTATGCGTAGTCTACGGCCAGTACCGGATCCGGCAGGCAGGCGGACTTTCACCGAGCCTTCCGGGGAAGGGACTTCTATCTCGGAACCGAGAGCGGCGTCCCACGGGTAAACGTCCATTTTGATCCTGAGGTCGTCCCCGTCCGTCTCGAACCTGGGGTCCGGAAGCAGACGTATCTTGAGATAGAGGTCCCCTGCGCGCCCGACTGATTCCCGGCCCTGGCCGCGCAGGCGTATGGTGGCGCCGTCGCGCAGGCCGCGCGGCAGTTTGACATTGATGTCCCGGGTCTCCGTCCTGCGGCCGGCCCTGTAGCTGAAGGTAAGGTGCTTGTGTCCGCCGCGCAGCAGGTCGTCGAGGGTCAGTTGCAACTCGGCCTCCATGTCCAGGCTGGAACGCCCGGCTTCCTCCTGCCTGCCTCCGAAGCCCTGTGCGCCGCCGAACATGGACTTGAAGAAATCGCTGAAATCCCCGAACTGCTCGAAACCGCCGCCAGGACCGCTCTGGTAGCCGTACTGGAAGCCGCCCGGGGGGGGCTGGCGCTGCTGCCTGAAGCCCCCGGGCGGCGGCTGGTAGCCTCCCTGGCCGGCCTGCCAATCCTTGCCGTACTGGTCATATAGGTTGCGCTTCTTGGGGTCGGAGAGAACTTCGTAGGCCTCGTTTATTTCCTTGAACTTTGCCTCGGCCGCCTTGTTGCCCTGGTTGCGGTCGGGGTGATGCTTGAGCGCCAACTTGCGGTAGGCCGACTTGATCTCGCCTTCTCCGGCGTTCTTCGGTACTCCAAGTGTGGAGTAGTAGTCTATGTAGTCCGGCATTTTCAGAGGAACTTCAGGAAGACGACCAGGAAAAGCGCGAAGGCGACCATGATCCAGCGCTCGATGATGCTTTCGTGCACGTTGACCAGGAAATGGTCCAGGACCCGGGCGGTTATCACGGTCAGCGCCACGGCGCCCCAAAAAACCCATATCCTGGAGGCGGGGACGTCCTCCTCTTCCCGCGCCGGGGGCGGCGGGGGAGGCTGGAACGGCTGCGCCTTGGCTTCTTCCTTGTCGTTTCGGTGTTTCTTGGCCATATTATTTTTTGCCGACGAAAGAGATATCCTGAAAAATAACGGTGACCCCGAGCTGTTTCCCGTCATGGCTCTTGACCGGCATCGTGCTGTAGCCTATTATCAGGGGCGTATTGGCGTGCATCACGGAGATCTCCGCTCGGCGCACGCATTTGCCGGTCCCCAGCGCCTCGCGGATGACGTTTCTGAGGGCGGGAAAATCCTCGAAAGCGCTCTCATAGTGCAGGTCGCGGAGGGAAGCCTCCGCCGGCAGGTGGAGGATCTTGCCCGCCATCGGATTCGTATATACGACCGTGCCCTCAAGGTCGACGCTGATAAGGCCGCCCGTGAGATTATCCAGTATGCACTGGTAGTATTGCTGAACGTCGTTTTCCATGGGGATATTCTACAAAAAATTAAGGAAGGCAATAACCGGTCATGTTGCTTCGAGGCGGCCGGGTACGGGACCAAATTTAAAAAGGCCCGCTCGTGGGCCTTTTTAAATCTGCTCGCCGGGCTGGACTCGAACCAGCAACCCTTCGGTTAACAGCCGAATGCTCCACCATTGAGCTACCGGCGAATGGTGTGAACTTATTATACAAAATTTTCCGTCTTGGCTGCGCACGGCTCGCTGTGGTGGCGCGGCAAGCCTCCGGTTTGCTATAGTCAGTCATACGCGCCGTGCTACTGGCGCCATTGTTGAGCGCCCGGCACGGGCGCCTATCTCCGGAGGGGGGATGAAACTTATATTGCTGGCCGCAGGGCTTTTCCTGGCCCCGGCGCCTGTAGCGGCGCAGAACGACGACGGCGGAGTAGATTTTTTCCGTTCTTCGCTGCAGGAGATAATGGACACTCCGCTCCTCGCCGCTTCCTATACGGAAGAGAAGCCCTCGGACACAGCGGCCACGGCCTACGTTGTGACCGCGGACACTATCAAGAAGCGCGGCTACGGGACGCTCGTGGATCTGCTCGACGATATGCCGCAGTTCCAGGTGCAACGCAACTCCGACGTGCGAGGCCTCAACTTGTTGACGGTCCGCGGCATCTCCGGCAACGAGCGCCTGGTGATACTCTATAACGGAGTGAGGGTGTCCCCGCCGACCGGGGACCTGATGTCCCTTGCCGGCCAGTTCTCCCTGAAGGACGCCGAGCGCGTTGAGGTAGTGCTCGGGCCCATGTCGGCCGTTTATGGGGCCGACGCTTTCAGCGGGGTGGTCAATGTCGTCACTCGCCGCTACGGGCGCTCCGCCGTCTCGGCCTCCTACGGCAGCTTCGCTTCCCGTTCCGTCTCCGTTTCCGCCATGGCCGCGCGCGAGGAGCGCGCTCCGGGAGGGATCTCGGCCGCGGTGACTTTCGACACCCGGGCGTCGGACAACCCCAAGCTCCCTTCGCTCTACCGCTCCGACTACGCCTGGTACAACGACCAGTACCAGAGCGGCCTGGCGCAGACGGCTCCCGGGAATCCGGCGACTGTGTCCGTCCCGGTAAGGGCGTACGACGCTGCCACTGATTCCTCTTTCCTCTACGCGCGGGCCGACCTGGAGGACCTGGAACTTGGGGTCATAAAAGGCGGGGAATCCCATTCCTCCTCTATCGGGGTGAAGCCGGAATTGACCCTTTACGACAAGGACGCGCGCTTCGGCACGGATTACTGGACCTTTTACGGGCGCCACGTCTACACCTCTCCGGCGGAGGACTGGCGGCTGACAAGCCTGTTCTCCTTTTATAACTACGAGATAGATCCCGACTCCAGGTTCGTGAATAGTTTCTCCGGCTACCAGGACGCCTACAAGTACGCCTCTGCCCAGACTGCCTCGCTGCAGGAAACCTTCTCTTTCGACGCCGCAGAAGAGACACCCGTGCTGCTGGGGTTGAGTTACCAGTATAATTCCGATTTGCCGTACACCGCCGATTTGAACCACGAGTTCAATACGGAGGAAAGCCCCAATTCTCAGGGTTTCGTGTATACCGGCTCTACCATCCCGGTCGATTTCTATTCCCTCCGTTACGCCAATACCGGCGCTTTCGTCAGGGCGCAGCGCCGCCTCGGAGACGCGGTCTTCTCCATCGGTCTGCGCTATGACTACAGTACCAATTACGGGGAAACCTGGAACCCGCGGGCGGGGGCGGTGTGGCATCCGGACGGCTCCGAGGCGACTACGGTAAAACTGCTTTACGGCGAGGCCTACCTGGCCCCGTCCCCGTTCGACTCGGAGAAGGTCTTCGGCTCTTTCGTCTCTTCGCCGACCGCGCCTTCCGGCTATTACAGCTATTTCTTCCACGTCCCCAACGAGGACCTGAAGCCGGAGCAGATGCGTTCGGCAGAGGCTTCCGTCGCGCACGACTTTGGCGACGACCTGCGCGTCTCGCTTAACCCGTACTACAACAAGGTGAGGAACCTTATCCAAGACGTGGTGATTGGTCCCGGCACTTTCCATAGGGTGGAGGTGGCCAGCATAGAGACGGCGCTAAACCGCGGGACCATGGAAACGTACGGAGCTACGCTGAAGGCCGACGCCTCCTTCCGCTCCGGGCGGTGGGGTATAGAACCCTGGGCGGCCTATACCTATTCCGACGGCCGCTTGCGCGGAGACACGATCCCTTTCAATTCCCGTGTAACGCTCGAAGGCGGTATGTCGCTGATACGCGGCCGCTGGTCCATAACGCCGAAAGCCCTTTACCGCTCCCGCTGCCTGGACCAGAACGGGGCCCCGGTGCCGTCGTTCGCGGTGGCGGACCTATATTTAAAGTACTCCGTGCGGTCCGCCGCGGGGAACGGCTTCTCGGCCTGGCTGAAGATCAGCAACCTGCTGGACCGCCGCTACTATAACGCCGCCTACGGCGGCGGGGCGGACCACCTGGCCGGCGCCCCGCAGGACCCGTTCGGCATGTCGTGCGGAGCTTCTTACAGTTTCTAGGACCGGGATGAACAACGGCCGTTCAAAACTTTTGCTTTTTGCCGCGCTACAGCTTTGGCTGGCCGCAGGCGCTTGCGCGGCCGAGCTGGCGGCGGTGGTCTCGTCCGATTACGCCCCCTATTCCGAGGCGTGTTCCGCTTTCGCCGGGGCTCTCAACGGCACACCGGATATCTACGACGCCTCCAGTCCTTCCTTTTCGGTGCCTTACGACCTGCGCTATGTCGCGACTTTCGGGGCCAGGGCCGCCGCGCTGCGCTATCCCCCGGAAACCCGCGTCGTATACGCGCTGGCCCCCGTGGTCCTGCGCGGCCAGATGTGGTACGAAATCTCACTGCTGCCCTCCCCGGACAAGGCGCTGTCTGCCTTCAAGGCGCTGCAGCCGGGGCTTAAGCGGCTGGCGGTCTTCTGGAACGTCTATCCAGGCGAATATTATCTGGAGGAACTGCGGGGGGCCGGTAGGAAACTCGGCATTGTAATAATCTCCGCCCGGCTAAGCTCTCCGGATTCCTTCCCGAAGCGCCTGAGGCACCTCATGGGGCGGATGGACGCTTTCTGGCTGATGCCGGACCCGGCTCTGATAACCAACACCAGCCTTATGGTGCTGGGGGCTTTTTCCTGCGACAACTCTATCCCGTTCTACGCGCCCACGCGCGCACTGCTCGAGCGCGGCGCCACCGCCGCCTACGCGCCGGACTTGGCCGGGGCCGGCATAGTGGCCGCCATGGTGGTCTCCGCTCTGCGCGAAGGCGGGTCGCCCTCGCACGTCACTTATCCGAAAGCGGAGCTGACGGTGAACTCCTCACTGCGGGGGAAATGCCGGTGGCCCCTGTCCGGGACCTCTCCTTCCCGCCACTAGGCGCGGTGACTTTCGTCCTTACGTCCTGCCGTTCCCGCAGCGCCTGGAATAGAGCGCGACCCTGTCCGGTTTCGGAGGGGCGGCGGGCGGAGCATCCGCGCCGGCGCGGAACGCGCCGACAGCCAGAGTTTAACCTGATAGCCCATACAAATTAAAGCCCGCCCGGAAAACCGCCGGGCGGGCCGATGGCAGGTTTAGTGCAGGTAGGCTGTCTCGCCGTGGATGGCCTCGTCGAGGCCGAGCTGCTCCTCCTTCTCTCCGGTCTTGACCGGGGTGAAAAGGTTGATGACAAAGAGCATACCGTACGAAAACAGGAAGGCGTAGGCGGCCGTCGCGGCCACCGCCAGCACTTCCTTGGCGAAAAACATCGCGTTGCCGTGCCAGAGGCCGTTTGCGCCGTTGGCGTTGACGGCCGTAGTGGCGAACACACCCAGCAGTATCACGCCCGTCACGCCGCCGACGCCGTGTACGCCCCAGACGTCCAGCGCGTCATCCCATCCCAGCTTGTTCTTCATGTTGACGGCCATGTAGCAGACCACGCTGGACAGGATGCCGATTGCGACCGCGGCTTTGGTGGTGACGTAGCCGGCCGCGGGGGTTATCGTCGCCAGGCCGGCTATAGACCCGGTCAGCAGGCCCAGGAACTTGGGTTTTTTCTCGAGCGACCAGGCTATGAACAGCCAGGTTATCGCGGCGAAGGAGGCCGCCACGTCGGTGTTGACGAACGCCAGCGAGGTTACCGCGTTCACCTGCAGCTCGGAGCCGGCATTGAATCCATACCAGCCGAACCAGAGCAGACCGGTGCCGAGCGCCACCAGCGGGATGCTGTGCGCGCCGGAATCCGCCACCTTGCGCTTACCGACGAAAAAGACGGAAGCGAGGGCCGCGAAGCCCGCGGTGGCGTGCACCACTATACCGCCGGCGAAGTCCAGTACTCCGTGCGCGGCGAACAGCCCGCCGCCCCAGACCATGTGGCAGAGGGGAAAGTACACGAAGATCAGCCAGCCCACCAGGAAGATCAGGTAGGCCTTGAAGTTGATGCGGTTCGTGAACGCGCCGGTGATGAGCGCCGGTGTGATCTGGGCGAACATCATCTGGTAGGCGAAGAAGACCAGCAGCGGTATGCTGGTCGAGCCCGAGAATGCCGTCGTCACGTTGACTCCGTGCAGGAAGGCCATGCGCAGGTCGCCTATCACGCCGCCCTGCCCGCCGGAGAAGCACAGTGAGTAGCCGAAAGCGTACCATAGCACGGTGGTGACGCCCATCGAGACGAAGCTCTGTATCATTATCGCCAGGACGTTCTTGCGGCCGACGAGACCGCCGTAGAAGAACGCGAGGCCCGGGGTCATGAGCATGACGAGACTTGTCGACACGAGCATGAACCCGGTATTACCGGTATCAAACATAGTTGTCCTCCGTGGAATAGAGCGCGTTGACGCAGCGCTTTCTATCCATTATAGAGTTTGACGGAGGAGCGCTGTATCGGGGAATCCCTTAGGCGCGAGGGGGAAAAACCCTAGAGGCCGACTATGCCTTCCTTGACCGCGTAGCGGGTAAGGCCCGCGATGCTCTGGATGCCGAGCTTTTCCATGATCCGCTTGCGGTGGGTTTCTATGGTCTTAACGCTGAGCGAGAGTTTTTGCGAGATTTCCTTGGTGCGCAGGCCCTCGGCGAGCAGCTGCAGCACCTCGCGTTCGCGCGAGGAGAGCAGCGTGAACGCGCTCTTCTCGCGCTGGGGGGCCTTGATGAAGTCTCCCAGCACCAGATCAGCGATTCCGGCGCTCAGGAAGTAGCGGCCGCAACTAACGGTCTTTATGGCGTCCATCAGTTCTTCGAAGGCGGAATCCTTCAGCAGGTAGGCGCGCGCTCCGGCTTTGAATATCTCGGTGACGTACTTCCGGTCGTTATGCATCGAAAGGGCTATCACCCTGGCCGATTTTTTTACTTTCGCCAGCTTGCGAGCGGCCTCTAGGCCGTTGAGGCCCGGCATCGTGATGTCCATGATAACGATGTCGGGAGAGAGCTCGCGCGCCAGGCGGACTGCCTCCTCTCCGTCGCGGGCCCCGCCCACCACCTTCACGCCGGGCTGTCCGGCTAGCAGCGCGCGCAGGCCCTCGCGGAAGAGCTTATGGTCGTCGCAGATAAGTATCTTTTTTTCCATTCTTATCGTCCTTGCCGAGGGGGGCGGTGACCACGGCCAGCGTCCCGCCGCCGCGCCGCGAACTCAGGCGGAACGCGCCGCCGAGGTGCGAGACCTTCTCCCTGATGGAGAACAGCCCGAAGCCGCCATGGCGCCCGTCGTAGGCAGAGGCGGAGCCGGCGTCAAAGCCGCGTCCATCGTCGCGGACGGTCACCACGACTCGGTCCAGGGTGCGCCGCACACCTACGGTCACCTTGCCGGCCCCGGAATGCTTTACCGCGTTTATCAGGAGCTCGCGTACCGCTTTGAAGATCATTACGCTGGTCTCGGTCGGCAGCGGCTTGACCTTGCCGTCGCTGCGGAACGAGACCCTCAGACCGTGCCTCCGGTGTATGTCCTCGGCCAGCCGTTCGAGGGCGCTCTCCAGACCGAACTCATAGAGTATCGGCGAGGCCAGCTGGAAGGTGAGGCTGCGGGTGGCCGTGATGGCCTCATCAATGAAACCGTAGAGGTCCTTGAGCTCGGCGGCCATCCCCGGCGCGCCGTAGTGCGCGCGCAGCGCGCCCGCCCGCATCTTGGCCAGGGCCAGCGTCTGGCCTATCACGTCGTGCAGGTCGGTGGCTATCTCGCGGCGCTCCCGCTCCTCTGTCAGTATCAGCTCGGCGGAGAGACCGCGAAGTTTCTCCTGGTAGGAGAGAATCTCCTTCTGGCGCAGTTCGCGCTCGCGCACCTCGGCCTTGAGCGCGGCGTTGAGTTTTTCCAGTTCGGCGGTGCGCTCCTTCACGCGGCGCTCCAGGTCGTTGTGGGCGTCCAGCAGGGCCTTCGAGGCCAGGCGGCGCTCGAAGTAGACGCGCAGCATGTCGGCCAGCGAGTTTATCAGGTTGCGTTCCTCGGCGAGGAACGGACCCTCCGCTTCCTTCGGCATCTTCCTGAGGTAGTAAATCTCTATACGGCCGGCTTCGGCCGGGCTGACACTGAACGAGCAGGCCTGGAGCCACGGGCTGCGGCGGAACCGGGGGGTTCGGCTCTCAATCTTTCCGAAAGTTATCCTGGCCGCGGTTATCTCCGGGTACTGCCAGGCTGGCGGAATCAGCCGGACGACCCGGTCCAGCACCTCGCGCGCCGGAAGTTCGTCGTTCTGCAGTATGCAGACGGTGGAGTGCAGGGCGGTGAGCTCCTTGACGCGTTCGCGCAAGGCGTGGATGACCTCGATGCGCGGCACCTTCGGGTGCAGCGCGTGCATCGCCTGTTCGGGGGGGAGTATGCTCTTCCGGCGGCGCTTGGCCTCTGCCATAAGCTGGAGTCTAGCAAATATGCCTCCGGCGGAACGAATTTTGTATGATTATGGCGGCATGCAGATACGCAAGCTGGTCTCTGAGGCGGGGCGCCGCGAGGCCGCCGCCATGATGGCGGCCTCCGATCCTTGGCGCAGGCTTGGGCTTGGTTTCAGGGCCTGCCGCGCCGGGCTTGATGCTCCGTACCGCGAGACCTACGTTGCGCGCCTGCGGGGCGGCTACGCTGGCCACGTCACCTTGAACATGGCGTGGCCGCTGGGCGGGTACATCCAGACGTTGTTCGTGCCGGACGGCTTCCGCGGCCGCGGAATCGGGGAAGGGCTCTTGCGTTTCGCCGAAGACCGCATCTTCCGTTCTTCTCCTAACGTCTTCCTCTGCGTTTCCTCGTTCAACCGGGAGGCCAGGCGTTTTTACTCGCGGCACGGCTACGAGAAGGCCGGTCTTCTCGGAGATTTTATCATCAAAGGCGCCGGCGAACTGCTGCTGCGCAAGACCAGTGGGCCGCTGTCCGGATACGCGGCCCGCCGAAAGGAAGGAAAGCATGGGCGACTTTAAGATCTCGTTTTACGGCGCGGCGGGGGAGGTGACCGGCTCCAGGCACCTGCTGGCTACTCCCTTCGGAACTTTGCTGCTGGACTGCGGCCTGTTCCAGGGCCATCGCACGGACGCGGACTCCAAGAACCGCACGTTCAGCTTCGAACCGGCCTCGGTGGGCGCGGCCCTGCTGACCCACGCCCACGTGGACCACTGCGGGCTTATGCCGCTGCTCTACAGGAAAGGGTGCGCGGCCCCGCTCTACGCAACGCCGGCCACGGCGGAGATAGCCGCCATCATGATGGCGGATTCGGCCCGTCTGCAGGAGGGGGACGCCAGGTTCTACAATAAGGTCCATGCCGCGGAGAACCTGGCCATCGAACCGCTCTACGACGAGCGGGACGCCGCGCTGGCCGGAACACATTTCAGGCAGGCCGGGTACGGCGAGACCTTCGCGCCGCTGCCCGGGGTTTCCGCCTCTTTCCTCAACGCCGGCCACGTCCTAGGCTCTTCGATGGTGCGGCTGGACGTCCGCACCGAGGGCGGGCCACGCCGGATTCTCTACACCGGAGACCTCGGCCGGGAGGAGACGCTGCTGCTCGAGACGCCGGCCGCGCCCGCCGGGGTGGATTACCTGGTCATAGAGAGCACCTATGGCGACCGCCTGCACGAGCCCCTCGCCGACGCCTCCGGCAGGCTGGCCGAGGTGATACTCCGGGCGGTCAGGGAGGAGGGCCGGGTCATCATCCCTAGTTTCGCGCTGGAGCGCACACAGGAGATAGTGCTGATTCTGGACAAGTTGCGCCACGAAGGGGCCCTGCCGGAGGTGCCGGTCTACGTGGATAGCCCTATGGCCGTCAGCCTTACCGAGATCTTTAACAGGCACAGGGACGGCCTCTGTTTCAACCATAATTTCCGAGATTACGCCCGCGCCGACGGGGACCCGTTCGGTTTTGACTTCATCCGCTACGTGCGAAGCAAAGAGGAATCTCAGGCCCTCAACGGCAGGAAAGGTCCGATGGTGATCATTTCGGCCTCGGGTATGTGCGAAGGCGGGCGCATCCTGCACCACCTGCGCAACTCGATAGACAGGGAGAACACCACTATACTCCTCGTGGGCTACCAGGCGCAGGGTACCCTTGGGCGCCGCTTGCAGGATGGCCAGAAGAAGGTGAGGATCTTCGGCATTGAGCACGAGGTCTGGGCGCGGGTGGAGACACTGCACAGTTTCTCGTCGCACGCCGACAGGAACGACCTGGTCTCTTTTATCGGGGCCGTCAAGCCCGCGCGCGGCGTTTTTCTGGTGCACGGCGATCCTGAGGCCCGCAGTTCCCTCTCCGCCGCCCTCGCGGCGGCCGGCGTCCGCGGCGTCAAGTGCCCTTTGCTCGGGGACACCTTCAATCTTAACTGAAAATATCCTTCCGCTGCGTCCGGCCGGAGGGAGAGCCCCTTCGGCAAGACGGGAGAAAATGACTATAATATAGAGAACATATGAAACGACTGCTCACGAAAATAGGGACCAAGGCTATGCACGTCCTCGGCCTAAAGAAGAAGTCCGGCTTTTACGGGCTCGGCATCGCCCCGAAACTCATGGACATACTGGACAAGAAGGGCTTCGTGCAGCCCACCCCGATACAGGCCAAGTCGATACCGATGGCCACCGAAGGCAAGGACATGGTCGGCATTGCCCAGACCGGCACCGGCAAGACCATCGCGTTCTCGATTCCGATGATCCAGCGCCTGGCCCAGGGGCCAGGCAAGGCCGTCGTGCTGCTGCCCACCCGCGAGCTCGCGATGCAGGTCGCGGAGGTCTGCCGCGACTTCGCGCCCGCCTTCGGAATGGGCGTCGCGTGCCTGATAGGCGGCGAGGGCAAGGAGGGCCAGCTGCGCGACCTGCATCGCAAGGCGCGCATCATCATCGGCACCCCCGGCCGCGTCTACGACCACATGGAGCGCGGCGCGCTGAAGGTCCACGACGCGCGCATCCTGGTGCTCGACGAGGCCGACCGTATGTTCGATATGGGCTTCGCGCCGCAGATCAACCGCATAATCCGCCAGCTGCCCACGCAGCGCCAGACCATGCTGTTCTCGGCCACTATCCCCGACGAGGTCATGAAACTCGCCAGCCAGCACATGAAACTGCCCATCCGAATAGAGGTCGCCCGGTCCGGCACGGCGGCGCAGAACGTGGTGCAGGAGCTCTATGTTGTGCGCTCCGGCTCCAAGCCGATGCTGCTGATGAAGCTGTTGGAGAAGTATACCGGCACCGTGCTGGTCTTCGTCGAGACCCGTTACGACGCGATGAAAGTGGCGGGCTTCCTCAGTTACGCCGGCTACCCGGTGGCGGAGTTGCACTCCGACCGCAGTATGGGCCAGCGCAAGGAGGCTATGGAGGGCTTCAAGAACGGTAAATACCGCATCATGGTGGCCACCGACATCGCAGCCCGCGGCATAGACGTCACTGGCATAGAACTCGTGGTCAACTACGAAATGCCCTCCGAGGACGACGCCTACGTGCACCGCATAGGCCGCACCGGCCGCGCCGGCCAGCCCGGCCGCGCGGTGACCTTCGCGATGCCAGAGCAGGGCGGCGACGTCCGCAGCATAGAGACCCTCACCGCCATACCGATGACCCAGGTCACGCATCCCGACGTGCCTGCCGAGACCCTCTGGGGCTACAACCACGCGGCGACCAACCGCGGCTGGAACCAGCGCGCCTCGCGCCGCCCCTCAGGCGGCGGTGGCCGCAGGCGCCGCTGAACCCGCTACGCGCTTCTGAAGGCCGCCAGGGCGGCCTTCTTCACGGCCTTTAGACCCTTGTCTGACCGGGCCTTTAGGCCGATGGCGGGGGAAGGCTATTTCTGTATAATCTTCCTGATATGAAGGTTCCGCCAGGCATATCCATACGCAGGGTCCTGAAAGAAAGCGGAGAATGGAAGACGCGTTTCAGCGCCTTCTATTCCGGTTGCGAGGTCAAGAACGTAGCCGGCCTCGACCACGCCTACTTCGCGGCCTACTCCGGGGACGAGATTGCCGGGCACAGCGTGATCTATTTAGAGGACGGGCGCTGGGTGATGGACGGGCTGAGGGTCAAACCGGAATTTCGGGAGCGCGGCATAGCCAAGGCCCTGACCGAGGCCCGCATACACTACGCCCTCTCCCGCGGGGCAAGGGAAGTGTGGTACACCTGCGAGGACGGCAACCTGGTCACCGCCTGCTGCCACGTCAGGTTCGGCTTCAGGATGGTCTGTGATAACGAAAAGAAGTGCACCCCGGCCACCGCCCACTGGTACCGCCTCAGGATCACCCCGGCCGTGCTGAAGAAATTCCCCGGCCTCAGGTTTCCCCGCTAGCGCGGCTATTGCTCGTAAACTTCCTGCTTGACGAAGGTCGCCGTCACGGTCTTGGCTTTGACGAACTTCAGGTAGGTCTTGGGCTCGTTGGTAAGCAGGCCGACCGCGGCCTGAAGCCTGTGCCCGGCGGCGAAGGGCTCGCTGTAGGCGAAAGGCTTGGTCCAGATGACGGCGCCTTTCTCGTTCCTGAAGACGAGTATCCCGCTGAAGGCGACCAGATCGCGGCTGGCCAGGTTCCTGAATTCCAGTTGAAGCCTTATCCCGGCCCTTTCCTGTCCGATAAGCTCTTCCTTCTTAAGTAAAGTCACGGCTATGGGCTCTGCCGTCTGCGCCCGGGCGGCCGGGCCTGAAGCGCGCAGGGCGGATACAGCCCGGCTTTCCTCCAGCCTGGTTACGCGCTTTTCCAGAGCGCCCACCCGTACTTCCACGGTGCCGACGCGTCTCTCCAGACTGGAAACCCTGTCCCCGGCCGCCGCGCGCGCGGCGGCGGAAAGGCAGAGCAGCAGGACCATGGTCGTCCTCATGGACAAATTATACCAATGTGCGAGGGCCCCTCGAACACGGAACGGACCAGAGCTCAGGATATGGCGGCCGGAGCCGCCCGGTATCTTTTGAGGGCTTTCAGCGCCTCGAACCAGGCCAGGCTCACCACCCCTCCGGCCAGAGCGTAGACCAGGTCGTCCCCGTGCATCACGCCGAAGTGGAAGAGCTCCCTGAAGAACGGTACGTACAGAACCGCGGCCAGCACCCCCAGCGCGCCGCCGCAGACCCACCATAGTGTGGAGCTTGAGCCGCGCAGCACGCCGAGGAAGCCGTCCTTCCAGGAAAGATTGGTTATTATCAGCATCAGGTTGGCGAACACCAGCGCGGTGAAGGAAAGCGCCCGGGCTTCCGCCTCGGTCTGTCCGAGTCTCAGCGAGAGCATAAAGATCGCGAAGACCACAGCCAGCACGCTGCCCCCCTGCAGCAGGCTCAGCCCGACAAGCGGCCTGGAGAAGAGCGGGGCCACAGGATCGCGCGGTGGGCGCTGCATTATATCCTTTTCCTCCCGCCCGGCCTCGAAGACCACCGAGCAGGCCGGGTCTATTATAAGCTCCAGGAAGGCTATATGGGCCGGCAGCAGCACCGCCGGAAGGCCGAAGAGCGCCGGGAGCAGCGACATACCGGCTATCGGCACGTGTACCGAGAGAATATAGGCCACCGCCTTCTTAAGGTTGTCGAAGATCCTGCGTCCCAGGCGTATCGCGTGGACGATGCTCGAGAAATCGTCGTCCATCAGCACCAGCGCGGACGCTTCGCGCGCCACATCGGTACCGCGCTCGCCCATCGCTATGCCTATGTGCGCCGCCTTCAGCGCCGGGGCGTCGTTGACGCCGTCCCCGGTCATGGCCACTATCTCGCCGTTAGCCTTCAGGGCCGTGACTATGGCCAGCTTCTGCTCCGGCGCCACCCTTGCAAAGACGCTGACCCCGCCGATGCGCTCACGCAACTGCTCCGCCGTCATCGCGGCCAGCTCGGGGCCGGTTATCACGTCGCCGGGATTCTCGAGGCCTATCTCCCCGGCTATGCAGGAGGCCGTGCCGGGGTAATCCCCCGTTATCATTACCACTCGTATGCCGGCAGCGCGCGCCTCCCTTACCGAGTCCGGCACCCCGGGCCTGACCGGGTCCAGGAAGGCTACCAAGCCGGCGAACTCAAAATCCAGGGCGTGTTGCTCTTCCGGCAGCCCGTCCTTGGCGGAGTAGGCCCTGGCCGCAGCGAGCACCCTTAGGCCGCGCGCGGACATATCCGAAACGGCGCGCATGACCTCTTGCGCGCCGGCGTCGGATATGTGGCACAGGTCTATTATCGCCTCCGGGGCGCCCTTGGCGGCCACCAGGTAGCGCGTCTGGTCCGGGGACTCCCAGGCGTGGGCCAGCGAAAGGAGCTTCTTGGAGAGCGGATATTCGCGCACGATTTTCCAGTCGGAATGCAGATGCTCGGTCCCCTGCAGGCAGGAGGCCCCGGCCTTCTTAAGGGCTTTCTCTATGGGGTCGAAGGGGTCCTGCTGGCTGGCAAGTATGGCGTATTCGGCCAGGGAGTGGAACTCCTCCGGCAGGCCGGGCTCGGTGCCCTCCAGTACGCAGGCTCCCGCGGACCGGGTCCAAAGTTCCCGCAGCGTCATCGAGTTGAGCGTTATGGTGCCGGTTTTGTCGGAGCAGAGCACCGTCACGGAGCCCATCGCCTCTATCGCGCGCGGACGGCGCGTCAACACGTTCTTGCGCGAGATGCGCCAGGCGCCTATGGTAAAGAAGACTACCATGATGACCGGGAATTCCTCCGGCAGCAGGGCCATCCCCAGCGTAAGGCCGGAGAGCACGCCCTTCAGCCAACCCCCGCGCGCCAGCCCGTAGATCAGCACCAGCGAGGCGCAGAAGGCAGCCCCGAACAGCGTAAGCCTTCGGACCGCCCTTGAGATTTCCGTCTCCAGGGGCGAGTCCTCCCTGGTTATCTCGGCCAGGGCCTTGCCTATCCTGCCCATCTCCGAGCGGGGGCCAGTGGCCTCCGCCCGCACAAGGGCGCGTCCCTGGACGACCAGCGAACCGGAGTAGACGAAGGGCTGCCCGTCTCCGCCGGGGCGCGCCTGCGGGGAACTCCCATCCCAGGCGGATTTGGAGACAGGGGCCGATTCCCCGGTCAGCAGCGATTCGTCCGCCCGCAGGTTAGTCTCGGCCAGCACCACCGAGTCCGCGGGCACGCGGTCCCCTTCGGCGAGCAGGATCAGATCACCGCGCGCGACGTCCCGGCCGGCTATCCGCCTGCGGGCGCCGTCGCGTATGACCAGGGCTCTCGGACTGGCCAGTCCGCGCAGGGCCGCCAGCGCGTTCTCGGTCTTGCGCTCCTGGTAGAAGGTGAGGGCGATGACGGCCAGCACGAACGTCAGCAGCATCAGCGCGTCCTTGACGCCGCCCAGGAAGAGGTAGACGCCGCCCGCGCCGAGCAAGAGCAGCAGCATAGGCTCCTTCAACACCCCGGCCGCTATCTGCAGCACCGTTTGTTTTTTCTGGGAGGGAAGCTCGTTGGGACCTTGCCTGGCAAGGCGCCGCGAGGCCTCCTCGGAGGATAAGCCGGCTGCGCCGGCGAGCAGGTCGTCTAGGTCGGGCATGGTATCTCCGCTGTCGTCCCCTTCCGGGGGGATAGTCCTGCGGTCTCCCGCTGCTCATAGAGCCCGGCCGCGCCCGCTAAGGCCGCCTGTTCTGTCGAGATATTTTAAAAAAGCCTGAGAGCTTTTGCAACCGCCGCGGCCCTTGACCCGGCTGGTTAGAAAACATATAATATGGTACCTAACTAATTATGAAGTGCGAGGCCGTAAACAAGAAGCTTCTCCTGAAGAACCTGCCACGCGGCAGCAACCTCGCCGCGCTGGCCGCGCTCTATCCCGAGGCGGACGTGCCGGCGATGGAGGTCTACGGCGCCCTGCTGGGTCTGGCCTCCGAAATCGTGACCGCGGTTAACGCCGCCCTGGCCCGCAGGGGGGTGACGCAGGCCCGCTTCCGCCTGCTGCTGCACCTGAGGCGGGCCGGCGCCGGCGGGCTGCATCCGATGGACCTGGCCGAGGCGCTCGGCGTGGAGCGGGCCACCATCACAGGCCTCGTCGACGGGGTGGAGAAGGACGGGCTGGCGAGGCGGCTTCCCTGCCCCTCCGACCGGCGCTCCATTATGGTGGCGCTCACCTCCAGGGGAAAGCGTCTGATTGACTCCATAGCCCCGGACAGGCTGCGCGCTGTGTCCAGACTGATGTCCGGCTTCTCCTCCGGGGAGAAAACCCGGTTCGCGGCCATGCTGGGCCGGCTCGGCGCCAACCTCCCGGCCTTTAAGAAAACATAAAGATATGAAAACCTTGAAACTCCTGATAACTCTCTGCCTGCTGCCGGCCGCGGCCTCCGCCGCGGATAGCCTGAGCATAACGCGTGCCGTCAGCCTGGCGTTGCAAAACAATCTCTACATGAAACTGGCCCGCTCCGGCAGCGAGGCCGGCAAGGCCGCGGCGCTGGCGTCAGCCTCCAGCCTGCTGCCGCAGGTGGTCTTCTCCATTTCACAGACCCGCACCTTCAACGAGAACGCCACGGCCATGGGCTTCGGCGAGGCTCCGGGCGGCGGCGCGTACATGACGGGCCCGTTCAGCACCTTCGACGCGCGCCTGAGCCTGGTGCAGGCCCTGCTTAACCTGCCCGCCGCCCAGCTGGCGCGCTCCAAGACGGACGAGGAGCTGGCCGCCTCCCTTCAGGAGGAGCTGGCCGCCCAGCAGGTGTCCGCCGCGGCGGCCCTGGCCTACCTGGACGTCCTGCGCTCCAGCGCGGCCGTCAGCTCCGCCGTTTCCGGGCGAGATTTGGCCGCCAGCCTCCGGCGTCTGGCCGAGGATAAGCTGGCCGCCGGCACGGCCACCGGCCTGGACGTGCTGCGCGCCCGCACCTTCGAGGCGGAGGAGACCCTGCGCGTCAGTCGCGCCAAAACGGAAGTGGAGGATGCCTCGCTGCGGCTCAGGCACCTGCTGGGCCTGCCCCTCTCCGGGAACCTGGAGCTTACCGAGAAACTGGCCTACGTCCCGTCCGATCTTCCTTCCAGGGAGAGCGCCGTCAGGGACGCGATGTCCTCCAGACTGGAAATCCGCATCGCCCGCGCCTCCTTTTCCGCCTCAGAGCACGCGCTCAAGGGCGCCAGGTACGGCCGGCTGCCTTCCCTGGACCTCTCCGGCAGCGCCGCTTTCAGCGGCAGCACTCCTAAAAGCTATGACAGGCTGGTCGGCGACCTGGGCGTGGGCCTGAGGGTGCCTCTGTTCGAGGGAGGCAGGGTCTCCGCGGGGGTGGACGCCTCCATGGCCGCCGAGAGCCGCGCTCAGAGCCTGCTCAACGACGCTTCCGTGCAGGTGCAGCAGGACACTCTTTCGGCGCTCCGCCGCCTGGAAGCCTCTGCTGACGACGTGACCACCGCCTCGATGACGGTCACGATGGCCGAGCAGGAGCTGGAGATGGCTCGCAACCGCTTCGCGGCCGGGGCGGGGGACAACATAGAGCTGGTGGCGGCGCAGACCTCTCTCTCCACCGCCAGGGACAACCTGGTGGACGCGCTTTCGCGCGCCAAGGAGGCGAATATAAGGCTCACTCTCGCCCTTGGCCGTATGCAGCAGCTGAAGTTCTGACGATGGCAGCCGACTTGCGAGGATAAAAACATGACCGAAAACATTCCCGTTCAGAAAGCCCGCCGGAAGGCGCCACATTGGGGCCTGATAGCCGCGGCGGCCGCGGTGATTCTGGCCGCGGGCGCCTATTACTGGACGCTCTCCTCCTCCCGCGAGAGCACCGACGACGCGGAGATAGAGTCCCACATACTGCCGGTCAGCTCGCGGGTCGCCGGCCAGATCCTGGAGGTGGACGTCGACGATAACCAGCACGCGCAGAAGGGCCAGTTGCTGGCCCGCATAGACCCGCGCGACTACCAGGTGAGACTGGACCAGGCCAGGGCCGAACTAGACGCCGCCAGGGCCGAATCCGAGCGCGCCTCGGCCGACGCTGCGCGCGCCAAGCAGCTTTTCGACAAGGACAACATCTCCAAGCAGGTCTATGACAAGTCCGTGGCCGACGCCGACGTTATGAAGGCTCGCGCCGAACTGGCGAAAAAGCAGGTGGACGCGGCGGAGCTGGACCTGTCCTACACGGACATCCGGGCGCCCGAGGCGGGCAAGGTCACGAAGAAGAGCGCCGAGCTGCGCGCTTATGTGCAGGTAGGCCAGCCGCTGATGGCGATAGTCACCGACGACGTCTGGGTGGTGGCCAACTTCAAGGAGACGCAGCTGACCCGTATGCGCCCCGGCCAGAAGGTTACGGTGGAGGTGGACGCCTTCCCGGGCCACGAGTTCAAGGCCCACGTGGACAGCATCCAGTCCGGCACCGGCGCCCGCTTCAGCCTGCTGCCGCCCGAGAACGCCACCGGCAACTTCGTCAAGGTCGTGCAGCGCGTGCCGGTCAAGATAGTCTTCGACGAGCCGATAGCGAAGTACATGCTGGCGCCCGGAATGTCGGCAGAGCCCACCGTGTACCTCAAATGAGCGCGGCGGGCGCGGCGCAACAGGAGTACTGGAAGCCCAGCCACTCCCCGTGGCTGGTCAGCTTCTCAGTGCTGCTGGCCACCTTCATGCAGGTGCTAGACACCTCGGTGGCCAACGTTTCGCTGCCGCATATCGCCGGCGGACTCTCGGCCTCCACGCACGAGGTCTCCTGGGTACTCACCAGCTACATCGTCGCCAGCGCGATAGTGCTGGCCGCCTCCAGCTGGATCAGTTCTGTGGTAGGCCGCAAGCGCTACCTGGCCATTTCCGTGGCTCTGTTCACCGTCTCCTCCGCGCTGTGCGGCATGGCGCAGAGCCTGCCGCAGCTGATTATGGCCCGCATTCTGCAGGGCATAGGCGGCGGCGGCCTGCAGCCGCTGGCGCAGGCGGTGCTGCTGGAGAGCTTCCCGCAGGAGAAGCGCAGCCAGTCCATGGCCTTCTACGGCATGGGCATCATCGTCGCTCCGATCATCGGCCCGATATTGGGGGGCTGGATAACCGACAACTATTCCTGGCGCTGGATCTTCTATATCAACGTCCCCATCGGCATATTCGGCCTGCTGATGCAGGAGATGTTCCTGGAGGACCCGCCTTACCTCAAGCGCCAGCACGTCTCCAGGATCGACTATATAGGCCTGGCGCTGATGGCCGTAAGTCTTGCGGCCTTCCAGCTGGTCATAGACAAAGGGCAGGACGTGGACTGGTTCGCCGATAACTGGATCCGCATCGGGACCATCATCTTCTCGTTGGGCTTCCCGCTCTTTGCCTGGTGGGAGCTGACCCACAAGCATCCGTTCATGAACCTGCGCCTGCTCAAGCACCGCAACCTTTCCACCGGAACCGCACTGATGGCGATGCAAGGCGCCGTCATGATGGGGTCCACGGCGATGATGCCCATCTTCATGCAGACGCTGCTCGGCTACCCGGCCTTCCAGAGCGGCATGGCCATGATGCCGCGCGGTATAGGCTCCATGCTTTCTATGATCATCATCAGCAGGATGGTCTCCAAGTTCGGCAACCGTCTGATGATACTTTTTGGCTTCCTGGGACTGGGCGTGACCATGTTCATCTTCGCGGGTTATAACCTGAATATAGCCGAGACCAACATCACCTGGCCGCTCTTCTTCAACGGCTTGGTCATGGGTTTCACGTTCGTGCCTCTGACCACGCTGACTATGGCCAACATCCCGCAGTCGGACATACAGCAGGCCAGCGGGATCTTCAGCCTGCTGCGCAACATCGGCGCCAGCGTCGGCATCTCGCTGATGTTCACGATGCAGGCCCGCATGGCTCAGGTGCACCAGAACGTGCTGGTCTCGCACATCAATCCCTACGGCCAGCAGTTCCAGTTCTGGGCGGAGCGGATAGGGACGCTGTTCCATAATCCGGCGGCCACTTTCGGTCTTGCCTACAGGGGAATCCTGGTCCAGTCCACGATGCTCTCGTTTCTAGACTGCTTCAGGTGGCTGGGCTACGCGGCGCTGGTCGTCATTCCGCTTATAGCCCTCTTCAAGGGCAGCCGACACATAAAGACCCAGGCCGAACTGCACCTGGCAGAGTGACCTTCCGAAAGCAAAAAGCCGCCCGGAACGAGGCGGCCCCAGGCGCGGCGCGGGCCGCGCTATCTCCTGTTGAAGAAGCCCAGTATGAGCCCCAGCGCCAGCGACCAGACGGCCGCCAGGCCCACGCGGAAGTCAGCCGGCAGCATGAACGTGACCGTGTGCGCCGGCACCCAGAACCAGAGCAGCGAGAGGAGCGCCTTGTCCAGGCCGCCCCAGCTGGACCTGCCCTCAATGGCGTTATCCATAAGACGGTGGGTGATCACCAGGAACGGGCCGAACTGCAGGTTGGTGGCCAGTGAAACGGCGAAGGCTTCGCCGAAGGGCCCCAGCCGCGGCAGGAGACCGTGCGCGCTCAGCCCCTCCACGAAGGCGACGAACCCGGTGAAAGCGTATTTGATGCAGACGGCCAGCGCCATCCAGGCCAGCGCCTTGAGCGCCGCCGTTCTAAGGCCGAATGGCGCGTACAGCCGGCGCGCCCGGATCCACTTGGCGGCCGCCTCGCCCAGCGTCCCGAGCACGGCGAACTGCGCCATCGCCGAAGTTATAGGATGGGCCTGTGCCAGCGCTGCGTACCAGCCCATCAGAGCTTGCCGCCGCACCCCGAACAGAACCTGGAACCGGCCTGGTTCTGCTCGCCGCAGGCCGGGCACTTTGGCATGGTCTGCGGGGCGCCGCAGGCCGGGCAGAACTTGCCGGAGCCGGCGGGCTTGCCGCATTGAGGGCAGAGGGTCTGCCGCTCATCTATCTTTCCCTTGAAAACCTCGGTCCCGGCGGCAGCCGCCGCTATGTCCTGCACCATCTTCTGCGAACGGGCAGCGGCTACCTCCACGTTCTCCCTGGGGGCGTCGGTGGTGCACAGACCGGACTGCTCGTTCCAGCACGAAGGGCAGTGCCACTTGTTGCACCTGGGGCAGCGCCTGAAATGGCCCTTGGCCTCGGCCTGGGCCGTCTCGAAGGCCTTGTCGTGTTCGGCGTGCCATTCCGGGGACATACCGGCGAAGCGCTGGTGTACGGCTTCCGCTCCGCTCTGCAGACCGCCCAGGTTGGCGCCGGTGACTTGCGAGACCACGTTCAGCACGTCCCCCAGCCCCTTGAAGAAGCGTCCCTTGTTGTAGGTGCTGGCTGGCGCAAACCGGCTTTTGTACCCTTCGCGACAGGTGTCGCAGAAAAACGTGAACTGGAACCCAGCCTCGGTGCTGTTGTCCGCGTAATTGCTGGTGAAAGCTATGAGCTCTTCAGACATATTCCCTCCTTCCGGTCCAATGATTTTACCAAAAAAAATGACCCGGGAACCGTCCGGGAAATGACGCCGGCCTCCTTTGTATAATCTGGATAAGGAGGAAATATGAGCGAAAAAAATCAGGGAGTGCAGTGGGACCTTACGAGCTATTTCCCGGCCTTCAACGGGCCGGAGATGGCCGCCTTCAAAAAGAAGCTGGCTGCCGACATCTCTTCGCTGCAGAAGAAGGCCGCCGGGCTGGCGCCGCTTTCCGCTAAGACCGCCGGCCAATGGGAGAAACTGATACTGGCCGCAGAGAACGCCGGGATGCGCCTTGGCCACGTCTTCTCCTACGTCGGCTGCCTTTCCGCCGCGCACGCCGACAGCGAGGCGTACCCGGCCGAGGAGGCCAGGCTCTCGCTGCTGGCCGCCGAGTATTCCAAGTTCTCGGTGGACCTGCTGCGGGCCTTCAAGAACGTCCCGGAGACGGTCTTCGCCGCTTTCTTAAAGCGCGACAGGCTCAAGGACATAGCCTATGCTCTCAAGCGCACGCGCGAGCAGGCCCGCCGCACGATGAGCCCGGCGGAGGAGAAGCTGGCCGCGGACCTGGCGGTGGACGGCTTCCAATCCTGGGACCGCCTCTACAGCAAGCTCTCCAGCAAGCTGACTTTCGAGATGAAATGGCCCGACGGCCGCGTCGAGACGCTGCCTATCTCGCGCTGGCGCGCGCTGATGTCGGACCCCGACCGCGTTGTCGGCCGCGCCGCTTTCGAGGGCGGCAACAGGGCCTGGGCGACCATAGAGGACTCCTGCGCCGCCGCGTTGAACGCGCTGGCCGGCACGCGTCTGACTCTAAACAGGCGCCGCGGCGTCAGGCATTTCCTGGACCAGTCGCTCTTCGCGGCCGGTATAAACCGCTCCACTCTGGACGCGATGTACGAGGCCGTCAACCGCAATCTGGAGCCGGCACGCGACATCCTGCGCACCAAGGCTTCCGCGATGGGACGCAAGGGGATAGCTTTCTTCGAGCGCGAAGCCCCGCTGCCGCTGAAGGACAACAGGACCTATACTTGGGAGGAGGGCTCGACCAAAGTGGCCGAGGCCTTCGGGCGCGTCTACCCGGCGCTCGGCGCCTTCTACCGCGATTTCGCGGCTAAGGGGCGTCTCGAGAGCGAGGCCCGCGGCGGCAAGCGCCCCGGCGCCTTCTGCACAGGCTCCCACCTGATAGGCGAGGGCCGGGTCTACATGACCTTCAACGGCACTCTGGGGGACGTTGCCACGCTGGCCCACGAGATGGGCCACGCCTGGCACGGAGAGCTGATGCGCGAGATGCGTCCCTGGTCCGCCGAGTACCCGATGACGCTGGCCGAGACCGCCTCGATCTTCGGCGAGCACCTGCTGGCCGAGGGTATACAGGGCGACCCCGCGGTCCCCGAGGCGCAGAAGCTGATTATGCTCGACGAGTACCTGACCGGCGCGGCCGTGACGATACTGGACATCACGGTCCGCTTCGAGTTCGAAAAAGCCTTCTACGAGGAGCGACAGAAGGGGGAGGTCGCCGCCGCCCGGCTCCGGGAACTGATGGCCCAGTCGCAGAAGCGGATCTTCGGGGACACGCTGGAGCCCGGAGGGGAGGACCCGCTGTTCTGGGTCTCGAAACTCCACTTCTATATGGCCGACGTCTCGTTCTACAACTACCCGTACACCTTCGGCTTCCTGCTGGCGGCCACGCTGTTCCGCAAGTTCAAGGCGGAGGGGCCGGCTTTCCTGCCGAAATACGAAGCCTTCCTGCGCCTCTCGGGCTCGGACACGGCGGAGGGCGTCGCCCGCCGCAGCCTCGGGGAGAACATCGGGCGACCGGAGTTCTGGGAGACGGCTATCAAGGGACTGGCCGAGCCGCTGGCCAGGTACAGGAAACTGCTGGAGGAACTAAAAACCGCGGCCTGATCCGAAGCCCGGCCGCAAATGGAAAGCCCCCGGCCGGCCGGGGGCTTTCTCATGGCGCGGGAGGCGTTCAGGACAGTTTAAGTCCGGCCAGTCTCTCGGCCAGCAGCGCGGCGTAGCGGCCCTGGTAGCGCGCCCCTGCCAGTTCGTTGGCGCTCGGCATGCGCTCGCCCTGCCCGCCGGCTATGGTGGAGGCCCCGTACGGCGAGCAGCCGGTTAGCTCCGTGACCCCCATCTGTCCCTGGAAGGTGTAGGGAAGCCCGGCTATCACCATGCCGTGATGCAGCAGCGTGACATGGGTGGAAAGTATGGTCGATTCCTGCCCGCCGTGCTGTGTGGCGGAACTCGACATCGCCGCGCCTACCTTGCCGGCTAGCGCGCCCTTGGCCCACAACCCGCCGGTGGCGTCCAGGAACTGCCTCATCTGGCCGCACATATTGCCAAAGCGCGTCGGCACCCCGAAGATGATGGCGTCGGCCGCCGGCAGGTCCTCCACCGCGCAGACCGGCACCCCGGCCTGGGCTTTCTGCGCCTCCAGCGCGCCCATCTTGCCCAGCGCCTCGGCCGGCAGCGTTTCCGGAACGCGCTTTATCTCCACCTCCGCGCCCCTGACCGACTTCCCGCCTTCGGCCGCGGCCTTGGCCATCTGGTACATGTGCCCGTACATCGAATAATATACCACGAGTATCTTCATGTTCCCTCCTGTTCTCTGAAGAGCATATCCTATACCTTCCGGCTACGGCTGTCAACCGCGGAAAAAAATGGCGAAAAAAAGCCCGGCTCGCCGGCCGGGCTCACGCCAGGTAAAACGCTTCCGGAGAACGCTTTACCTGGGCGGCCGATCGTCGGTGGTCAGGCCGTTGAAGTAGGCGGCGTCGAACTGGGTTTCGCGGCCGGGAACCCCCGCGGGCTTGGGCCTGGCGCCGGTCCAGTAGGTCGGGGCCAGCATCGCGCCGGTGTTGAGGTAGAGCTGGTCGTTGGAGAAAATCACGCCGCAGTCGCGCTTGAGCGGCATGCCGTCCGGGCAGCCGAACTGGCTGAAGACAGCGTCTCGGAAGTCGAAGCCGCCATAGCCCGGATCCGCCAGCCCCTGCGAAGAAAAGTATTTAAAGCCCACCACGTCTGGCCCGTACTGCGGCAGAACGTCGCCGGCCTTGTCGATGTAGCCCAGGAAGGTGACGGCGTGTCCGGTCTTGTTGGTGCGGTTGATATTGATGAAGTCACCGGGCTCCAGCTGCTCGAAGGGGCGCCGCTCGCCCATGCCGAAATTTATCAGCGCGTCTGCCGTCCCGTCGGAGTGGAACTCGTGGTTGACCCAGATGTGGCCCTTGATGTCGTCTATGGTCAGGCCCTCGAAGCTGCTCCGCGGCAGATAGTTGTACTCGGAATAGTCCCCGGTCTCCTGCGAGTAGAGCTGCATCGCTGTCAGGATGACCTCCATCTGGGCCGCCACACACATCGTCAGGGGCGGTCGGGTCGCCTTTATCGTGCCGAAGCCGCCGTACTGTATATCGTGGGTGAGGACCGAATGGATGTCGTAGCCCTTCAGACCGTAGTTCTTGTAGAGGTAGTCCACGGCCTTCAGCACGTAAGGGTTGAAATACCTGTCCTGGGCCTCCGCCCTGAGAGGGACGGCCGGGACCTGGACCGCTGGGAAACCGAGGGCGGGGATGTCCACGGCGGAAAGCCCCTGCAGGCCGAAATCGGAGGCGGAAGAGAAGACGACCGTGGAGAGCACGACAGTAAGCGAGAGCAGTATCTTCCTCATTGACATTCCTAACAGGAATCAAGAATATTTTAATTATACAACATCGTTCCGGACTGTCAAGGGCTAAAGGTCACTCCAAACGGCCTATCAGGCGAAGCAGGCCGTCCAGGATGGTCAGCGGGTGCGGCGGGCAGCCGGGGATGTAGAGGTCCACCGGGATATCGGGCGGCAGGCCTGGGCACTCTTCGTGACCCGCGTAAGGGCCGCCGGAGACGGCGCAGGCGCCGCACGCTATCACTACCTTGGGGGAAGGCATGGCGGCGTAGGTCTTGCGAAGCGCCAGTTCCATGTTCTTCGTCACCGGGCCGGTAACCAGCATGCCGTCGGCGTGGCGGGGGGAGGCTACGAACTGGACGCCGAAGCGTCCCATGTCCCAGGCTGGCGTGCCCAGCACGTTACAGTCGGCCTCGCAGGCCCCGCAGCCGCCGGCGCTCACCTGGCGCAGGCGCAAGGACCTGCCGAACAGCGAGCGCAGTTCCTTACCCAGCGCCTCGGCCCGGCGGTGCTGCGTCCCTGAGACCATAAGGCCTTCCCGCGAGGAGGCGCAAAGCCGGTACTCCCGCGTGAACTCCACGGCCGCTGGGGCGGCCTTGGCACAGGCGCCGCAGAAGACGCAGCGCCCCATGTCCAGCCCGGCGGAGGAGATGGCCCCGTAAGGGCAGGCCGCGGCCGCCCTCTCCAGGCCGGCCGGCCTCACTTTCGGCAAGCCGAGGGCCCGGTGCGGCAACTTGAGCCCCTCGGCCGGAAAGGCCATCGTGCGGTAGCCCTGCTTCAGGCGCGCCAGCAGAACTCTTATCACAGGTCCCTCCCGCAGTAAGACAGGTTGAAACTCTTGTTGCACAGCGGGAAATCGGAGATTTCCCCGCCGCGCAACGTCATGGCCAGAGCCTGCCAGTTGTGGAACGACGGGTCCGTCACCTTGTAATGTCTGAATTTGGCGTCGCGCCCGGTTACGGCAGCGTGGCAAATCTGGCCGCGCCAACCTTCTATCAGCGACACGACCGCGCTGTCGGGTTTGAGCGGGCCGCAGGGGACAGAAGTCGGGCCCTCCGGCAGCGCGTCCAGCCAGCCGGCTACCAGCCGGGTCGATTTCTGTATCTCCAGCCAGCGCACGTAGGCGCGGGAATAAACGTCCCCGCTGCCGGAGACCGCCATCGTAAAATCCTCGTAGGGCCCGTAAGGGAAGTTGCGACGCGTGTCCAGACCCACGCCGGAGGCCCGCGCGGCCGGCCCCACTATGCCCAGGCCCTCGGCGGCCTCTTTGGTCAGCACACCCGTGCCGGAGAACCGGTCGACGACGGAACCCGTCTTCCAGAGCAGCGAGACCGCGTTCTCGGTGTCGCGGTAGGCCGCCTCCAGCTTTAGCCTGAGCTCCTTGATCAGCGCGTAGTCCAGGTCGAAGGCAGTCCCGCCAGGGACCAGCATTCCGCGCCCGAAGCGGCTGCCGCAGACCAGCGCGCTCATGTTCAGGAATTCGCCGCGCAGGCGGCCGCAGTAGGCCGCCGTCGGCAGGAAGGCCACGTCGCCGGCCAGCGCGCCCAGGTCGCCGGTGTGGCAGGCCAGGCGCTCCAGCTCCAGCATGACACCGCGCAGGGCCTGTGCCCGCTCCGGCACGCGCGCCCCGGCCAGCGCCTCGACGGCAGCGCAGTAGGCCCAGGCGTGCCCTATAGTCGTGTCTCCGGAGAGGGTCTCGGCGTAATGCAGCGAGCGGGCGTCCGGCCCCGCGGCCAGCCTGCGCTCAACGCCGCGGTGCTGGTACCCCAGCATAATTTCCAGGTGGAAGACGTGCTCGCCGTGGCACTGGAAGCGGAAATGTCCGGGCTCGATTACGCCGGCGTGGACCGGCCCCACGGCCACCTCGTGCACCTGTCCACCGTGCACGGTGAAGAAGTCGGCGGAACCCGGCACCGAGCCCGGAGTGTTGAAGCGCACCGGCTTGAGCCACGGGTGCCCCTCGGGCTTCAGCCCCGTCTGCTCCCATATCTCGCGCTCGAAGAGGTGCAGCTGCGGGCAGGACGGGGTCAGCGAACGGAACGGCCCGGAGACCGGGGTGGAGTACGCTTCCAGGCCGCCTTCCCTGTCGAAGGCCACGATTATGACCAGCCGGTGGGCGTTCCTGTCCGGCATGGCGAAATAGGCCGCCGCCCTGCCGCCGGCGTTCAAGCGTGAGGCGGCCGTGGCGAAGAAGAGCTCGGGTTCCAGCTCCGCCTCGCGGAAATCGAAAGCGCCGAGATGGTTTATTCTCATAATGTTCCGGCGGCGTTGGCCGCGGCGGCCTTCAGCAGCGAATCCAGCCAGCCAGGCAGCCAGAGTCCGATCAGCACGGCCAGGAACAGGAAGAGGGCGGCCGGCGCCAGCATCCCGCGCGGTTCCCGGAAAGGTTTTTCTCCGGGCTTCTCCGGTCTCTCTCCGAAAACCATGCTGATGAAGGCGCGGGCCATGCCGGCGAAGACTATCACCAGCAGGAACAGGAAGAGTCCGGCCAGCCAGTAACGGCCAGAGGCCGCCGCCTGGCGCAGGATCATGAACTTGTAGAGGAAGACGCCGGAGGGGGGCATCCCGGTTATTATCAGGAAGCCGGCCAGCCAGATAGAGGCCGTCAGCGGCGCCCGGTGCAGCAGGCCCTTAACCTCAGGAATCTGCTTCGTGCGCTCGGCTTCCAGCACCACTCCGGAAGTGAAGAATAGACCGGCCTTGGACAGTGAATGGCTGAGCGCGCCCAGCAGCGCGGCGAAGAGACCGGGACCGCCCAGACCGGCGCCCAGCGAGATCATCCCCATGTGTTCTATGCTGGAGTAGGCCAGCAGTCTCTTGTAGTCGCGCTGACCCAGTATGAAGAGGGCCGCGGTCAGCAGGGAGAGGACGCCGAAGAGCAGTAGGATGCCGCCCGTAAAGTCCGCCAGGCCGGCACGGGCGCAGACGGCGGAGACGCGCAGGATGCCCAGTAGCGCGCAGTTGAGCAGCGCGCCGGACAACAGCGCCGAGACGACGGCCGGGGACTCGCTGTGCGCGTCCGGCAGCCAGGTGTGGAACGGCGCCAGCCCCATCTTGGTGCCGTAGCCGACGAAGACGAAGAGGAAAGCCGCCTTAAGCAGCTGGCGTTCCAGCAGCGGCGCGCCGGACAGCAGCGAAGGCAGGTCCAGCCCCACGCCCGCCTTCACGCCGGCGGCGCCCAGGAAGAGATTTCCCACCAGCGCCAGCGCTATGCCCACAGAGCAGATCAGCAGGTACTTCCACGTGGCCTCCAGGGAACGCTTGTGCCGGTGGAAGTAGATCAGCGGCGCGCTAAGCAGCGTGGTAGCCTCCACGGAGGCCCACAGCAGGCCCATGTGGCGGCTGGCGGTCACGGCGGTCATCGCCGCCAGGAACAGCAGCAACGAGCCGGTGAAGACCGCCTCCGGCGCGTTACTAAAAAAGAAGCCAGGCTCGGCGTCCTCGCCGGGGGAACGCTTCTCGGAATCCAGATAGCGGGCGGCGTAGTGCGAGGCGCCCAGGAACAACAGCGAGGTTATCGCCAGGAAGAACAGTCCCAACGGGTCGAAAGCGAACCAGGCTCCGCCGGCCTCCGGCTGGCCGGAGAGCCAAAAGAAGACCAGCAGCGCCGCCAGCGTGGAATGCGCCCGCGCGGTCCAGAGCAGCAGGGAACGCCGCGAGGCGTCGTCCCTGAGAACGAAGGCCAGCAGCCCTGAGATGAGCGGCAGCAGCAGGACGGCCGTCGTCATGACCCGTAGCCCTCCCGCCGCCAGTCGGACAGTTCGGAGAGCTCCGCCGTATCTATGTGGTCGAACTCGCGGCTGATGTGGAAGATGGCGATGCCCATTACGAACACCGCCACGAAGACGTCCAGCAGTATGGCCAGCTCCACCATCATGGGCTGCTGCACGAACAGCGCCAGGCCGAAGATGTAGATGCCGTTCTCCATCACCAGGTAGCCGAGCACCTGCGTGATGGCCTTCGTGCGCGTTGTGATCAGCAGGAACCCGGTGAACACGGTGGCCAGCGAGGCGGGGACTATCCAGGCCACGCCGGTCTCCGGCAGCGGCAGGCGCGAGCCCAGCCACGACGCGGCGACGAACGAGCCCAGGCAGAAGGCCACTGAGACGGGATAGCTGACCAGCGGCTCCACGTCCTGGCGGGCGCCGGACCTGTCGCGCGCCCGGATCAACAGCCACGGAAAGACCGCGCCCTTCAGCAGCACTATCACCGCCGCGAAGGCGGCCGTGCCGGCCGAGATCCCCTCGGTACCGGCCAGCAACGGCAGCAGCCCGGCCAGCACGCCCTGCGCGGCCACCAGCCGTATACAGGCGGACAGCGAGCCGGTCACCGCCAGGCCCAGGTCCAGCAGTATTATCAGCACTATAACCAGTTCAGCCAGAATATGCATCTTTCCTCACCTGGCCAGCTGCAATATCAGGGCCAGCGCCGAAAAAGCGAAAGCCGTTATCAGCAGGTACGGAACCTTGAGCAGGCGCAGCCTGGCCATCGCGGACTCTACCGCGCCCACGGCGGCAGCCACTCCTATCACGGCCAGCAGGAACAGGCCGGTGTCAGTCGCCCACGCGCCGGAATGGCGCGGCAGCACCATGCAGGCTATAAGCGCAGCGAAAAACCACAGTTTAAGCGAAGCGCCGTAGAGGATGAAGGCCAGGTCCGGGCCGCTGTGGTCCAGTACCATCACCTCATGAATCATCGTCAATTCCAGGTGGGTGTTCGGGTCGTCGGCCGGCACGCGCGAGTTCTCGGCCAGCATGACGACAAAGAAGGCCGCCGTAAGCAGCAGAAGGACCGGGGCCGCCGCCGCCCAGGTGGCCACCGTCAGCGCGCCGAAGATACCTGAAAGCGAAACGCTGCCTGTAATGCAGGCCAGCGCGCCCAGCCCAAGCATGAAGGCGGGCTCGGCGAAGACCGCGAACTGCGCTTCGCGACTGGCCCCCATGCCTTCGAACGCGGAACCGGTGTCCAGGGCGGCCAGCACGGTGGCGAAGCGGGCCAGCCCCAGCAGGTAGACCACCAGCATCAGGTCCCCGTCGAAGGCCAGCGGCGCGCTGCGGCCGGCGAACGGCGTGGCCGTCAGCGCCAGCAGCAGAGCCCCCAGGCCTACCGCCGGGCCGGCTTTGAAGATCCAGGTCGAGGTAACGCTGTAGACGGGGGTCTTGCGCAGCAGCTTGGCCAGGTCGTAATAGAGCTGCAGGACCGGCTGGCCTTTTCGTCCGCCGAAGAAGGCCTTGACCTTGTTGGCCACTCCAGGCAGCAGCGGAGCCAGCAGCAGCGCGGCCAGCAGGCCGGACAGGGGCCTCAGAGTTTCCATAGCAGAAGTCCTATCAGCGCGGCGGCTATGTACATGATGTAGAACTGCAGCCGGCCTTGCTGCAGCCAGCTGAAGCGGTAGGCCAGCCCGCGTATGCGGCGCGCGGCGGGGGTGTAGAGCGTGTTGTAGACCAGCGGCTGGGCCTCGGTGGAGAACGAGGCGCCGGAGGGAAAATATTCCTGTATCCGCGGGTAGCGGCCTATCACGCGGATGACGGGCTGGAAGAGGTCGGTCAGCGGCTGCGAGAAGGAGGAGGCCCCGTACTGCATGCGCGGCGTCGGCTCGGCGTAGCCGCAGTCCCAGGTGGGGCCGGCGCCGGGCTTCCTGCCTCGCAGCAGCAGGGCCCTCGCCGTCCACAGGGCCAGCAGCAGCGCGGCCAGACCCGCGGCGGCGGCGCCCGCGCAGGCCAGCGGGACCGAGGCGTAGGCCGACAAAAAGCCGGCGGCCCCGGGACCCAGTATGGAACCGAGGACGGCGGAAAGCGGTCTGAGCGCCGCCGAAGGGAACAGGCCTACCAGCGCTATCCCGGCGGCCGGCACGGCCATGGCGGCCAGCATAGGCCGGCCGGCCTCGCGCGCCCCGTCGGTCCGGCGGGAGCGGGGCAGGCCCAGAAAGACGGACCCGGAGGCCTTGACGAAGCAGGCGGCGGCCAACGTGCCGACCGCTGCCAGCGAAACGATGACTACGGCGCCCCACGGGGCCAGGCGCGAGCGCGGGCCCAGCGCCAGTAAGCCGGCCAGGCCGAGCAGCAACTCGCTGACGAAGCCGTTGAAGGGGGGGAGCCCGGAGATGGCCGCCGAACCGAGGAGAAAATAGGAGGCCGTGACGGGCATTTTTTTGGACAGTCCGCCCAGGGCCTCCAGTTCCCCGGTCCCGGTGCTCTTTATGACCGAGCCTGCGCCCATGAACAGGAGGCCTTTGAAAAGCGAGTGATTTAGCGCGTGCAGCAGGGCTCCAGAGAAACTCAGAGCCGCCAGGGCGTAGTCGCCGTCCGAGACGGCGAGCATACCAAGCCCGAGCCCCATCAGGATCAGGCCCATGTTCTCCACGCTTGAGTAGGCCAGCAGCCGTTTAAGTTCGTGCTGGGCCAGCGCGAAGAGCACTCCGCCGAGGGCGGAAACGGCCCCGAAAGCCAGTATCAGGCCGCCCCACCAGGCTGGCCAGGGCAGCAGGAACCCAAGCACGCGCAGCAGGCCGTAGATGCCCATCTTTATCATCACGCCGCTCATCACGGCCGAGACGTGGCTGGGCGCCGCCGGGTGGGCCTCCGGCAGCCAGACGTGCAACGGGATGAAGCCTGCCTTAAGGCCGAAACCGCAGAGGGCGGCCAGGAAAGCCGCCGCGGCAGCCGCGCCGCCGGGCCTGGCGAAACGCGCAAAATCCATCGGTCCGCCTGACGGGGAGAGCAGCGAGAAGGCCAGCAGCAGCGCCAGCGCGCCGGCGGCTCCCGTGACCAGATATAGGTAGCCGGCCTTGCGCGCCTGCGGCCGCTCGTGGTCGAACAGCACCAGCAGGAACGAGGAGAGCGCCATCAGCTCCCAGGCCGTCATGAAGAGCACGGCGTTGGCGGAGAGCACTACGAGGGTCATCGAGGCTGAGAGCAGGTCGAAGGCCCCCCAGGCCAGGCCCGCCCGCTCCCTGGCGTTTCCGTCCAGGTAGCCGGCCCCGTACAGCGCTCCCGCGCCGGTAAGAAGAAATATGGGGATGAGGAAGAAGGCCGCCAGCGGGTCCAGGACCAGCGAGAACGAGGCCATCGGGACCGGCCAGGGCAGGGAGAGGGAACTGAACCCGCCGGAAAAGAGCGTCTGCAGCGACGCCGCGAGCCCGCACACCGAGGCTAGCAGCGCGGCCGCTACGCCGGCAGCTCTGGCCGCGGCGGGCCGACGGAAAAATAAAACAGCCAGCGCGGAGCCGGCCAGGAGAAGGCCCAGTGAGAGAAGGAGCAGTAGCATTTTTGCTGACTGACGCTGTCCGCCGTGGGGTGGCCCGACGGACCACCTATAACGAAGTGCGGCGTACTACTAATCTAGAATAAAGCCCGACGTGCTGTCAAATCCGCGGGAGAAGCGGCCGCTAACTTCTTCTACGCCTGCGGGAGGTGCCTGCCGCAGCCTCGTTCTGCATGTCCTCGAAAAGGACGAAGAGGAGCGCCTCTTATCACTCCCACGCAGATGCCGCGGCGGCCAGGCAGGAGAGCCTTATTGCCTCTCCAGTGGGCGGCAGGCAACCAGGTCGACGCCGAGTCCCAGGAAATTGGCGGCGACCACGGAGCCTTCTTTCATAGGCGAGGTCACCAGCAGTCGCTTGACGGCCCACATCGCCTCGAAGAGCCTTTCCTTGGGAATAGGCCGCGAGGTGCGCACCGGCAGCATCTTGAGTTCCAGGCCCTTGGTCAGCACGCAGGTGGTCAGCGTTCGCATCGGGGCTTCCGTCTCCTGCCTGCCGTAAGCCTCCCCGCGTTTGCACTTGTTGCCGCTCACGCTGATCACACGTGAGCCGTCGGCCTCCACCTCGAGGCGGCAGCCCTGCGGGCACTCTATGCAGGTCATCGTGCGCTTCATGCCCGTGCTCCCGCGCCGAGGTAATCGGCGGCCATGCGGCCGGCCAGTTCGCTGTCGCGCGTCACCCAGTCCACCAGGTCGTAGACCTTGCAGGCGTTGCCGCAGGCGAAAACCCCGGGGATAGAGGTCAGGTTAACTTTCTCGGCCACTGGGGTATTGGCCTTAGGGTCCAGGCGGGCCCCGGCCATCTCCAGCAGCTCGTTCTCGGGGATCAGCCCGACTGAAACCAGCACCGTGTCGCAGTCTATCGAGAAACCGGAGCCCGGCAAGTCGCGGAACTGGTCGTCTACCTTCACGACGTCTACCCTCTCCACGCGGTCACGGCCGCGGATCATCGCTATGCGGTGCTGGAAATATAGGGGTATGCCGAAATCCTCCAGGCACTGCACGACGTTGCGCACCAGGCCGCGGCTGCTCTTCTGGATCTCTACGACGGCCTTCACCTTTACGCCCTCCAGCGCCATTCGCCTGGCCATGATCAATCCTATGTCTCCGGAGCCGACGATGACGGCCTCCGTTCCCGGTATCCAGCCCTCCATGTTGACCATCTTCTGCGCCAGGCCGGCCGGGTAGACGCCGGCTGGGCGCGAGCCGGGGATCGGGATCATCTCGCGTGTGCGCTCGCGGCAGCCGGTGGCTAGTATGACCGCGCCGGCCTTCACCTCCTCCAGCGCGCCTGGCCTCAGGTAGGAGAGTTCCCTGTCCTTCGTCAGTTTCACGACAAAGGAGCACAGGCTCACCTCTATGCCGTGGTCCTCCCTCACTCGGCGCGCGAAGCGGTCGGCGTACTGCGGGCCGGTCAACTCCTCCTTAAAGTGGTGCAGGCCGAAGCCCGGGTGTATGCACTGGTTCAGGATGCCGCCCAGGTGCTGGTCGCGTTCCAGCAGCAACACGTCGGAAACGCCGGCCTCCCGCGCGGCCAGGGCCGCCGCCATGCCGGCTGGTCCGCCGCCCACTATCACCAGTTCGCGCTGCTTCACGGCGGGCCTAGTTCAGGTTCAGGGCCAGCGCGGCGCGCGAGGCGCTGGCGTAGATGAAGTCCAGCATCTCCAGGGAGACGTCGTTGACGAAGGTAACGATGCGGTCGTTCCTGCCCTTGTAGGCCGGCGGCAGCGAGTAATCGCCCTGCGCTATGTCGTAGATGGAGGCCCGCTCGCGGCCGCGCAGCTTCCTGCGCATGAACTTGCGGGTCTTCGGGGTGCGGTTGCGTAGATAGATGAGGTTCATTTCCTGTCGTCCTTTATCAGCTCCGAGCCGGGGCCGCGCTTGGTTATCTCCAGGGCGGAGAGCCCCAGCTCTTCCTGCATGATCTTCATGATGCGCGTGGTACAGAAGCCGCCGTGGCAGCGGCCGGCCTGCGCGCGCGTGCGGAACTTGACGCCGTCTAGCGTGCGCGCGCCGCGTTTTATAGCGTCGCGTACCTCCTGCGCACTGACCAGCTCGCAACGGCAGACTATATCCCCGTAGGCAGGATCCTTCTCTATCAGCCTGCGGGTTTCCTCCAGCGGCACCTGAAAGAGGTGGGCGGGGCGGCGACGCAGGCGGTGAAACTGTTCCTTCGGCGCTAACGCCAGGCCACGCTCTTTAAGGATGCCGGCCACCATCACGGCTATGGCCGGGGCGGCGGTGAGGCCAGGGGACTGGATGCCGGCCGCGTTCACCAGGCCGGGGGCGGACTCTTCGCAACGGACAATGAAGTCCTTGCCGCTGACCGGACGCAGCCCGGAGAAATAGGCGATGATGTCGCTCTTGGAAACGGTAGGCATCAGGCGCCGCGTTTCCCTCAGTACTTCGGCCAGGCCTTCGTCCGTGGTGGAGAGGTCTTCCTTGTCTTGCGTGTCGCTGGCGGTGGGTCCGATCATTGGATTGCCGTCGGAGGTCTTTATGACCAGTATGCCCTTGGATTCCGCCGTAGGCATGGGGAAGATGATGCGCCTGGCCATGTGCTCGCGCTTCTTGTCCAGCAGGTACTCCTCGCCCTTGCGCGGGGTTATCCGGAAGGTCGGGGCCCCGGCCATGGCCGAGATCTCGTCGGCGTACAGGCCCGCCGCGTTCACCAGGAAGCGGGTTTCGTAGACCCTCCCGGAGGCCTCCACGTAGAAGCCGCCCTTCTGTACGCGGGCGATGGCGGTGACCTTGGCCAGCGTCCTGAGCTCGACGCCGTTCTTCACGGCGTTCTCGATCAGCGCGTAGACGTAGCGGTACGGGCTTACAATCCCGGCCGACGGCACCAGCAGCGCGGCCTTGACTTCGGGGCCCAGTTCAGGCTCGTTGGCGTCCAGCCAGGCGCGGTCCACCAGCTTCAGGCCCCTCACGCCCAGTTCTTCGCCCTCTTTTTTTATCTTTTCCAGGCCCGGCCGGTCAGCCTCGTCGAAAATTACCACCAGCTGGCCGCACTGCACGAAGTTCAGGCCCAGGTCGGGCGCTATCTCCTCGCGCATCAGGCGGTTGCCCTCCACACAGAGCCAGCCCTTCAGCGAGGTGGGGGGATTCTGCGTGCCGGCGTGAATGATGCCGCTGTTGGACTTGGAAACGCCAAAGGCCGGCTCGGCTTCTTTCTCCAGGACCAGGACCTTTAGCCTGTAGCGGGAGAGTTCCCTGGCTATGGAGGCGCCGGTCACTCCCGCGCCGACTATGACGACATCGTACGTCATTCGCCTATTCTACTAAAAAGGCGCCCCCCGCCGCACGAGCGGCGCCGCTTGCAAACGGGCCGCGCCTTATATAGAATACCTTACGACGCGCGACGCCTGTGGGGTGGCGGACATATCGATGCGAAAAAATTATCTTATACTGACCGCGTGCCTGTTGCCGTGGGCGGCGGGGTTTTCCGTGGCGGACTGGTCCGACGGCAACGAGGAGGGCCAGTTCTTCAGCCTGGAGCGCGCTTCCCTGGAACAGACGCTTAACGTGAAGACCTCGGTGGCCACGCGCTCGGCCATGAACCTCAGGGAGACCCCTGGGCTGGTCACAGTGATCACCCGCGAGGAGATTCAGACCTCCGGAGCGCGCGACCTGGTGGACGTGCTTTCCATGGTTCCGGACTTCGATTTCGGGGTGGACGTGCAGGGTAACCTCGGTCTCGGGGTCAGGGGCCAGTGGGGCAACGAGGGCAAGGTTCTGCTGCTCTGGGATGGCCAGCCCTTCAACGAGAATCTCTATTCCACCGTGCAGTTCGACAGGTTCCCCGTGGACCAGATTGAACGCGTGGAAATCATCAAGGGGCCGGGCTCGGTGCTCTACGGCGGCAACGCGGAACTGGCCGTGATAAATATCCTGACCCGCTCCCCGGCCGAACTGGACGGCTCCAGCGCATACGCCGGCTACGGCCAGGGGGAGACCGCCAGGGCCAGGGGCTACGCCGGTTACTCCTACGGCAAGCTGCTGCGCGGCGGGACGGAGCTTTCGGCCAAGGCCTTCTGGGGACAGGCCCAGCGCAGCGACCGAGACTACACGGACTTCTCCGGCGCCTCGGTCTCGCTCAACGGCTCCTCCGATATCAGGCCGACCGACCTGAACTTTTACGCGGCCAGGAACGACGCCTCCCTGCGGCTAATCTACGACAATCTGACCATGGGTTCCCGGGACAATATAGACGGTTCCGTCATCTCCACCGGGCCGGCAAAGATAAGTTTCCCGGCCCTTTCGGCCGAGCTGCGCAAGACCTTCTACCTGCCGCACCTGGTCAGATTGGAGCCCTACGTCAGGTATTCCTGGAGCAAGCCCTGGCTGGAGAAGGACCCGTATTTTCCCTACGATAAGACCGCCCGCCGCGCCACGGCGGGGCTTACGGCTTATTATCAGGCATCGCCTTACTCCGAGCTGCTGGCGGGCGGGGAATATTTCCGCGATTCCGTCTCGGTCGACAACGCCCAGACCGCCCCCTCCTCGCGCTATCCGGACGGCAGGACCTCGGCCGCCTACTACAACTACGCCGTCTACGCCCAGGCGGCCCTGAACCTCGTCCAGGCGAACCTCATCGCCGGCGCGCGTTACGACGATAACTCGCAGTACGGCTCGGCCCTTTCCCCGCGGCTGGCCGTGACCAAACTGGTGGACGACTTCAATTTCAAGGCCATCTACAGCCAGGCCTTCAGGGCCCCGTCCATAGAGAACATCCGGCTGAACCCGGACATAAAGCCAGAGAAGGAATACTCAGTGGAATTAGAGGCGGGGTACAAGTTCTCCGAGACCTTCTTTCTGTCCGCGGACGCCTTCAGGACGGACATAAACGACCCGATAGTTTTTTCTTATAACGGGAGTTCGGAGACCTACCGGAACTACGGCCGCACCGGCACGCAGGGCTTTGGGCTTACGGCCAAATACAAGAACGGGCTTTTGCGCGCCGACCTCGGCTATCTCTTTTACGCCGCGCGCGACAACAAGGTTGATTCCTACTCCGTTCCCGGCCACGATTCGTACCTGTTGGGCTTTCCGAAACACAAGATAACCCTCAACGCCTCGTTCCCGCTCTCCTCCCGCTTAAGACTGACCCCCTCGGCCGTATATATCTCGAAGCGCTACGGCTACTCCGACTCCGGCACGGTGCGCGTCTTCGGGGAAAGGACCATGGGAAATCTGGCGCTTTGCCTGCGCGGCTGGCCGGCGGAAAGGACCAGGCTGACCCTGTCGGTGCACGATATCTTCAAGTCCGGTTACAGCTACATACAACCTTACTACGGAGGCCACGCCCCGCTGCCGGCCCCCTCGCGGGAGCTCTTCCTGAAGGGGGAATATGACTTTTAGGGGGCCGCTCCTCTCCCTGCTCTGGCTGGCCGCCGCGGTCCCGCCCGCCGGAGCCGCCGGCCCGCGGGTCGCCGCGGTCCTCTCCTACGATGGAGGAGCGTACTTGGACGCCTTTTCCGCCTTCCAGGCTGCCTACGGCGCCGACGTGCCCTACTTCGACGCCTCAAAAGGCGACCCCGACCTGCCGCCGGGCACCAGGATAGTGGTCACTTTCGGCACGCGCGCCGCAAGCGCCGCTTATCCGCCAGGGGTGCGCGTGGTGTACGCCATGTCTCCCGGGCTGATCCTGCATGGTACGGTGCCTGGCGGCCACGTTAAGATCCGCATGGACCGCAGGTTCGAAGAGATACTCGCAATCCTCAGGAAGTTGCAGCCCGGCCTGAGGGAGCTGCGCGTCTTCTGGGCCGCCCCCGGCTACAAGACTTACTGGGGGGACGCGAAGGCCGCCGCCGCGAAGGTGGGCGTCAACCTGACGGTGGTGCGGGTCAGGGACACGAACTATCTTCCTGGCCTGCTCAGGGCGGGCCTCGGTAAAATGGACGCTTTCTGGCTTCCACCTGATCCGCTGCTGATAACTCCGGAGAGCCTGATGATCTTCCGGCAGTTCTCGTGGGACAACGCCATCCCGATGTACGCCTCCACCAAGGGCCTCGTGCGCGATGGGGCCTGCGCCTCTATCGGCGTGAGCTTCTCCGAGATGGGCGCCGCTGCGGCCCTGGCGGTGCTGGATATGGAGGCTGGCAGGCCGGTCCAGCCGTTCATCTTCCCCGCACGCACCGAACTTGCCCTCAATTCCGGCGCGTCCAGGCGCTGCGGAATAACGCTGACGGACGATATTCTGCGGCAGGCCTCCGACCTCTTCCGATGAAACTGTACGCCAAGATACTCGCCTTCATCTTTTTTCTGGTCGGCTCCGCCCTCTGGGTGAACCTGCATTATTCCAGGCTGGCCGTCTCCGAGGCCATGAGCACCCAGATTACGGATTCAGCCGCGGCGGCCGCCTCCGCGCTGGCCCCCGAGTTCCGCCAGGCCTTCCTCTCCGGCAAGGAGCTCGACGGCATCAGGGCGCTGCACGACTTCACTCAGCGCACAGGCGCTCTCTACGCCGGCCTGACCCTGCCCGACGGCACGGTGATCGCCCACACCAACGTCGCCCTCGCCGGCACACGCCTCACCGACCCACTGATGCGCAAGGCGCTGCGTTCCGGAGAGCAGGTCTTAACGCGCCGCGTCTACAACGGCGTCACCGTGGTGGACGCCGTCATCCCGGTGCAGCCCAGGACCGCCTCCGGGGAGAACCTGCTCTTCGAGGGGCTCTCCGGAGGCCAGTCCAAGGCCGGTTACTTACGCGTGGGCCTGCCGCTAACGCCGGCCCTGAAGGCGGAGAAGAGCATAACCTTCAATCTGCTGCTGCTGGCGCTGGGCATAGCCGCCGCGGCCGCCCTCCTGTCGGCCCTTTTCGCCAGGCTGGCGCTGCGCCAGGTCTCGCTGCTGGGGGAGGGCATAAGGAAACTGCGCGGGGGGGACTTTGACGCGATGGTGCCGGTGATAACACGCGACGAGCTGGGCGACGCCGCCGAGAGCTTCAATAAACTTTGTCGCGACCTTTCCGACACCACGGTCTCCATGAAGTACCTTGATTCCGTGCTGGAGAGCCTGCCGGACCCGCTCCTTATCTGCACCGTGGACGGCGCCGTGCTCAAGACCAACAAAGCCGCGGCCGAGTTCTCCGGCTACCCCTTTCGCCAGGGGGAGGCCTACAACGTGCGGGGGATGCTAGAACAGCAGACCGAAGGCGCCGCCGAGCCTTTCGGGCTCCTTTCCTGGAGCGGGCGGATCAACGAGCTGGACCTGTGGTTCAAGACCGCCGACGGCCGCCGGCGGCCGGTCATGCTTTCGGCGGGCATCATCACGCTGCACGGCCACAGGCAGGTGCTGATGCTGCTTAAGGACACGGCCATGCACAAGGAGGCCGAGGCCAAGATGGCCCAGTACCTCAAGGAGTTGGAAAGCGTCAATAGCGAGCTCGACGCCTTCGCCCACACCGTCTCGCACGACCTCAAGGAGCCTCTGCGCGGCATAGAGATGTTCTCCGGGATGCTGCTGTCGGACTACGCCCCTAAGATGGACCCGCAGGCCACCGACTACCTGAACCGCATCGTGAAGGCCTCCGGCCGCATGCGCCGCCTGATAGACGACCTGCTCAGCTACGCCCGCGTAGCCCGCGTGCGCAACCCGTACGAGCAAGCCTCCACCCTAAAACTGGCGCAGGAGGGAGCGGCCGCTCTCTCCACCCTGACGGAGGAGCGCAAAGCCGAGGTCAGGATCGCCGAGAACCTGCCTGAACTCTACTGCGACCCGGTCAAGATACGTCAGCTCTTCCAGAACCTTATTGCCAACGCGCTGAAGTACAACGACAAGCCACACCCGCTTGTCGAGGTATCGGCCGAGAAATTCGGAGATTATTACTGGAAGTTTACGGTCTCTGACAACGGCATAGGCGTTCCGTCGCAGTATTTCGACGAGATCTTCCGTATGTTCAAGCGCCTGCACGCCAGGTACGAGTACGGCGGAGGCACCGGCGCCGGGCTGGCGATAGTCAAGAAGATTGCGGAGGAGCATAACGGGAAGGTCTGGCTGGAGTCCACGGAAGGGGAGGGCTCCCAGTTCCACATCCTGATTCCCGCAGACCTCAGGAAGAAGCCATAGGAGAGCTATGACACAGGAAAACGAAACGCTCAGTTTACTGCTCGTGGAAGACAACGAGGACGATGTGCTCATCGCACAACGGGCCTTCAAGGAGTTCAAGTTCATCTCCAGCGTGAGCGTGGCCCGCGACGGGCAGGAGGCGCTGGACCTGCTGACTGGTTCGGGCAGCCGCGCCGGCCAGAAGCCGCTGCACCCCTCGATCATCCTGCTGGACATCACGCTGCCGCTGATGGACGGCATAGCGCTGCTCAAGCGCCTTAAGGCGGACGCCTCGCTGCGCTCCATACCGGTGGTGATGCTGACCACCTCCTCCCGGCAGGAGGACATAGCCCGCAGTTACGAGAACGGAGCCGCCTCCTATCTGACCAAACCGGCCTCACTGGACGAGTTCCTGGAACTGGCGCGCCGCTTCGAGCAGTACTGGGTCTCCGTCTCCAGGCTGCCGAACTGAGGCCGCCATGCGCGAAATACACAACCTGCGCATACCGGAGATAGCGCTAACCAAGTGGCGCAGCATATCCGACTTGATGGCCGAGATAGCCGGCGTGCCTGCCTCGGGGATTAGCGTAGTGGAGGGTGACTCCATACGCATCATCGAAAGCGTCCACGCTCCACGGAGGGGCGGGCCTGGCGAAACTCCCTATAAGTTCCAGCCCGGCATGAAGAGCTACTGCGCCGGTGTCGTGCACGCCCGCGAGAAGTTGATCATCAGGGACGCCACCCGCAGCGACTTCTGGAAGGACAGCGACGGGGCCAAGGCCGGTTTCATCGCCTATGCCGGCGTGCCGATCTTTCAGCCGGACCGGGAGATTTTCGGCACACTGTGTCTCTTCGACAGTAAGCCGAACGATTTCAGCGGTCCCACGGTACGCCTCATGGAGGAGTTCGCCGACATCATCACCGGCCATCTGGAACTGATACAGGCCAACCTGAAGTTGGAGGAGACCCTGAAGGACGTGCGCACGCTTCAGGGGCTCATCCCTATCTGCGCGCAGTGCAAGAAGATCCGCAACGACAAGGGTTACTGGCAGAAGGTGGAGGTCTATCTAGAGGAGCATTCCCAGGCGCGCTTCACGCACGGCCTTTGCGAGGACTGCATGCAGAAACTCTACGGCCATGAGAAATGGTTCAAGGAACCTGACAAGACCGACAAGGACAAGCCGGATAAGCCCGGGAAATGACCCCGCCCGCCGAGCAGGACTTTTGAGGCCTATGGCTGCTATAGTGACCGCCGGCTTCATCTCGTAAATTCCGCGAATATTCTGGCGGCGGCTTGAAGACCCGGCGCCGTTTTTATATATTACCCGGTATGAACCCTCTCGCCATTTTAAGAAAATTCATCAAGGGCCTCACGTCCGACACCGCCCCGGCGCAGATAGGGGCCGGCATCGCCCTGGGCTTTCTGCTCGGCCTCATGCCCAAGGCCACGTTGACCGCACAGATCCTGCTGATAGCGGTAATGGCCTCGCGCGTGAACATTCCCATGGCCATGCTCACCGCGCTGGGCGTCAGCCTGCTCAATCCGCTCCTGGACAAGGTCACCGACCCCATCGGCTACGCCATCCTCACTGCGCAGTCCCTCCGGCCGCTCTGGACCAGGCTCTACAACATGCCGATAGTGCCGTGGACAGGCTTCAACGACACGGTGGTGACCGGCGGCCTGGCCTTCGGCGCGGCGCTGCTGGCCCCGGTATACCTGGCGGGCAGGCGCTTCGGAGTCCTCTATAACGAGAGGTTCCGCGACCGGCTGATTGGCTCACGGGCCATAAAGGCCGTCAAGGCCTCCTGGCTGCTGGACTGGTATTTCAAGGAAGGGGCCTGATATGCGCTGGACTTACATAAAACCTCGCCTCGTCCTACTGGGCCTGGTCTGGCTCTTTTCGGTCTTCGCCTTCGACCCGCTGCTCAAGTGGGCCATGATAAAGGGGCTGGAGAAGGCCGCCAAGGCCAGGGTGGAGATCTCCTCGGTCAAGACCACCTTTCTGCACCCGTCGCTGGTCATAAACGGACTAACCGTGGCCGACTCCTCGCAGAAGTACACGAACCTGGTGCAGTTCTCGCGCCTCGAACTTTCTGCGGAAGGCGCGCCGTTGCTGGAGAAGAAGTTCGTCGTGGACAAGGGTTCGCTCACCGGCCTGCGCTTCGGCACTCCGCGCAAGACCTCAGGACAGCTGCTTTTCAGCAGGCCTGAACCGCCCTCGCCCATGGTTAAGAAGGCCCAGGAGCAGGCAAAGGCCCTCGCCGCCGCGTCGGCGGACAACCTGACCTCCAGATTCAAGGCCGACTACAAGGTGGCCCCGGGCGACCTGGAGTCCGTCAAACTGGCCAAGCAGCTGGAGGAAAATTACAAGAAGGACTACGCCGACATAGTCGGGCGCGTCGACGGCAAAGCCTACCAGGCGGACTTGGACGCTCTCAAGGCCCGCTACGATAAGGCTAAGGCGGAGAAGAACTTCCTCAAGCGGGCCAGGGACTACGCGGAGACAGCCAAGGACGCCAAAAAGCTGACCGACCGCTTCAACAAGGACAGCAAGGACGCCGAGGCGGCGTTGGCCCGGGAGAAGGACGGTTTCAAGGCGCTAGACGAGGCCCGCCGGCGCGACCAGGAAGCCGTTATGGCAAAGATGAAGCTGCCGTCCCTGGACTCGCGGTCGCTGGGCGAGGCGCTGGCCGGCCCGGTCGCCGCGCAGAAAGCGGCCACCGTGATGAAATGGCTGGCGCTGGCGCGCAGGTACATGCCGGCCTCGGCTGGTCCCACTAAGACCCCGGCCCGCCGCGGCCGCGTCGTCCATTTTCCCGGGGGGCGCGCATATCCCACGCTGCTCGTGCGCGAGCTGCGCCTCACCGGCGAACTGGGCCGCCAGGACCCGCTGGCCTACAGCGGCACGGTCGAGGGCCTCACAACCCAGCCGCAGGTTTACGGCAAGCCCACGGTGGCTTCCATCTCCGGGGCCAAGGGGGCGCGCCGGCTTGATTTTAAGTTCATACTGGACGGCCGCGACAATATTTTCGTCACCGATTCAAACCTGTCCTACACCGGGATGCCGGTCGCGGGCCTGCAACTTGGTTCACCTTCCTCGCTGGGAGTAGACGTCTCCGGCGGCTCCGGCTCCTTCCAGGCCGATCTCAGAACAGAAGGCGACAAGGTGGACGGCAAGGCCCAAGTCTTGCTGTCCGGCGCTAAATTCCTGACGCAGGCAGGAGGCATCGCCGCAGGTCCGTTGGGCGCCGCGGTGGACTCCGCTTTCTCTGGCCTCTCCTCGGCCGTCATCCAGGCCGACGTCTCCGGTACGGTCTCTGACCCCAGGCTGGCCGTGCGCACCAACCTGGCCGACGCACTCTCCAAGGCTTTCTCCCGTGCGCTGGGCGCCCAGGCCAGGGCCGCCCAGGACGCTGCTCGCGCCAAGGTGGACGCGGCCCTCAAACCTTACCAGGACCGCCTCAAAAAACTGGCCTCTGACAGCCAGTCCGACCTGGAATCCCGCCTAAAATCCGAATCCGAAACCTTAAAAAAGGGGACAGGCTACTTTTATTAGCAGAAAGGGAACAGGTCTTCGAAGCTAAAAGAGGACAAAAAAAGGGGACAGGCTACTTTTTAAATAGCCTGTCCCCTTTTTATATGAGCGTTTGTTCGGTTATTTGGCTGGTGGCTTCGCGGGCGGCGTCGGGTAGAGTGAAGTCCTTGGTCAGTATGATAATCTGCCAGCCAGTCTCCTTCTGGAAGTCGGCCAGTAGTTTTAGCGCGGCCCGGGTGCGAGCCGAGTCCAGCGTGTAAAATGGATCATCCAGCACAAGCAGGGCGGGGGAAATATTCCCGTCCGCGTCCCGGCGGCAATCTTCGGCCATGGTCAGGCGTGCCGCCAGCATGAACAGATCGCGCGCGCCAGACGAAAGGTACTTGACCGGACGTACGGCGCCGCCGGCGTCCTTCATGCCGGCCTCGCCCGCTTTGAAGCTAATAAACTGTGCCTTCAACTCCGGCACGGCGCGGGAGAGCATGGCCGTGACCTCTTTGCCAAGTTCTGCGAATGCCGCGGTGGACTCCTCGGCCAGCTTTCTGAAAACGTCCGCGGCCAGCCTGTAGGCCTGCTTCTGCAGTTCCAGACCAGCTAGTTCCTCTCTGTCGGAGGCGTTCTCCGCCTCAAGCCGGTTTATGCGCTCCGGCAGGCCCTCAAGTCTGGCGCCGGCCACGGCGCGAGCCTTTTCCAGTGCGGAATTAACTTCGGAAGCCGCGGCAGCCACCGAGTGTACGTCCTCATTCAGCTCGGCGGCGCGGGCCTTCAGGCGCTCCAGTTCCGGCTCGTCCGCCTTGGAGGGGTCTACGCCCTTGTGGTCCAGCGCCTCCTTCTCCATCAACAGCCGGTCGCGTATCTCGTCGTCGCCGGAGCAACGCAGCCTGTCCTTAAAGATCTTGACCCGCTGCATTATGTCTCCGGCCCTCTGCACGAAGCGCCCGTGCGCAGCCAGCTTTCCCTGGTAGTCGTCTTCGCTATCGCAACCGCGCTCCTTGAGCCAGGCCTGGGCCTTGCCGGCAGCCCCAGCGGCCGCGGCCCTCAGTTCCTCCACACCGGTGCGGACGGTCCCGGAGGCGGCCCGCAGGTCTCGCAGCGCCTCAGATCTGACCTTGAGGTCGGCCTCGGCATCGGCCGCGGCGGCCATGGCCCTGGAGAGGAAAGCCCTGGCGTTCTCAACCCCGTCGGAGGGGAGCTTCTCCTCAGAAACCAGCACCCACTCCGTCATCAAACCGGCCAGGAAGGCTTTTATCTCCTCCGGCGAAGGACCGGCCAGGGTTTCCTTTATGGAAAGCTTCACGCCTACCCAGGCCCCGGCCGCGGCTATCACGGCCGCGGTGGCGTAGGACACGTTATTGCGCCCGGAATAGACCACGAAGCCGGCTAGCGCCAGCGCCCCGGCCCAGAGGCCAAAGCGCGCGCCCTTGCTTACGCTGCGCAGCACCTTGGGCGGCGCGGCCAGGAAGGCCGAAATCCTGCCGTTAAGAGCCTCGGCCGTGGCGCGCCGCTTGCGTATGACCGGCTGCTGTATCTCCAACTGGTCCAGGACGGCCTTTGCAGAGGCCTCGTAGGCCTCCTTTTCGGCCAGCGCGGCGGCCGCGGTCTCATAGGCCCGGCCGGCCTCGTCGGCGGCAGAGCGCAGGGCGCGGTAGGCCGGCAGCTCGTTGGAGGCAAACACCACCAGCCGGGCCAGCTCGCCGCGCGTGTCCTTTAGTTCGCGCAGTGCCTTGAGCCCGGCTTCGGCCGAGGCCAGCCGGCACGAGAGGGAAAGTTCCTCCTCGCGCTCCTTCAGCGCCTCCAGTTCGGCGAGCCTGGCCTCCTGCGCCTCGCGGAGCCTCTTCAGTTCCGCTTCCAGCCGGGCCGTCTCCGCCTCGCCGGCGAAGATTGCGGCGCGCCTGACTTTGAGCTCCTGCAGCTCAGGCTCGCGCGCGTTAATCTGCCTGTTCAGTTCCTTTTCACGGTACTTCAGCGATCCCTTGCGCGCGCTGTCGGCCTTGTCCTCCATGCCTGCGGCGAAACTGGCAGGGTTCAGCCCGGAGTTCAGCAGCCGGGCTTCGGCCGCTCCCTCCCAGGAACCGCCGCCTTCGGCGTCCACGCGCGTGTCGCCGGCGCGCACGGCGAAGATCTCCAGGAATTCGTCGTCGGTGAAGGATAACGGGTGAAAGCCCTCCTCCCAGACCAACTCAGCCTTGCGCAGCGCGCCGTAGCGGCCGGCCAGCGCCTTCCACGCCGGACGCCCCTCGTGCCGGGAGCCGGCGCATAACGCATCGAACAGCGCGTCGAAGACGGTGGTCTTGCCGGCCTCGTTGGCGCCGGTAATCACGGTGAAAGGGCCGAAATGCAGCCGCTCCTTGCGGAACTTGCCGTAATCGGTCAGGTCCAGGCGGCGTATCATGCGGCCTTCCCCGCGCGCTCGGCTATAGCCTCCAGCCCGTACTGCCTGGCCAGCAGCCAGCGGCGGTATTGGTCCCCGATCTCATCGGCGGGTTTAAGGTCGTCGATGGCCTCCAGGAAGGCGCGCGCCAGCGTGTTGGAGGAAAGCGAGGAAGCAACCAGCGTCTCCAACTGCACTTCGGCCGCGCGCACCCGGCTGCACAGGCGCTGGCGCAGGCCGTCGGCGGCAGCCTTGGCCGCATTCTCATCCTCCACCACGCCTGTGAGCGTCACGCGCGCGTAGTCCTGCTCCCTGAGCGCCGCCTCCATACGGTGCACGGCCGTCAGCGGCGGCGCCCCGTCGAAGCCAAGAGGCAGCGAGAACTCTCTGTACTGCCCGGCCGACAGCAGTTCCGCCGGGTGCGCCACCACGGGCGAGCAGCCCAGGTCAGCCACCACGGCGCAGCGCGGCCCCGCCTCGCGCGGGTGCGCCCGCCAGACCCGCGGGGAGCCCGGGTAACAGGCCACGGCCCCGCCCAGTGTATGCTGGCGCCCGGAGTGCACGTGCCCCATCGCCGCGTAGTCCACGGCGAAGCGGCCGAAGAAATCGTCCTCTATGACCCCAGTGCGGGAATCGGCCTCCTCGTCGGGGCCTATGTAAATGGCGGAGTTCAGCGCGTGCAGCAACGCCACTCGCACGACGCCGTGCTGCTTGGTGGGGACCTTCCAATCGCGGTAACCGCCGTAGCTCTCGGAATGCGGCACGCAGAGGAACTCAACCCCGCCCAGCTCGAAGAAATCGAAGGGCCCGCGCGCACAGTAACGCAGCGGCTCCAGGTTGAAGGCAGAAAGGTCGGACGTGGCGCCGCGCGCCTCGTGGTTGCCAGGGATGTAGATCACATGGCAGCCTTCCTTTGCCAGCGGCGCCAGCATATCCGCCACCTCCCTCCTCAGCGCCTCAAACTCCGAGAAGGAGTCGAACAGGTCCCCGGAGATAGCCAGGAACTCCGCCTTCTGCTGCCGGGTCAGAGCTATTATCTCCGCCAGCACGGCGTAGCAGTAGTCCTTCTCGTCGCGCCGTATATGCAGGTCCGCTGTATGTACCAACTTTGCCATAGCTTCTCTACCAATTATAGTTAATTTCTCCAGCACTATATAAAACCGAGCCGGAAGGATTTTTTCTACAATATCCTCATGCTCAAGAAAACGCTGCCCCTTATAACGCTGTTGCTGGCCCTGGCCGCCGGCGCGCAGGCCCTGACCATAGACGTCTTCCACACCTCGGACGTGCACGGCTGGTACTTCGCCCGCCCCGCCCGCTGGGACAAGGCCGACCCCGGCCGCCTGATAGGCGGCTTCCCCGCGCTGGGCGCCCTACTGGCCAGGCAGACCACGCCCTACCTGCTGCTGGATTCGGGCGACATGTTCCAAGGTACGCCGGAGGGTATGCTGAGCAATGGGATGGCCAGTATAGAACTGATGAACAAGCTGGGCTACTCGGCGGCTGTCCCCGGCAACCACGACTACGACAACGGCGAGGCCGCCTTCCGCACGCTGGTCTCCAGCGCTGATTTCCCTTTCCTGGGCGCCAACATCTACGAGAAGAAGGACGGCGGGCCCGTACCCTACCTCAAGCCCTACGTCATGCTGCGCAAGGACGGCAAGACGATAGCCGTGTTGGGCCTCACAAACATGCACGACACCACGCTCACGCTCCCCGCCAACGTCAAGAACCTGGACTTCCGAGACGAGGCCTCTGAGGCCGCCAAGTGGTTGCCCGAGATAGAGAAGCTGCACCCCGACGCCATAATAGTTATAACCCACATGGGCATCTCCGAGGACCTCGGCACCAAGTTGGTGGACGTCTCCACATGGACCTTCCCCGTGGCCGCGCGTAGCACGCTGGCCATAGCCCGCGCCTCGCCCGGCATAGCGCTGGTGCTGGGCGGCCACGACCACACCGGCCTCTTCCACGGCTACCACGACCCCGTCAGCGGCGCCTGGCTGGGAGAGAGTTACTACGGCCTCTCCTACGTTACCCGCGCAGAACTCAAGTTCGACGACACCACCGGCAACCTGGCCGGCGTGGACGTAGAGCTGGTGCCGCTCTGGATAGACCGGACCGGCCAGGACCCGGCGATTCTGAAGATGGTGGCCGGCTACGAGGAGCAGGTGCAGCAGAAGATGGGCCGTAAGGTGGGAACGACAACCGCCGAGCTGGGCTTCTCCGGCAAAGGCCTGGATAACCCGATAGGCAGCTGGCTTTCCGACGTCACCCGCAGGCGCGTGGGTACGCAGTTGGCCTTTCAGAACACCCACGCCCTGCGCCACCCCATCCCCAAGGGTCCCGTCTACCTGCGCGACCTCTACCAGGCCATGCCCTTCGACAACACCATCGAGACCATGACTCTAACCGGCGCCAAGATAGTGCAGGTCTTGCGCGACAACTTCCACCACGGCTCCAGCGACATGCAGGTCAGCGGCCTTACCGTCGCCATACGGCAAGCCCTCGACGGCGGCGCGGCCGAGGTGAAGCTCTACCGCAACGGCAGGGAGATAAAGCCCGGAGACAGATTCACCGTGGCCACCAACAGTTACCTGGCCGGTGGCGGCGACGGCGGCGCGGTCTTCACGGCCGCCCCGGACAAGACCGACACGATGGTTCTGGTGCGCGACGTTATGGAGGCCGCCTTCAAGGCCGGCCCGGTAAACCCGCCAAAGCTCGGCCGCATAAAGACGCTGCATTAAGCGGGACACAACCTGCTTTTTAAGCTGCCGCGCCCATATCAAGCTGAAACGGATAGGGCGGGACGTTGAGGCGGCTCAGTCCTTACGGGGACGTTGCGGGCTTCGGTGGTCACCGGGGCCGCGGCGGTCGTGCCCGAATTTGCGGGGCCCCGGCCTGCCGTAGGGCTTGCCGCTGCGCGACTGCCACGGGCGGTCATCGCCTGGGCGGCGCTCGTCGCGGTACTGGGGGGGGCCGAAGTGCCTGTTGGGGCCCTCCTCGCGGGAGCCGGCGTCGCGTGGTGGGGGACCGTAATGTTTCCGGGGTCGGCCATCGCCGTAACGCGAGTCGCGCCTGGGCGGCCCGTAATGCTTGGCGGGATGGTCGGGGCGCGGGTGGCTGTCCTGTTTTGGCGCGCCGAAATGGACGCCGGGGCGCCCGCCGCGGCTATCATCCCCGCGTTGTTCACCGAACCTGCGCGGGTTTGGGCGGTCGTACTGCCTGCCGCCGCGCGGTTCATTATAGCGCGGTCGCTGGGGTATCCCCGCGACCGGGGGCGGCTGGCGCGGTTCTGCCGGGGGTGCGGCTGGCGCGGGAGACGGCTGCGATTCTGGGCCGGGCTGGTCAGCGGGCTCAGGCGCGGCTGCAGCTTTGATTGGCTGTTCCGGAAGAACAGCTTTAATGGGCTGCTCCGGGATAATGGTCTCCGCTCGCGCGGCCTGCGTTTCCTGCAGTTGGTTATGCGGCCTTTCCTTCGGCTGTTCCGTCGGCGCCGCGGCAGCGGAGGTCTCGCCTGGCCGCGTGCCAGCGTGGATGAACTTAACTTTAGAGCTGTTCTTGGCGTTGGTGGCGCCGATGCGGCAGTGGGTGCAGTGGCGCAGGCAGTCGCGGTAGGTGTTGGCCTGGGGAACTTCGCGGGCTTTGACCTGCGGCATCATGCGGCCGCAGCCGGGACAGCGTATCGGAGGCAGGGTAATCATCGGGATAGTCTATCTTGTCTAGCCCTCCGGCGCAAGCAAAAAAATACGTGCGTCTTGACCGCCGCTTATTAGTTGTCCGCGTAAATAATAGTAGAATCATCGTATGCCAGACACTAACGTTCGCGACCCTCTGCACGGTATTACCCTGGAGGAGATTCTTAACGCGCTGGTGAAGCGGCACGGCTGGGCGGGGCTGGGACAGCGCGTACCGGCGAGGTGCTTTCTTTACGAGCCGTCGGTGAAGTCGAGCCTTGCCTTCCTGCGCAAAACGCCCTGGGCGCGCAGGAAAATAGAAGCCATGTACTTGCGCGAGCTACCGCGACGCGCTCCGGCGGCTCCCGAGGCGTGCATAACCTCGGTGGCGGCTACCCTGCTGGCGGCCATGGGCGTAGCCGGCGGGCTGGAACCGAGCGCCGCCGCGCCGGACGCCCGCGCGCTGAAGCTGCTCCCGGCCGGCGGGGTAAAGAAGGTGCTGGTGTACGCGCCGGACGCCATAGGGCGGCGGATGGTAACGCTACACGCGGAGCTCTTTGAGAATTTTTTTTCAGCCGGCTTCACGCGCGTTGATGTGCGCAGCGTGTTCCCGTCAAAAACTCCGGTATGCTACGCTTCCATGTTCACCGGCCTGCCGCCGGCCGGCCACGGCATCGCGCAATACGAGAAGCCAGCGCTCGGCTGCAAAACTCTTTTCGACGCGCTGCCCGCCGGCGGCGTAAAGACCGCCATAGCCGCAGTGAAGGGCAGCAGTATAGACCTAATCTTCCGCGGCCGCCCGGTAGACTACTTCTCTGGGGAGTGCGATCAGCAGGTGACCGCCAGCGCACTGGAACTGATAGAGAACGGCGGGCACGACTTTATCCTGGTTTATCACCAGGAGTACGACGACCTACTGCACGCCGTCGGCCCGTGGAAGGACGGGGCCGTAGCCGCCGTGCGACGGCACGCGGATGCCTTCCTGAGGCTGGCGGAGGCCTTCGACCGGAAATGGTCCGGAGTGCCGCGCGCGGCGCTCTTCGCCCCTGACCATGGGGCTCACACGGACCCGGCCACCGGCAAAGGCATTCACGGCGATGACTGCCCCGCCGATATGGACGTGGCCCACTTCTGGAAATTCTCGACCTGATTCACCAGCGGCTCTGATTTTTAAAAATAGCCCCAGTGGTAACAGCTTGGTCATGCAGGTGAGACCGGTGGCCTACGCCTTCGACAGCCTGGAAGAGGTGCTATCTGAGACCGAGACCAGCGCCGCCGTGACACACAGCCACCCGGAAGGCGTAAAGGGCGCGCAGGGGGCCGCGCCTGACCTGATATCCGAGAGCCGCTCAATCGGGTATACTATATGCTACGCCGGAGGGGCGTGCCAAATGAACGACCTGGACACCATTATCAAGCGCGGCGAGGCCTACTTCGACGAAGGGCTCTATGCCCGCGCGATAGCCAACTACACCAGGGCCATAGCGGCCTGGGCTGACAATTCACAGCTTTACACCCTGCGGGCCAAGGCTTACACGGCTAAAGCCTACGAGGAAGCCGGGCGCGCGCCTTTCGACGAGGACGCCTACGCGAAATGGGCTGAGAGCCTCAGCCGCGGCGGCGAATTGGGGCTCGCCCTGGATGACTCCCTGCGCGCGGTGGCGCTGGACCCAGCCAACGCCGACGCCTATTACGGCCTGGGCGTCATCCTGATGGACAGGCGCGCCTGGGGCGGCGCCATTGCGGCCTTTGACAAGTGCCTGGTGATCCTGCCGGGAGACGCCGAAGCTATGTGCTGGAAGGCCGCTATTTACGACGAGCTGGGGAACGTGCCGGCCGCGCTGGAGGTCCTGGACGGCCTGCTGGCCGCCGGCGCGGAGCTGCCCGTGGCCTATCATTTGAGGAGCCAGCTGCGCACCCTTCAGGAAGACTACGAGGGAGCGCTGACCGACGCTTCCAGGGCCATAGAACTGGAGCCGGAAGGGCCGGAATACTATCTGCAGCGCGCCAAGGTGCTCTCTTACCTTGGCGAGAAGCCAGCCGGGGCGGAGCAGCTGGCCAAAGCGGTGAAGGACCTGTCCGAGGCACTGAGGCTGGACCCCGCTTTTACCGAGGCCTACAACTGGCGCAGCCTGGCCTACCTGCAGGCCGGCGACGACAGGCGCGAGCTGGCCGACCTGGACGCGCTGATAGCGCTGGAGCCGGGCCACGCTGAGGCGTACCGCCGCCGCTACGAGTCCCGCCTGGCCTCCGGGGACCGCGGCGGCGCGGCGCTGGACTGGCTGTATTACTGCCAGCTTGAGCCGGGTGCTGTCTCCGAGCCGCCCGTGGAAGCCGCGCACGTGGCCCGTTCTGATTTTAGAAAATTCAGCGGCAACTAGTTCCCGTCAGGCGCGGTCACGGCGCCCCCCGGCCGCGGGGCCGGGGAGTTAGAGGCTTTCTTGTGCCGTCAGAACGAGGATGCACAACGGCCGCCATTACAGTCCCGGCGATGCGGTGCTATCAGGAAATAACCAGCGGGCGGGCGTGGGACGCCGTTTGTTATAATTAAGACGTGAACAAGACCGCTCCCGAGACATATTTCCTTGGCGACGCCTGCCTGTGCTGGAGCCTGGGCGGGAAGATAGACCGCCTGACCTCGCTGCAGGTACTCTGGGTCTACCGGCGGCTCAGGGAGAATCCGGAGCTGGCCCGGCTGGGGGTGCACGACCTGGTGCCCTCCTACACCGCGCTGGCCGCGCACGCGGACCCCTTGTGCGACTGGGACGCTGTGCGCCGGCTGGTGGCCGCCGCACTGGAGCGGGTCCCTTGCGACGAAAAGGCCCTGGCCGAGCGCTCCAGACGGCACGCGCTGCCGGTCGTATACCGGGGCGAGGACCTGGCCCGCGTGGCCGGGCACGCCGGGCTCACCGTGGAGGAGGTGATCCGCCGCCACACGGCCCCGGAATACCTGGTGGCCATGATAGGCTTCCGGCCGCATTTTCCATACCTGCTTGGACTGGACCCGTCGCTGGCCACGCCGAGGATGGATTCGCCGCGCCTGGCCGTGCCCGCCGGCGCCGTGGCCATCGGCGGCGAGCAGACCGGGGTGTACCCGGAGACCTCTCCCGGCGGCTGGAATATACTGGGCATGACCAGGCCGGAACTGCTCTACGGCATAGAGCCCGGTGACTCGGTGGTCTTCGAGAGGGCGGAGGGCTGATGCTCATAAACTGCGACATAGGAGAGCGGGGCCCTCTGCACGAAGGGGACCGCAAACTGATGGAGTTCATCCACATAGCCAACCTGGCCTGCGAGGGCCACGCGGGCGACCGCCAAAGCGTGAAGGCTTTCCGCGCGCTGGCCGAAGAGCGGGGCGTGGCGGTGTCGGCGCATCTCTCGTACCCGGACAAGGCTAATTTTGGACGCGCCACCATGGACCTGCCGGGCGAAGAACTGCTGGCCGCGCTGGACGCGCAGCTGGCGCTGCTGCCCGGAGTTAGGATGGCCAAGCTCCACGGCGCGCTCTATAACAACGCCTGGCAGGACCCGAGTCTGGCCTCGCTGCTGTCCGGCTGGATGGCGCGCCGCGGCATAGACCGCGTACTGGCCCCGGACGGCTCCGAGATAGCCGTGGCGGCGCGCCGGGCCGGCATAGCCGTGCTGCGGGAGGCCTTCGCGGACCGCCGCTACGAGGCGGACCCGGCCGACGGGCGGCTGCGGCTGGCCGCCCGCTCCGGGGACGGAGCCGTGATCTCCGGCGTGAACGAGGCTCTGGCGCAGGCCCGGGAACTGGTCCTGCGCGGCCGGGTGAACGTCGGGGGCCCTTCCGGGCCGGACTGGCGGGAGATCAAGGCCGACACCCTCTGCGTGCATTCCGACTCGCCGATAGCGCTGGAGCTGGCCGCCAGGCTGCGCGCGGAGCTGGACGCCGCTGAAAGGGAAAAGGCCGCAGCCGGTGTGGGCGGCAATATCCGGTTTATCAGGCCCGGCTTCTGCGGCACAGCCGGGCCGCCGGTCTACGGCAGGCAGCATCTGGGCGTTTCGCCGGGCGGCGCCATGGACCTTTTTTCCCTGGCGCGCGGCAACCTGATGCTGGGCAACCCAGAGGAAAGCCCGGCCCTGGAGATAGCCGGACCGCCGGAGATAGAGATACTGCGGCCGGGGCGCTTCGTGCTGACCGGCGGCCGGCTGGACGCGGCGCTGCACAGCGGGAGCTCTTCCGCCGATGTGGAGCACAGCCGCGTCTACGAGGCCGGGGCAGGGGACAGGCTGACCTTCGGCGCACGGCGTTACGGTATGTACACCTATTTCTGTTTCCGCGGCCGCGACGGCGGCGGCCCCACGGCGGAAAGCCTGCCTTTCTCCGCCGTCAGCGGCTGGACCGACCCAGCCGGCCGCATCCGCGTGCTGCCGGGCCCCGAGTACCGCTGCCTGGCCCAGCCGGGCCTCTTTTTTCTTACCCAGTGGCGCACCACCTTTAAGATGGACAAGATGGGCATACGCCTGACCGGAGACCCGGGGGTCTCCTGCGGCATGGGTAACATGGTCTCCGGAGCCGTGGCGGACGGCACCGTGCAACTCACGCCGGAGGGTCCCATCGTCCTGCTGCGGCACAGGCAGACCATAGGCGGTTACCCGCGTATCTTCAACGTGATCTCGGCCGATATAGACCTGCTGGCACAGTACGGCCCCAATCAAGCCATCCGCTTCGCGGAGACGACCATGGAGGAGGCGCGCGCGGCGGCCCGCCTCAAGCGGGAGGAGCTGGAAAAGCTGCATAGTGCCAGCGCCTGAGCCGCTATTCGGAAGCGGAACAGTTGGTGTAGGAGGAAAAGATCTTCCCGGTCAGCAGGGCGTTGCGGCCCTTATCCCAGAAAACGGCGCTCCCGTCAGAGGCGGCATACCTGGTGCCGTCGGCCGAGAGAGCGCGGGGCAGCGAGAGAGCGCGGCCGTCGCCAAGTCTGAGGTCCACCCTATCGGCCGGGGCGGGGCGGAAAACTGCGTCCAGCGTGCGCCCGCCGTCGCAGTTGAACACGGCATGTATCGGCTTCTTCGCGGCCAGGAGCGCCACCACGACGCGGCCGTTCTTTACGAAATGCGTCAGGGCCAGCAGCGCGGCCAGCAGCAACAGCCCTGTCATCACGTATAAATTCCTTCTCATCCCGCTATTTTATCAAACTCCGGAGGCGGCATTGCGCCGCGCCGGCCGGGCTTGGTAACATGCTTTCATGGACAGACAGCGAAAAGGGCCGAGGCAAGTGGCCGCGGCAGTATTGGAAAAGAACGGAAAGATACTCCTAGCCCGGCGCAAGGCGGGGGACGCGCTGGCCGGCAAGTGGGAGTTCCCAGGCGGCAAGCTGGAGCCCGGGGAGACCCCTCGCGAGTGCCTGCGGCGCGAACTGGCCGAGGAGTTCGGTATAGACAGCGAAATCGGCGAATTCGTCTGCGCCAGCGAGTTCGAGTACGGGCATACCCACATAGAACTGCTGGCCTACCGGGTCAGCCACGTCGGAGGTGAGTTCGTCCTGAACGACCATTCCGAGATAAAATGGGTGAGCCCCGCGGAGCTGCTGGCCTACGACCTGTCCTCGGCCGACATCCCCGTGGCGCGAAGACTGGCGGAACCGGGCGCAATGCCCTAGAATTGCCGCAATGGGAAGCGCGGGCGCATCAGGATGGTTAATCCGCCCCTCGAGAAGTTATACGGCTACAGCCGGGACCACGGGCCGTTCCGCTTGTTCAGGCTAGAGTTAGTGGGGTGATATTGCACCATCCGGCGGCCCTGCCGCCCAAGGACCACAACTGCATATTAGCCTAGTGAGCGTCGACCCCGCCCTTCAAGGCCAGGCTGGCCCGGGAGGGGGGGCGCGGGTGGCGGCGGGGGCTATCTTGTGCCCCGGTTTTTTATAGAATTGCAGTATGAAGCGGCCGGGGACGAAAAACACCTTGCGCTATCGGACAGGAGGCGAGATGACACAGCAGCGGCTCACCGGGAAGAAGATACTTGAGATGGTGCGGGCCTTCCAGCCCGCCTGCGTGCTCATAGCGGGAGGGGACCTGGACGTGTTCACCCTGCTGCACAAGCGGCCCATGACGGCTGAACAGCTGGCCGGCAAGCTCAAGAGCAGTGCGCGCGCCGTAGAGGTTCTGCTTGACGCCCTGGCCGCGCTGGGCGCCATAAAGAAGAGCGCCGCAGAGCCGCCTGTCTACGCCGTGCCGCCGCGCCTCGCCGAGGCGCTGACCGAGGACGCAAAACGCGGCGTACTGGGCATGCTGCGCCACCAGGGCGCCTGCCTGCGCAAGTGGTCGGACCTCGCGGCGGTGGTGCTGAGCGGCAAGCCGGCCCAAAAGCGCCCCAGCGTGCGCGGGCACGAGGGGGACATGGAATCCTTCATCCGGGCGATGCACGAGGTTTCCTCGCCGCTGGCCGCGCCGCTGGTAAAGAGCCTGGGCCGGCTTAAGTTCAAGCGCCTGCTGGACCTGGGCGGAGCCTCCGGCACGTGGACAGTGCCGCTGCTCAAACGCGCTCCGGGCGCCAGCGCCACCATCTTTGACCTGCCGCACGTCATCCCGATGGCCCGCCGCAGCCTGGCCAAGCTAGGCCTGGCGGACAGGGTAAAACTGGTCCCGGGCAGCTTCTACACTGACCAACTGCCCCCCGGCCACGACCTCGCCTGGGTCAGCGCGATAGTGCATCAAAACTCCCGCGCGCAGAACCGCGCGATGTTCAAGAAGATCTACGCGGCCCTAGTGCCCGGCGGACGTATGCTGATACGCGACGTGGTGCTGGAGCCCTCCCGCACCCGCCCGGTGCACGGAGCGCTGTTCGCGGTGAACATGCTGGTGGGCACCCAGGGCGGATCCACGTTCACTTTCCGGGAACTGGCCGAGGACCTGCGGACGGCCGGCTTCGGCGGGGTCAGGTACCTGCGCCGCGGAGAGGCGATGGACACGGTGATAGAGGCCGTCAGGCCGCGCTGAAAGGGAGGAACGATGACGCTGGAAGAGTTCAGGAGCAAGGCGCTGGAGCGGTTCACGCGCGATATCGCGGACGAGTTTTTCTGCTACATAGAACGGGACCGGGAGTTGATGCGCGAGTATCTTTCGGTGATGGGCCGCGAGATGCCGGCCGACGAGACCAACGAGTACCTGGAGCACGGGCTCAAGATACACTTCGGGCTGAACGGCCAGGGGGAAAACCACAGCCCCAAGACCAGGCTGGTGCCGGCCTTCACGGAGTTTATAATGCCCTACGAGGAAGGCGCGCCCGCCAACAAGTAAGACCCGGAAGGGGTTGACCTGGCATGAGCGTAAAGTCCGTCTGTCGCGACGTTGAGCCTTTTCTGCGCGGTCTGGCGCGCGAGCTGCCGGGCGTCTTCCCGCGGCTGGCGCGCCGGCCGCCGGCCGCAAGGCCTGTGCGTGCTAGTGGCCGGCAGCCTTCTCCGGAGCGCCTGGCCAGGGCCAAGGAGCTCATAAGCGGGAGAGCGGCGCACTGGGCCGCCAGGCTCGGAGTTGGATACGGGCGCGTCTCGGTAAAGGCGCAGCGTACGCTCTGGGGAAGCTGCTCGCTCAGGGGGAACCTGAACTTCAACTGGCGCCTGGCGGACGCTCCGCTGGAGACGCTGGACTATGTGGTTATACATGAGCTCTGCCACCTGCGCGAGATGAACCATTCCAGGCGGTTCTGGGCACACGTGGAGGCGGCCTGCCCCGACTACCGGCAGCGCCGCCGCTGGTTGCGTCTGAACGGCGCCGCGCTGATGGCCGGCGAGCCGGGAGCGGCCAACGGCTAAGTGTCTCTGCGCGCTGTTCGCGCCCCTTCTCCCCTCTCTGCCCCGCCGGGGCCGGACAGGACGCTAACCGCCCAGGCCAGTTTGTATAGCCCGCCAGTGTCTTGACCATGGCCAGCGTATCCAGACCGCAGTAGGCAAGCGGCTTCCCCAGGAAATTGTAGAGCAACAGCCTCTTATGACACTGCAAGCCCGTCATGGACTGCGACTTGGAAACGCGCCTTTTCATTTTCCCCACTTCCTTTTCACAGCGTAGCAGACTACCCGGGTAAGGGGCTGTCGTTAAAAAGTGCCACGGGCCGCGGAACACGACAGGCCCTTGACGGGGTGATGTGCTAGGCTATGGACGGAGCGGAAGGAACGAAAGGGGGAAATATGGGAAACCTTAACAAAGTGATGCTGATAGGAAGGCTGACGCGCGAGCCGGAGATAAAGGAGTTCTCCGGCGGGAAAGTGGCCCTGCTGGGACTGGCGGTGAACAACCGCCGCAGGAGACAGGAAACCGGGCAGTGGGAGAATGTGCCGGTCTGGATGGAACTTAAGGCCTTCAACCACGAGCACGGCCGCAAACTGGCCGACCTGGCCGGAACCCACCTGCACCGCGGCCAGGAGCTCTACGTGGAAGGCCGCCTGGCGCTGGAGCAGTGGGACGGCAAGGACGACGGGAGGAAGCACTCCCGCACGCTGATCTACGTGGAGTCCGTGGAGTTCTTAGGCGGCAGGAAGGCCGCGGGCGCGGCGCCAGGCGCTGAAGTTCAGGAAGGGACGGCGGAAGGGCAGGAGCCGGCCGGAACCGCCGGCAAGAGAAAGCCGGGAAGGCCCAGGAACGCCGCAAGGACGGAGGCGTCTGGCGGCCCGGAGGAAGGGACGCTCTGAGGACCGTTCAAGGTCCGCCGCGCGCCGGGAAGGGGACGCGCGGCGGACTCCCCGGCCCTGGGTTCACATTCCGGCGCGGAAATTGTAGACTTTCCCCATACTGCGCGCAGAAAGGGGGCAGCATGGAAAAGAAACCGGGGGAATACGATCCAGGGACGGAGTTGAAGAAGGGAGCCGGCCTGACCGCGGCCTCCTACGACAAGACTCAGCGGGCGGAAGTGACCGTGGACAAGGTCACCGTAGGCGGGACGCCCGGGGTGGTAGAGTTCTCCGGGACTGCCACCGGCAAGGGGGACGGCATAAACGGCACAATAGATCTATGGCTTTCCATCTTCCGCTACATGCGGCCGGACGGCACAATAGACCACGTTAGCGGCTGGAACATTCCGCTGGCGCTAAGGGCCGGAATGAGCCCGTTCGAGACGGCGAAGGCCTTCGAGACCTACATCAACACGGGCTCTCGCCCGTACGCCGCCAGCACCTCCTGGGACAGGGAGAAGGCTGCCCTTTCCATCACCTTCAAACCGGAGCCGCGCGGATGAGGAAGCCGCGGATCGTGGTGGTCAACGACCTGATGCAGAAAAACTACCGCTACTTTCTGACGGCGCCCGTCGGCAGGGACTTCGACCCGCGCTTCAGGCCGGAACTGACCCCGGCGCAGATGCTGAGGCTGGGCGTCTTCGGCGGCAAGTACATGACCGACTGCCGCGCGGAGTTCCCGGCCTCGTGGTTCCGCGGCGCCAGGCTCTCGACGACAGGAAAGCACGAGGCTTCACTTAACTATTTCAAGGTCACCGCCAGCCAGCCGCTGGCGGTGTGGCGCAGGAAGGGGTGGATACACCCGGCCGACCCGCGCGGCTGGTTCCAGTGGTACTGCCGCTATTTCCAGGGCCGGCGCCTGTCCGAAGTGGACGAGACCCAGATAAGCCGGTGGCTGGCCATACGCCGCCACCTGGCCCAGGTGCGCCGCCACTGCGCGCCTGGTGATACGGCCTGCCGGCCGCGCCAGAAACAGGCACTGCTGCACTGGGCCTACGACGCGCGCAGGCTATGACGCCTTGAACCAGGGCGTTGGGAGTAATACGATTTCAACGGGCCGGTCCGCCCGCGATGACGACGAGGAGAGACCCATGCCGATAAGCGAATACGCCGGAAAGAACCTGCCGAGAGAGTTGCTGACCGATATACCCGCCCTGCTGAAGGCCTACGCCGGGGAGACGCCAGACCCCGAGGACCCGGCGCAGCGCGTTTCGTTCGGCACGTCCGGCCACAGGGGCAGCTCGTTCACCCGCTCCTTCAACGAGCGCCACATATTGGCGATAACACAGGCCATCTGCGACTATCGCCGGGAGGCCGGCGTGGACGGCCCGCTCTTCATGGGCATGGACACACACGCGCTCTCCGCGCCGGCCTTCGACACTGCGCTGGAGGTGCTGGCGGCCAACAGCGTGACGGCGATGATAGACGCGGGCGAAGGCTACACGCCCACGCCGGCGGTCTCGCGCGCGATACTGGCGCACAACGCCGGCAGGAAGGCCGGCCTGGCCGACGGGATACTGATAACCCCTTCCCACAACCCGCCCTCCGACGGCGGCTTCAAGTACAACCCGCCCACCGGCGGCCCGGCCGGTCCGGAGATCACGGGGCGCATACAGGCGCTGGCCAATGCGCTGCTGGAGAAGGGGCTGGCCGGGGTGAAGCGGACGCCGCTGAGCGCGGCGAAGAAGGCCTCCACGACGAAGCGCTACGACTACACGGGCGAATACGTAAAGGGACTGGGCGGGGTGATAGACCTTGCCGCCGTGAAGGCCGCCGGCGTTAAGCTGGGCGTGGACCCGCTGGGCGGCTCCGGCGTGGGGTACTGGGGCCCGATAGCCGAGACCTATGGGCTGGACCTCTCCATAGTCAGCGGCGAGGTGGATAAGTCGTTCTCGTTCATGACGGCGGACTGGGACGGCAAGATCCGCATGGACCCGTCCTCTCCATACGCGATGCGGCGGCTGATAAAGCTAAAGGACAAGTACGACGTGGCCTTCGGCTGCGACACGGACTATGACCGCCACGGCATAGTGACGCCGGAGGGGCTGCTGCCACCGAACCACTACCTGTCGGCGGCCATCCACTACCTCTTCCAGAACCGGCCGGGCTGGCGCGTGGACGCGGCCGTAGGCAAAACCGCGGTCTCCAGCTCCATGATAGACCGTGTGGCGGCCGGCCTGGGCCGCGGGCTGCGAGAGGTGCCGGTGGGCTTCAAGTGGTTCGTCTACGGGCTTCTGGATGGGAGCATCGGCTTCGGCGGGGAGGAGAGCGCGGGGGCCTCGTTCCTGCGTTTCGACGGCGGGCCCTGGAGCACCGACAAGGACGGCCTGATTATGGCACTGCTGTCGGCCGAGATTACCGCTAAGACCGGGAAGAACCCGGCCGGCCTGTACAAGGAACTTACGGCGAAGTACGGCGAGCCTTTCTACCGCAGGCAGGACGCGCCGGCCACGCCCGAGATCAAGAAGTTATTGAAAGGGCTTACGCCGGAGAAGTTTCCTTTCGGCGAACTGGCCGGAGAGCGGATAGAGCGCGTGCTCGACAAGGCGCCCTCCAACGGCGAGCCGCTGGGCGGCGTAAAGGTGACGGCCGCGGGAGGCTGGTTCGCCGCGCGCCCGTCCGGCACCGAGAACGTCTATAAGATCTACGCCGAAAGCTTCCGTGGTCCGGAGCACCTGGACCGTATTTTCGCGGACGCGGAGAGCATGATAGGCCGCCTCTCGGCCGGGACCGCGGTCTAGCGCCACAACCGGGGGCGCGGCCGGTGCTAGCCGGCTGCGGAGGAGAGAGCCTTGTCCAGCGCCGCCTTTATAGCCGCCGCCGGGGCAGCCTCCGGCCTCTCCAGCGAATAGAACCTGCCATCATCGCCGGCGTCCACCATCGCGGGATCGAACGGCACGCTGCCGAGGAACGGCACGCCCATCTCGGCCGCCGCGCGCGCGCCGCCGCCGGTCTTGAAGAGGTTGACCTCCTTTGCGCAGTGAGGGCACGCGAAGGAGGTCATGTTCTCCAGCACGCCCAGCACCGGGATACCTACCTGTTTGAGAAAGTTGACGGCCTTGCGGCTGTCCAGCAGCGCGACGCCCTGGCCGGTGGTCACTACGACGGCGCCGGTCATCTCCGGTATCAGTTGGCATATGGTCAGGGGCTCGTCGCCGGTGCCCGGGGGAGCGTCTATCACCAGCGCATCCAGCTCGCCCCAGTTGACGTCGGCCAGGAACTGCTTCAGCACGCCCATCTTCAGCGCGCCGCGCCAGATGACCGGGGAGTCGGCCTCCTGCATTATGCTACCCATCGAGATCATCTTCAGATTGGGGGCGGCCTCCAGCGGCTCTATCAGCTTGCCGTCTGAGGTGTGCGCCCTCCCTTCCTGCCCGGTCATGCGGGCGACGGAGGGGCCGTGGATGTCTATGTCCAGCAGCCCGGTCCTCTGGCCGCGCGCCGCCAGCAGCGCCGCGAAATTAACCGCTATCGTGCTCTTGCCGACCCCGCCCTTGTTGCTCATCACCAGGATCTTGCGCTTGATACGCCCCATGTTGTCCTTGATGATGGATGCCCTGTGATCCACATGAACTTGATGCATGATGCCTCCTGGAATAGCCGGCGTCCCGGCTCCTCGACTATTATATTTTTTTTGTTATAATATTCGAAAATTCCACGGCGCTTTTTCGGCAACCAGGTAAGGAGCTTACAATGAAACCAATCGTAACCGCGGACGAAGCCGTTAAGGACATCCGGGACGGCTGCTCGCTGATGGTGGCCGGCTTCATGGGCTGTGGCAACGCCTTCACGCTGATAGACGCGCTCGTCCGGAAGGGGACCAGGGACCTAAACCTCATCACCAGCGACACCGCCTATCCCGAGGTGGGCGTTGGACGCCTCATCTGTCAGAACCGCGCCGCCACGCTAATCGCCTCGCACATCGGCACCAACCCGGTCTCGGGCCAGAAGATGAACTCCGGAGAGCTTAAAGTCACGCTGGTGCCGCAGGGCACTTTCGCGGAGCGCATCCGTTCCAAGGGCGCGGGCCTAGGCGGCGTGCTTACCCCGACCGGCCGTGGCACGGCCGTGGAGGAGGGGAAGCAGAAGTTAGAGATAGACGGCAGGGAGTACCTGCTGGAGAAGCCGCTGGGCGCCGACTACGCCTTTATCAAGGCCGAGATGGCCGACAGGTACGGCAACGCTTGGCTGCCGGCCGCCACCAAGAACATGGCGGTGGTGATGGCAATGGCCGCCGACCACGTGATACTGGAAGCGGAGAAGATAGTGGAGCCCGGAGAACTGGACCCCGACAGGGTGACAATACCCGGCATCTTCGTCTCGACGATAGTGAAATCGGAGTTGCCGGCCGCCAACCTGCAGCAGAAGGCCTGAGCCAAGGAGAGACCGCATGGACCTCAAAGAGTTAAAAAGAGTAAGGCTGGTGAAGCGCATAGCGCAGGAATTCCCCGACGGCGCTCTGGTCAACCTTGGCATAGGTATGCCGACGATGGTGGCCAACCACATTCCCGAAGGACGCACGATACTGCTGCACTCAGAGAACGGTTTCACGGGCCTCGGACCTGCCGCGCAGAGAGGCAAGGAGGACCCGCGCGTGGTCAACGCCGGCGGCCAGCCTGTGACGATAGTGCCCGGCGGCGCCTACTTCGACTCGTCGATGTCCTTCGCGATCATCCGCGGGGGGCACGTGGACTACACCGTGCTCGGCGCGCTGGAGGTGGACATGGAGGGCAACCTGGCCAACTACATGATCCCCGGCAAGATGGTGCCCGGCATGGGCGGCGCGATGGACCTGGTGGCGGGCGCCAAGAACGTCATCATCGCGATGGAGCACGTCAACAAGAACGGCGCGCCGAAAATCCTGAAAAAATGCACGCTGCCGCTGACCGCGGTGGGGGAGGTGGACCTGATAGTCACCGACATGGCCTTCATCCGCGTCACCAAGAAGGGCCTCGTGCTCGAGGAGATAGCCGAGGGGGTCACCGTAGAGGAAGTTGTCAAAGCCACCGAGGCCCCGCTGCACGTGGCCGGCAAGCTCGGTACCTTCTAAAGGAGCCGCGATGAACAAGATGGTCATAACTTGCGCGCTGACCGGAGCGGAAACCACGAAGAAGCAATGTCCCGCGCTGCCGGTGACCCCGGAGGAGCTGGCCGCCGACGCGGAGCAATGTCGCCGGGCCGGTGCGGCGATAGTGCACCTGCACGCCCGCAACGACGATGGTTTTCCGACGGCAGACGTGAAGGTCTTCAAGAAGGCCATAGAGCTCATCAGGAAGAGGACCGACGTGGTGGTGGAAATAACCACCGGCGGCGCCGTCGGCATGAGCCCAGGGGAGCGCATCGCTCCGGTGGCGCTGGAGCCTGACATGGCCTCGCTCGACTGCGGCACCGTCAACTTTGGCGAGGAATACATCGTCAACACGCTGCCGGTCATGCGGCAGTTCGCCTCGGAGATGAACAGGCACAAGGTCCATCCCACGCTTGAGTGCTTCGACGTCTCCCACGTGCAGTCCTCGCATATCCTGATCAAGGAGGGGCTGTTGAAACCGCCGTTCCACTACGGCTTTGTGATGCAGGTGCCGGCGGCGCTGTCGCTGACGCCGAAGACGCTCTCCTACATGATGGACCAGATGCCGGCGGAGAGCCGCTTCACCGTCATGGGCATAGGCCGCGCCCACATCCCCGGAGTCTGCCTAGCGATAGCGTCCGGCGGCTGGATACGCGTCGGCTTCGAGGATAACATCTATTACGCGAAGGGGCGGCTGGCCGCCTCCAACGCCGAATTCGTCGAGCGGGCCGTCAGGCTGTCCCGGGAGGCCCAGTTTGAGATAGCCGAACCCGGAGACGTGCGCAGGTTCTTCGGACTGCGCGGCGCCTAGAACCCAAAAGGAGACACGATGAATATACTCAAGAACGGAAATCCCTTCGGCGCGCACCGGGTCATCGAGCCCAAGGGCGTGCTCCCGCAGCCCGCTGTCAGGATCTCCAACGACGTGGACTCCATCTACGACAACGAGATTCTAGTAGATGTGGAGACACTCAACATCGACTCGGCCTCTTTCACCCAGATCAAGCAGGCGGCCGGAGGGGACGAGGAGAAGATTAAAGCCGAGATCCTGCGTATAGTTTCCGAGCGCGGCAAGATGCAGAACCCCGTCACCGGCTCCGGCGGCATGTTCATAGGCCGGGTGGCGAAGATAGGCCCGGCGCTGGACGGGAAGAGCGAGCTGAAGGAGGGGGACAAGATCGCGAGCCTGGTTTCGCTGTCGCTGACCCCGCTCAAGATCGAGAGAATCCTGGGCATCAAGAAGGGTACCGAGCAGGTGAACGTGAAGGCGAAGGCCGTCCTGTTCGAAAGCGGCATCTACGCGAAGCTCCCGAAGGACTTGCCGGAGACGCTCGCCCTCGCGGTCCTGGACGTGGCGGGTGCCCCGGCTCAGGTAGCCAGACTGGTGAAGCCAGGCCAGACCGTGGTCATCATAGGCGCGGCCGGCAAGTCCGGAGTGCTTTGCGCCTACGAGGCGAGGCGCCGCGCCGGCGTTACCGGAAAGGTCATAGGCATAGAATACGCGCCCGAAGCCGTCGGCAGGATAGAGGAGTACGGCTTCTGCCACGAATCCGTTCGGGCCGACGCCACGAACGCCGTGGAGTGCTATGAGAAGATTGCCGCGCTGACCGGCGGGAAGCTTGCCGACGTGGTCATCAACTGCGTCAACGTGCAGAACACGGAGATGGCCTCGATATTGATGTGCAGGGACGAGGGGACGGTCTATTTCTTCAGCATGGCCACCTCGTTCACCAAGGCCGCGCTGGGCGCCGAGGGCGTCGGCAAGGACATAGACATGATTATCGGCAACGGCTACACAAAGGGCCACGCCGAGGTGACGCTCAATATCCTGCGCGAGAGCCCGGAAATACGCGCGGCCTACGAGAAACTTTACGCTTGAGCCCCCAAGGAGACGACAAAATGCGCGAACACAAGAGGGTCGACTACAAGAAGGTCCCGCTCTGGAAGGACGTGAGCGAGAGTGACTGGCACAACTACCAGTGGCAGCTGAAGCACGTCATAAAGGACATTCCGACGCTGGAGAAGGTGGCCGTGCTGACCCCGCAGGAGAAGAAGGATCTGCGGGCCTGCCTGAAGAAGTTCCGGATGGCCATTACGCCGTACTACGCCGCTCTGATGGACAAGAAGGACAAGGGCTGCCCGGTGCGCCTGCAGGCCATACCGCGCGGCCTCGAACTGCACCAGGATCCATCCGACCTATCCGACCCGCTCCACGAGGATGTCGACTCGCCGGTGCCCGGCCTGACGCACCGCTACCCCGACCGAGTGCTGCTGCTGGTCACGAACATCTGCTCGATGAACTGCCGTCACTGCACGCGCCGCCGCCTCGTCGGCTTCGAGGACGTGCATATGTCCTCGGCCAACATAGACAAGGCGATAGAGTACATCCGCCGCACCCCAGAGGTGCGCGACGTGCTGATCTCCGGCGGTGACCCGCTGGTGCTGACAGACGAGATGCTGGAAGGCATCATAAAGAAGATCCGCGCCATAGAGCATGTGGAGATCATCCGCATCGGCACCCGCACGCCGGTCGTGATGCCTATGCGCATCACCGACAAGCTGGTGAATATGCTCAAGAAGTACCATCCCATCTACGTCAACACGCACTTCAACCACCCGAAGGAGATGACCGCCGACGCCTTCGAGGCCTGCCGCAAGCTCGCGGACGCGGGCATCCCCGTAGGCAACCAGAGCGTGCTGCTGAAAGGGGTCAACGATTGCCCGCAGACAATGAAGAAACTGGTGCATGAGTTGCTGATGGCCCGGGTGAAACCGTACTACATCTACCAGTGCGACCTATCGGTGGGGATAAGCCACTTCCGCACGACGGTATCGAAGGGCGTGGAGATCATAGAGAACCTGCGCGGCCACACCACCGGCATGGCCGTCCCGACGTTCGTAGTGGACGCCCCTGGCGGCGGCGGTAAGACGCCCGTGATGCCGAACTACCTGATCTCGATGAACGACAAACGCGTCGTGCTCAGGAACTACGAGGGCGTGGTGACCACCTACACGGAGCCGGAGGGATACGTTTCCTCGCACGAGAACTGCTTATACTGCGGCGACGACAGGTACAAGCCCATAGACGGCGTGGCCAAACTGCTCAACGGCGAGAAGCTCACGCTCGAGCCGGCGAACCTGATGCGCACCAGGCGCCACCGGAAGTAACGGACGGCGAATGGACTTTGTGAAGGGCCTCCGGGATAGGACGGTCTTTATAGTCGGCTCGAAGAAGAATGCCGGCAAGACCACCTTCCTGAACTACGCGCTGAGCCGCCTGCGCGGCGGCGGCGCGTTGGGGGTCATGAGCGTAGGCGTGGACGGCGAGGCCTGCGACCAGGTCTTCGGCAGCCCGAAGCCGCAGGTAAAGGCAGAGCGGGGGGACCTGTTCCTCTGCGCGGAGACGGCGCTGCCGGGCGCGGACCTGCAATTCGAGGTACTGAACATCTACACGTACCGCACTGCCATAGGCCGGCCGGTGCTGCTGCGGGCGTTGCGCCCCGGCCGCGCCGAGATTTCCGGGCCGGAGAATAACGAGCAGCTCGAGGAGATACTCGCCGACATGCGCCGCCACGGGGCGGGCACGGTGTTCGTGGACGGAGCCGTGGACAGGGTCACGCAGGCCGCCTCGGTGAAGAAAGCGGCCTTCGTCTACATAGCCCGCGTGGAGCCCGAGAACCTGGATTCCTCCGCCGCGGCTATAAAGCTGGTGTGGGCCGCGGCCTCTGTGCCGCTGTGCCGCGCAGGCGAGAAACTGTCCGAGCCGGTATTGGTTATAGACGGAGCCCTGACGCCCGGCCGCGTGCCAGGCAGGGACGTGAAGAAGGGCACGCTGGTGATGGAGGACTTCACAAAGGTCTTCCTGAACTGGCAGCAATGGACCGAACTGGGGGGCCGCTTCGAGCTGCGCTTCGCCGCCAAGCCGGAACTCGCGGCCTTCGTGGTGAACCTGCGCGACGTGAGCCGCGCCGATTTCGAAAAGAAGCTTGGCCTGCCCGCGCTGGCCGAGCGGATAGTGTACAACCCGTACGAAGTGAAGGGCTGATGGAAAAGTTCAGGACTTTCGCAGAATTTGAGACCTTTTACGCCCTCTATCGGCCGCTGACGCCATACGGACGAGCGCGCCGCGAAGAACGCCGCTTCATCGCGGACGCAGCCGGGCTGAAGACCGAGTACGACCTCGCCGCGGCAATGGGCACCTTCGCGGCCTCGAACCGTCTGAAGTCGGACAAACTGCGTTTCCACCTGCGCAATGTTCCGCCGATGGACCTCTCGCCCGAGGCGCTCGCCTGTGCGCCGGGCCTGTTCCTCGCCCGCAAATTCCTTATGCACGTCTCGGAGATCTTCAAACTGCTGCCAGCCCCGCTGCGGGCGAAGTTCGGCGCGAAGTGGGAGTCGGTCGAGCTGCTCGCCCTGCTGAACAAGGGCGGCGCAGGCGAGGCCTTCCACGTCGCCGACGCCTACGACAGGGAACTCGCCGCAGAGCGCGTTGCCATAGCCGAATGCGACAAGGCCCTCAAAGCCCTGCGCGAAGGGAAGCTGAAGGCCCTGCGCGAGCGCTGGGGACTGGACTTCACTGACCGAGACTTCCTAGTGGTGGAGGAGAAGACCGCCGCCAGGTTCGGCGGCGCTCCGGAGCTCTTCCTGGAGCCGTACGACTGCACGCGCGTCACGGTCAAACCTGTCTACGGCCAGGATTACATGGAAGCTGCCTCCGAGCGCGACCGCAGGCGGGCCCGCGAACGCGAGTTCGAGGCCGCCGTGGTGAAGCGCTTGGCCGCAGCCGTTTCGGCCGAGAAGAGAAATTTTGAGGCCTACATGAAGGCCATCGAGCGCATAGATACGGCCGCCGAGAAGGCTCGTCTCGCCGCCGAGTTGAAGTTGGTGCGTCCCATAGTGCACAAGTACCCCGGGACCATGCGTCTCACCCGGGCGCGCTTCCTGCCGCTAGAGGCCCGGCTGGCCGAGTCCGGTCTGAAGTACACGCCGCTCACAGCGGTCTTCACGCGGCGCGTCAACGTGATCCACGGCTCCAACATGGGCGGCAAGACCGTGGCGCTCAAGACACTGGCCTTTATGCAACTGCTCGCGCAGGGCGGCTTCTTTGTGCCGGCGGCAGTTTTCGAGACCTGCCTGTTCGACGGGGCGTCCTTCATAGGCGGCGCCGAGATGGAGACCGCCGGAGGGTTGAGCAGCTTCGGCCTGGAGATGAACGACTTCGCCGCCGCGCACGCGAAACTGAAGAGCGAGAACACTCTCCTGGTGATGGACGAGTTCGCCCGCACCACCAACTCGGAGGAGGCTGTGGCGCTGCTTTCGGCCATACTCTCGGACCTCTGCGCGCAGAGTTCAGCCTGCGCTTTCCTGGCCACGCATTTCTCGGGCCTCCTGGCCGGCAAGGGTTCCGCTTCGTTCAAGATGCGCGGCTTCGACACCACCGCGTTCAACGACTATTTCTCCGGCAAGCCGGCCTGCGGCCTCGACGAGAAGCTCAGGATGATCAACAAGTTCATGCGCTACGAACTATTGGAGGGCGCCGAAGGAGCCGAGGCCCGCGACGCCATTAAGATCGCCGGAATACTCGGCGTGGCGAAGAGCATCATCAAGAAAGCGCAGGATTTCATGGAGGAGAAGAAATGACACCTACGAAAAGTCGGTTGGGGCTTTCCAGACCCAAGATAGACGCGGCCAGGGAACTGGCCGCGGACATAGTGGCGCCCGTGCAGCAATTCATAGGCGGCCATACTACCGTCACCATAGAGCGCGCCACGCTGCGCCTGCTGGGCGCCGACGGAGCCAATCCCGACGGCGTCCCGGTGCCGAACCTGGCGGCCTCGCAGTGCGGCGATAAGCTCGCCGGCGGCGCGGCGTCGTTCTACCTGAACGCGCTCGTGAAGCTGGATAAAAATCCGTCAGAACTCAACAAGGAGATAGCCGGCGGCCTGAACATCGCCGCGATACCCTTTACCGACCTGAAGCGGATTCAGAAGAAGGCCGACGAGCTGCTGAAGGGCCTGGACGCCCGCATAGCCGGCAACGTGGCGCACCGTAACGCCAAACTGAAAGCTTGCACGGACAAGGCGAAGTCCCCGTTGATCTACGTAATCGTGGCCACCGGCAACATCTACGAGGACGTCAAGCAGGCGCAGGCCGCTGCGCTAGAGGGGGCGGACATCGTAGCAGTTATCCGCACCACCGCGCAGAGCCTGCTGGACTACGTGCCCTATGGCGCCACCACCGAGGGCTTTGGCGGCACCTACGCCACGCAGGAGAACTTCAAGATCATGCGCGCCGCGCTCGACGAGGTGGTCGAAAAGGAAGGGCGCTATATACGCCTGGTGAACTACTGCTCAGGCCTCTGCATGCCGGAGATTGCCGCCATGGGCGCGCTCGAACGGCTGGACATGATGCTCAACGATTCCATGTACGGCATTCTGTTCCGCGACATCAACATGTACCGCACGTTCACGGACCAGTTTTTTTCCCGTATGATCAACGCCGCGGCCGACATCGTCATCAACACCGGCGAGGACAACTACCTCACCACGTCGGATGCGGTGGAGAAGGCCCACACCGTGCTCGCGAGCCAGTTCTTGAACGAGAAGTTCGCCTCTAACGCCGGCATGCCGGCCCGTCTGATGGGCCTGGGCCACGCCTTCGAAATAGACCCCTCGCTCAAGAACGGCTTCCTGTACGAGTACGCGCAGGCGTTGATGGCCCGCGAAATCTTCCCTGAACACCCGCTCAAGTACATGCCACCCACCAAGTTCATGACGGGCGACATCTTCAAGGGGTACGCCATGAACACGCTGTTCAACTTCGTCAGCAAAGCTACCGGGCAGGGCATAGAGCTGCTTGGTATGCTGACCGAGGCCATCCACACTCCGTACCTTCAGGACCGACACCTGGCTATAGAGAACGCGCTGTACGTGCACAACGCCATGGCTGGCTTCGCTGACGAAATAGAGTTCAGGAAAGGCGGCGTCATACAGAAACGCGCGCAGCAGGTGCTCAGCGAGACCATGGAGATGCTCAAGGACGTGAAGAAGCGCGGCCTGTTCACCGCCATAGAGACCGGCATGTTCGCCGAGATCAAGCGCCCGCGCGACGGGGGCAAAGGCTTCGACGGGGTCTACGAGAAATCCGCCGGCTACTATAACCCGGTGGAGGCCTACCTCAAGAAGAAGCTCAAGGTGGGGGAATAAGGAGACCGCTATGTTCATAAAACCTTACGGCGACACTTCCAACGACGGCGCGGTACAACTTTCCTTTACGCTGCCGGTAAAGAACTGCGGCAGGGCCAAGGAAGCCGCCAGGCTCTACGTGCAGAAGCTGGGCTTCAAAAAGGTGGACGTGGTGCATGCGGCCGCCCTGTCCGACGACTTCACGTTCTTCGTGGCTTACGGCAAGACCGACATAGGCCTGGACTACGACAAGGTGGAGTACGCCGAGGCCGTGGACAAGTACATGTCCATGGACGAGGTGAACGACTTCATTAAGACGCACTTCAAGCGCAAGTTAGTCATAGTGGGCGCCTGCACCGGCACCGACGCGCATACGGTGGGCATAGACGCCATCATGAACATGAAGGGCTACAACCACCACTTCGGCCTGGAGCGCTACCCCATGATAGAGGCCCTGAACATGGGGTCGCAGGTGCCGAACGAAAAGATCCTCGCCAAGGCGAAGGAACTCAAGGCCGACGCCGTGCTGGTGTCGCAGATAGTGACACAGAAGGACGTGCACATAAAGAATCTCACTGAACTGGTAGAGTTGGCCGAAGCCGAGAAGGTGCGCGGCAAGGTACTGCTGGTAATGGGTGGTCCCCGCGTGAACAACAAACTGGCCAAGGAGCTCGGCTACGACGCCGGTTTCGGCGCCGGCACCTACGCCGAGCACGTCGCCACCTTCGTGGCCAAGAAGCTTTACGAGCGCATGACGAGCAAGAAATAGGCGGAGGAATATCGCGAAAAAGAGCGCTGGAAAAGGTAAGATATTTTACGCCTTCCCAGAAACGGCCATATAATTTGCACAACAGGCGGAGAATTGGACTCTTACATTAAACCATCTTCCACGGGCGCGGCCCCGGCCATCATTTCCGGAGGCATGGGTGTGCGCATCTCCTGGTGGGTCATGGCCAGGATAGTAGCCATGATGGGGGGTCTCGGCGTCGTATCGGGGACCGGTTTGGAGATAGTTTATCCGAGGCTTCTGCAGGACGGAGACCCCGGCGGCCACGTGCGCCGCGCCTTCACGGAACTGGCGCGCCGCCATTCCGCCCTGGCCGGGCCCGTGTGGGAAATTTTCGACAAATACTACATCGAGGGCGGGCGCGCGCCCGGCACCCCGTACAAGCCCGTGCCCCTCTGCCGCCTGGCGCGCATAGAGAACTTCCGCCCCGGACCGGACTCCTTCTGGGAACTGCCTCGCGAGATGCAGGTGCTGGTGCTCGCTGCCAACTTCGCCGAAGTCTGGCTGGCGAAAGAAGGCCACGACGGGCCGGTCGGGATAAATTTTCTGCGCAAGGTGGAGCGGCCGCTGCCGTGGGCTCTTTACGGGGCGATGCTCGCCGGCGCGGCCTACGTCCTGGTCGGGGCGGGCAGCCCGGACGAGCTGCCCGGCATGATAAACGCTCTTTCCAAACACGAACCGGCCGTAATGTCTTTCAAGGTCCACGGGGCGCGTTCCGGCTCTGGCGCTTTCTACGCCGCGGTGCGGCCGCGGGCTTTGAACGCCGGCGGGCGAAACCTGCCGGCCCCCAGGTTCCTGGCCATAGTTTCCTCGTTCGGCCTGGCCAAAACGCTGGCCTCCGACCCGGCTGCGAGGCCTTACGGCTTCGTGGTGGAAGGTTCGGAAGCCGGCGGCCACAGCGCCGCCCCGGCCATGATGACTTTCGATGCCGGAGGAAAACAGACCCTGGTTTACACCGAACGCGACAAGGCCGACATCGGCGCCATCGCCGGGCTTGGCCTGCCTTTCTGGCTGGCCGGCGCTTACGCCAGCCACGCGCGCCTGCGCTCCGCCCGGGAACTGGGCGCCGCGGGTATACAGTTCGGCACGCTGGCCGCGCTCTCGGCCCAGTCGGGCCTGGCCCCGGAACTGAGGTCCAGGGTGCTCAAGCTGCTCGCGGCCGGGGAACTCAGGGTGAACAATTCCCTGGTGTCCCCGACCGGTTTCCCCTTCAAGGTGGCGCAGGTGCCGGGCACCATTTCCGAAACCCCGGTCTATCTTGCCAGGACACGCCGCTGTGACATAGGCCTGCTGCAGGCCGCGTACCTTACCCCCGAAGGGGAACTGGGCTACCGCTGCCCGGCGGAGCCGGTTGAAACTTTTAAAGCCAAGGGCGGGCGCGTCCAGAACACTGCGGGGCGGGCCTGCCTCTGCAACGCGCTGCTGGCCGCCGCGGGGCAGCCGCAGCTGCGCCAGGGCGGCTACGTGGAACCGCCCGTGGTCACGCTTGGCGAAGACCTGGCTTCAGCCAGGGCGCTGTTGGCGGCTCTGCCCCCGGGGCACGAGACCTACTCTATAGGCAAAGCCATGAAATTCCTGCGCGAAGCCTGAACCTTCCCCGTTCGCGCGCCTCGGCGCTTGCTATCCACGTGACACTGAAAAAAGAGCGGCACGACCGACGTAAAACCTTCCCACCCTGTGGGCCACGATAAACGTCCTCAATAAGGATCCCGGCTACACCCGCCTGCTGCAGCCTTGTCAGGATTTTGTAAACTAGCAAAGAGTTGAGAATGCAAGGAGCATAAAATGGCTGAACATCTTAAACTGGATAATTCGGAACGCCTTTACAAGGAGGCGCAGGAGCTGATACCCGGCGGCATGATGGGTATACGCCGCCCCTACAACTTCGTCCCCGGCGAATACCCCATATTCTTTGACTCCGCCAAAGGCGGCAAAGTCACCGACGCCGACGGCAACGAATACCTGGATATGCTCTGCGCCTACGGCCCCATCATCATAGGCCACCGCGAACGCGAGATAGACGCCGCCGTAATCAAGCAGATAAAGGAAAAAGGCTTCTGCATGTCCATAGTGCAGGAGATACAGAACACACTCGCCAAGAAAGTAACCGCCCTCGTGCCCTCCGCAGAGAAAGTAGTCTTCTGCAAGACCGGCTCCGACGCCACCACCCTCGCCGGACGCATAGCCCGCTCCTTTACCGGCAAGGCCAAGATCATCCGCTGCGGCTACCACGGCTGGCACGACTGGTGCGTAGAACAGAAGGGCGGCGTGCTCCCCAAACTATACGAGGATACCCTCGAGTTTCACTACAACGACTTGCAGGGCCTGGAGGACCTGCTCAAGGCTCACGCCGGCGACGTGGCGCTGATTATCATGACCCCCATTGGCCACCCTAACGCTCACGAGGTGGAGATGCCAAGGCCCGGCTTCCTCGAAGGCGCCAAGAAACTCGCCGAGCAGCACGGCGCCGTGCTCTGCTTCGATGAGATCCGCACCGGCTTTCGCGTGAGCCTCGGCGGCGCGCAGAAGTTCTTCGGCGTAACGCCGCACATGAGCGTGTTCGGCAAGGCCATGGCCAACGGCTACGAAATCAGCATGGTGGCCGGCCGCAGGGACATTATGGACGTCCTCGTCAGCAAGGCCTTCGTCAGTTCCACCTACTTCAATAACACGCTGGCCATGGTTGGCTCGCTAGCCACCATCAATATGCTCGAGCGCGACGGCATCCTCGACGTCATCTCGAAGCGCGGCCACGCCTTCTGCAAAAAAGTGCGCAAGTACGTGAAGGCGAGCGGGCTGCCCGTCACCTTCACCGGCGAGCCATGGATGCCCTACATCACCTTCGACAAGGAGGACACCGGCAGATACAAGAAGCTGCGCACCGCTTTCTACACTCAGTTGATACGCCGGCGTGTGTTCCTGCAGCCCTACCACCACGGTTACGTCTGTTACCGGCACTCTTCAAAGGACCTCGGCCACGCCGCCGACATGATAGCTGAATCTCTGGAGGAGATCAGGAAAGGGACCTGACGCGTTCCGCCCTGGACCGAAAGGCCGGAGACTATGTCGGAAAGACCTGCGAAAGGGAGGGGCGCGTTCTGGCCCGTGCTGAGGCTGGCCACCCAGAAGTTCATGCGCATCGACGGGCCGCAGCGCGCTGCGGCCCTGGCGTACACAGGGTTCTTTGCCCTTTTCCCGGTGATAATCCTCTTCGTCACGGCAGCCTCATTCTTTGTCCCCAGAGAAAAGGCCGCGGCGATTGTCCTTTCCTATGTCCAGTCCGTTTTCCCGTCCAGCAGCGGGGCCCAGGCCCATGTCTTCGCCGCGGTGTCGGGAGTGATACAGGCACGCGGCAGGGCCAGCGCTGTGGCGCTGCTGATACTGGTCTGGGTGGCCTCCCAGTTTTTCGTCACGCTGATCCAGGCGGCCAACCGCGCCTGGGGCACCAGCGGCAACAAGTGGTGGAAACTGCCGCTCAAGAGCCTGGCGCTGCTGGGGATAATGACCGTGACGGTACTGGGCGGGATAGGAGCCCCGATGCTGGCCAGGCTGGCGGCCGGCACATTGCATTCCAGGCTGATACTGCCGGACGCCTACCACCTGGCGCTCAGCGTAGCTCCGTGGGGGGCGGTATTCCTGAGCGTAATGTTCTTCTACAAACTTGCGCCGCACCGGCGCACTAGTTATTCGGAAATATGGCCGTCGGCCCTGCTGGCCGCCCTACTGCTCAACGCCGCGCAGACCCTGTTTGTGCTCTACCTCAGGCACTTCGCCACGCTGAACGCGGTCTACGGCGCTTTCGGCGGGCTCATGGCTCTGCTGCTCTGGATTTATATTTCGGGCCTGATCTTCGTTTTCTGCGCCTGCCTTGGCGCAGCGCAGGCCTCGTTCAAGGAGCAGCGCGGTGCCTGACGCCAGGCCGCTCGTCGTGCACATTATAACGCGGCTGGAGCCTGGCGGGTCCAGCCGCAATACCGTTGATTCCTGCGCGGCGCTGGCGGCCGACTACGACGTGGTGCTGCTGGCCGGACCGCACAAGGATTCGGCGCGGCTGCTCAGACTGCTGCCGCCGGTGGTCAACCACGTTGAAGTAAAGAGCCTTGCCCGGGAAATATGCCCGCTGAGGGACCTCTCCGCCCTGATGGAGCTGCGCCGCGAGCTGGTCCGGCTGCGCCCGGCGATAGTGCACACGCATACCTCCAAGGCCGGCGCGCTGGGCAGGCTGGCGGCGCTGCTGGCGGATTTCTGGAGGAAGGAAAGGGCCCTTGTGGTGCACACGCCGCACGGCCATCTGCTCTACGGGTATTACGGCCCTTTTAAGACCTTCCTTTTCAAGACGGCCGAGCGCCTGCTGGCCCGCGTCACGGACTACCTGATAGCCCTGACCCCAGGGGAGATGGACGAGTCGCTGGCCGCGGGTATAGGCCGCCGCGCGCAATGGCGGATAGTGCACAGCGGCGTGGAGTTCTCCGCGCCGGAGCCGGCGGCGCGCAAGCGCGACCTCGGGATAGCAGCCGACGAGATAGTGGTCGGTTCAGTAGCGCGCCTGGAGCCGGTCAAAGGGATGGAGTTTTTCGTAAGGGCGGCGGCACTGATCATGGCCAGGCGACCAGGACTCCGCCTCAGGTTCGTGGTAGTGGGAGGGGGAAGCCTGGAGGGACGGCTGCGCGACCTGGCCGGCGGCCTGGGCTTCGCCGGACAGATGCTCTTCACCGGGCACCGGGAGGACGCCGTTTCGCTGATGGGATGCTTCGACGTCTACGTCCAGCCCTCGCTGAACGAGGCCATGGGCCGAGCCCCGCTGGAAGCACAGGCGCTGGGCATACCGACCGTGGTCAGCAAGGTCTGCGGCCTGCCCGACGTGATACGGGACGGGGAAACCGGCCTTTGCGTGCCGCCGGGCGACCCGGAGGCCCTGGCGGAGGCCCTGGAGAAGCTGCTGCTGGACCGGGAGCTGCGGGCGCAGCTGGGAGCCGCCGCCAGGAACTGGGCCCTTTCGCGGGACGCGTCCGGCCTGCCGCGTTTCGGCACGCGCAGCATGACCGGGCGCCTGGCCGCCTTCTACCGGAGGATCCTTTCGCAGCCTCCCGTCCGCTGATCCGGCCCGACTGCGGAAAGCCGTCCCGGCGGGGTATTCACATCCGGCTTTTTTTGTTATACTTTTTAAGTAGCATTTGAGCGTCAAGCGCGGCAGGGCTGTCACTGCGCAGTGACGGAGCCGAAGGCCGTATACGGCCTTCAGAAAGCCGCCGCGGCCGACTCTCCCGGCAGCCCTCCAAAAGACGGCCAGCCGCGCAATTCACCCCGGAGGTTCTATGCCGAAGATGGAAGTGGACGTGGACAAGTGCAAGGGTTGCTACCTGTGCATACAGGTCTGCCCGAAGAAATGCATTGAGAGATCCGACAAGTTCTCCAAGACCGGGTATTATCCGGCCAAGGATTCCAAGGAAGGCTGCTGCATAGCGTGCATGGCCTGCGCGAACATCTGCCCCGACCTTGCCGTGAAGGTCTATAAATAAGGAGGGACACCATGGCTGATAAAAAACTGATGAAAGGCAACGAAGCTCTGGCGGAAGGCGCGCTGCGCGCCGGCTGCCGTTTCTTCGCCGGCTACCCGATAACCCCGCAGAACGAAGTACCCGAGTACATGTCCTGGCGCCTGCCGCAGGTGGGCGGCGCGTTCGTGCAGGCCGAGTCCGAGGTCTCCGCGATAAACATGATTTACGGCGCGGCCGCCACCGGCGTGCGCTGCATGACCTCCTCTTCAAGCCCCGGCATCAGCCTCAAGCAGGAGGGCATCTCCTACTGCGCCGGCGCCGACCTGCCGCTGCTGATAGGCAACGTGATGCGCGGCGGCCCTGGCCTCGGCAATATTGCCGGCGCGCAGGGCGATTACTGGCAGGCCACCCGCGGCGGCGGTCACGGCGATTACCGCGTCTTCGTGATGGCGCCCAACGGCGTCAACGAGATGGCCAACTTCCCGAACAAGTGCTTCGAAGTGGCCTATAAGTACAGGATCCCGTCGATGATCCTCGCAGACGGCATCATCGGGCAGATGATGGAACCGGTGGAGTTCAACACTCCCGAAGTGGACACAAAGAGCTTAAAGGAACCGGACTGGGCGCTTGGCATCAGCAAGGGACGCGGCAAACGTATAGTCAAGTCCTACGACCTGCGCGAAGGCTATCTGGAGAAGATGGTGCTGGCCCGCGTGGAACGCTATAAACAAATAGAGCAGAACGAGGTGCTATACGAGGAGAGACAACTGGAGGACGCCGATATAGCCATCGTAGCCTACGGCACTTCCGCCCGCGTAGCCTCGGCCGCGATAAAGATCGCCCGGGAGAAAGGCGTCAGAGCCGGCCTCTTCCGCCCGATAACGCTCTGGCCGTTCCCGAAGGTCCGCCTGGCGGAGCTCTCCAAGCGCGTTAAGAAGTTTGTGGCGGTCGAGATGAGCCTGGGCCAGCTGGTGGAGGACGTGCAGCTTTCCATAAACGGCAAGGCGGAGGTCTATCTCCACGCCAAGCCGGGCGCTTCCGTCATAACCGCCGAGGAAGTGGCCAAGACCCTGGAGAAGATAGCCAAGAAGGAGGCCAAGGAATATGCAGCTGTTAAATAAGCGCCCCGAGTCCCTGCTGGACGTCAAGATGCACTACTGCCCGGGCTGCGGCCACGGCATAGTGCACCGCGTGGTGGCCGAGGTCATGGACGAACTCGGTATCCGCGAGCGCACGATAGGCATAGCACCGGTAGGCTGCGCCGTGTTTGCCGACACCTACTTTAACTGCGACATGATCCAGGGCCCGCACGGCCGCGGACCCGCGGAGGCCACCGGCATCAAGCGCTGCAAGCCGGATTCGATCGTGTTCTCTTATCAGGGCGACGGCGACCTGGCCTCCATCGGCATGGCCGAGATCGTGCACGCGGCGATCCGTTCCGAGAACATCACGGTGGTCTTTATCAACAACGCGATCTACGGCATGACCGGTGGCCAGATGGCGCCGACCACCCTGATTGGCCAAAAGGCCACCACCTGCGTGGACGGGCGTGCCGCCAAGCAGGCCGGCTACCCGATAAAGATGTGCGAGATGCTGGCTACGATAGACGGCGCCACCTACCTGGAGCGGACCACCGTACACAATAACTCCGGCGCGCTGGCCACCAAGCGCGCCATCAAGAAGGCCTTCCAGTACCAGATGGACAACAAGGGCTTCTCGATGGTAGAGGTGCTCAGTATGTGCCCGACCAACTGGGGCACGCGCCTGGACAATCCCTCCGAGGCCACGAAGTACGTGGGGGAGAGTATGTCCAAGACCTTCCCGCCCGGCGTGTACAAGGATGCCTGCGCGGCCGACAAGAAATAACGGAGGATGATATGTACCAGGGAATAAGGATATCCGGTTTCGGCGGCCAGGGCGTTATCTCTGCCGGCGTGCTGCTGGCCCAGGCCGGCATGATGGAAGGCAGGGAAGTCAGTTTTTTCCCGGCCTACGGCGCCGAGATGCGCGGTGGCACCGCCAACTGCTCGGTGGTGGTCGCTTCCGACGAGGTCTCGACCCCGATAGTCTCGGACCCGGACACGGCTATCGTCCTCAACGAGCCTTCGCTGGCCAAGTTCGAACCGATGGTGAAGCCCGGCGGCCTGCTGATAGTCAACAGCTCGTTGATTAACACCAAAGCCAAGCGCACCGACATCAAGGTGCTCTATGTGCCCTGCAACGAGGTTGCCGGAGAACTCGGCAACGCCAAGGTCATGAACATGGTGGCGCTGGGCGCCTTCGCTGCCACCACGGGGGCGATGAGCGTGGACGCCATCGCCGGCGCGCTCCCGAAGGTATACAAAAAGCTCAAGCCGGAAGTCATAGACCTCAACATCAAGGCGCTCAGGCGCGGCGCGCAATTCAAAGCCGGTTGACCGCGGACGTGGACGAGTGGACAGGGACCCGGGCCGGCGCCCGGGTCCGCTTTTTATGCAGCTCTCCCCGGAAGGGCCATGGCCGGTCCGGGAGCCGCCGCCGGGCTATTTTATAGAATATACAGTCGCTTTATGCATTTCGACGGACAAGACGACGGGCAGGACCCGAAAGAACGGATAAACTACAAGGCAACCTTCCGCCTTCTTTACTCGCTGCTGTCCGAGCGGAAAGGCCCGTTCCTCGTCGCCTTCCTTTATATGTCGGCCGGAACGCTGCTGAACCTGCTCATCCCGGTTATCGCCAAGTACGTCATAGACCGGGCGCTGCCCGCCAAGGACCAGGCCTCCCTGCTGCTGGCCGCGGGCGCCTACCTGCTGGCCACCATACTCGTCCTCTTCTTCAACTACCTTCAGGTAGCGCAGCTCGCGCGGGCGGGACAGGACCTGATTGTGGATCTGAAACAGCGAATGCTCAGGCACATGCTCTCGCTGGACCTGGAGTTCTATTCCGCTACGCCGGTGGGCCGCCTGACCGCCCGAGTGCAGTCCGACACCAGCACGCTTTACGTCCTCTTCACTAACACCGTCATCACGATCTTCAACGACGCGCTGATGTTCTCGGCAGCCGCCTGCGTGATGGCCTATAGCGACCTGAAGCTGACCCTGATCCTGCTGCCGCTCTTCCCGCTACTGGCGTTCATGGGCTGGCTCTTCGCCAGGATTACCTCTCCGATGTACGTCAAGGTGCGCAAGATCGCCTCCGAGATCCCCGGCTTCCTCACCGAGCAGCTCAACGGGATAAGCGTCCTTCAGGCTTTCGGGCGAGAGACCGCCGTATCAGGCAAAATGGAGGATCTCAACCGCCGCAAGTTCACGGCCGAGATGCGCGTGGAACTCTACGGGGTCGTCTTCTTCCTGAGCATAGTGCTCCTGAACCCGGCCGCCACGGCCACGGTCTTCGGCATAGGCGGCCGTCTGGTGATGGGGGGCGGGGTGACCGTAGGCGTGATAGTCATGTTCGTACTCTACCTGGGATATCTGTTCGAGCCTATCTTCCGGCTCTCTGACCACCTGTCCGTTATCCAGAGCTCCTTCTCCGCCGGTCACCGCATCGCGAGGATACTTGAGCTCAGGCCGACGCTGACCGAGCCCCGGAAGCCTCGTTATCTGTCCAGCATGCGCGATTCGATAGAGTTCCGCAACGTCTGGATGCGCTACAACGAGGAGGCCGGCTGGGTGCTGAGGAATGTCTCCTTCACGCTTGCGCGCGGCCGCAGCCTGGCCATCCTCGGCGAGACAGGCGGCGGGAAGACGACCGTCACCAGCCTGCTGTTCCGCTTCTACGATTTCCAGAAGGGGCATATCCTGGTGGACGGGACCGATATACGCGGGCTCAGCCTGGCCTCGTTGCGCTCGGCAATCGGCCTGGTGCAGCAGGACATCTATCTATTCCCCGGGACAGTGATGGAGAACCTCAAGCTGATGGACGCCGCGATACCGGACGCGCGCGTGCACGACGCGATACGATTGATGGGGCTGGAGGCCTTCTTCAGGAAGCACCCGCTGGACAAGAAGGTGCAGGAGAAAGGGGCGAACCTCTCGATAGGAGAAAAACAGGTGATCTCGCTGGCGCGCGCGATGGTGCTGGACCAGGAGGTGCTGGTCCTGGACGAGGCGACCTCGAATATGGACCCGCACACCGAGCGGCTCATCACGGCCGCCATAGGAAACCTGTTGAAGCACAAGACCGTGATAATAATCGCCCACCGTCTTTCTACCGTCAGGAACGCGGACAGAGTAATGATGATCTCCGGCGGAGAGGTCAAGGAACTCGGGACGCACGACGAACTGCTCGCAAAAGACGGGCTCTACTCCAGATACTACAGGCTGCAGTTCGGGGAGGGGGAATGAACTTCACGCTGAAATGGCTGCTCCCCTACTGGCGCCGGCACATCTGGCGCATGGCGGGCATCGTGTTCTTTGGGATGGGGTTCGCCGCGCTTCAGGCCTACAACCCGATCCTGATCAAAAACATCATCAACGGCCTGAATTCGCACCTGAGCCGCGAGTATCTGAACCACAACGTCGAGCTGATCCTGCTGGTCGGATTTGGCCTGTTCGTTACCAACCTGGTGTCGCAGCGCGGCCGGGCGTGGATGAACGCCAAGATAGAATGGGAGATACGCCGCAAGGTCTTCGATCATGTGATTGGTATGGACAGAAATTTCTTCCACCGCTTCACGACCGGGGACCTGGTTACCCGCCTTTCAGACGACATCTCGGAGAAGATCTCGTGGTTTTCCTGCTCCGGGGTTTTCCGCTTCGTGCAGGCCTGCTTCACATTGCTGGCCGCAGTCATCATGATGTTCTGGTTAAACCGGTTTTTTGCGCTCTGCGTGCTGGCCCCGCTGCCGTTCGTGCTGCTGCTCTCCATCAGGACCGGCAGGCTCCTGGGCGGGAAGTACAAGGAGCTGCAGGAGTCCATCACCGCCCTCTACGACTTCTTGGAGACCTGCTTTACTGGCGTGCGCGTAATAAAGGCCAACGCCAAGGAGAGCTCGCAGCTGGAATTCTTTGCGGGCCGGGCCGCGGCCCAGCGCGATGCGGAGATAGCCACGGCCAAACTGCAGGTGATCTTCTCCTATTTCTGGAGCGAGGCTGGTTTCGTTTCTATAGCGCTGCTCTACGCGCTGGGCGGCTTGATGGTGATAAAGGGCCGCGCGACGCTGGGGGAACTGGTCGCCTTCCAGTTCTACGCCAGCATGGTGACCGGGCCGCTGATGGACATCAGCCAGTTCGTAGTGACCGGCAACCGGGCCGGAGTTTCGATAAAGCGCGTGGAAGAGCTGCTCCGGGCACGCTCCTCTCTGAAGCACGGCCTTGGAAACAGGACCACTCCGGACCACATCACGGCGCTGGAGTTCCGCGGGGCCGGGCTCAGGGACCCGAAAGGCGACGAGATGCTGGTGCGCGGCGTCTCGTTCAGAGCCGTGCGCGGCCAGCGGGTGGCCGTGGTCGGCAAAATAGGGAGCGGCAAGTCCACTCTACTGGCGCTGGCCCTGCGTCTCTCCGAGCACGACGAGGGCGAGATGCTGGTCAACGGCGCGGATATACGCGAGTGGGACCTGCGGTTGTTCCGCGGGCGCGTGGGGTACATCTCCCAGGAGGCGGCCATCTTCACCGGAACGCTGCGCGAGAACATACTGATGGACCGCTCCTTCGGCGTCACGGACCGGATGCTGGAGAAGGCCCTTGAGACCTCCCAGCTCAAGCGCGAGCTGCTCAAGTTCCCGAAGGGGCTGGACACAGTGATAGGCACGCGGGGCTTCACCCTTTCCGGCGGCCAGAAACAGCGGGTGGCCATAGCCCGCGCGCTGTTGACCGGGCCCGACGTGCTGCTGCTGGACGACGCGACCAGCGCCATGGACGCGCAAACCGAGCACAACTTCTGGCTGGCCTTCCGCAGGGAGCACCCGGAAGCGCTGTGCCTGGCCGTAACTCACCGCGTCAAGACGATAGAGACCTCCGACCTGATACTGGTGATGGACGAAGGGAGGCTGGCGGAACAGGGAACCCACTCTGAGCTGCTGCGGGGGGGCATACTGTACAGACAGATCTACGAGCGGAGCAAGCTGGCCGAGGGGCTGGACAGAGCTTAGCGCCAAAGCCGGCCCTAAAGGAAACGGACCATCGTCCAGTCGTACAGGTAGAGCAGGGGGAAAAAGGCCAGCGTGGAGAGGACTATGGTCTGCCCTACGAGCTCCGCGTCGAAATCGAACTCTCGCGCCACTATATAGTTCAGTACTGCCACAGGAACGGCCATCTCTATGAACCCGGTCCTGGAAGCCAGGCCCGAGAACCCGGCCAGGCGCGCGCCGGCCAGATAGAGCAGCGGCAGCGCCAGCAGCTTCAGGCCGCTTACCAGCAGGATGCGCGGCAGATTGTGCGCCACCTTCTTGCCGTAGAGGCCCGCCCCCATCGTGAAGAGAGCTATCGGCAGGGTGGTGCGTCCCAAGTCGGAAAGCACGCCGAGAACGAGGGAGGGAAGGCGCAACCCCGACGCCGAGACGGACAGTCCCGCCAGGGAGGCCCACAGGACCGCGTTGCCGGAGATGCGGCGCAGGAAGCGCGCTGGTGGACGTCCCTCGCCGCCGACCGCGGTCATCAGCGCGAGGCCGAAGGTGAAGACCATAACGTTCTGAAGCGAGGCCGAGACCGCGGCGTAGCCGATGGCGCCGCCGCCAAGGCGCATAGACGCCACCGGGAAGCCCAGGTAGGCCGTGTTGCCGAGCGCGGGAACGATGATCAGAAGCCTTGCGAACCGCCAGTCCACCAGCCCCGCCCGCCACGCGCCCCAGGCGGCAGCCATCAGGACCGCCGGCGGCAGCGCGTTGAGGACCAGGAAGCGCCAGCCGAAGCCCGACACAGGAGTCCCGGAGATCTTGACCACGATAAGCGCGGGCAGGGCCAGGTAATAGAGATAGCGGTTGAAGGCCTTCTCGGCGTTCTCGTCCACCACGCCGAAGCGCCTGAATAGCCAGCCGGCTGCCAGCACTGCGGAGAGATTAGCGATTATCGCGGTCACTTGTGCCTCAGGAAGAAGAGCAGCATCACCTGAGCCGAGATTATGCGCAGTATCATGGCAAGCGGGTATACCGTCGCGTAAGCCATGGTCTGCATGCTGGACTGGGAGATAGTGCCGCTGAAGGCCAGGGCCGGAGGATTGGTCGTGGAGCCGGTCAGGGCCCCGCAGAGGGCCATAAAATTGAAGCCGTAGCGCCTCTTGAACACGTAGGCCGCCGCCAGCGCCGGCAGGACCGTGATTACCGCTGAGAGCGCGATCAGCCGCAGGCCGTCGCCGCGCAGTATAGTCTCGAAGAACTTGCCGCCCGACTCCAGGCCGACGCAGGCGAGGAACAGGACTATCCCCAGCTCCCGCAGCATCAGGTTGGCGGGCGGGGGCATATACCAGTTGAGCGGGCCGATGGTCTGCGCCCAGCTGAGCAGGATGGCGATGAGGAGCGGACCGCCCGCCAGCCCGAGCCTGACCGGCGCGCCGAGGCCGGGGACGAGTATCGGCACGGAACCCAGCAGGACGCCCAGGCCTATGCCTATAAAGACCGGGATTAGGCGTGGCTGGTCGAGGTCCTTCGGGGAATTACCCAGCAGTTCGGCCGCGCGGGACACGTCCTCGGCCTCGCCTACCACCACCAGATTGTCCCCGAACTGCAGGGTGTAACCCTCCGGCACCAGGAACTCCATGCCCGCGCGAGACACCCGCGTGGCGGCCACGTCGCAGCGGGAGGCCAGGTCCACCTCCTCCAGCGTTCTACCTATCACGGCGCCGCGTGTCACTATCACCTGCGAGTTGATTATGCGGCTGGGCAGTTTCTTAAGATCGGTGGCGCTCCTGGAACCGACAATCAGAGTGAACTTCCTTACGTTCTCCTCCAGGCCGACGGCGAGGACGATGTCCCCGGCTCGCAAAAGGGTCTCGGCGCCGGCTATCGACAACTTACCGTCGTGATAAACGCGCGAAACCACCACACCCAGTTCCCGCAGGGCAGGGATATCCCTTATGCGCAGCCCGTCCAGGTTGCGATTGTCCACCGAGATGCTGGCGTTTATTAAGGCCGGGCCGGACGGGAGGGCCTTCGCCAGGTCCGTCCGCAGCTCCCGCCGGAAGATGCGCTTGAGCAGAAGGATGACCAGGATTACCCCCAGGACGCCGCCGGGATAGGCCAGGGCGCAGCCGACAGCGGCCATGTCCGGGCCTCCCGGGGTCCCGGACAACGTCTGCTGGGCGGCGGCCAGGGCCGGGGTATTCGTGGCCGCCCCGGCGTACATGCCGACGGCCATGGGCATCGGGATAGAGGCGAAGCGGCTTATCACCAGCGTCAGGCCGACGCCGCACAGCACGATGGCCGCGGTCATCATGTTTAGTTTCAGACCCTCGCTGCGGAACGAGGCGAAGAAACCGGGACCCACTTCGGTGCCTATGGAGTAGACGAACAGGATAAGCCCCAGGTCCCGCAGGAGGCCCAGCATGACCGGATCCGCCGAAAGGCCGAGGTAGGAACAGATTATACCCGAAAACATCACGCCGGCTATGCCTAGGTTCACACCAAAGAACCTGACATTGCCGAGCGCCAGGCCGGCGGCGGAGACCAGCACCACGGCGAAGACGGCCCAGGCCGCCGACTGCGGGGAGAAGAGCGCGGAGAGAAACGACATGGGCTAATTCTACAAAATAGGGCGGACGCGGGTCTTTCTGCCGCCGCCCCAATTTACTATCATCTTTATAATTAACACCCTTGCAAACGGAGCCCAGCATGATCTCGAAAGAGGATCGCCGCAACCCCTGGCTGTTCGTCCCCAGCACCTATTTCGCCGAAGGTCTGCCCTACATAATCGTCAACTCGGTCTCCGTCATCCTTTACAAGAACATGGGTGTTTCTAACGCCACTATGGCCTTTTGGACCAGCTGGCTCTATCTGCCGTGGGTCATAAAGATGCTCTGGGGTCCGATGGTCGATATGTACGGCACGCGCCGAGGCTGGGTGGTCTGGACCCAGCTGCTCCTGGCCGCGTGCATGGGCGCGGCGGCGCTCTCGCTGACGGGGAAGGACTTCTTCGCCGTCTCGCTGCTGACGTTCGCGGCCGGGGCCTTCGTTTCGGCCACGCACGACATAGCGGTGGACGGTTTCTATATGTTGGCGCTGACCAGGGAGGACCAGGCCTTCTTCGTCGGCATCCGCGCGATGTTCTACCGCTTCGCGATGATCTTCGGCACCGGCTTCCTGGTCTTCAGGGCGGGAAAGCTGCAAGAGGCGGGGGCGACGGCGGCGGCCAGTTGGCAGGCGATGCTGGGCCTCTCGGGGGCCATTTTCGCGGCGCTGTTTCTCTATCACCGGTTCATGCTGCCGCGCCCTGGCGAGGACGTCCCTAAGGCCGCGGCGGAGCCGGGGAGGCTGCTGCGCTCCGCCGGCACGCTGGGGGTATACCTGGCGGCGGCCGGAGCGCAGATCTGGCTTTTAGACGCGCTGCCGGGGACCTGGCACAAGCTGGGGGCGGCCGCGCTGCTGACCGCCGGCCTGGCGGTCGCTTCGCACCGCTGGCTGTTCCCGGCCATGAAGGCCAGAATAACATCCGAAGGCAGCACCTTCAACGAGGCCTTCGTCACTTATTTCACGCAGGACGGGATAGGCTATATCGTGGCCTTCATCCTCCTCTACCGCCTGGCGGAAGCGATGCTGATGAAAATGACGCAGCCATTCCTGCTCGACCCCGCCGCGGCCGGCGGCCTGGCCATCCCGACCTCCGACGTCGGCATCATCTACGGCACGATAGGCATGACCGCGCTGGTGATCGGCGGCATACTTGGCGGCTGGCTGATAGCCAGGTACGGTTTCCGCCGCTGCCTGTGGCCTATGGTGCTGGCGCTGCACGTGCCGGACGTGTTCTATCTCTATATGTCCTACGCGCAGCCGGCGCTGCGGCAGGTCACGCTGTTAGGACACCGGATACCGTGGGGCTCGGTGCCGCTGCTGGTGGCGGCGGAGCAGTTCGGCTACGGAGTAGGTTTTACCGTCTTCACGATGTACCTGATAATAATCTGCCGGGGCAAGTACAAGACGGCGCATTACGCCATCTCCACCGGCATTATGGCGCTAGGCATGATGGTACCTGGCATGCTGAGCGGAATGCTGCAGCAGGCCGTCGGCTACCGCCATTTCTTCCTGTGGGTCTGCGCCCTGACTGTACCGGGAATACTGGTGATCTTTAAACTGCCGCCGCGGCAGGAGGACGTAAAAAAACAGCCCGCCTAAGGCGGGCTGTTCCGTTTTCCGGCACCGACTTCTCAGGCGACGGTGATGCACTGCACGGGGCAGTTGGCTGCCGCGTTCTTGGCGGCGTCTTCCTTGCCGGCCGGGACCTGGCCCTTGGAGACGGCCTTGTCGGCGTTCATCTCGAAAACTTCGGGGCAGTCGTTGGCGCAGAGGCCGCAGCCGATACAGGCGTTCTGGTCTACAGTAGCTTTCATGTTTAATACCTCCGTATGGTTAAGCGGAAATCCGACCTTGAAATTATACAAAAACAGCGGGCTGTCCGGCCTATTCGCTGATGCGCCGTTCCGTGGCCGCGTCAAAGACGTGCATGTTGCGGTAGTTAAAGCACAGCGTGACAGCGCTGCCGGGACTGCGGTCGAAGAAGGCTTCCACCGTGGCCAGCAGACGCAGGCCGCCCAGCTTCAGGTAGAGATTCTCCCGGTGGCCGAGCAGTTCGCAGACCTCCAGCACGGCCTCCATTTTTCCGGAGCACTCGGCGCCGTCCCTGCCGACCAGCACGTCGTCCGGGCGCACGCCTACTACCACCTCGCGGCCGGCGTGCCTGTCGCCGTCGTGCAGCAGGAAGGAGGGGATGGGCAGCTTCATATTTTCGTTGACGAAGAGGAGCCTGTCGCCTTCGGAACGCAGCTGGCCGGAGAAGAAGTTCATCGTCGGGCTGCCGATAAAGCCGGCGACGAAAAGGTTGGCCGGCTTGCGATAGACCTCTATAGGTGAGCCGACCTGTTGCACGATCCCTTTGTTCATGACGACGATGCGGCCGGCGAGGGTCATTGCCTCCACCTGGTCGTGCGTGACGTAGATGATGGTGGCGTTCAGGCGCTGGTAGAGCTTGGCTATCTCCACGCGCATCTCCTCGCGCAGCTTCGCGTCCAGGTTGGAGAGCGGCTCGTCGAACAGGAAGACCTTGGGATTGCGGACAATCGCGCGGCCGATCGCCACGCGCTGGCGCTGGCCGCCGGAGAGCTGTTTGGGCATGCGTTTGAGCAGCTTCTGCAGCTGGAGTATGCCGGCTGCTTCCTGCACCCGCGCCTCTATCTCGGACCTGCCGGTCCTCTTAAGGCGCAGCGCGAAGCTCATGTTCTCCTCCACCGTCATGTGCGGGTAGAGGGCGTAGTCCTGGAAAACCATCGCGATCTGCCGTTTGGAGGGGTGCAGCTCGTTGACGCGCAGGGCGTCTATCAGAATCTCGCCGTCGGTGACTTCCTCAAGGCCGGCAAGCATCCTCAACAGCGTGGTCTTGCCGCAGCCGGAGGGGCCGACGATTACGACGAACTCGTGGTCCTTGATGTCCACGTCGACGCCGTTGAGGACCGTGTTATCCTTGAACCTTTTAACGATGCCCTTGAATTCTACCGAAGCCATAGTTCATCCTTTCACGCTGCCGAGGGTAAGGCCCGAGATCAGCCACTTGGAGGAGTACAGGAAGACGGCCAGCACCGGTATCGTCACCAGCATGGAGCCGGCGGCAAACATCCCCCACTGCGTTATATACTGCCCCTGCAGCTCGAACAAGCCAAGCGTCCAGGTGTACTGTTGCGAACTGAACAGCACCACGCGCGCCACCAGATATTCGTTCCAGGCGGTAGTGAAATTGAAAAGGAAGGCTATGCTGAGCGCGGGCGTGGAGAGCGGAAGTATTATGCGCCAAAACGCGCCCACCTGACTGGTGCCGTCCACTAGCGCCGCCTCCTCCAGCGAGCGGGGAATCGTGTCGTAGTAGCCCTTCAGGATCCAGATGCTGAACGGCAGCGACGAGACCGAGTACGCTATGATCATGCCGAGGTAGGTGTTCATCAGGCGCAGCTTCATGATCATCAGGAACAGCGGCAGGATCAGCATGCCCGCCGGGATCATCTGGCTGGAGAGCAGCAGAATCAGGCCGGCCTTCTTGCCGGGAAAGCGGAAGCGGGAGAAGGCGTAAGCCGCCGTGGAGGCCAGCGACACTCCGATCACCGAGGTCGCCAGCGTAATTACGAGAGAGTTCCACATCCAGCGCAGGAACAGCGTGTGCTTCAGCAGGTCGGAATAGGCCTTGAAAGTGGCGTTCGGGGGGATTATGGACAGGTCCGTGGAGAACAGCTTGTCGCCAGGGCGCAGCGAAACGGAGAAGATGCGCAGCAGCGGGTAGACGCAGACGGCAGCCGCCACGACGATGGCGACGTGTATCAGCAGGAATTTAAGCCTCCTTTTTAAGATGCGCTTTTCTTTTTCGGTCATCGCTCGTCCTTGGCGGCGTCGAAGCCGTGCAGATAGAAAACGGAGATGAAGAACAGCATCGCGAAGACCACGATCGCGAAGGCGGCGGAATAACTGTAACGGTTGTAGGTGAAGGCGGCCTTGTAAAGGGCCGATACCAGAATGTCCGCCTGTTCGGTGCCGCCGGCCTGGCCGGTTACCAGATAAATCACGTTGATATTGTTGAAGGTCCAGACGGTGCCCAGCGTCAGGGCCGGCATCAGCACCGGACGGATCAGCGGAACCGTGATGTAGCGCAGCTTCTGGAAATAGGAGGCCCCGTCGATATCGGCCGCGTCGTAGTAGGAACTGGAGATGGACTGCAGGCCGCCCAGGATGACGACCATCATGAACGGAATGCCCAGCCAGACGTTGATGATGGTGCAGGTGAGCAGCGGATAGTCGCTGAGCCACTGCACCGGCCCCACGCCCAGATGGGCCAGGAACGGAAAGGCGGCCGCTATCCGGCCGAGCACGATGTTGACAAAACCGTTCGTGGCGTGAAACTCGCCGCGCATCGCCAGCACTGCCACCACCTGCGGCATGGCCCATGGGATTACCAGCAGCGTGCGGTAGACGCCCTTGAAGCGTATGCTGTTGTTGAGAAGGAGAGCCAGCGCGAAGCCGCCCAGTACGTGGAAGAAGACGTTGGAAAAGGTCCACACCAGCGTGCGGCCGACCAGCGCCCAGAACGAGACTTCGGAGAGCGGAGACGTGGTGAAGACGTTCCAGTACTGGCGCAGCCCGACGAACGGGATATGCCCCGTGTTCTTCCACATCATGATTGTGGTAAGTTTGAGGTCGTGGAAGGAGAGGTAGACCTCGAACATGAAGGGATAGACCAGCAGCAGCGCCAGCCCTACGAAGGCCGGCGCCAGCAGCAGATACGGCAGCGTATTGCGCCCCTTCACGATATTGCGGAAGGCCGCGCAGACCAGCGCCTCGGCCGCCACGAAATAGGCCCAGACGCGCAGCGGATGCTCCCATGTTACGCCGTAATACCCGGCCAGCGCCAACAGCGGAAAGACCGTCAGCGCGGCGGGAAAGAACCACGAGCGGGCGTAGTACTTGAAGTGGTAGTAGAAATAGCCCTCCAGGACGGCCACCCCGAGCGAGATAAGCACGATGAAGCCGGCGACCTGGTAGACGGACCTGAGGATATCCATATCAGCGGTCCATCTCCTGTATCTTCTTCACCGCGTTGGCCTGCATACGCCTCACCGCGGTGTCCACGTCCATCTTCCGGGTGGTGGCCAGACCCATGTAGTTGCGCGCGGAATCCCAGATGGCGCGCATCTCAGTGGCCATAGGCATCGGCCTGCCCTTGCGGATCTCCTCCATGGAAACCCGCGCGACAGGGTCGGAGGTAATCTCTGGAGCGGCAGCGGCGGCTTTCAGGGCCGGCAGGCGCGTAAGCTCCTTGTATTGACGCACCTGGTTGTCGTAGTCCGTGTAGAAGTTCAGCAGCCGCTTTATGATCTCCATCTTCTCCGGGCCGACCCCGGCGCTGACTGTGAAGTACTTGCCGCTGACCATCGGAGTGGGCCAGCGGCCGGTCTGCGAGAGCTTCGGGATGAGCCCTATGCCGAAGTTCCTGCCAAGCTGCTTCTGGTAGCCGGAGATGGCCCAGTCGCCGTTGATGATGAAAGCGGTCTTGTTCTCCTTGAAGAGGGAGTCCATGCAGTTGTAATCGCATTCCATCGGGATGTACTTCTTGTCGTACTTCAGGTAGAGGTAGAAGTTAAGGGCGTCGCGCATGGCCTGGGTGTCCAGCGTCGGCTTCCTGCCGTCTATCGGCCAGCCGCCGAAGGCGCCCAGCCACGGCATCAGCCAGAACGGCTCCCCGGAGTCGAAGGCCATACAGCTTTCCAGCTTGTCTTCCCCGGAGTTTTTGTCGCAGAAGGAGAAAAGGTCGCCGGTGCTCTTCGGGGCGTCCTTGATAAACTTCTTGTTATAGAACAACAGTAGGTGGTTGCCGTTGGAGACCGGGACGCCCCAGATATGCCCGTCCAGCGATATCGCGTCGACCACCTGTTTATTGAACTTGGAGAAGTCGAACATGCCGTCCAGCGGGATGATAAAACCAGAAATCGCGTAGAGGCCGGCGGTGTCGGACGGGCCCAGCAATAAATCCGGCGGAACGCCGGCCAGCGAGGCGGCCTGGAACTGCTGGCGCAGGTCCTCCGTCTGGTAATGGGTGCGGGTGATCGTCACGCCCTCGTTGCCGGGCAGTTTCTCGAAGGCCCTGAAAACGGAATCTATGTACGGGGCCACCTGGGCGTCCTCCTGCTCCCATACTACGATATGCTTGGGATCGTCGGCGGGGGGACGGACGCAGGCGGCCGTGGCCGCCAGAAGCACCGTCAGGAGAAATATTTTTTCCACCCACCGCCCCTTATTTCTTGGAGATGTTGGTTATGGCCGCCAGCAGCGACACGAGGACCGAAAGTTTCAGCGCCGTCCACCAGGAGATTCTGGCCGCCACGGCGCCGGAAGCCACCGCCCCCGGGAAAAGGCCGGGTATGGTCCACATCCAGAACCACTTTATCAGGAAGATTCCCAGGATGAAGATCGCGATAACCCAGAGCACTATGGCGGGCAGTCCGAGAAAGATTATCCTGCTGAGCTTCATTGTCGAGGTATCCCGATTTCAATTAAACTATAATAATACGCAATTGGCAATATGATAGGCACGCGCAGGAACGAAAAACTTTTTTGGGACAGCCGAGCCCGCGGCTACCCGCTGCCGTTCACCCCGGAGACGGAGGCTAAGACGGCACGCATCGTGCGCCTGCTGGGCCGGCTCGGCGTGGATTTCCGCGGGCGCCGCCTGCTGGACATCGGCTGCGGTACAGGCGTCTACGCTCTCACGCTGGCTGACAGGGCCGCGAGCGTCCTGGGCGTGGACTCTTCCGCTGCGATGCTGAAGATCTTCAGGAAGGTCAAAAAGGAGCGCGGCATCGCCAACGCCGAGTGCGCGCTCTCCGAATGGAGCAATCTGCCCGCAGCCAAGGTCAGGGGAAAATTCAACGTGGCGCTGGCCTCCATGACCGCCGCGGTTAAGACCCGCGCCGATGTGCTGAAGATGGAGGCGGCGGCCGGGGAGGCCTGCGTTTACATAGGCTGGGCCGGCGAACGCCGCAACGCGCTGCTGGAGAAGATCTACGCGGCCCACGGGGTAGCCTACAGCGCGCCGGAGGGTGCCGAACGGGCGCTGCGCGTACTGCGGGCCCTGGGCCGCAGGCCCAGGACGGTCTACCTGCGCGAAAACTGGACGAAAGAGGAGACCCCGGAGGAGACGCTGCGCGAGATAGCCGTAAGCATGACGGTCAACGGAGCCGTGCTGCGCCGCGAATGGACCGAGGCGCTCCTGCGCGCCAGGGCGCGCGGCGGCAAGGTACGGCAGCGCACCGCGGCCAGGAAGGCGGTCATAGTCTGGGAACCGCCGCTCAGGAAAGGGAGGCAGTGAGGGCGCTGAGCTCTTCGGGGGTCCCGAGGGCGACTAGCACGTCGCCCTTTTTCAGTTTCAGCCCAGGCGGCGGGTTAAGTTCGTAGGCGTTCTCCCCAGGCTTGCGGATCGCGACGATCAGAGCGCCCCTGCGGTCCGCTCCCTTGAAGCGCCCCAGCTCCTGGCCGCCGGCCCCGTGGCCGACCGAGATATCCTCGAAACGGGCGCCCGCCCCCTGGCCGCGCAGCATGGAATCCAGGAACTGCACGGTGGCCGGGCGGACCATCTCCGAGGCCATGCGGAGACCGCCGATATGCGAGGGGTTGATTACGATATCGGAGCCCGCTCGCAGCAACTTGTCCTTCATTTCCTCGTCGTGATCGTTCTGCACTGTCACTATCCTGACCCCCTGGTTAAGGCCGCGGGCGGTGATGGAAACGAAGGCATTGTCCTTATCGTTGGGAAGCGCGCAGAAGACTCCCGAGGCGCGCTTTATGCCCGCCTCCAACAGCACTGCTGAGGAGGAGGCGTCACCGGCCACCGCGCACCAGCCGAGGTCCATGAACTTCCTTAGTTCGGCTTCGTTCAGCACTATCAGCGCGAAAGGCCTTCCGGTGCCGCTCAGCTCCTCGCAGATGCTGAGCCCGGGGCGAGAGGCGCCGCAGACTATAAAATGACCTTCCATCCTGGCAATCTTGTCCTGCATTCGCATCCTCCGGACGGCCTCCCGCAGGCCGCCGCTCATAAGAAGTTCCGCTATGTTGGTAAAGACATACGTCATCACGCCGAGGCCGCCTAGTATCAGCGCCATCGTAAAGACCCGGCCGGCAGTCGAGAGCGGATGCACCTCGCCGTAGCCTATGGTGGAGAGCGTGATGACCGTCATGTAGAGGCTGTCCAGCAGGTTCCAGCCCTCTATCAGCGAATACCCTGCCACCCCAGCGACGCAGAGCGCCGCCAGGAGGGCAAAAGTATGCAGCAGTTTCTTCCTTACATCCCGCATTCGCCCTCAGCGCCTGGCCTTCTCCAGCGGCGCGGCGGCCACCTTAAGGAGCGAAGGCTTCTTGGCGCACTGCTTGTTAAAGGCGTCGTCGCGCAGGCGGTTACGGTAGCCGGCGTGCTGGAAGGTGTAGTCGAAGCGGGTGTGAACATCGTAAGTCCCGCCAATCAGCCCGGCCACGTCCTCCACGAACACGCGCTCCTCGTCGGTGGGGATTACGAAGACCTTGGCCTTAGAGCCCTTGGCGGAGATGTCCGTTTCGGCGTTGCGGGTCTTGGAGATCTCGTTCTTTCCCGCGTCGCACTTTATGCCCATGAACTCCAGTCCCTCCAGAGCCCCGGCGCGCGTGATTGGGCCCATCTCTCCCACCCCCGCGGTGAACACGACCGCGTCGACCCCGCCAACGGCCGCGGCGTAGGCCCCGATGTACTTCTTTATCCGGTAGCACTCTATCGCGATGGCCAACTTCGCGCGCTCGTCGCCCTGTTCGGCGGCCGTCTCTACGTCGCGGCGGTCCGTGTACTTGCCGGTGATACCCAGGATGCCTGACTTCTTGTTGAGCAGAGCGTCCATTTCGCCCGGGTTCAGGCTCTCGCGAGCCATCACGTAGAGCGGAATGGCGGGGTCGTGGTCGCCGGCCCGGGTGCCCATGACCAGCCCCTCGAGCGGGGTGAAGCCCATGCTGGTGTCGTAGGAAAGGCCGTTCTTAACGGCGTTCACCGACGCGCCGTTCCCGATGTGGCAGATAACGACGTTGGTCCTGAAGGGATCCTTCTTCAGCAGAACGGCCGCGCGCTTGGCGACGTAAAGGAACGAGGTGCCATGGAAGCCGTAGCGGCGTATCCCGTATTTCTCATACCACTTGTGCGGCAGCGCGTAGGTGAAGGAGGAGGGGGGCATGGTCTGGTGCCAGGCGGTGTCCATGATGGCCATGTGCGGAACCTTCGGCATCAGTTCGCGCGCGGCCTCTATGCCCTGGATGTTGGGCGGATTGTGCAGCGGGGCCAGCGAGGAAAGTTCGCGAAAGGTGTCGAGCACCTTGTCGTCCACGATCACCGACTTAACAAACTTCTCGCCGCCGTGCACTACCCTGTGGCCTACGGCTGAGATGGAGGCAAGACTCTCGATGACCCCAGCCCCGGGATCGGTCAGCGTATCTATAACCAGCTTTATGGCGTCCTTGTGTGTAGGACAGTCCTGGTTGACCGTTAGCTTCTCGCGACCGGAGGCCTCGTGGCTTATGAAGGAGCCTCCTATTCCGACCCGCTCCACCACTCCGGAGGCCAGCGGAGTCCTGTTCTCCCAGTCGAACAAGGAATATTTGACGGAAGAACTTCCACAGTTCAATGACAATATTTTCATGGCAGTCCTCTTTCAGGCGGCGGATTTCGGAAGCCGCCTCAACTTATTCTACAATAAATGGCGTTGGAGATTTTCCACGGAGGAACCGGTTCCCTATGCGGCGCAAATTTATGATGTTCCTGACGGCTGCAGCGCTCCTCGCCACCGGCTGGATGTTCTTTAGACTGAGGGAGGGCATGGGCGCGCAGGAAGTACTCCGCAAACTCGGGGCGCTCAGGATTTCGGCGGAACTGTATAGGGAGGACAAGGAGCATTTCCCGTTGACCTTCGCCGACACGGTACGCGCTGGGAAACTGGAGGCCGTGCCGCGCCTGAAGCTGCGCTGGCATCCGGCCTGCGACTCCGTACGCGACGTCCGCTCGGCGGGGATAACGGGCTCCGGCTGCTGGGCGTACGTCAACAACCCGAAAAGCCCGGACTTCGGCCTAGTCTACATAGATTCCGCCGGCAAGGACGAGAAAGGGCGTTACTGGAGCGAGTTCTAGGGCAGGGGTGGGCTCAGGAGAGCAGGACGTCCTCGTAGAGGCGCAGCAGGATGTTGCATACCACGGGGACCGACATATTGTTGTTTACGTAGTCGAAAGCCATCTTCGATATACCGTGGCAGATCTGCGGGTCGCCGATCAGCCTTATCACGGCGCGGGCGCAGGCCAGCGGATCCTCAGGTTCCACTATCACCCCGTTGCGCTCATTGACCGTGAAATCGCTGAGGCCGCGCAGGCGCGGGATGACGCAGGTCACGCCGGAGGCCTGCGCCTCTATCAGCGACATGGAGAGCCCGTGGCGGCGGGCGGTCTTGGCGTATATGTGCATCATCGCCATTACCTCCGGCATATCGTTCCGGTCCCACAGTAGATCCACCTTGTGGCTTATGCCCAGCGTGCGGGCGAAATCCCGGATGCGCTCATCCTTTATGCCGACCAGCATGAAATTGGTGTCCGGCAACACCTCCAGCACCTGCCTGGCCATCAGCAGGAAGAGTTCCTGTTCCTTCATCGTCGCGTCCATGCTGACCGTGCCGACCTTGTACGGCCGCTTCTGGAACATCGCCGGCTTGATAAGCATCGCGCTCTCCCAGCGGCCTATGCTGATGCAGGGAGGCACCATGAAGGTCTGGCGCGGGGCCACCCCGTAAGAGATGAAGTCCTCCTGCACCGAATTGCACGCGCCAAGGAACATATCCACGTGGGGTTGCACCTCGGCCAGCCTGGCGAAGGCTTTAGGGCTGCCCAGCCTGTACTGGCTGACGAAGACGCGCGAGGCCGCCCTGGCGTTCCGTAAGAAGAGAGGGGGAAGAGCCGAGGGATTGTACAGGTGCACTACGTCCCAGCCCGGATGCTCGAAGAAACCGAGCCTGGACTTAAGAGAAAGCGGGAGGGCCTCCACCTTGAACCGGGCGCATTCGGCGAAAAGGGGAGAGTCCTTAGGGCAAAGCACGGCGGACTTGTGGCCCAACTTCGAGAAGCGCGCAGCGGTGTGCAAGGCCTGGTAGGAGACCATGTCCCAGCCCGCAGAATCGCAGACGTTCAGCACCTTCATCTGGGCGTAATCCCCCTGGCGGCGAGCAGCGCTAGCTCTTTCCTGGCGTTGCTGGCGTAGGACGGGTCGCGCGACGTGGTCAGGATGTCGGCATAAAGCGCGGCGGCCTCGGCGTAGTTACCAGCCTTCTTGTCCAGGAAGGCCGCCAACTGCTTGAGCATGACCGGGCAATCCGGGTCCTTTAGGAGCGGCGCTATGGAAGCGGCCACGGCAGAGGGGTCCCTCGAGCGGCTGTAGCCTATTGCCGTCAGAAGCTTTAAAGATTTCCAGTCGTGTGGATGGTACCTCAGCCCGTAGCGCAGCAACGCCTCGGCTTCACCCGGCCTGTTCATGTTGAACGCCAGGGAGGCGGCGCCGTAAAGCGCGGCGCCGGTGAACGAGGGGTCAAGCTGAAGTATGTGCATGGCCAGCGGGAAAAAGTCCGGGTAACGCCCGGCGCCGTTGTTGATCGCGGCCTCGGCCGCCTCCTCTGCTGCCCCGCCGCCGGTTTTGGGCAGCAGCCAGGCGAAGGAATCCCCGGGAGTCCCGCCGGGGCCCGCCTCGGGAGTGCCGTAATACTGCATCAGGCGGATGAACCAGACGTCGGCGAAGAGGCGCCTGGCGCCGAACGCCAGAGCCAGTATGTCTCCTGCCGCCCCTTCGGCGGACACATGGATGTCGGAGGGGGGCGGGAACGGGGAACGGTAGACAGAGACGGAAACGGCCGAACCGGCGGTCCAGGCCAGCAACGCAGCGCAGGCCGCCAGGAGCCGCATCAAAACTCCTTCCTCCAGAGCAGGGCCAGGGCCGCGAGTCCTGCCCCCACCGTCCACAGCGCCGCCGTAGCGAAGGCCGCCAAGGGGAGCGTCCCTCCGGAGTCCCTGACGTTGAAAAGCTGGAAATTAGGTATAAGCCAGATAGCGGCCTTGAGCAGGCCCCCCTTGACCCCCGGGGAATGCTCGGCGAGGAAGCGGGTCTCGATCGCGAAATGGCCGGCCGTCCAGATTACGCCGGAGATGACCAGCGTCGAGACCGCGGATGTGGAGAATAGGGAGACGAAGAAGGCCAGCGAGGTTATAACGGAGAGTTTCAGCAGCGAGCCGGCAAGTGCCCACGCGTAGTCCACAGGGGGCGGGAAACCGCGCAGCCTGAGCAGCAGCAGATGCATTGCGCCCATCAGAGCCAGCATCACGGCGGAGGTGAGCAGCGAGCCGGCCAGTTTGCCGGCCAGGTAGGCCCAGCGCGGCACCGGACGGGAGAAAACCAGGTAAATCGTCTTAGTCTCTGCCTCGCGCAGCAGCACGGAGGAGGCGTTGAAAAGCGCGTAAGCCAGAGCAATCAGCTCTATGAGCGTCAGCCCGAAGTCCGTCAGCACCCGGGCCTCCTGGTCAACGGCCATTACCCCGGCCAGCACCGAAGCGTAAACAGCGGCGAAGGCGAAGACCGCGAAGACCGCGAAGAACTTGTTGCGCACGTTCTCGGAGAAGGAGTTCAGCGCCACGCTCACGACAGTGGAGAAGGAACGCCTCATTTCACGGCCTCCACGAAGATCCCTTCCAGTCCGCCCGGAGCGGCCTCCCACTCGGCGCGGAGCACCGTCCTGGCCAGCGAGCCTCTGACCATTATCAAAACCCGCGAGCAGAGCTTTTCCACCTCGGAGATACTGTGGGAGGAAAGGAAAATGGCCCGGCCTTCGCCGTTGAGACCGGCCAACAGGCCGCGGATGTCGTGTATCGCGAGAGGGTCCAGGCCGCTGACCGGCTCGTCGAGCAGGAGAAGGTCTGGGCCATGAAGCAGTGCCTGGGCCAACCCGAGGCGCTGCAGCATGCCTTTGGAGAATTCCGAAACGCGCTTGCCGGCGTGCGGCTCAAGCCCGGTACGGCTCATTGCGGCGCCTACTGCGGAGGAGAGGGTGGCGCCGGAAAGCCCGGAAAGCCGGCCATAATAGGCCAGGGCTTCCACGGGGCGCAACTGCGGCGGGAAATAGGGCAGTTCAGGCAGATAACCGACCCTGGCCTTGGCCTCGGTGCGGGAGGGCGCGTAGCCGAAAACGCTGACTTTCCCCGAAGTAGGGAAAAGCAGGCCGGTAATCAGCTTCATGATCGTCGTCTTGCCGGCGCCGTTCAGGCCCAGCAGGCCCGTGATCTCGCCCGGCTGCAACTCGAAGGAAAGATCCCTGATCCCCGTCGTGAACTGCGCTCCCAGAAGACGCGGGCGCTTGTAGACCTTCCCTACCCCGGAAAAGGAAACCGCCGGAACCGTCATCTGACTATCCTGTCCTCCTCTTTCGTTATCCGGCGCATCTCGCTCTCGATGCTGTCGATAGGGATGTCACCCATCTTAAGGAAATCGGTATGAAACCTGCGCAGGTCAAAATAGCGGGCCTCGGTACGCTCATAGTAATGGCGCAGTTCGAGTATCCGGTCCATACCATAGATGTAGCTGAAGCCCTCGGTCGGATTCAGGGATATCTTAAGGACCTCCCCGTCGGCCTGTGCCTTGCTCATCCCGAGCTTATCCTGGAAGAAGGCTGAGGCCTGGTCCGCCGTCCAACGCTTGGTGTGCAGCGCCGTGTCCGCGTAGGCCCTGGCGGAGCGCAGCAACTGCACGTAGGCCCGCAGAAAACGCGACCAATACGAGGAATAGAACCCCATCTCCTCAGCGAGGTACTCGGCGTAGCAGGCCCAGCCGTTGTCGATTATCGGCTGGCGGGAAATGCGTCGTATGCGTGAATGGTTCAGGGAGGACTCGTAGCTGCGCAGATGCTGGCCAGGCATCACCGAATATGCAGTCAACAGCTCGATCAGCGCGTAGTTGAAACCGGAGGCCAGCACCCTGTCGCGGGCCGCGTCGGAAAGCGAATCCGAGGGGAGCAGGACGTAAAGTTCCGAGACCCTGTTATCGTCCAGCGCAAAAGGAGGCGCGTAATACACGTACGGGAGGGCGGAGGACATGAACCGGGGCATCTTCTTTATCAGCAGGCGCTGGCGCGGGAACTCTACCACCTTGTACTGGTCGAAATGCTGGTAGGCCCTGTCCACCTCATCCTGGAAGGTCTTCAGGACGTCGCGCTCGTCGGGATGCTCGGTCGGCAGCTGGTCCATGACGCCCTGCCAGCCCTTCTTCTTGGCGGTAAGGGCGTCTATATTGACGGCCTCCTTCTCCAGCGCCTTGAGCGAGCGCTTGAAGGCCTTCTTGGAGTAGCTGTAAGCGGAGCCCGGAGTCATGTCCAGCCCGTGCCGGCGCTCCAGATAAAAGCCGTAGGTATATTCGCCGCAGCGAAAATCCGAATCCGGTCCCGGCAGAACGTCCTTGCGGAGGAACTCGGAGTAACGCGCCAGCGCCGTCTTCACATTGTCCAGGGTGGCGTCCACCCTGGTCTTCAGGGTCGGGTCATAGCTGGTGTAGCCGCGGAACAGCGGGACAAAATCGGAGATGTTGTTAAGCGCGTCATCAGCCTGTCTTATGGCCTGCTGAGTCCAGATCTTCGGGGGCTTGGAGATATTACGTTCGGCCTGCAGCAGCACCGCCGGCAGCTGGTCCAGGCGGGAGATGGCGGCGGCCGCCCTGGTGTTGTAGTCGGCGTACTCCTTGTTCATCATCTCGTAGACCAGGAACAGCGGCTCCAGATAATATTGAGGGCGCCTGGCCAGGACATTGAGGTTGGTCATCTCGTAGATATCCACCTCCAGCATATGGTCCAGCAGGTCGTAATCCACCTGCAGGGAAGGCGCCATGTCGGATTTCTTTATGCCGTCGAGCTTTTTGCGCAGGACCTGGAAGGCCTTAAGTTCGCTGGCCACCCGCTCGGGGGTGCGCTGGGTGAGTTTGTCGTCGGCGTCGTGCAGACCCATCCTGGTGGCCCGCTCCGGGTCGTACATCTGTATAGTGGCTAGGTACTGGGAGAAGACCTCGTTTAACTTGGTGTCCTCCAGCGCGCCCTCCAGGTCTTGGGTGTTCAGGGAGGCCTCGTAGGCGCCTGCCGTCGGGAGCGGGGCTGGGAGGAGGGAGAAGGCCCCCAGCAGTAGAGCGGCCGCTAGAGCGGCACGCCGGTCCGGAAGAACTCTCATAAAACTCCTTAATTCGCCGCGGCCGCCTTCCGGGAGGGGAAGGTGTTCAGCCGCGGCTCTTGACCTTCCTCGCGCGGCCCCGGACCGGGGCGGGCTCCAGCGCCAGGTCCAGCACCTCGTTCATGCGCTCCACAGGGTGGAGCCGCATCCTGGAGCGTATCTCCTCCGGGATCTCCTCAAGTTCCTTTATGTTGGCCCTGGGAAAGAGGACGGTGTTTATGTCGTCACGGAAAGAGGCGATGACCTTCTCCTTGAGGCCTCCTATCGGCAGAACGCGGCCGGTGAGCGTTATCTCGCCGGTCATCGAGAGGTTCTTGCGCACCGGCCTGCCGGAGAACAGGCTGGCCAGGGCGATCGCCATGGTCACCCCGGCGGAGGGACCGTCCTTCGGTATCGCGCCTTCCGGGATGTGAACGTGGAAATTATGGGTGTTCACGTAGGAAAGCGGCGCCAGCTCCCGGGAGCGCACGTAGGAGAAGGCCGCCTGCGCGGATTCCTTCATCACGTCGCCCAGTTTGCCGGTCAGCGTCAGGCCGCCCTTGCCTGGCACGGCAATGGCCTCCACCGCCAGCACCTCGCCGCCGTTTTCAGTCCAGGCGAGGCCGGTCGCTATGCCGACGGCGTTGTAGGAGGCCTTCGTGTCGAGGAACTTCGGGATGCCGAGATAATCCCCGACGTTCTCCGGCGTCACCTTCACGTTCTCGGCCTTCGTCTCCACTATCCTGCGGGCCGCGCGGCGGCACATCGAGGCAAACTCGCGATTGAGGTTGCGCACGCCGGCCTCGCGGGTATAGCCGCGGATGACCGCGTCGATACCTTTGTCGTCTATTTTCAGGGAACTTTCCTTCAACCCGTGGTCCTTCAGTTGGCGGGGGATCAGGAACTTCTTGGCTATTTCTATCTTCTCGTCGTGCGTGTAGCCGCTGAAGTCTATGATTTCCATGCGGTCGCGCAGGCTGACCGGAATGCCCCACAGCGTGTTGGCGGTGGCGATGAACATCACCTTGGAGATGTCGAATGGCACGTCGAGAAAATGGTCGTTGAATTCGGTGTTCTGCTCCGGATCGAGCACTTCGAGCAGCGCCGCAGCCGGATCGCCGCGCCAGTCTGTGCCCATCTTGTCGATCTCGTCCATCAGGAAGACCGGGTTGCGGCTCTTAGCCTTCTTCATGCTCTGGATGATGCGGCCGGGCATGGAGGCCACGTAGGTCCGGCGGTGGCCGCGGATCTCGCTCTCGTCGCGTACGCCGCCCAGTGACATCCGCACAAAGTTGCGGCCCATCGAGCGGGCGATCGAGCGGGCGATCGAGGTCTTGCCGACTCCGGGGGGGCCGACGAAGCAAAGTATAGGGCCCTTGAGCTTCTCGGTGAGCTTGCAGACGGCCAGGTACTCGAGCACGCGGTCCTTGGGTTTCTTAAGGCCAAAATGGTCCTCGTCGAGGATCTTCTTGGCCTTGGAAAGGTCTATCTCGTCCTTGGTCTCCACGCCCCACGGCAGCGACGTCAGCCAATCGAGGTAGGTGCGACTGACGGTGGTCTCGGGGGAGAACGGCATCATCTTGGAAAGGCGGCCGAGCTCCTTTTCGGCGGCGGCCTCGGCCTCCTTGGGCATCTTCGAGGCCTTGATGCGTTTCTTGAGCTCGTCTATCTCCTTCGAGAAGTCATCCTTCTGATGAAGTTCCTTCTGGATGGCCTTCATCTGCTCGTTGAGATAATATTCCTTCTGCGATTTCTCTATCTGCGTCTTGACCCGAACATGGATCTTCTGCTCGATGTCCAGAATCTCGACTTCCTTGGCCAGTAACTTGACCAGCTTCTCCAGGCGGGCGCCGGAGTCCTCGGTCTCAAGCACGTCCTGCTTGTCCTGCAGGGCAAACATGGAGTTGGCGGCTATCGTGTCCGCAAGGCGGGCCGGGTCCTCCATCTGCTGCAGCATGGAGGCGGAATCGAGCGTGATGTGTGTGCCCAACTTCACGTAAGCCTCGAAGATCTCCATCGCGTGGCGCATCAGCGCTATGACCTCCGGCGTCTTCCGGGCCGGCTCTTCCGGATATTCGACCTCCGCAAAGAGATGCGTGCCCCCCGGGTCCACGGACAGCTTCCTGACGCGGGCGCGACGGCGGCCCTCCAGGAAGACGCGCATAGTCCCGTCAGGCATCTTCAGGGACTGGGAAATAGTGCTGACGACGCCGTAAGAGTAGAGCTCGTCGGGGGAGGGATCGTTGACGGCCGGCTTGCGCTGGGCCAGCGCCAGTATATGCCTGCCGGAGACCAGCGCGGCCTCTATCGCCGCTACCGACTTGGGGCGGTCTACCGAAAGGGGAAGCGCCATGTAGGGGAACATCACGACGTCCCTGATGGCTATCGCAGGAAGTCCCGCCGGAAAATTCTGGTCTGCTTTCTGCTTCTCGTCCATTTTATGATCCTGAACACTTCCGCTGAAAGCCGCGCACCGCCCGGAAAGAGCGGAGCGCGGGTACGGCCGGAACTACTTCTTGCGGTGCTCTAGCACCGAGTCGATAATGCCGTATTCCTTGGCCTCGGCCGCGGAGAGGTAAAAGTTGCGCTCCATGTCGGCGCGCACTTTTTCTGCGGCCTTGCCGGTATGCTTGGCCATGATGTCGATGAGCCGGGTCTTGTTCTCCTGCATTTCCCTGCTCTCGATCTCGATGTCGGTGGCCTGGCCGGAGATACCGCCGCCCCAGATCAGCGGCTGGTGAATCATGATGCGGGAGTTGGGCAACGCGTAGCGCTTACCCTTGGAGCCCGCGGCCAGCAACACAGCGCCGAAACTCATCGCCATGCCCATGCAAATCGTGGAGATCGGGGCCTTGATGAACTGCATCGTGTCGTAGACCGCCAGGCCCGCCGTCACCATGCCGCCTGGGGAGTTGATGTAGAGGTTGATCTCCTTCTCCGGGTCCTCGGCGTCGAGGTACAGCAGCTGGGCGATGACGGTGTTGGCGGAAGCAGTGGACACCGCGCCCTCCGGGTCGGTTATGAAGATGATGCGGTCACGCAGCAGGCGGGAATAGATGTCATATCCTACCATCGCCCCCGCGCCTTTCCAGGTCTCTATTATCGTCGGAATTATCATTTCTCCTCCAGAATTAACCGGCCGGCCTCAGGACTGCTGCTCGGTTATTACCGCCTTTTCTTTCACAAGCGCCATGGTCTTGCTTTCCACCATGGACGCGCGTATGTACTCCTTGCGTTTTCCGAAAAGTTCGCGCCCCCTGGCCTTCTCCTCCTCGGTATTGAGGCGGGCCATGGCCTTCTCCAGCTCCGCGTCCAGTTCGGAGTCGGTGGCCTGGATATTTTCCTTCTTGGCTATGTGGTGCAGTATATAGGTAAGGGAGAGATTGCGCTCCGCGACCGGGCGAAGGCGCTCCAGCATGGAATCGTCAGGCAGATGCTGCTCCTCCGGCGCGCGCTTCTTGAAGAGTTCCAGCAGTTCCTGCGCCTCCTCCCTGACCAGCGTGGGGGGGAGCGAAAGCGGATTGCTCTTTATCAGCGCGTCCTCCAGCTGCGACAGGAGGTCCTTCTCGGTCTTTTCCTCAGCGCCCTGCTCCAGCAGTTTGCGCACATTGATCTTGAGTTCCTCCGTGGTCTTGACGCCGGCCTCTTTCAGGAAATTATCATCGAGCTCGGGCACGACCTTCTGCTTTATCTCATCCACAGTGACCTTGAAGTGCAGCTTCTTGTCCCCGAACGGCGCGTCGAACTCGCGGGACTCGCCCTTCTTCGCACCGACGACCGCGTCGGCCAGTCCGGCCACGGTCTGCGGGCTGGAAAGGTCCACGATCTCGCCCTTGACGGAACCGTCCTTGACCAGCTGGCCGTTCTCGAAAGTCTCATAGTCCACTATCACAAAATGCTGCTTGCCGGCGGGCTCCCCGTCGGCCACTGGTTTGAGGTAGGCGTTGTACTCCCGCACCTGGTCTATGTACCTGTCCACCTCGGCGTCGGAGACCTTATGGACCTTGCGCGTAGCCGCGATCTTCTCGTAGCCCTTCGGGTCCAGGACGGGAGCGGACTCGAACTGCAGCTCGAAGTAAAGTTTCCTTTCCGGCTCGTACGAGACGTTCCTGAGCAGAGGGGAGACGACCGGGGTTATGTTGGCGGCCTTGATGATTTCCGGCAGCGCCGACTTGGCGGCGATGTCGAGAACCTCGTCCTTGACCATGGAGGGGAACTGCTCCTTGACCATGGACAGCGGCACCTTACCGGCACGGAAGCCCGGCAGGCTGACCACGCTCTGCAGCCGGACCAGAGCGGCCTCGGAGGCCTCCTGCAGCGGTTTAGCGTCCAGGGTGACCCCGAACAAATGGACGCAACCCTCCTGCTTGATTTTTTTTATATTATCCCCGAAACCCAGCGTAATATTCATAATTCTCCTCATCCAGACGGTGCTGTCGTTCTTTTCCCGGGCCCGGGCGGGCGCTCGGGTATGCCGGGACGGGGACTTGAACCCCGACGGGTGTTAACCCACATGGTCCTAAGCCATGCGCGTCTGCCGATTCCGCCATCCCGGCATCCCCTGGCGCCGGCGCGCCTTGCGCAAAGGGCTAAAAAATAAAGGAGTAATGAGTTCTGAGTTTCCGGGGAGGTACGCGCCTTCGCCCTTTACTCGCCGACTACTCATTACTCCGCTTTCAAAATCTTTTGGGCCATACGGGATTCGAACCTGTAACCTTGCGCTTAAGAGGCGCCTGCTCTACCGTTGAGCTAATGGCCCGTGGAAATATTATACATAAACCGAAAAAAAAATCAAAAATGTTTTTTCACCCCGCACGCCGGGCGCCCCTTCCATTGGGGGCGCATAATTGCTAGATTTATGTCTTATGCTGCTAAGGCTCGCGACTCTCGTCCTGGCGCTGCTCGCCGCCGCGCTCCCCGTACGCGCCGAGAACCCCTACCAGATTTACTCCGACGCCTCCGCGCAGTGGCTCGACGGCAGGCCGGACGACGCGGAAGGCGCGCTCAAGTACGTGGTGTACCGTTCCACCGACACCGCCCTGGAATCCAAGGCCCTGCTCGATCTGGAGGCCCTGCTGGCCGAGGAAGGCAAGAACGGCGAAGCCCTTGCCTACCTTGCGAAGGGCGAGGTGATAGATCCGTCCGACTTCTACGTTTTTTTCGAAAAGGGCTGGAACCTGCTCAGCCTCGAGAAATACCAGGACGCCAGGACCGCTTTCGAGAAAGCGCTGACCCTGACCGCGGACTCCGACCTCGACGGACAAGCCCGCATGGGCATGGCGCTGGCGGAGGAGCAGTTGGGCGGCCCGGAGGACGCCATAAACGACCTCCATTCCATCTACAGCAGGGACCCGTACCTGCTGGCGGTCTCGGCCGAGCTGATCAGCGACAATTTTGTGCGCCTGAAGAAAAGGCCGTACGCGCTTACGTTCCTCAAAGAGGCCCTTACCTACGACCCGCGCAATATCCAGGACGAGATGGACCTGGCCAAACTTTACGAGGATTCGGACTACCAGGTCCCGGCCTGGCAGACCTACTACACGCTTTCCGACATGGACCCGGACGAGCCCTTCTTCCGCAAGAAGGTGCAGAAACTGCGCAAATACGTCAAGGGCAAGCTCGACGACATGCTGTACTGGACCCGTCTGGCCTGGCCAGTGCACGACAAGCCGCTGCCCCAGTTCGGCCCACCTGTCAAAGTCGGGCTCTACGCCGACAGGAACGGCTCCCTTTCCCTTGTCAAGGGATTCAGTTTCATCTGCACCTCGGACTTCACGCTGGTGGACACACGCCTGGGCAACGTCGCGACCGGCAAGGCCGGAATGCAGTGGAGCGTTTCCTACGACGAGGCCAACCGCGTCTACCAGGTGCATGACGCGATGAACTCGGTCGCCCATACCACGACCAACAGCATCAGAATAGTCCCCAAAGTCCCAGGCGCCGTGATACTTATAAAGAATCCGGAACTGCCCGACGCCCACGGTGTGGACAGGGGCGACAAGGAGGTCACGGGAGAACTCCTGGCGCTGGTCAGGGACAAGGGCTTCTGGCTGATAGATGAAACGCGGCTGGAGGATCTGGTCAGTCCAATAACGGCCCGCCTGGCCGACGACGCGCGGGTGCCGGAGCAGCTCAAGGCCATAGCGATAGCGGTGCGGACAAGGCTGACGCTCCTGGCGCGCGTGCCGAACCACGAGAGCCGGGAATACGATCTTTGTGACTCCGCCCACTGCCTGACGTTCCCCGGCCTGCAGGCGGAGAGCGACGTTTCCGCCGCAGCGGCCAGGGAAACCCGCGGCGAGGTGCTGATGAGCGGCAACACACTGGCCCAAGTGGACTTTAACCGGGCCTGCGGGGGCTTCACGGAGAGCGACGTCAACGACGGCGGCAGACCGCTGCCGCCAATGACCCCGTTCAATCTCTACGCCTATACGCTTAAGGGCCCGCCGGACGGCCTGCTCTGCCTGGCTGACGACAAGACCACCTCCTCAGACGTCTATTGGACGCTGCTGCTCAAGCCCAGATGGATAGAGGACCGGATAAACAGGATTAAGAAGATCGGCTATATACGAGACATCGTGCCGCTGAGGCGTGAGCGCGACGGCAGGATAAAGTCCATCCGCGTCGACGGCACGGCCGGCAGCGCCGTAATAGAGGGCTGGCAGGGTATTTCCGATGCGCTAGCCTCCGGAACGCTGCGCTCGGCCCTGTTCAGCATACGCCCGATATACAAAGGAAAATACCCCAGGTTCTTCCTGCTGCGCGGCATAGGGACAGGCACCGGGGAGGGAATGTGCCTGCTCGGCGCCAGGGGCATGGCAGAGAGGCTTGGTTCCAGGTACACGGACATACTTAAGCACTATTTTCCTTTATATAAGGTAAAGAAACTCCGCTGACGGCCCCTGGAATGGTGAAGGTAGCCCACATAATCACACGCCTGGATTTTGGCGGCGCACAGGGCAACACGCTGTACACCGTGCGCACGCTGGACAGATCGCGCTACGTTACCGTCCTGATCTGCGGCCCGGGCGGCGACCTGGACGGCGGCGGCCACGACGGAGACGTGCGCCGCGCCGCGCACCTGGCGAGGGAGATAGCCCCGCTGAAGGACCTGCTGGCCTTCTTCGAACTGCGGGCGATGCTGCTCGCGATAGACCCTGACATAGTTCATACCCATTCCTCCAAGGCCGGCATACTGGGCCGCCTGGCCGCCTGGAGCGCCGGCGCGCGGGTTATAATTCACACCTTCCATGGCTTCGGCTTCCATCCGCGCCAGAGTTTCCTCGTCCGCTGGCTGTACGTGACCCTGGAAAAGTTCTGTGCCCGCTTCAGCGACGCACTGGTCTTCGTCTCGGAAGCCAATCTGCGCACGGCCCGGGCCGCTGGCATAGGGGAACCGGGGAAATACAGGCTCATACGCAGCGGCGTGAAGCTCTCCGGCTATCCGGCGCGCGCCGACAGGACGCGCAAGCGCGCCGAGCTCGGACTTGGGCCTGAAGACGCGGTTGTGATCAGCCTGGGCAACACTAAGCCGCAGAAAAATCCCGCTCATTTTCTGGAGGCGGCCGCCAGGCTGGCGCCGCGGTTCCCGGCGGCGCGCTTCGTCTTTGTCGGCGGGGGCGAGGCGCTAGAAGAACTGCGTTTTGCCGCGCGGGCTCGAGGCCTGGAAAAGGTCTGCATCTTCCCCGGGTGGAGGAAGGACTCCGCGGAACTGCTGGCCGTATCGGACGTCTTCGTCCTGACCTCCCTCTGGGAGGGCCTGCCGCGCAGCCTGGTGGAGGCGATGAGAAGCGGCCTGCCTTCTGTCTGCTACGCCACGGACGGAGTGGCCGACATACTGCGCGACGGCAAAAACGGCTTCCTGGCGCCGCAAGGCGACCTGGACGCCTTCTGCGCGGCGCTCTCCCGGCTTCTCTCCGACGCGGGACTGCGCGCCGGGCTGGCGGCCGGAGCCTCCGCCACTGACTTGTCGGAGTTCGACATAGACTTCATGGTGCGGGAGCAGGAGAAGCTCTATTCTGAACTGCTGGGCAAGGAAGGAACCCAAAAATGAGCGTAACGCTTTCGGCTGTCATCCCGGTGTTCAACGAAGCGGAGAATCTGCGGGACTTCGAACAGGAGCTTTCAGCCGCGCTTTCCTCGCTCGGCGGGACGCACGAGACAATCTGGGTGGATGACGGCAGCACCGACGGCTCCTTCGCCCTCCTGCGGGAATTCGCAGGCCTGTCCGGCCAGCGCGCACTGCGGCTGGCCAAGAACTACGGCCAGACGGCGGCGCTGGCCGCCGGCATAGCCGCCGCGCGCGGCGAATGGATAGTAACGCTGGACGCCGACGGGCAGAACGACCCCGCGGACATCCCGCGCCTGCTGGCCGCTGCGGCGGCCGGAACGGACGTGGTCAGCGGCTGGCGCCGCGACCGGAAGGACCCCTATTTCTCGCGCATCTTGCCATCCCGCGCCGCCAACGCCGTCATCTCCGCGGTGACGGGACTGAAGCTGCACGACTTCGGCTGCACGCTGAAGGTCTACAAGGCCTCGCGCCTCAAGGCGGCGGACCTCTACGGCGAAATGCACCGCTTCCTGCCGGCCATCCTAGCCTACGGGGGAGCCTCGGTCACAGAACTGCCGGTCAACCACAGGCCGCGGCGCGCCGGGCAATCGAAGTACGGCCTCGCACGCACGTTCAAGGTGCTGCTGGACCTGATGACGGTCAAATTCATGGGCGATTTCATAACCAAGCCGATCTACTTCTTCGGTGGGCTCAGCTTCGCGCTCCTGGCTGCCTCCGGCGTGATGGCGGTCTACACGCTGTACAACAAGTTCTTCAACGGGATATTCGTCAAGGATCAGCCGCTCTTCCTGCTGGCCATCTTCTTCGCGCTGGTGGCCGTCCAGTTCGCCGCGCTCGGACTGCTGGCCGAGGTGCTGATCCGCACCTATCATTCCTCCAGTCGAAAACCTCCGTACTCGGTGGCCGACAAGGCGGGAGAAGGTTGACTATTGCCGGCATAGTTGATATCTTATTATGCCTATGCGGGAGCAGGACCTTCTGGTTTTCAAGTACTCCGAGATAAAGGAGCAGGGCGGCCTCAGCGTGAGGCTGACGCCCTCTCCGGCCCTTTTTTCCGACGTTTTCGAGCGCCCCGGCGCGCTGAAGAAACTTGAGTTGGACCTGGCTTTTTCCGTCGGCGGGGATTCTATCCTGCTGGAGGGGAAGGTCAGAGCCGAACTGGACCTGGAGTGCTCCCGCTGCGGGGACTCTCTAACGCGCTCTTTCGAGGACTCTTTTGACGAGGTATATCCGGATTCGCTAGAATATGTGGATGCGCGCGAAGTTATCAGGGAGACTTCTGCCCTGCTCGCGCCTATCAAGGTCTTGTGCTCGGAGAGCTGCAAAGGACGCTGCCCGCTCTGCGGCGCCAACCGCAATCGCGTGAGCTGCGGCTGCAAGTTGGACATACCGGGCCAGTTCGCCGCGCTCAAGGGCCTTGAACTGAAAAAGCCGGAGAAGCCCGGCAAGTGATTTAAACCAGAACTAGGAGCTACGATGCCAAACCCCAAACGCAAACACACACCGTCCCGCAGGGATTCCCGCAGATCGCAGGGCTGGAAGCTGGAAGTGAAGTCGCTGGCCACCTGTCCCCAGTGCGGCGCGCTGCGCCTGCCCCACCGCGTCTGCCCCTCCTGCGGCTACTACAACGGAAAGATAGAGGTCGCCCAGAAAGCGGCCAAGGGCGAGGAAGGCAAGGAAAACAAATAACGCCGCCCCGGACCTGAGATGCGGATCGCGCTTGACGCCCACGGCGGGGATTTCGGCCTGAAGCCCAATATCGAAGGCGCCCTGCTGGCGACCAGAAAGCTGGAGCACGAGATTATTCTCGTGGGCAGGGACCCGGAGATACGGGAGGAGTTGCGCCGCCACGGCGCTGAGAACCCGGAAAGGATCTCCATCGTCCACGCGCCGCAGGTGGTGGAAATGGCCAGCGAGCCGGTGGAGGAATGCCGCTCTAAGCCTGACAGTTCCCTGATGGTGGGAGCCTCCTTGGTGGCGGAAGGTAAGGCGGACGCTTTCGTTTCCGCCGGGAACTCGGGCGCGATCATGGTGGCCTCGCTGCTGACGCTCAAGCGTATCCCCGGAGTCATCCGCCCCGCCATAGCGGCTCCGCTGCCCACGCTGAAGGGCACCACGTTGCTGCTGGACGCCGGAGCGAACATGGACTGCAAGCCCTGGCACTTGGCGCAGTTCGCCGTGATGGGCTCCATCTATATGGAATCTCTGCTGGGCCTGCAGCGCCCTTCGGTAGGGTTGCTCTCCATAGGGGAAGAGGAGACGAAGGGGGACGCGCTGGTCCAGGAGACGCTTCCGCTGATAAAGAACATGGGAGTGAACTTCTACGGCCCGGTCGAGGGCCGCGACATCCCTGAGGGCCTCACCGACGTGGTGGTGGCGGACGGCTTCAACGGCAACGTGGTCCTGAAACTCTACGAAGGCACCGCCAAGGTGATTTTCCGGATGCTCAAGGACCAGATCGTGCGCAAGTTCACGTATAAAATCGGAGCGATGCTGATGCGCAAGCTCTTCAGCGATATGAAGGCGAAGATGAGCGTGGATGTTTACGGAGGCGCGCCGCTGCTGGGCGTCAATGGCGTGGTGCTGGTCTGCCACGGGCGGGTCACCCCGGCCGCGGTCTTCAACGCGGTCCGCGTCAGCGCTGACCTCGCCTCCTCCGGCATGGTGACGCACATAAAGAAGCGCATGGAGCAAGTCAAGGACCGAATAGCCGAGGCCAAGGAGGCCGCGAGATGAAACGCCTTGAAGGCCGCGCGGCGCTCGTGACCGGCGCTGCCAGAGGTATAGGCCGGGAGATAGCGTTTTTGTTCGCCTCCGAGGGCGCCGCGGTGGCCGTTGCCGATCTGTCCGCGGCGGAGAGCGTGGCGGCCGCTGCGGAGATAGCCTCCGCGACCGGGTCCAGGACTATAGGGCTGGAACTGGACGTCTCAAAAGAAGCTTCCTGCGACGGGGCCGTCGGAGAAGCCAAGAAGGCCTTCGGCGGGCTGGACATACTGGTCAACAACGCCGGCATTACGAAGGACAATTTGGTGCTGCGCATGAAGGAAACTGATTTTGACGCGGTCATGAGCGTGAACCTTAAGGGCGCGTTCCTGATGTCAAAGGCCGCCGCGAAGCTGATGCTGAAGGCCCGCTTCGGCCGTATAATCAATATCTCCTCGGTAGTGGGCCAGAGCGGCCAGGCCGGACAGGCTAACTATTCCGCCTCCAAGGCCGGGCTGATAGGTCTCACGAAATCTCTGGCACGGGAGTTCGCGCCGCGGCAGGTACTTGTCAACGCGGTGGCCCCCGGCTTCATACGCACGAGGATGACCGAGGGTCTAAAGGACGAGGCGAAGGCAAAAATATCAGAGATGATACCGCTGGGCCGCATGGGCGAACCCGGCGAGGTGGCGAAGGCCGCGCTGTTCCTGGCCGGCGGCGATTCGGAGTACATAACCGGCCAGGTGCTCGCCGTCAACGGCGGGCTCTACATGTAAGATCGGCAAATAACCAGGAGGGTACCGAAATGGCAGTGACCGAGAACCTTGAAGAGAGAGTCAAGAAGATCATAACCGAGCAGCTGGCCGTGGACGCGGCCGAGGTGACCCCGCAGGCCCAGTTCGTGCAGGACCTCGGAGCGGACTCCCTTGACACCGTCGAGCTGGTAATGGCGCTAGAGGAAGAGTTCGACATAGAGATCCCTGACGAGGACGCCGAGAAGATAAAGACCGTCGGCGAGGCGGTAAACTACATAAAGGACAAGGCCGGAAAGAAAGACTGATCTTCCCGATGTCCTCCCTTGAAGCGGTAATAGGCTACAGGTTCAGGGACAAGGGGCTGCTGGAAGAGGCGCTCACCCACAAGTCGCACGCGACCGAGACTGGTGGACGGTGCCATAACGAACGCCTGGAGTTCCTGGGCGACAGCGTCCTTGGCATGACGGTCTCCTATTACCTTTTCCTCAGGAACCCCTCGGAAGACGAGGGGTTCCTGTCTAAGACGAAGGCGGCCGTAGTCTCGCGCGCCAACCTCGCCCGCTGGGCCGAGGCGCTGGCTCTCGGGAACCATCTGTACCTCGGCGCCGGGGAACATTTAAGCGGCGGGGCCAAGCGCCACAGTATCCTGGCCAACGCGATGGAGGCTGTGCTGGGTGCCGTCTACCTGGACGGCGGGCTTGCCCCCGTGGAGAAGCTCGTCGTCCCGTGGCTGGAGTCCCAGGGAACCAGGGAACTGGACGAGGATTACAAGAGCTCCCTGCAGGAACTGATACAAAAACGTCACAAGAGACCACCGGACTACGAGCTGACCAGCGAGGCGGGGCCGGAGCACGAAAAGCTCTTCACGGTGCGGGTCTTCCTCGGCAGGAAGACCCTGGGCCTCGGCTCCGGCAGGAACAAGAAAGAGGCGCAGCAGGCTGCGGCCCGCAACGCGCTGGACTACCTGGCCACGCACGAGGTCCGCAAGGACGAGATCTGACGCGACGGGAGGAGGGGGAGATGGGCTCAAGAAAGATCGCGACCAAAAACGATTTTTACGCCGAGATTGTCAATACTTCCGGCAGCATAGCGCTCTTCTATTCTTCCTGGTGCCCGTTCTGTCTCTCCTTCCTCACGGCGTTCGAAGCCCTGGCGGGCAAGGACAAGGCCTTCATCAAGGTCTGCACCGACGACCTGCCCGAGCTGGAGGACGCTTTCGGCGTCGAAGTGGTCCCGACCGTGCTCTGCTTCCGGAATGGGAAGGTGGCCGCCAGGCTCGACGGAAAGCTGGGCAGGGGCCTCAGCGCTGACTCGCTGACCTCCTTCGCGGCGGTCTGCGGAAAGCGGAAAGGGGCCGGGAAATGATTCCTGCGGCGGGACTTGAGACCGTCATAGACCTGGTTTCGCTGCGCACCTCCCAACACCGCTCCACCATCGCCATTTTTGACCTGGACGGCACTCTGTTCGACAACCGCACGCGCACGATGTTCATACTGCGGGAGATAGCCGAGAAATACGACTCGGCCTGTCCCGCGCTGGCGGGCACTTTCACCCGGTTCCAGGAACTTTCGGTGGTGGACTACAGCCTGCCCGTCACCCTGAAGAGGCTCGGGGTCCGCTCCAGGCGGGAGAAGGACTTCATAGAGAAGGAATGGGCCGCCCGCTTCTTCTCAGACGAGTACCAGAAATACGATATGCCGCTGCCGGGGGCCAAGGCCTACGTGGAGAGGGTACACCGGGCCGGCGCCACAGTCATCTACCTGACCGGGCGCGATGTGGGACGCATGCTCGTGGGCACCACCGAAGTCCTGCGCCTCTACGGTTTCCCTGTCGGGGTGGCCGGCACGATGACCATCGTCAAAAAAGAGTTCAGCCAGAACGACGGGCTCTTCAAACGTGAGGTCAGCGGCTACATAGACCGCCTGGGAGAGGTCGTAGCGGTCTTTGAGAACGAGCCCGCCAACGTCAACATCCTTCACGCGCGTTTCCCCGGCGCCGTCTCGTTCTTCGTCGAAACGCAACATAGTCCAGGCGCGCCGCGCCTGGCGCCGGGCATCCCCAGAATCAAGGACTTCCTTCTCGGGGGCCGGGCCGCGCGGCGCCGTTGAAAAGCGCGATGCGTTTCCGCATAATCCTCGTAAGGCCAAGGAATCCCGACAATATAGGCGCGGCCGCCCGCGCGATGGCCAACTTCGGCCTTAAGGAGCTGGTCCTGTCCGAGGCTTTCGCCTCCGACTGGGAAGAAGCCGCCCGCCTATGGAAACAGGAGGCGTCCGTCTCGGCGATAGGGGCGATGGACGTGGTGGACTCGGCGCGCCTGTGCGCAGGGATCCCCGAAGCGTCCGAAGGCTGCGACCTGCTGCTGGGCACCTCTTCGCTCCACCGCCTCAAGCCCGAGCGCGACGTGATACCGCTGGCGGAGGCCGCCGTGTACGCTGCCTCCAGGGGCGCCGGTACGGTGGGACTCCTTTTCGGGACGGAGAAGACCGGGCTGACACGCGGCGACCTCTCCTACTGCTCGGCCGTAGTCACGATTCCGACCGCGGCCAAGCAGCCGTCCATGAACCTGGGACAGGCCGTGGCCGTGGCATGCTACGAGTTCTCCGGGGCCGCCCGCGCCCTACCTCGCGCCTCCAGGCGGGCCGCCCCGCCGGCTCCGGCAGCGGAGATCTCGCGCGTGGCTGAAGAGATAGTCGGTAAGCTGGCCGCGGGGGCCGGAAGCCACTGGGCGGGCGAGGCGCAGTTGCGCGCGATAAGGCAGGGTCTGCTCGACGCGCGCCTGAACAAGGGCGCGATGCGAGCGCTTAAGCTCCTGCTGCGCGGCGGATCAGCGGACGGCGGGAGCGGGAAGTGAAACTTTTTACGCTTCCCGCGCATCTAACGCGTGAAAAAAATATTTTCGCCAGTTTGTTCCCGAAATTGGGCTAAGTTTGGTAAAATTTAAAAGATGCGCGAATATATCGGCGTTATTCTGGCTGGCGGCTTTGGCTTCGTTGTGGCGGGGAGCATGGTGCTTTTCTCCGTCCTGTTCGGTCCGAAGAAGCGCACCCCGATAAAGCAGGAACCGTTCGAATGCGGTATGCCGCCGGCCATGGAGCCGCGCGGCATCGGACGCGTCAATTTCTACCTCGTCGCGGTGCTGTTCGTGATGTTCGACGTGGAGATAGTTTTTATGTATCCATGGGCGGTCTCGTTCGGACAGCTCGGCCGCGGGGCTTTCTACGAGATGGTTCTTTTTCTGGCGGTCCTCTTCGCCGGACTGGCCTACGCGGTAAAAAAAGGAGCCCTTGAATGGGACTAGAAACCCTCTTCGGCCATTCCTATTTAACGACGCGCCTAGACGAGGCCGTCAATTGGGCCCGCAAATATTCTTTCTTCCAGTACCCGTTCGTGACCGCCTGCTGCGGCATGGAGTTCATGTCCACGTGGGCCTCCACCTACGACATCGCGCGTTTCGGCGCCGAGTATCCGCGCTTCTCACCGCGCCAGGCCGACGTACTGTTCGTAGTCGGCACGGTCAACGAGAAACTAGCCCCGGTCCTCAAACGCGTTTACGACCAGATGTGCGAGCCAAAGTGGGTGGTCTCGTTCGGCGTCTGCGCCACTTCGGGCGGCTTTTACGACAACTACGCCACCGTGCAGGGGATCGATAAGATTATTCCCGTAGACATCTACATTCCAGGCTGCCCGCCGCGTCCCGAGGCCGTGCTGGACGCGCTGGTTAAGCTGCAAGAAAAAGTATCCAGGGAATCCGTGCTGGACAGGAAATACAGATGAACAGTTACCTGCTCGACGCCTTCAAGGCCAGGTTCCCGGAGGACACGCTTGAGACCTCCTCTTTCCGCGGGGACGAGACCGTAGTAATAAGGAAGGAGGCACTGAAAGCCGCCGCGCTTTTCCTGCGCGACGAGCTCGGCTTCGATTTCCTGATGGACCTCACGGCGGTGGACTACCTGCCCCGGCAGCCGCGCTTCGAGCTGGTCTGCCATTTCTATTCCTCGAAACACAACTACCGTCTGCGCCTCAAGTGCCCGGTGACGGCGGAGGACCCGTCCGCGGCCTCGCTGACCCCGGTCTGGGCGGGGGCCAACTGGTTCGAGCGAGAGGTTTGGGACATGTTCGGCATACGCTTCGAGGGCCACCCGGACCTCAGGCGGCTGCTGATGTACGACGGCTTCGAGGGCCACCCGCTGCGCAAGGACTATCCGCTTAAAAAGCGGCAGCCGAGGATAGCCCACAGGGATTGACGAGATGACGGACAGGAAACGCCAAGAATTCGCGAAGAACTGGGAGCTGGAGAAGCTCGAGAACGGTCGCATGGTGCTGAACATGGGTCCGTCGCACCCGGCCATGCACGGGATCGTGCGCATAGAGCTCACCGTGGAGGGGGAGAGGGTAACCGGCTCCGACGTGGAGATAGGTTATCTTCACCGCGGCTTCGAAAAGACCTGCGAGAACGTCACTTACAACCAGTGCGTCCCTTATACCGACCGACTCAACTACATCTCGCCGCTGATCAACAACGTCGGCTACGCCCTCGCGGTGGAGAAACTGCTCGGAATCGAGACCACACCACGCTGCCAATACATCCGCGTGATCATGAGCGAACTATCCCGCATTACAGACCACCTGACCTGCCTTGGCGCCAGCGCTATGGAGCTGGGGGCGTTCACGGTCTACTTTTACCTTATCAACGCCCGCGAGACCTTGTTCCGCCTGGCCGACTCCGTAGCCGGCGGCCGCATCACTCCGGCCTACACGCGCGTCGGCGGGCTAACGCGCGACCTGCCCGCCGACTTCGGGCAGAAGGCCGCTGAAGCCTTCAAGGTGCTCGGCAAGAACATGGCCGACGCCGACAAACTGCTGACCCGCAACCGCATCTTCTACGACCGTATGCACGGAACGGGCGCAGTCTCAAAGGAGGAGGCCATAGCGCTTTCCTTCACCGGCCCCGTGCTGCGCGCCTCCGGCGTCCCGCTCGACGTACGCAAGGCCACGCCCTACCTGGTCTACGACCGCTTCGATTTCGACATTCCGGTGGGGTCCAACGGCGACAACTACGACCGTTACCTGGTCCGTATGGAAGAGTTGCGCCAGAGCGTGCGCATCATAGAGCAGGCGCTGGCGCAGTTGCCGGGCGGCCCGGTGAATTATCCGGATCTAGGCGTCACACTGCCTCCCAAGGAGGAAGTTTACGGCAACATCGAGGCCCTGATATCCCACTTTAAACTGACCTTCGAGGGCGTGAAGCCTCCGAAGGGGGAGATCTATCAGGCCGTGGAGGGCGGCAATGGCGAGCTCGGCTTCTACATCGTCAGCGACGGCACCGGCCGTCCCTGGCGCGTCCGCGTGCGCCCGCCGTCCTTCACGCTGACGGCCGGCCTCTCCAAGCTTATCCAGGGCGCTTACATCGCGGACATCATTCCCACCTTCGGGCAGATCAACATGATTGGCGGGGAACTGGAGCGCTGACGGCAATGTCTTTTAAGATCACCGAGGAATTCAGGGCCAAGGCGGACAAACTCCGCGCCAGGTACCCGCGCCCCGACGCGGCGCTGATTCCGCTGCTGCACGAGCTGCAGCGGGAGGCCGGCTACGTCCCCGAGGAAGGCATGGACGAGCTGGCCAGGCTGCTCGGGCTGCCCTACTCGCGCGTGAAGGCGGTAGTCACGTTTTACACGATGTTCGACCGCGAGCCGGTCGGCAAGTACCATCTGCAGCTCTGCCGCAATATTTCCTGCCACATGGCGGGCGCGCCGGACCTGCTGGCCCACCTGAAGCGCGCGCTCGGCATAGACGAAGGGGAAACCACCAAAGACGGCCTCTTCACTCTGTCCACCGTGGAATGCCTGGGAGCTTGCGGCTCGGCGCCGGTGATGCAGGTCAACGACGGCTATTTCGAAAAGCTCGACACGGCCAAACTGGACGCGCTTCTCGACGACCTCAGGCACGGACGTGTGGTGCCGGGAGGCCGCTGAGGCACCGGAACAGCATGGAAAACATCCTTCTGAAAGACAACGTAACCGGGCTGGAAAGTTATTTTGCCGCCGGCGGCTACAAGGCGCTCAAAAAGGCGCTGGCAATGAAGCCGGCCGACCTGATAGAAGAGGTCAAGAAGTCCGGCCTGCGAGGGCGCGGAGGCGCGGGCTTTCCAACCGGGCTCAAGTGGTCCTTCGTTCCCAAGGACGCCGAGGGGCCGCGCTACCTGGTTTGCAACGCCGACGAAGGTGAGCCTGGCACCTTCAAGGACCGCGAACTGATCCTCAGGAACCCGCACGCCCTGATAGAGGGCATGGCCATAGCCGCGCGCGCCATAGGTGCCGGGACCGGCTACATTTATATCCGCGGCGAGTTCGTGGCGGAGGCCAGGGCGCTGGAAAAGGCGGCCGCTGAGGCGCGTGCCAAAGGCTTTATCGGCGGGAACATGCTCGGCTCCGGCTCGGATTTCGAACTGTACCTGCACCGCGGCGCCGGCGCCTATATCTGCGGCGAGGAGACCGCGCTACTGGAGTCCCTGGAAGGCTTCAAGGGACAGCCCCGCCTGAAGCCGCCTTTCCCCGCGGTGAAAGGACTTTTCGGCGGGCCGACGGTCATAAACAACGTCGAAACGCTCGCCTCGGTCCCAGCCATCATAGACAAGGGCGGGGCCTGGTACGCCGCCATAGGAGCCGGCAAGAGCACTGGCACCAAACTCTTCTGCGTCAGCGGCCCGGTTAACAAGCCGGGGGTCTACGAGCTGCCGCTGGGCGCGGCCTTCCGCGAACTTCTAGAGAAAACCTGCGGCGGCCTGAAACCAGGCAAGAAGCTCAAAGCCGTCATCCCCGGCGGCTCCTCCACTCCGGTACTCACCGCGGAGGAGGCCTGGGCCGTGAAGCTCGACTACGAATCCCTGGCCGCGGCGGGTTCCATGCTGGGTTCCGGCGGCGTTATAGTCATAGACGAGTCACAGTGCATGGTGAAGCTGCTGCAGGTGCTGGCGCGCTTCTACCACCACGAGTCTTGCGGTCAGTGCACCCCGTGCCGCGAGGGCTGCGGCTGGATAGAAAAAATCATGGACCGTCTGGAGAGCGGCAAGGGCTCGCCGAAGGACATAGATACCCTTTATTCCGTGGCCGAGGGAATGACGGGCCGCACTATCTGCCCGCTGGCCGACGCTATGGCCATGCCGGTGATGAGCTTTGTGAAGAAATTCCGTTCGGAGTTCGAGGCGCACGCCGCGGGAAAATGCTGCCCGCCGGAAGCCCCCGTTAAACACTGATGCCTAAGATCACGATAGACGGAAAGACCGCAGAAGTCGCAAAGGGGACCACGGTGCTGGAGGCCGCCCAGCAGCTGGGCGTCTACGTACCGCGCTACTGCTACCACCCCAAACTCCCCATCTCCGGCAACTGCCGCATGTGCCTGGTGGAGGTGGAGAAGTCACCGAAGCTGCTGACCGCCTGTTCTACCGAGGCCGCCGACGGGATGGTGGTCCGGACCGACACCGACAAGGTAAAAACCGCCCGCCGCGACGTTTTGGAATACCTGCTGATAAACCATCCGCTGGACTGCCCGATTTGCGACCAGGCGGGCGAATGCGGCCTGCAGGACTATTACATGGAGTACAGCCGCGCGAAGAGCCGCTTCCCCAATGAGGACAAGGTCAGGCGCCAGAAACGCCGCGCGCTGGGGCCGCACCTGGTGCTCGACAACGAGCGCTGCATCCTCTGCACCCGCTGCGTGCGTTTCTGTTCCGAGGTCACGAAGACCTCCGAGCTCGAGGTCATGGGGCGCGGCGACCGTTCTTACATAGACCTGAAGGAAGGGAAGGCCCTGGACAACGGCTATACGCTTAACCTCGCCGACATCTGCCCCGTCGGGGCTTGGACCTCCCGCGACTTCAGGTTCAAGCAGCGGGTCTGGTTCCTCAAGAAGACTCCGACAGTATGCCTCGGCTGCGCGACCGGCTGCCTCGTCGAGGCCCATCACAACAAGAACACGATCTACCGTTTATCGCCGCGCCCCAACGCCGAAACCAACACCTGGCTTTGCGATCGCGGACGCATGACCTACAAGTCGGTCTCCGCCGGCGACAGGCTCGTCAAGGGCATAGTCAAGAACGGCCTGATAGAGCTGGAGCCGGCCCTGCGCGAGGCGGCCGCCCGCCTGGACGAGGCTAGGGATGCAGCGGCGGTCCTGGGTTCACCGTGGCTTTCGGTGGAGGATAACTCGGCCCTCGCGCTGCTGGCGCGGGCGCTCAAGACCGAGAACTACTCCTTTGATTTTTCCGCCGAGCAGGGCATAAAGGACGGCATCCTTATAAACAAGGACCCGGCCCCTAACACGGCCGGGGCCAGGCAGGTGAAGGCGGCGGCGGGCGGGCTTTCTTTTTCCGACTTCGCCAAGCGCGCCGCCTCGGGCAGGATCAAGCTGATCGTAGCCGAGGCCAGGGCCGCGGCGGCCCTCAAGGATGAGTTGAAAGCCGGTGGCGCCGCCCTCGTGGTCTTCGCCGTCAACCGCGGCGAAGTGCCGGAGGGTGCGCAGACCACGCTGCCCTACGCCTCCTATTTCGAAACGCAGGGGACCTTCGTCAACTATCAGGGCTTCAGCCGCCGCACCCGCCCGTCGGTGGAGCCGCCGGAGGGGGTAAGGCCGCTCTGGGCCATGCTCACCAGCCTGGCCTCCTACAGCGGCCTCTCGCTGGGGCTTAACTCAGGCGACGACGCCATCAGGGGAATTAAAAAGTGATCGCACAGTTCTACCAGGCACACTCGGACATCCTGCTTTTCGCCGGCGCCGCCGCGGTAAAGGTGCTGGTGCTGCTCAACGTCATCATGGGCTTCACCGCCCTGCTGACGCTGGCCGAGCGCAAGGTCAGCGCGCTGATGCAGGACCGCATCGGGCCAAACCGCGCCTCGGTCTTCGGCTTTGCTTTCGACGGGCTTTTCCATCCCGTGGCCGACGGCATCAAGATGCTGGTCAAAGAGGATTTCGTTCCGGCCAAAGCGGAGAAGCTGCTCTTCACGCTGGCGCCCTTCTTCGCCCTGGTGCCGGTACTGGCCCTGTTCGCCTTCATCCCGTTCGGCGACTACGTGATGGTCTTTGGCTACCAGCTGGACCTGCAGATAGCGCAGATGCCGCTTTCCCTCTTCTTCGTGCTGGCCTTCTCCGGGCTGGCCATCTACGGCGTCTTCCTCGGCGGCTGGGCCTCCAAGAATAATTTTGCGCTGCTGGGCGCGATGCGCGGCGTGGCGCAGATGGTCTCCTACGAGGTGGTGCTGGGCCTGACGCTCGTCGGGCTGATGATGATCTTCGGCACCGCCGGCCTGCAGGACATGGTCCGCGCGCAGGGCAGGCTGCTGTTCGGCTTCCTGCCCGGCTGGGGCGTCTTCTACCAGCCAGTGGCCTTCGTGCTGTTTCTGACGGCAGCTATAGCCGAGAACAAGCGCACGCCGTTCGATCTGGTCGAAGGCGAGTCGGAGATTATCGGCTATTTCATGGAGTACAGTTCGATGCGCTTCGGGGCGTTCATGTTCGCGGAGTTCATAGAAATTATCCTGGTCTCGATGCTGGCCACAACGCTTTTCTTCGGAGGCTGGCAGGTGCCATGGCTCTACGACACCGGTTTCATCTTCCCGTGGGGGAGCACCCTGCCGCTGAACCACTACCTGGTGGCCGCGCTGCAGACGGGGGCCTTCGCGGCGAAGACCGTATTCTTCTCATGGTTTTTGCTGGTAGTGCGCTGGACGCTGCCGCGCTTCCGTTTCGACCAGCTGATGGCGCTCTGCTGGAAAGTGCTGCTGCCTCTGGCGCTGCTGAACATACTTGTAACGGGCGCGGTGCTGACCGCACTCAAGTGATCCGGACCGGACTTTTATGATAAGCGTTAAGAAAGTAGACAACAAGCCGCTTGGCCCGCTGGAGAGGATCTACCTCCTGGAGGTGGCGCGAGGCCTGGCCGTGACAATGCGCCATTTCTTCGCCAATTTCTTCAACAGGAAGGGAATGCCTACCATACAGTTCCCTGAGCAGCCCTCCCCGCTGCCCGGCAACGCCAACCTGCGCACCCGCCACCGCCTGAAGATCCGCGCCGACGGCTCCCCGAAGTGCGTGGCCTGCTTCATGTGCCAGACGGCTTGCCCGGCGTACTGCATACACATCGAGGCGGCGGAATATCCGGAGAATCCGGCAGAGAAATACCCGGCCGTCTTCGACATAGATCTCTCTCGCTGCGTCGTGTGCGGGATGTGCGTGGAGGCCTGCCCAGAAGACGCGATCGCCATGGACACCAGGGAGCTGCCCGGCGGGGTAGAGGCCCGTTCGGAACTGCTGCTCGTAAAGAGCGCCCTGCTGCGCAACCTTCCGGGGGAACCTTCCCTGAAGGGCGCAGCCAACAGGCTGGCCAACGAATATCTTAAAGCCGGAGGGGAAAAATGATACAGGCCGCCGTCTGGTTCTTCGGAGCCGTGGCCGCCATGGCCACGCTGCTGATGATCTTTCAGCGCAACCTGGTCAAGTCGGCGCTGCTGATGCTGGCCGCGCTTCTCGCCACGGCGGCCCTCTATCTGGCGCTCAGCGCGCAGATGCTGGCCGTGCTGCAGATTATCCTCTACGCCGGCGCTATCATGATACTGTTCGTGGTGGCGCTCACCGTGATGCCTTGCGCGCTGCGTGACCGCGCCTCCCGCTCCGTCTTCCTGAAGGTGCTGGGCCTGGCCGCGGCGGCGGTCATCCTGACCGAGCTGCTCAACGTCTCCGGAGCGCTGAAAGGGTTTTTGCGCCCGGTAGATTTTTCCGAGACCGGCACGCTGCCGCTGGCGCGTGAACTGTTCGGCCGCTTCGCTTTCCAGTTCGAGCTGCTGTCGCTGGTGATAATAACCGCCATCGTGGCCGCCACCGCGCTGGCCCTGCACAGGAGGCGGGCATGAGCGCCTATTCCCTGGCTTCGATAAGCTTTGTGCTCTTTACGCTTGCCGCCGCGGGTTTCCTGACCAGCGGCAACCTGGTGCGTATGCTGATGTTCCTGGAACTGATGCTCAACGCGGCCAACGTGGCGCTGGTGGCCCTCGGCCCCCAGCCGGCCTCCCAGGCCTACACGGTGATGCTGTTCGCCGTGGCGGCCGCCGAGGCTGGTATAGGTCTCGCGCTGATAATCACTCTTTCCTGCGCCTTCAAGACGCTGGAGCCGGAGAACATAAAGGAGCTGAAAGGCTGACATGCAAGAGACCCTCTACCCGCTCCTGAGATGGATCCTCCTGGCCCCGCTGGCCGGCTTCCTGCTGAACGGTTTTCTCGGCAAGAGGTTCCTGGGCGAGAAAGGCGGGGGGATAGCCGGCTCGCTGGCCATCCTGGCGGCCTTCATCCTGGCGGCCGTCTCCTTTTCCCGCCTGCTTGCGCTGCCCCCAGAGGCGCGCCTGCTGCGCGACGTCATGTATTCCTGGATCTCGGCAGGCACGTTCAGCGTAACGGCCGCCCTGCGCTTCGACCCGCTGTCGGCCGTGATGGCGCTGATAGTCACCGGTGTCAGCTTCCTGATCCACGTGTATTCCATAGGCTATATGCGCGGCGACAAGGGCTACAACCGCTACTTCGCCTACCTGAACCTGTTCGTCTTCTTCATGCTGACGCTGGTGCTGGCCGACAGCCCGCTCGTGATGTTCGTAGGATGGGAGGGCGTGGGCCTCTGCTCGTACCTGCTGATCGGCTTCTGGTACGAGGACCCGGAGAAGGCCACCGCCGGGCGCAAGGCCTTCATCACGAACCGCGTCGGCGACGCCGGCTTCCTTATAGGCCTTATGCTGCTGTCGGCCCTGCTCGCCGCGCACGGCGTCTTCTCGATGGACTTCGACACGCTGCGCCAGAACGCCCCGCTGCTCTCCTCCGTCACCGTGCTCGGCATGACGGCCCCGACGCTGATAGGCCTGCTGCTCTTCTTCGGGGCCACCGGCAAGTCGGCGCAGTTCCCGCTCTACGTCTGGCTGCCCGACGCGATGGCCGGCCCTACGCCGGTCTCCGCGCTGATTCACGCGGCCACCATGGTGACCGCCGGCGTCTACATGCTGGCCCGTATGAGCTTCCTCTACGACCTGGCCCCCAAGGCTCTCGAAGTCATACTGGTGACAGGCTGCTTCACCTCGTTCTTCGCCGCCGTGATTGGCGTGGCGCAGAGGGACATCAAGAAGGTCCTGGCCTACTCCACGGTCAGCCAGCTCGGCTATATGTTCATGGCGGCCGGCGCCGGCGCCTTCTCGGCCGGCGTATTTCACCTGGCCACGCACGCCTTCTTCAAGGCGCTGCTGTTCCTCGCTGCCGGCTCCGTGATACACGGCATGGGCGGCGAGCAGGACCTCTTCAAGATGGGAGGCCTCAGGAAAGAGATGCCCTTCACTTTTCTGCTGATGGCTGCCGGCTGGCTGGCCATCTCCGGCGTACCGGGCCTCTCCGGCTTCTACTCCAAGGACCTGATACTCGAGCAGGTCTTCGTCCACGGAGGCACCTTCGTCTGGGCTATGGGCGTGGTCACCGCGGCGCTGACGGCTTTCTATACCACGCGCCTGATGGTACTGGCCTTCTTAAGCGGCAAGCGCGGCCACGGTCACGCGCACGAATCGCCTCTAGTGATGACGCTGCCGATGGCCGTGCTGGCGCTGCTGGCGGTTTTCGGGGGCTATCTGCTCCATAAGAAGCTCTTCGTCTTCCTCGGCCCCGCTTACGCCCCGGGAGAAGGGACAGCCGAGGGCGCCGGCAGGCTTATGGCGATCTCCGTTACGGCCGGCCTGGGCGGCATAGCCGCCGCCTTCCTGCTGACCATGCCGAAGACCGCCGCCGCGCTCAGGCGCGCGATGCCCCGCCTGCACTCGCTAGTCTACCACAAGTTCTACGTGGACGAGATCTACGGCTTCCTGATAATAAAACCGCTGCGCTACGTCTCCGACAAGGTCCTCTTCGGCCTCGTCGACTCCGGCCTGATAGACGGCGTAGGCGTCAACGGCTCGGCCCGCGCCTCATACGCCGCCGGGAAACTGCTGGCCAGGGTTGAGAACGGCCGGCTGGACTTATACGCGCTGGTCTTCGCGATAGGGCTGGCCCTGATGCTCTACTGGGTGATGTAAAAATGGAACTGCTCACTAACCCGCTCTCTTTCGTCATACTGCTGCCCGCCTTCCTCGGCCTGGCCATCTTCGCCGTTCCGAGGGATAACGCCGGGCTGCTCAAGAAGTTCGCGCTGCTGGGCACACTAGCCACCTTCGGCGTCTCCCTGAAGCTCTGGACCGGCTTCGACCCCGCCTCGGCCGCCATGCAGTTCGCGCTGGACAAGGCCTGGCTGCCCTCCTATGGAATCAACTACTCGCTCGGCATAGACGGCATCAGCCTGCTGATGGTCCTGCTCACCACTTTCCTGATGCCTATCTCGGTGCTGGCCTCCTTCAGCTATATAAAGGAAGCGCAGCGCCCCTACTACGCAAGCCTCCTCTTCCTGGAGGCCGCGATGATCGGTGTCTTCGCCGCCTCGGACCTGTTCGTCTTCTACCTGTTCTGGGAGGCCATGCTGATCCCGATGTACTTCCTGATAGGCGTCTGGGGCGGGCCGCGCCGCGTTTACGCGGCGCTCAAGTTCTTCATCTACACGATGGCCGGCTCCGTACTGATGTTGGCGGCCATACTGTGGCTGGCCTCGGCCCACCACGCGGCCTCCGGGGCCTGGACCTTCTCGATGCCGGCGCTGCTGGGAGCCCCGCTGGCCGAGAGGCTGCAGTTCTGGCTGTTCGCGGCCTTCGCGCTGGCCTTCGCCGTGAAGGTCCCGCTCTTCCCGTTCCACACCTGGCTGCCGGACGCCCACGTCGAGGCCCCGACGGCCGGCTCCGTGATTCTGGCCGGAGTGCTGCTCAAAATGGGGGTGTACGGCTACCTGCGCCTCGCCGTGCCGCTGTTCCCGCAGGCTGCGGCCGTCTTCGCGCCGTGGCTGGCCGGCCTCGGGGTAGTCGGCGTCATCTACGGGTCCCTCGTGGCGTGGAGCCAGAAGGACATGAAAAAAATGGTAGCCTACTCGTCGGTGGCGCATCTCGGCATCGTGATGCTGGGCGTGATGGCTTTCGAGCCGGCGGCGGTGGCCGGCGGTGTGCTTCAGATGGTCAACCACGGCCTCTCCACCGGCGCGCTGTTCCTGTTGGTCGGCGTGCTCTACGAGCGCCGCCATACGCGCCAGATAGAGGACTACGGCGGTCTGGCCAAGGTGATGCCGGCTTTCGCGGCGGTCTTCATGATAGTCACGCTTTCTTCCATCGGCCTGCCGGGGCTAAACGGCTTTATAGGCGAAGCGCTTGTTCTGTTCGGCTCCTTCCGCGTGCACCCTTGGCTGGCCGGCATAGCCGTGGGCGGGGTGATACTTTCCGCGGTATATATGCTTGGCATGTACCAGCAGGTGGTCTTCGGCCCGCTGCGCCACGAGGAGAACAAGGCGCTGCCGGACCTGAGCCTGCGCGAGTGGCTCTATCTGCTGCCGCTGCTCGCCTTCATAGTGCTGATAGGCGTGCTCCCCAACCCTTTCCTGCGCCGCATAAGGCCCGCGGTGGACAACTATATCGCTCTGTCCCGTCAGCACACCGCCCCTCCGGCCGCGGTGCTTAACCTCGGCTACGGCACAAAGGAGAGCAAATGAATTTCGACCCGGTAGCCTACACGGCCGCGGCCCTTTCCGCCCCGGTACTGCTGGTTCTCGCGGCCTTCGCCATCCTTCTGCTGCCGCTCTTCTTTAAGGGCCTGCGCGGCACGCAGGGCCTGATAGGCCTCGGCGCGGTGCTCGTGACCCTGACCTTCTTCCGCGCGGCCCCGCAAGCCAAGCTCTTGCTCTTCTACGGGGCGCTGGAGATCTCGCCGCTCTCCTCCTACCTGTGGGCCTTCGCCCTTGCCGTGCTGGGGCTGACGATAGTGCTTTCCCTGGCGCGCCCGCCAGCCCAGGAAGGAAACGAGGGGGAATTCTATTTCCTGGCCGTTATGGCGTCCATAGGCCTTATGGTCATGGTCTCCGCGGGGGACTTGTTCACGGCCTTCATCGCGCTCGAGCTGCTCAGCCTGCCCGTCTACGCGCTGGCCGGCATACGCCGCACCAAGCCGGGACTGGAGGCCGCCTACAAGTACTTTATGCTTGGGGCCTTCGGCTCCGGAGTTACGATACTAGGCATCGCGATATTGAACGCCCTCTATCCGTCGCTGGCATTCGAGGCGCTGAGGTCCGCGCCGGCCGCGGCCCCGCAGCTGGCGCTGGCCGGCTTCATGCTGGTCATAGCCGGCTTCGCCTTCAAAACCGCGCTGGTGCCTTTCCATATGTGGGTACCGGACGCCTACGAGGGCGCGCCTACGCAGGTCTCGGCCTTCATGGCCGCCGCCGTTAAGGCCGGCGGCGTGATTCTGCTCTGGAGGATATTCAGCCTCTTCAGCGGCGGCCCCGTGGTGAAGGTTTTCTGGTGGCTGACGGTCATAACCGCCGTCTTCGCCAATCTGGCGGCTCTGGCACAGAGCGGCCTTAAACGGCTGCTGGCCTACTCCAGTATAGCGCACGCCGGCTACCTGGCCGTGGCATTCTTCGGCGGCAGGCCGGGCTTCGAGGCCGTGCTATACTATCTTCCGGTCTACGCGATGGCGACCATCGGGGCTTTCTCCGTGGCGTTGGTGCTGGAGAAGGACGAAAAGGGTCCGAAGATAGAGGACCTGGCCGGGCTGGCGAAGACGCGCCCGTGGCTGGCGGCTTCCATGGCCGCCTTCATGTTCTCGCTGGCCGGGGTGCCGCCGCTGGCCGGCTTCTTCGCCAAGTTCTACGCTTTTGCGGCGGCCGTAAGCGGCGGCTACACCAGCCTGGTGGTAATAGCCGTCGTCATGAGCGCCGTATCCGTCTACTACTACCTGCGGGTGACCGTGGTAATGTACATGAAGCAGCCGGCGGAAGGCGCCATGACGGCGCAGCAAGCCCCAGGCGCCGTGGAAGCCGTCGTCTTCCTGATGGCCATAGGGGTCTTGTTCGCCGGGGTTTTCTCAGGCCCGCTCCTCTCCCTGGCCGCAGAAGCCTCCCACTGGTTCTGACCCGCCCCGGGGCGGGAAAAGAACGCAAAGCCTACCGTTATTTTTACTTTTTCCGTTGTAGCTGACCAGCAGTTTTTAAGAATATATTGCGTGTATTAATACAATATTTGTATTTTTTAATACAATAGCAGGAATAAAATCTTCAGCTGTGCAGCTAGAGGAAGCCGTTTTCTTTGAGAAAATCTTTTGTAATGCCTGGCTTTTTCTGTGAAGCGTATTTACCCAGGATATCGTACTCGATGTTCAACAAAGCCCCAGGTCTCAAGATCTTGAACAAAGTATTCGCCCAAGTATGCGGAATAACGGCCGCCTTAAAGGACCGCGCTGAAATATCGTAGCAGGTCAGACTCACCCCGTTTAAAGCCACCGAGCCCTTCTCGACCATCACCGCGTCCGCGGGTTTTTCCACCTCTATCACGCGGCTATTGCCTTCGTCTGTCACGCCCAACAGCCTGGCCGTGCCGTCTATATGCCCCGTCACGAAATGCCCGCCCAGGCGGGAGCCGACGGCCAGGGCCCGCTCCAGGTTCACCTGGGAGCCGGCCTTCAGCGCGCCCAGCGAGGTCCGGGAGAAACTCTCCGGGCTTACGGCGAAGGAGGCCAGACCGGGGCTTGAACCGGCCACCGTAAGACAGGCCCCGTTGACGGCCACGCTCTCCCCGTCGGCAAGCTTCCACTCGTCCGGGACTAGAACCAGCAGTGAGCCGGCGGAGACCGCCTTCACCTTTCCCACCGCTTCTATTATACCGGTGAACATTTCAGTCGAACCTCAGGTCCAGCATCAGGTCCGGGCCCCTCCTGGAGACGGACTCCAGCCGCGCCCTTATGCCAAGCTCGCCGCGCGCGACGTTGAGCTCGTCCGGCCAGACCATGGCGTTCTTGGACTCCGCGCCGCCTATGATCAGCGGCGCCAAGAAGCAGAGGAAGCGGTCGGCCAGCCCCTGGCTGATGAACGAGCCCGCCACCTTCCCGCCGCCCTCCACCAGCACATGTCCCACTCCCAGCTTCCCCAGCTCCCTAAGCAGCGCGGGCAGCGAAACCCGGCCGTCTTCCGACGGGAAGACCAGGATGTCGGCCTTGCCGGGGAAGTTCTTGATGGCCGTCACCGAGGCTTTGCGCGTAACGGCCACGAGGACCCGCTCGTTCCGGAATAGCCTGGCCCGCCCCGGCACACGGAAGGAGGAGTCCAGCACCACCACCCGCGGCTGGCGCGCCCCCCGGATACCGCGCACGTTCAGCAGCGGGTCGTCCGCCAGCACTGTGCCTATGCCGGCCAGCACCGCGTCGGCCTCGGCCCGGAGCCTGTGCGCTTCCAGCCGGGACTCGGGAGAGGAGATCCAGCGCGAGCGCCCGGCGGCGTCGGCTATGCGCCCGTCGAGGCTCTGCGCCGTCTTGACCGTCACGTAAGGCAGCCCGGTGCGCATGAACTTGTTGAAAGCAGGGTTAAGAGCCTCGCATTCCTTGCGCAACAAGCCGGTCCTGACCTTTATCCCGGCACGCCGCAGGACCGCGGCCGACTTGCCGCCGTTGGCCGGGTTCGGATCCGGCGCGCCTATACAGACTGTCCTTATCCCGGCCCTGATTAGAGCGTCGGTGCAGGGGGGGGTCTTGCCCCAGGTGGAACAGGGCTCCAGCGTGACGTACAGGGACGCCCCGGCCGGGCTGACGCGGCAGGAACGCAGCGCGTTCACCTCGGCGTGCGGCCCGCCGTAGCGCAGGTGCGCGCCTTCCCCTATCGCTTTCCCGTTTTTTACGATGACCGCTCCCACCATCGGGTTCGGATGGGCGCCGAAGCGCCCTTTCCGCGCCAGTTCCGCGGCGCGGGCCATAAAGAAGGAGTCGCTGCCCGGTTTCGCCATGTACCGCTTAGAGCTCGCGGAAGAGATTGGCCATCTCTATGGCAGAAACAGCGGCGTCCGCGCCCTTATTGCCCTGTTTGACTCCGGCGCGCTCGATGGCCTGCTCCAGGTTGTCGGCCGTGATGATGCCGAACGCGACTGGCACCTTGTGCTTCAGCGAGACCTGGGCTATACCCTTGGCCGTCTCCTGCGCCACGAAGTCGAAGTGGGGGGTATCGCCCTTGATCACCGCGCCCAGGCAAATGACGGCGTCGTAGCCCCCGCCGGCCAGCTTCTCGCAAACCACCGGTATCTCGTAGGCGCCGGGGGTCTTTACCACCGTCACGTCCTTCAGGTCACCGCCGTGGCGCTTGATGGCGTCCAGGGCGCCGTCCAGCAGACGGGACGTGATGAAGTCGTTGAACCTCGAGACCACTATTGCGAACTTCAGTTTAGCGGCGTTGAAGCCGCCTTCGATCACCTTCATTTTATCCTCCCTATAGCAGAAGTATTGAGATCCTCTCCCGTCGCGAACAGGTGCCCCATCTTGACGCGCTTGGTGCGCAGGTAGCGGAGATTGTGCCTGTTGGGTTTTATCACCAGCGGAACGCGCCCGGTTATTTCCAGGCCGTAGCCTTTGAGGCCGACTATCTTGCGGGGATTGTTGGTTATGAGGCGCAGGCGGTGCAGGCCGAGGTCGCAGAGTATCTGGGCGCCTATGCCGTAGTCGCGCAGGTCGGCCGGAAAACCGAGCGCCTCATTGGCCGTGACCGTGTCGTAACCCTTGTCCTGCAGGCTGTAGGCCTTGATCTTGTTGGCCAGGCCAATGCCGCGCCCCTCCTGGCGCATGTAGATTATGGCCCCGGAGCCCTCCTTGGCTATCATGCGCATCGCCTCGTGCAGCTGGGGCCCGCAGTCGCAGCGCCTGGAACCGAAGACGTCGCCCGTGAGGCACTCGGAATGGACGCGCACCAGCGCGGGATCCTCGACCTTTCCGTAAGTGAGGGCCGCGTGCTCCATGCCGGTCAGGCGCTCGCGGTAAACGCTTATATCGAAGGTGCCGAACTCGGTGGGGAGCACGGAGGAGGAGACCTTCTCCACCAGCGTCTCCTTGCGGCGGCGGTACGCTATCAGCGCTGCGATAGTGGCCATCCGCAGGCCGTGGCGCGCGGAGAAGCGCTGCAGCTGCGGCAGGCGGGCCATCGTGCCGTCCGGATTCATGATCTCGCAGATGACGCCGGCGCCGGAAAGCCCGGCCAGGCGGACCAGGTCCGTCGCCGCCTCGGTGTGGCCGGCACGGGCGAGCACGCCGCCTGGGCGCGCCTTGAGCGGGAAAACGTGGCCGGGCCGGGTCAGGTCGCCCGGCAGGGAGGCCGGGGCGGAGAGGACCCTTATAGTGCGGGCCCGGTCGGAAGCCGAAATACCGGTAGTGACGCCCTTCGAAGCGTCGACGGAGATGAGCCAGTTGGTGCGGTAGGGGTCCTTGTTCTCGCGCTCCATCTGAAAAAGGTCCAGGGCCTCGGCCCTGCCCCCGGTGAGAGGAGCGCAGATCAGGCCCCGCCCGTACTTGGCCATGAAGTTTATCTTCTCTGGCGTGGCGAAGCGCCCGGCCATCAGAAGGTCGCCCTCGTTCTCGCGACCCTCGTCGTCGGTTATGATGACCAGGCGGCCGCGCTTTATGTCGCGCAGGATGTCTTCTATAGGAGAGAACGCGTTCTTTTTTGCCATAAAAAATGCCCCGGAGTCTCTCCAGGGCACGCTTCGATGGCGGATACCTGCATGAGGCACCTGAACGACGCCTAAGGGGCCGACCGTTCCCGCCGTTCTTCTTTCATCCGGACTATACCGTCGACCCCGGAATTTCGCCGGGTCTGCCGCGGCGCCTGCGCCTTGGCTTGCGGGTTATACCGCCGGTCGGGAATTTCGCCCCGCCCTGAAGAACCTGGATAAATTGTATCACATTTACTGCACCGTTGAGCAGATGGCGTAGGCCGTGATGTTGCCGGTCGCGCCGCTATAATCGCACTCCCAGGAGGAGGTGGTGGCCGGGAAAGTGGCGGTCATGGAGTCCACTCCGACCGCGTACGAACAGCCCCCGCCCATCACCAGGTTGCCGGCTGAACAGGAGGCGGCACAGGTCGCGGCGGCATTGCAGACGTTGGTCTTGATCTCCCGGGACGCCGAGAAGCCGGACGCCTTGACCACGCCGTTCACATCCAGCCTCGCCGCCGGGGAAGCCGTGCCTATGCCGACCGTGCCGTTGTTGAGGACTACCAGCGTGGAGCCGATCACCGAGAAAGCTGTCTGCGAGCCGGTGAGGCCGGCGCCGTTCACCACGGCCGAAGAGCGCAGCACCGCCAGGCCGTTTACGTCCAGCGGGGCCTGCGGGACGCCGGTGCTTATTCCGACGTAGCCGGTGCCGGTGGAGACGAACAGGGCCGGGGTCTGCGACTGCGCGGCAACCGCCATGTCGGTGGCCACCTGGAAAGGCGCCGCCATAGGAAAACTGGTGTTGCCGGAGCCTATCAGGAAGCTGCCGTCGCCTTTTATCCTGAAGACCTGGACGCCGTTCAAAAGATTAGTGGCCGCGGCGCGGTATACCAGGTCTCTCTCGCCGGCATACATCCCCAGAACGCCCTTGGTGGGCGTAGCGCCCTCGTTCCAGACTATATAGGCGGAACCGGCGACATTCGGGGAGAGCTGCAACTGCACGTCAGGCCCGCCGGCCTTTGAAATGTTGTCCACCCGCAGCACGTTGCTCACGTGCAGGTCCGCGGCAGGGGTAAAGATCCCGCCGACGGCCATGCCCGAGGGCGCATAGACCGCGCTGCTGAAGACCACGGCGTTGTACGCGCTTCCGGTCTTGGCGCCGATGGTGCTAATATAAATATCTCCGGGCAGGGAGGAAGCCGTAAGGTTGGTCAGGCCGGCCCCGCTGCCGAAGAAGCCGCCCTGGGCGGTTATGGAGGACACGGCGTTTATGCCGCCTCCCACGGTGAGCGCGGCCAGCTGCGTGGTGGTGGCGATGGAGACCATGTCCGTGCCGGTGCTCGCGAATAGCACCGGGTTCGTGGCCGCGGTGCTGACCAGCAGGTTGGTGAAGACCTGAAACTTTTCCCACGGCAGCACCTTGGGAGAGGCGTTGTGGTTGGAGCCTATGCCGAACTTCCAGTTGGCGCTGTTGTCGGAGGTTATCGTGAAGACCTCGCTGCCGCCGTTATAAGGGTCGGTACCCATCGTCCTGTAGATCAGGTCCCTGACCGCCGGCGGAAAGCCGAGGACGCCCTGCGGAGACCCGCCGCTGCTCACCAGCGACGGATCGCTCCAGCTCAGGTACGAGTAGCCGCCGTATGAACTAAGGTCAAGGTGCGCCGCGCCGCTTATGGTCGATGGATTGGAAACAAGCAGACGCCCGGCTACTTCGAGGGGGGCGGACGGACTTGGAGTCTGCACACCGACAAAGCCGGTGGTGGTCACCACCAGGTTGTACTGCGTCGCCGTGCCCACGGTCATGGCGTATTTATCCAAGCCGTAATCGGTCACGGTGAGGCTTGAGCCGAGGATCCACAGGTTCCCGGTCATCGTGTCGCCGTACTTGCTGACCTTGGTGGTATCGGTGCTCTTCATTACCCCCGCAAGCTCGGACCCGTCGCCGATGAACAGTGGCGCGCTGACGACGCCGCTGTTGACCCTGATGCCGCTGGCAGTGTCCACGGAGAAGCCCGTCCCCACGTCGGCCCCCCAGAAGGTGGCCGTGGCCGCGGTGACGTTATAGAAGGTCCCGTTGCCGTAAGGAGCGTTAAAGTTCTGGGCATAAATGGAACTCTGCGCCGTAATGCTGGAGGTGGCGACGATGCCGCCGCTGACGGTAAGGCGGGCCAAGTACGAAGTGCCGCCAACCGCGGTGTTGCCGTCGTAGACCGAAAGGGTGGAGCCTCCCACGGAGAAGGCACCGCCGGTCACCGTCAATGTAGAGCCGTAGAGGGTCAGCTGCCCGGTCATCGTGTCCCCGGATTTGAGAACCTTGGAGGTATCCGAAGAGACTAGGTTCACCAAACCGCTACCGTCGCCGTAGAACTTGCCGGCGGCGTAGACGTTGGAGCTGAAGAGGACGGCGCCGCCATACTGTACCGGCGCCCCGGAAGAGATGCGGACCCCCGGCGACAGCAAGAGTCCGGGGGAATAAACTCCGTCCGGCGAGGTCACCGTCAGCGAAGAGCCGGCTATGGTCAACTGCCCCGTCATGGTGTCGCTGGCCTTGCGGACCACCCCGTCCAGCGTGGAACCGTCGCCGTAAAACGAGCCGCCGCGGACCTGACCGAGGCCGTTCACCAGGAAGAGCTGGGAAGTGCCGGTGGAGACCATCAGCAGGTCGCCCGTGTCGCCGGGGGCGGAGGAGATGTCTAGCCTGGCGCGCGGGACGGTGTTGTGCGCGCCGGGCGAGAGGTCCCCGATGGCAACGTTCCCGGGGTTGATAGTGAAGATGTTGGGGCCGGCGATGTCCCACATGGTGAAAGCTGCGGCTCGGGTCTGCACGGAGCCGTCCGGGAACTTGAAGCCGCCGGTGGAGCTCTCCACTACGCCGGCCACCGAGAGGGTCTGGCCCGGTGAGATGGCGCCGACCGAAATGCCCCCTTGTACGAAAAGGTTGGTGGAGATTGTTATGGCGCCGTTGGCGGTCTGGGGCAGCGGACCTATGGTGTCGGCCAGGAAGAGCGGGGTGGCCACCGACGAAGTGGCGGCATAGACGGCGCTGAAGGCGTACGGGGAGGCCTGCAGCTTTATGCGGGGCGACATGGCCTCGAAACTTCCCGAACAGGTACCGGTGCCGTCCACCTGCACTTCCAGCCAGAGGTTGGGGTGGTTCATGAAGATGGAGGCCGGGATGCCGCCGGGTATGCTGGAGCCTATCTCCACCTCGTAGCGGCCCTTTGAGACGGGAACGGTGCAGCGGGTCTCGCTAAAAAGAGGATTGGAGATGCCGGTCTGGCTGTCGTAAATGACGAATTTGATGCTCTGGTTGGCGCTGACCGGCAGGTTGGTGACCTTGCTTATCAGGTAGCCCTGGTAGTCTATGGTGGGAGTCATCTGCGCCAGGGCCGGCGCGGCCGCGCAGAGCAGCAGGGCGCACGCGGCCGCCGCGAACCTGCCATAGAAAGTCCTTGCGCTGTAGCGAGAATCCATAGAACCTCCGCCGTGACTACCTGACCACCACCACCGTCCCGTTATAGACGTTAGAACCGCACTGCAACTGATAGATATAGACCCCGCCGGGCACCACCTGCCCGTTCGACTTGGCGTCCCACACGAGCGAGTTCTGGACCGGCCCGGGCTGCATCGTGGCCACGAGAGCCCCCCGCAGGTCGTAGATCTTGCCTTTCACTTCGCTGTTCTGCGGGTTGTCGAAGATGAATACCATCGTATCATTTTTGCCGTCCCCGTTTGGAGTTATCATCCTGTTCAGCAGACCGGACCGGTCGGCGGAGAAGCCGCCGGCGCGCTCGGTGGTGCGCAACTGGTAGCGCCCCAGCAGTCTGGTCTGCAGCTGCACGCTCTGGTCCGCCTCGTCGACGTCGCCGTACATCTGCAACCAGCGCGAGCCGTTGAAATAGTACATGCTGAGCGTCCTGGCGTCGTTCTGCGCGGAGGGGACTATCGCGCCGCCGGACTTGGCGTAATAGAGCTTCAGCGTTCCCTTGGCAGGGAGCTGGAAGAGAGGGTCCGCCACCAGGCCGCCTTTATAGGCGGAGAACTCGACAGACTTCACCACCCTGCTGCTGAGGTCCTCGGCGTGCGTAGAGATCTCCAGCGTGTAGACGGCCATCGGGTCTGGGGAGGACGAGAAGAAGGGGCCCGTCCCGGACTCCGGCACCTCGAAGATACTGAGGTCGTCCGGCGCCTGGAAGTACAGGCCGCCGTTCTGGCTCGAGCGCTCATAGGACGGCAGGGACTCTCCGGCCATGTTCACCGCGCGCACGTAGTAGTAGTACGGGTCGGAGGTCGGGATGATGTTGGTCCAGGTGAGCGTGTCGGTGGAGGTCTCGCCGATCTGCGTCCATTCGGTGTTGCCGGGGGAGGTGGCGCGGAACACCTCATAACCCTTCACCTCGTAAGGGTACAGGGGGCTGGCGGGATTGTTGAATGAGATCCGGTTCTCGAACCCGGCGGGGGGATGCCAGGTCAGCGTGGCCGAATTGCCGTAGCGCGTCAGCTGGAGGTTCAGCGGCGGCAGCGGCACCAGCGCCAGCGCCGCGGCGGGGTTGGAGATCTCGGAGTAAAGATAGTCGCCGTTGAGGACCTCCATCGAGAAATAGTAGGTAGTACCCGCGTTGAACCCGTCCACTATATGTGTCTCCACCGAGCCGGGGGTCAGCGGGGTCCAGTCCTGCGCGTAGGGGGAGGCCGCGCTGAAATCGCTTTCGTTACTGATGTACCCGGAGGTGCTGTAGCGCAGGATGTAGTACTGCGGGGCCTGGGCGGCGCGCGTGGCGTCGGAAGAGGGGGCGGTCCAGGTGAGACGCACGGAATAACTGGAGACTATGACTGGCGCCAGGTCGAAGACCGGGGCCGGGACCGGGTAGAAGGCCAGGTTGCCGCTGCGCCAGAGGTAGTTCGCCGACTCCCGCGTGGAAACGGCCAGGTCCTGCAGATTGGCAGCCTGCTCGAAAGTGGGAGAAATCATGTAGCCGGAGCCGTAGCCGTAGGCGCCGCTCACGTCGATGAAATCGGCTGAGGAGAGGCGGGAGGCACGGGCGTTCCCCGCCGCCAGCAAGGCGGACAGCAGCAGGAACGAGCCCAAGAGGCGCGTGCGGTTCACGAATATTATTATACCCGCTGCGTGCGACCAAAATATTACAGAGAAATGTCGAAAGGACTGACGTGAAATCCATAAATCCGCAACAAAACGGTCACAATTGAAAAGTAAAATTCTCAATATGAAAGTCTGGCGGTCTTTTCTCCTCCTGACCGCGGTTCTGGCCGCGCCCGGGGCGCTCGTATGCCTGGCTTCGGGGCTGGGGCTTTCCGGCCCGATGAACCGCATGGTGACGCCCAATGGCGACGGGATGAACGACTATTTCATCTTCCGCTGCTACAACCCGCAGGACCTGGACGTGGAGGGGACCGTCTATGACCTTTCGGGGCACCAGGTAGCCTTAATGACCCTGGCGCAGCGCGACGACGGCGACCCGACCAGGGCCGACAACGTCGCCGGCTTATACTACGACATGAAATGGGACCCCAATTCCGGCAAGAAAACGGCCGGCGGAGTTTATATCTACCAGGTAACGGTCGGCACCAAGGTCTACAAGGGGACCCTGGTAGTAATAAGGTAAGACGGACATGACCCTGAAGAAGAAAGCCCGCTTAGCCCTGCTCGTGGCCGCTTGCGCGGCGGCCCCGGCGCGCGCGGCTTTCGAGGACATGGGCTTCGGCGCCAGGGCTCCCGGCATGGGCGACGCCTTCACCGGAGTGGCCGACGACATCTCCTCCATCTACTACAATCCGGCCGGCCTCGCCAACGTCGAGCGGCCGAAAGTGATGGCCTCCCATTCCATTCTCTATTCCGGCCTCAGCGACGGCTCCAGCCTGGGCCTGAGCGTGGCCGCGCTGGCCGTGCCGCTGGCGGACGGGCGCGAAGGGACTCTCGGCGCGTCCTGGCAGGATTTTTCGCTCTCCGGCCTTTACTACGAGCGCACGATGCAGCTCTCCTGGGGGTACAGGTTCGCCAAAGGCACCCCCTACGAGAAGTTATCTGTCGGCGGCTCGCTCAAGTACCTGTCCCACGGCTTCGACAGGCCCCCCGAGGCCTACAACGCGGTAATGGATAACCTCTCGCAGACCGGGCAGACCGACCCGGTGCTGGCCGGCCAGAACTCCACGAGCGCGCCGGACGCTGACCTGGGCGTGCTCTACCGCATGACCCGGCGCTGGACGCTGGGGGCCGCTATACTGGACGCCCTGCAGCCCAACGTGGCCTTCGGCAGCGGCGACAAGGACCAGGTGCCGCGCAAATACCGAGTCGGGGCTTCCTTCAAGAGCCTCTGGCTGATATTGGCCGCGGACGCCAGGATGGAGAAGGCGCCAGACGGGAGTATGGACAAGCAGCTGGTGCTGGCCGCGGAGAAGGTCTTCCCCAGCCTGGACAGGGGCGATATCGGCGTACGCGGCTCGCTGGGAGCCGGGACGCGCGACTTCAGGCAAGCCACGCTCGGGCTCTCGTACAAGATACAGCGCATCCAATTCGACTACGCCTTCGTCATGCCCATAGGCACCATAAAGCAGACCGCCGGCATCCACAGGCTGGCGCTGACCTATCATTTCGGCAGCCCGACCCGCTCTGAGATAGCGGAGAACGAACTGCTGGCGCAGTACGACCAGCTGCGCAAGGCCGAGGATTACAAGAGCCCGAGCGCGACCGCCAGCCTGGACGACCCGCGCCTGGCCGACGTGAAGGAAAAAGTGGAGCAGGAGGATTTTTACGCGGCCGGCAAGCTGCTCGCAGCCAAGGCGCCAGACCTGCTGCCCGATTCCTCGGTGGTCGGTCTTACGCGCCGCCTCTCCGCCGTCTCGGCCTTCTACCCGTCGCTGGCGGTGAAGGGCAGGGAGAAAACGCTCAAGGAGCAGTTGCTCTCCGCCGGAGCGCAGAACTTCCTGAACGGCTCCGACACGCTGGCGATGAAACAGCTGGCCTACGCGCAGAGTCTGGACCCGCAGGATTCCGCCCTGTCCGCCTTCCTGGACAGGGTCGGCGAGATCACCCACATCGTTCCCGACAGGGTCCCGGCCGACTTCGGCCGCAGCTGGCCGGAGTACAAACTCTCCCAGTCGGACGACTACTACTCCAAGAAGAACTACACCGAGGCGCTGCTCAAGCTGCAGGACCTGCTGTCCCTGACCCCCAACGACCTGATGGCGCTCAAAAAGAGCGGTTCCTGCGACTACATGCTCGGGGATTACGCCGGGGCCGCGGCCTACTGGCGTAAGGCCGCGGCGATAGAGGCGGACCCGGTCTCCAAGGGCAAGCTGATGAAGATGATCGAGCAGGCCGACCTGAAGCGAGGCAAAGAATCCGGCTGGGAACCCGCCGCCGTAGTGCAGCAGGCGCAGCAGCAGGCGCCGGCCGGATCGCCGGCGGCGCATGTCCGCGAAATCGAGAAACTCTACCAGGACGGGGCCGACTACTACGCCAAGGGGGATTACGGCAAAGCCGCCGATTCCTTCCGCAAGATACTGACGTTGGACCCCCAGAACAGCCAGGCCAAGAAGGCGCTGGAGAGGATAATCAGGCTCTCGCGCTAAAGGAGGGGAGGCGCGCGGACATGAGGCTTTTTCACAAACTCAGCGCGGCCCTGATGGCCGCCGCCCTGACGGCGGCCTTGCTGCTTTCCTGGATCTTCTTCGGGTTCCACGACCGCACCCTGCGGGCGGCACAACAGGCGCGGCTGCGCGGCATGCAGCAATCAGTGGCGTCCATGCTGGGTGAGGCGGAACTGGAACGCGATCCGCTGCTGGCGGTGGATTATCTCTCCGGCCTGTGCTCCTCCCGTCCCGAACTGGCCGCCTGCGAGCTGGACATCGGGCGCGGCCTTCTGCCCCTCAAGCTCCGCGGAAAGCCCCCGCCGAGGCCCGGCGAAAAGTTTATCATCCGCGATATAAAGGGCGGGCGCTATACGGCGCGGCTGGACTTCTCATCGGCCGCTCTGGAAGAGGAGCGCAAAAGCGACCTGGCCGGGGTCTATAGCGACCTGGCCGCGGCCTTCCTGGGAGCCATGGCGGCGGCGGCGCTGCTGGGCGTGCTACTGGCGCGCTGGCTGACGCGCAGGCTCAAGCGACTGGCCGCGGAGGCCGCGGCGGTGGGGGAAGGACGCTTCGGGGTGACGGCCGACGTCGGAGGGGCGGACGAGGTGGCCGAACTGGCGGCCGCGCTCAATTCTATGTCAGCCCGCCTGCTGGAGCTGGAGACGATGAAGAAAAGTTTCACCGCCTCCGTCACGCACGAGCTACGCTCGCCGCTCGGGGTCATAGAGACCTACGCCGCCATGCTCCTCCGGGAGCCTGGGCGGTTCGGTCCGGAGGACCTGGAGGTCTTCCGGCGCATAAAGGAGAACGCTGGCCGCCTGGCGAACTTCGTCACCGCGATGCTGGACCTGGCCAGGATAGAGCGAGGGAAGATGGAATTGCGGCCGGCCAGGGAGGACCCGCTCTCTCTGGCCCGGGACGCCGCCGACTTCATACGCCCGAAGGCGGAGGAAAAGGGCGTGCAGCTTTCGGTGGAAACTGCAGGCGGCGGCCAGGCGCTGCTCGACAGGGAATTGCTGACACACGCCCTTACCAACCTGCTCTCCAACGCGATAAAGTTCACCCCTGCGGGCGGGAAGGTTACGCTCAGGGCGTCGCTGGCGGAAGGAGCGTTCAGGGCGGAGGTGGAGGACACCGGCCCCGGGCTCAAGGCGGGGGAGGCCGCGAACCTGTTCAGGCCGTTCACGCAGGGAAGCGCGGCCCCGGGCCACGGCGGGACCGGGCTGGGGCTCGCCCTGGTGAAGGCCATAGCGGAACTGCACCGCGGGAAAGCCGGCGGCGGCCCGGCTCCGGGAGGGGGGGCCCTCTTCTGGCTGGAGCTGCCCGGCGCGCCGGAGGCGCCGGGAGGCGGCGTAATAACTTTGTAACCTGGGTCATATAGAATTTACTTATAAATTTATGAGAGTTTTTTCGCGTCTTCTTACTGTCCTGCTGCTCTGCGGCGCGGTCCAATCTCGCGCCCAGGAGGCGCCTCAGCCGGTCTCTCCCAGCGCCCAGGCCGCCGAGATTTCCGCCCGCCTCCAGGAGGATGTCTCACGCCTCCTGCAGGAGCTGCTAGGCCGCGGTCGCGCGCGGGCCTTCGTCACGGCGGAGGGAGAACTGGTGGACCAGAGCAGCAGCCAGTCCGGGCCGCCCCCCGAGGACGCGCTCTCATTGCCCGGCTATTCCTCGGTCAATATCCTGCAGAAGACCGGCGAGTACCTCAAGCAGCAGCAGGCCCAGAGCCAGCACACCGCCGAGTTCCGGGTCAAGAAGCTCGCCGTCTCTCTGGTCTTCGACCGTTCCGTGCCGGACACCCAGGTAAACGCTATAAAGCTGATGATAGCCAACGTGCTGCGCCTCAACGAACAGCGCGGCGACACGATCATAACGGAAAAAGCGGACATGCTGCCCTGGTGGAAGAGCGCGCTGCAGGCGCCGGAGATACGCCCGACTCTCGCGGCGGCGGCCTTCGGGGCGGTGGCGCTGGCGGCGCTGTTCGTGCTCGGCTACGTACTGGCGTCCAAACTGCTCAGCGGCTTCGTGGACTACGCGCGCCTCAACGCTCCCTCGGCCGCCGGCCCGGGCGGGGCCCTGCCCGGAGCGCCGATCGAGGGGCCCGGCGAAGGCGAAGCCGGCGAACTGGGCGAAATAATCGACGTGGAGGCCGGTGCCGCCCGCGGCGGTGCCATGCTGACCGCGGGCTCCGCTTTCGAGTTCATGGAGAAGCTGCCGCCCGAAGAGGGAGCTGAACTGATTTCCGACATCCCGGAAGAGGACGCTGCGATAATCATCGCCAACCTCGCCGACAGGAAACCTCACGTTTCTTCGAAGATACTGCTGTCGCTCTCCCCGGCCAAGCGGCAGGCCGTCTCCGCGCAGCTGCTGGGCCTGAAGCAGGCCGAGCCCGAGCGGGTATACGAGATAGAGAACGACCTGCGCATGAAAATGGAGAAGAGCCTTAAAGGCGCGGACAAGCTCGGCCGCCTCCTTTCGCTGGTGGACGAGAGTTCGCGCAGCGAGATCCTGGACACCCTCTCGCGCGCCAACCCCGAGGGTTCCGAGGAGCTAAAGCGCAAGATGGTGACTTTCGACGACATCTGCAGGCTGGACGAGAAGAATCTGCGCCCGCTGGTGATTTCGCTGCCCTATGCCGACTGGGCGGCCGCCCTGCACGGCGCTGGGGAGACCGCCGCCGCCAACGTCACGCGCTTGCTGCCGGAGGACGTGCGGCTGGTGGTGAAAGACATGCTGGCGGCGCGCCCCGAGGAAGAGAAGGTCATTACCGCGAGGGCGAAGATAATAACCGCCGCCATAGACCTGAACGCCAAGGGCAGGCTGGTCCTGAAGGGGGGCGCATGAGCGGACCTTCGGACATGTTCGGCTCCGAACTGGACTACCTCTGGCGCGCGGTGGGCGACGCGCAGGACGCCTCCGCCCGTTCCGAGAGGGAGCGCGCGGAAGCCCGGAGGCAGCTGGGGGAGGCGGCCTCGAAGGCGGCGCGCCTGGAGCGCCAGCTGGAGGAAAGCGCGGCCAGGGAGCGCAGGCTCAAGACCGAAACGGCCGGGCTCCGGAAGGCCGCGGAAGAAAATTCCAAAGCGCTGGCGGAAGCGGCGCGTCTGGCCCGCGAGGCCGCGGAACTGAGGTCCCGCCTGATGAAGAGGGACGGGGAACGTTCGCTGGCGGAAGCGGAGTTGCAGGAGCTCCGGGCCAGGAGCGCAGATCTTTCGGAAGCCGTAGCGGCCAGGGACGCGGCGATAGAGATTTTCAGGGACAAGCTGGCGGGGATCATGACCCTGCCGGAAATAGCGCGGACGCTTAAAGAGGATTCGGAGATCTCTGGCGAGCGGGTTTCAGCCTACGAAGAGCTGCTACGGAACGAGGCGAAGGCCAGGCGGGCGGCTGAACAGGCCGCCGCGCGGCTGGCCGAGGCCGCCGACAGGGAAAAGGCCGCCGGCGAAGCCCTGGCCGCCTCCGAAAAGGAGCTCGCCGCGGCGCGCGCCGGCCTGGCCGAAAGGGCGGAGAAGCTATCGGGCCTCGACGCCAGGCTCGAGGAAGCCGCTAAGGAACGGAAAATCTCCGCGGCGGAGAAGGCCGAGCTGGAAGGCAAGGCCAACGCGCTGAGGGCTGCCCTGGCCGATAAGGAGATCGCGCTGCGCGCAGCCGCTGCCGAATCGGCGGGACTGCGGGCCAGACTAGACGAGTCGGCGATGGAGGCGGAAAGGCTGCGCCAGGCCGTGGCCGAAAATTCTGCGCGGGCCGAGGAGCAGCGCGCGAACTTCTCCGGAGCCGTGGCGCAGGTCTTCGACCTGCAGAAACGGGCGGCGGCGCTCCGGACGGAGCTGTCGGCCGCCCAGGAGCGGGCCGCGGCGCTGGAGGCGGCCCTCAAGGCAAGGGAAGCGGACCTGGAGAAGGTCAATGGCCTGCTGCGGGACTCAAAAGGCCAGTTGGCGCAGGAAAAGGAAATCTCGCGCCGGGCCGCCCTGAAGATAAAATCCCTGGAGGCGGAGATAGACGACCTGAAGAAGAAGCTCGCCGAGGCCTCGGACTATACCGCCCGCGCCCTGAAGGCGGTGCAGGAACGGGACCTCAGGATAGGGGCGGACAAGGCCGCGCTGGACGCCGACAGGAAGAGGCTCTCGGAACTGGAGATAGAGAACGAGGACATGCGCCGCAAGAACATAAAGTTCAGCGGCATGCTCAAACGCGAACAGACCGATTTTAACACACGCATGCTGGCCTCGCTGGAGCGCTCGGCCAAGGACGTGAAGACCTTCAGCCTGCGCCTACCCGCCGCCGAGCGTAAGGCGCTGGAACCGGCTCTCAGGAACCTGCTGGCCTCGGTCAACCTGCTGAAGGGCTGGCAGGAGTACCTGGACCCAGAAACGCCGGACCTGGAGGAAACCGAGCTGGCCCCGTTCGTCTCGGGGGAAACGGCCAAGTGGGAGCGCGCCTTCAAGCTGCGCAAGCTGGCCATCTCAGCCGCGGTTCTTAACCCGCGCCTGCGCGCGCGTCTCTCCCCGGAGCGCATAAAGATGCTTTTTCACGACTTGATTAAGAACGCCTACGAGCGTCTGCAGCAAGGCGGCAGCCTGCGCGTCACGCTGAAGGGCTCGGAGGACGGGCGCTGGGCGTTGATCTCTTTCGACGACACCGGTCCAGGCTTCCCCACGGAGGCGCTGGAAAAGTTGTACGCCCCGTTCAATACCGCCGACAAGGGAAAAGCCGGCATAGGCCTGGCCGTCTGCGCGCGGATAGCGGAGAAGCACGGCGGCAGGCTGGACGTAGCAAACAAGCCGCAGCGCGGAGCGGTAGTTACCGTCACGCTGCCGCTCGGCGGCTAGCGGAGAGCCTCACATCTTCAGTATATAGCCCAGCCCGAAGACGGTGCGTATACGGGCGCCGAAAGCGCCGAGCTTGCGGCGCAGCGCCTCTATGCGCTTGTCCACGGAGCGCGGGCCGGAATCCAGCCCCTGTTTCCAGACCCGCTCCAGCAGGACAGACCTGGACACCACCCTGCCGCCGTTGCTCAGAAAATAGAGCAGCAGATCGAATTCCAGCGCCGTAAGCGCCGCCCGCCTGCCGGCCACCGTCACCGTGCGGGCTTCCGGAGAGACGCGAAGCGGGCCGAAGGCAAGTTCGGCTGGCTGCCCGGGAGCGGCGGCGCGCCCGGCGCCGCGCGAAAGGAGGTTCAGCAGGCGGGCGCGAAAAACGGCAGGGTCGGGTGGGAAACGGAAATACTCGTCGGCGCCGCTGTCCAGTAAGCGCGCCGCGGCCGCGGGAGAATAATTCCCCGGGCCGGCTACGACCAGCAGCAGCCCGGCGGTGCGCGCATCCCCGCGCAGCACGGCCGCGAGGTCCTCGCCGGACATGTCCGGCAGGGAAGAATCGATGAGGATGAGCTTCCCGGAGGGCCGGGAGCGGAGAAAGACCGCGGCCGAGGGACAAAAGCGCAGCGAAAAGCCCCGCAGCGAAGACTTGAAAAATGCCCGCATTGCGGGGTCGCGAGTCAGGCAGACGGCGGAAGGCCTCATGAGGGGAGAACGGCGGCCTTTATGCGGCGCAGGAGTTCGTCGGGGTCGAACGGTTTGAGCACGTACCCCGCGGCTCCCAGCCTTAACCCTTCCGAGACCATGTCCAGTTCCGAGCGCACGGTGAAAAAAATTATAGGAACGCGCGCCAGCGAGGGAACGCGGCGCAGCCGGCGGGCCGCTTCGAAGCCGCTGAGGTCCGGAAGCCCGACGTCCAGCAGTATCAGCGCCGGAGGGGTTTTCTCCGCCATTGCCAGGCCCTCCAGCGCCGTAGCGGCGGTCGCCACGGAACAGCCGGCCCCGGCTGCTATACGCGCGGCGATGCGCAGATAGTCCGGTTCGTCATCGACCACCAGTACGCGTGGGCGGGAGCTCATTTTTTCTTGAACAGGGACTCCACCTTCTTCTGCAGGTAGGAGAGCTCGACGGTTTTGCTCATGAACTCGCGGCAGTTCGGCTCCTGCCTGAAAAGTTCGCTCATGTTCTTGTCGAAAAAAGTGCCGGTTATGACCAGGACCGGAATAGAGCGGGTCTCGTCCTCGGCCTGAAGCTGGCGTATGACCTCTATGCCGCCTATATCGGGCATCATCACGTCCAGCAGGATGATGTCCGGGCGGATCGCGCGGGCCTTCGCCAGGCCCTCGCGGCCGTTGTCCGCTATTTCCACGGTGAATCCCAGGTCCGTGAAATAGTCGGAGACCATGTTGCGGAACTCGACGTTATCGTCCACTATCAGCATCAGGTTCATAGCGCAGCTCCGTTGCTAGTATAGTTCAAATCGCGGCGTTTTTCAAGACGGAGAGGGGACCGGCGGTGGCGGGGCGGCCATAGTCTTTGAGACCGTGAAGATGAACTTGCTGCCCTTGCCCACTTCGGACTCCACCCATATGTCGCCTTTGTGCAGTTCCACCGTCATCTTGCACATCGCCAGGCCCAGCCCGAAGCCCTGGCTCTTGTGCTCCTCCATCTGAGAGTACTTTTCGAAGATCTCCTTGCGTTTGTTCTCCGGGATGCCGGGCCCGGTGTCCTGCACGGAGAAGAACACCTTGCCCGGGTCCTCCCACGTGGAGAGCGTTATGGAACCCCCGCCGGGAGTGAACTTAAGCGAGTTCCCCATCAGGTTGGTGATGACGCGCTCCAGCAGGATCGGGTCGCCCATTAACTTTATGGGGGCGGCCGGCGGGACGACCAGCAGCTTTATGTTCTTCGGACCGGCCACCGGCTCGTGGTTCTCCTTGATGCGGGTGATGAGCGCGAGGGCGTCCACGGCATCGAGCTGCAGCGTCATCGTGCCGCGTTCGAGCTTGGTCGTGTTCAGGATGTCATCTATCATGCCGCGCAGGCGCCGCGAGGAATACAGCATGCTCTGCAGGTACTTGTCGATGGCCGGGTTGCCGCCGACCTTCTTGGCCAGCAGCTCGGTGTAACCCTGCAGGGTGGAGAGCGGCGCGCGCATGTCGTGCGTGATCATGTGGAAGAAGTCTTCCTTGGCCTTCTCGATCTCCTTCTCGCTCGTGATGTCGCGGATGATGATGACGCGGCCAGGGCGCTTGAGCGTGGCCAGCATGAACTGGTTGGAGATGACGCGGAAGCTCTTGGTGACTGTGCTGGTCTCGTTGGAGAGCGGGGCCTCCACCTCGGTCTTCAGGTACTTCTCCTTCTGGGCGAGCAGGTCGGTCAGGGCGTTATAGAACGCCTCGTTCTTGACCGAACGGGGGACGGCTATCTCTGGCGAGATTTTCGGGATGCCAAGCAGTTTCAGCGCGGTACCGTTGCAGTAGATCAGAGAGCCGCGGTCGTCTATCAGCAGCACCCCGTCCGAAATCGTATCTATCAGCGCCTGCGCCTTGCCTTTCTCCTCCACGATCTGGTTCAGCTGGAACGCGCGGTAGGCCTGAAGCTCCAGCATCAGGCGATTCAGGATACCGACGAGAGATTTGATTTCTGGCCAGCCTTCCTTGGGGATAGGACTCTCCAGGTGCTGCGTCTTCAGGAACCCCTTCACGCCGCCGACCATATTGTTGACCGGCTTGATGATGCGGTTGGAGACCAGGAAAACCACGAAAAGCGCTATGACGAAGATTATCACGGACATCACGGCGAAGACCAGGATGGACTTGCGTTGCTTGCCGTAGAGCTCGTTCTCCGACTGCACCGAGACCGCGGCCCAGTCCAGTTTCTCCACGGCGGCGTAGGCCCCGGAGTAATTCTCTCCGGAGATCCTGAGTCCGGAGAAGGTGCCGGTACGGCCGCCGTGATGGAAGATGTCCAGCAGGTCCGAGGGCTTGTAGTCCAGCCCCTTCATATCCTGACAGGGCAGCGGCACCGCGTTCTTATCGGTTATGAAGACCCGGCCCGTCCTGCCGCTCTTCTGCGAGTTTATCTTTCCCAGCAGCCTGTCCATGGAGAAATGGAAGACCACGACGCGCCCGTCCACCAGCGGATAGGCAAGGGGGAAATAGACCTGGCCCTGCACGCAGACCGGCTCGCCCGAGGTGACTACCCCGGAATCCGCGGCCTTCGCGACAAGCTCCTTCTGCAGGCCGGCCAGGGAACTCTTGTCCTTGACCTTCTCGCTCTGCAGGTAGAACTCCTCTTTGCCGTCGCTGTCTATCAGCGCCAGCGACATAATTTCGGAGTTGATGCGCACGGCCTGGTGGATCATCTCCGAAACGTTCGCCTTTCTGCCTCGCAGCGGGTTCTCGAACTCGTACAGAAAGGCCAGGTTGCGGTTGACGTCCTGCAGCCATTCCTCCACGTTGGAGGCGGAGAGGCTGGAGAGCGCCCGGTGCAGCGCGAAATAGCTGTTGACCGAGGAATTGTACTGATAGACGTTCCAGCCGACGGCCAGCAGCAGCGGGACGACGGCCAGCCCCAGCAGTATCAGCAGGAAGCGGGTAGTCAGTTTCATTTGAGAGGTCCCGGCCTGTCTTCCACTTTCATCCTCAGATCTCGTGCCTGATGATGTTTATCTCTATGCGCCTGTTCTTGGCGCGCCCCTCTGGGGTGTCGTTGGAAGCGATCGGCTTATACGCCCCGTAGCCCACGGCGGACAGCTTCTCCGGGGCCACCCCTTCCTTTATGAAGAAGCGCAGCACCGAAAAGGCGCGCGCCGAGGAGAGCTCCCAGTTGGACTTGAACTTGGCGCCGCGCCCCAGCGGCACGTTGTCGGTATAGCCCTCCACCTGGATAGGGTTCGGCAGGTCCTTAAAAACTCCGGCAAGCCTGCGCAGGTGCGGGTAAGAGGAGGGCTTCAGCACGTCGCTGCCGGGAGCGAAAAGTATCGGGTTGGCGAAGTTTATCGTTATCTTGTTCGCCGAGATTTCGACCTTGGCTATCTGCTGTATGCCGTTCTTGGCGAACAGGGTGCTGGCTATCTGCGTGTCCTTGCCGAAGGTCTCCTCTATGCCCTTCATCGAAAACTGGTTCTCTATCTTCTTCGAGCTGTAGAACGCGAACAGGATCAGGAAGAAGATCATCAGGTAGCTCATCATGTCGCCGTAGGTGACGGCCCACAACGCGCCGCGGTTGAGCTCGTTCTCCAGTTCGTCCTCGCGTTCGTAGAAACGCATTGTCCTTACCCCTTACGCCTTCGCCGGCCCGGACCTGCCGGCCTCGCGCAGCAGGTAGCCGCGCAGATGCATATCTATCAGGTGGGGGGTCTTGCCGCCCATGATGTCTATCACGCCCTCCAGTATCAGCTGCAGCACCAGCGTCTCCTCCATGGCGCGCAGGCGGATCTTATTGGCCACCGGGACGAACAGGAGGTTGGACAGCGCGATGCCGAAAAAGGCCGAGCTGATGGCCACGGCCATGGACTTGCCGATGGTGGTGGGGTCGGAGATATTGCTCAGCGTCTGGATGATGCCGAATAGCGTCCCGATCAGGCCGAACATCGGCGAGAGCACGCCAGCAGTACGGAAGAAGTTTGAGTCCTCCTGCACGTCGAGACGGCGCAGGCGGATCTCCTCCTCAAGGATATTGCGGGTCTCCCTGGACTCCGCGCTTATCATAGCCACGCCGACAGCGCGCTTCAGGAAGCCGCCCGCGAAGGCCGGGTCAGGGTTCGAGATGGCCATTATGCCGCCCTGCCGCTGCGCGGTCTCGGCCATGCCCGTCAGCACGCGCACCGCCTCCTCCACGGAGGGGATCTTGGCGGAGGAAAAGATCTCCAGGAAGGCCCGCAGGCCGGACATGAAGCGCTTGTAGGAGGTGTTGATGACCGTGGCCGCCAGCGTGCCGCCCAGAACTATAACTATACCGTGCGGACTGAGCAGTTTGTCCCCGATGCCGGAAGAGAAAATGCCCCAGGCGACCACCGCGCCGCCGAGCAGGAATCCACCGAGGGTCATTATGTCCATAGCTTTCTCCGGAGTTATGAGGTATCGCTTCCAATAGTTATTCTACCGGATACGTGTTACCGAATTTTTACATATATATAATATAAAATTGCGCGGTCTTTTTAGTTTTTGATACCATTTATGCTTCGGCGGGGCGACGCCGCCTTTTTCGTAATTTTCAGCCGACTCAGGAGCCTGAACATGGATTATTTACTCACCGAGCAGCAGACGATGATACGCGACCTGGCCCGCAGGATAGCGGTTGAGAAGATAAAACCGGTGGCCGCCCACTACGACGAGACCGAGGAGTTCGCCTGGCCCATCATGAAGGTGCTGGCCGAGAGCGACCTGTTCGGCATCTACCTGCCCGAGGCCTACGGGGGACTCGGAGGCGGCATCATGGACATGTGCCTGGTCACCGAGGAACTCTCGCGCGCCTGCGGCGGCATAGCGCTGGGCTACGCCGGCACCGCGCTCGGCACGCTGCCCATCCTGCTGCACGGCTCAGACGAGCAGAAGAAGAGGTTCCTGCCGGACGTCGCCAGGGGCAAGCGCCTTGCGGCCTTCTGCCTCACCGAGGCCGAGGCCGGCTCCGACGCGGGCTCCATAAAGACCACGGCCCGCAAGGAAGGGGACAAGTACGTTTTGAACGGCACCAAGCAGTGGATCACCAACGCCGGCGAGGCCGACATCTACACCGTGGTCGCTATCACCGACAAGGCCCGCGGCGCCCGCGGCGCCAGCGCTTTCATAGTGGAGAAGGGCGCCAAGGGCATGGAGTTCGGCAAGAAAGAGAAGAAGATGGGCATCCGCGCCTCGGCCACGCGCGAGGTGATTTTCACAGACTGCGAGGTGCCCGCCGCCAACCTGCTCGCCCGCGAGGGCATGGGCTTCATAGTGGCGCTCAAGACTCTGGACACCTCCCGCCCCGGAGTGGCGGCGCAGGCAGTAGGCATAGCGCAGGGGGCTCTCGACCACGCGCTGGACTACGCGCGCACCCGCGTGCAGTTCGGCGCTCCCATCTCCAGCTTCCAGGCCATACAGCATATGCTCGCCGACATGGGCACGCAGATAGAGGCCGCCCGCGCGCTCACCTACTCGGTGGCCCGCCTGGTGGACTCCGGCGCCAAGGGCATTTCCAAGGAATCGGCCATGGCCAAGCTGTTCGCCAGCGACGTGGCCATGAAGGTGGCGGTGGACGCGGTGCAGATCATGGGAGGCTACGGCTATATGCGCGACTACCCGGTGGAGAAGTACATGCGCGACGCCAAGATTACGCAGATCTACGAGGGCACCAACCAGATCCAGCGCAACGTCGTCGCCGCCAACATGATCAAGGAGACGCTGAAGAAATAGACTCTAGTATCGTGGCGGGCCTGGCGAGGCCATAAGGTCGTCGGGCACGCGGTCGCGAACACCGTTCGCCCCGCTCGTCACTCGGCCTCGTCGCTTACGCAAGCCTCGGCCTCCGTGACGGCCCGCCAACCCCATAGCCTCGCCGTCCCGCAATACAAGCGACTGCCCCTTAAACTGATTTAGGGTAAAAAGAAAAATGAATATAATCGTCTGCATTAAACAGGTACCCAACACCACCGACGTCCGCATAGACCCGGTCACCAACACCCTCATCCGCGACGGCGTCGAAAGCGTCATCAACCCCTTCGACGCCTACGCCATAGAGGAAGCCGTCCGTCTCAAGGAGCGCCTGGGCGGAAAAGTGACCGTCCTCACCATGGGTCCGCCCCAGGCCGAGAACGCGCTGAGGCAGGCCATCGGCCTCGGCTGCGACGAAGGAGTGCTCGTCAGCGACCGCAAGTTCGCCGGCGCCGACACCTGGGCCACCTCCTACACCCTCGCCTGCGCCATAGAAAAGTTCGGCGAGTTCAACGTGATCCTCTGCGGCAAGCAGGCCTCCGACGGCGACACCGCGCAGGTGGGCCCAGGCATCTCCGCGCACCTCGACATCCCGCAGGTCACCTACGTCAGGAAGATAGAAGAGATAGACGAAAAACGCGCCAAGGTGGAGCGCATGACGGAGGAGGGCTACGACGTGGTGGAGACCCCGCTGCCCTGCCTCTTCACCGTGGTAAAGGAGATCAACACGCCCCGTATGCCGTCGCTCAAGGGCATGATGCGCGCCAAGTCGGCCAAGATAGCCAAATGGACCGCCGCCGACATAGACGCCGAGCCGGCCCTGCTGGGTCTGGACGGCTCGCCGACACGCGTGGTGAAGGTGTTCACGCCCGAGCCGCGCAAGGGGGGAGAGCTGCTCTCCGGCACGGCGGAGGAAGTGGCCGGGGAACTGGCCGACCTGCTAAAGGAGGCGGTGATCTGATATGGCCTCCATAAAGATACTCCTCGACCAGTGCACCGGCTGCACGCTCTGCGTGAAGACCTGCCCGTTCGGCGCCATCCACATGCACGAGCGCAAGGCCGTCATAGACATGGCCAAGTGCACGCTGTGCGGCTCCTGCGTGGCGGCCTGCAAGTTCTCCGCCATAGAGCTGGAGAAGGCGGCCGGCCCGAAGAGAGACCTCTCCGCCTACAAGGACGTGTGGGTGTTCTGCGAGCAGAAGAAGGGCGCGGTGCAGAGCATCTCCTACGAACTGCTGGGCGAGGGCCGCAAGCTCGCCGACAAGCTGGGCGTGAGCCTTTGCGCGGTGCTCTTGGGCTCGGGCGTGGAGGACATGGCGGCCGAACTCGGCGAGCGCGGCGCGGACAAGGTTTACGTGGTGGACCACCCGGCGCTGGCCTCCTACCAGGACGACCCTTATACCGAGTTGCTCACGCGGCTGGTGCAGGAGCACAAGCCCGAGGTGTTGCTCTGCGGCGCCACCACCATAGGCCGCAGCCTGGTCTCGCGCGTGGCCATAAAGGCCGGGGCCGGCCTCACCGCCGACTGCACCGGCCTGGACATAGACGCGAAGGAACGCCTGCTGCTGCAGACGCGCCCGGCCTTCGGCGGCAACATCATGGCCACCATCGTCACGCCGAACCACCGGCCGCAGATGGCCACGGTGCGCCACAAGGTGATGAAGGAGGCCCCGGTGACCAAGGGCCGCTCCGCCGAGGTGATAAAGAAGTCCTACCCGGAGGAGGCTTTCGCCTCGCGCACGAAGCTCGTGGACATGGTGGCCGAGCTCTCGAGCACCGTGAACATTTCGGAGGCGGACGTCATAGTGGCCGGCGGGCGCGGCATGGGCTCAAAGGAGAACTTCGCCAGGCTGGAAGAGCTGGCCAAGGTGCTGGGCGGGGCCGTGGGCGCGAGCCGCAGCGCCGTGGACGCCGACTGGATACCGTACTCGCACCAGGTGGGGCAGACGGGCAAGACGGTATGCCCGAAGCTCTATATAGCGTGCGGCATCTCGGGGCAGATCCAGCACCTGATAGGCATGCAGTCGTCGAAGACGATAGTAGCGATCAACAAAGACCCGGACGCGCCCATCTTCAAGGTGGCGACGTACGGCATAGTGGGAGACGTCAACGACCTCGTCCCCGCGCTCACCAGGGAATTCAAGCGGGTCTTGAACAAGTAATTTTTTACGCCAGGCGGGAAGATGGAACAAGGTATTCTCGCGGCACGGGGCCGGGGAATGGTAAGTTCAAGAAGCGGTAGAATTAGGGGGGAAAACACATGGCAGTCAGGATTACCCAACTCGACACGCCCTTGTCGGGTTGATGTGCTATTCTATTTTCAGAAATCATGAGCGAAAAGGCGCGTTATGGCAGCGTTATAAGGATTTTCCCCTGACACCACATTGCCTTCGTCATAAACCAGGAAAACCATTGCGCACCGCGAAAATTGCAAATGCGCATGCCACAAAGTTAAGATAACTAGGGGATGTTATGGATGACGAGATGGTTGTTTTCAAGGGCAAGGGGATAAGAAGAACGCTCCACAAAAACGAGTGGTGGTTCGCCATTGTCGATGTAATATCCGCGCTGACTGATTCCCTTGACCCCGCCGGCTATATCAAGGATATGCGCCGCAGGGATAAAGAGCTATCCAAAGGGTGGGGGCAAATTGCCACCCCCCTTGTAATCCAGACGGAAGGAGGCCCTCAAAAAGCAAATTGCGCGAATACAGAGGGGATATTCCGTATAATACAGTCCATCCCTTCCCCCAAGGCCGAACCCTTTAAACGCTGGCTGGCCAGAGTGGGCTATGAACGCGTAAAAGAAATAGAAAACCCGGAACTGGGGACGAAAAGGACCCGGGCCCTTTTCAAGGCGAAAGGCTACTCGGACGAGTGGATAGAAAAACGGATGCGCGGCATCGCCATCCGCGAGGAGCTCACGGATGAATGGAAAAATCGCTCGGTAGAAAACCCCCGGGAATATGAGATCCTGACCGCCGAGATCGCAAAGGCGGCCTTCGGCGTGACACCGTCGGCCCACAAAAAGATAAAAGGGCTGGACCGTGAAAATCTGCGCGATCACATGACGGACCTGGAACTGATCTTCACCATGCTCGGCGAAGCCTCCACCACGGCTATAACAAAAGCCGATAATGCGCAAGGGTTTGACGAGAACCGCCGCGCGGCCGCCAAAGGCGGCGGCGTGGCCGGCAAAGCCCGCAGGGACCTGGAAAGAAAAACCGGCAGGCGCGTAGTATCCGGCGAAAATTACCTGACCGAGCCGGAAAAAACCAAAAAACTGGAACGGGGAAAATAGGGCAAAACAGATGAAAGACGCTAAATACTGTGCCCACACAAAAACCGGCCCGGACGGCGCCGCCGCCCACAGGAGCGAATGGCAGCCGCTGGACGAGCACTTAAATAATGTCGCCGTACTTGTTTCCGGATTTGCGGCATAATTCGCTTCTTCGGAATTCTTGTAATGGTACATGTGGGGCGACATGTGGAAACACATGCGATGATACCAGCTGTGCCTTGGTCTGTAATCCAGACGGACCAGAAGGCGGAGAGTAAATCGTTATTTGTGAGAAAATGACACATCCGTGTAGTCTGCTTACTGTCAGTGGTTAAAGAGGAGATATCGTTATGAGCAAAAGAATACTAATTTTTCTCGCGGCTATTTTGTCGGTAGTCGAGTTTGCAAATGCCATTGAGCAGGCCCCCACCGGTTGGGGGATTGGTAGTGACAAGGGCGTAACTGACTTTTCGGTCAAAGTTCTGAAGGGCGCCGCACCTAATGATAAAAATGCTTTGTTGATAGAGTCAGGGAAAGAAAATGAGAGAAAGCAGGTATCAATTTTACAGACAATACGTGCACTTAGGTACACAGGGGAAAGGGTCGAGTTTTCTGCAGATATCAAATCAGAAGACGTGAGTGGTGGGGTAGAACTGTGGATGCGTGTTGACGGAAGAGACGGCGCGGAACTGGCATTAAATAATATGGATGGTGTTGCTGTCAGGGGAACAACTTCATGGGGGCATCATAAAATCGCCGTAGATGTGCCAATGGATGCCGGGGAGATAGTGTTCGGGGTGTTCCTGTCCGGTAAGGGGAAAGCATACATTGGCAACATTGATTTTAGGACTATTCCCAATGATTCCCCTTTAAAGATGGTTTATTCACGACTTCCCGATGAGCCGGTTAATCTGAAATTGACTATGGCTAAGGCTGATGATAACTCTATCCCTGGTTGGGATGTGATAAAGAATGGCAAATATAATTTCTTTGCCGCAAATAATGCTGATGAAAATATATTTACTATTGATGGTTCACGTGCTGGTCAGAGAGATAAATTTGAAATTAAGCAACGGATTGATCCTGCGCATTATAAGGGCAAGGACATTTCTTTTACTGCTTTTCTATCCTCGGAAAACATCGCGCCATATGCTGGACTATGGGTTTCCGTAAAAAACTCTTATGGCAAGCGCCTGGCACACTATGATGAGTTCCAGTGGAAAACTGGGGTTAGCGGGACAACTAAATTCGCTGAGCATACCACCGTTCTATATGTGCGTCCCGACACTTCAGAAATAGACTTTGGCGTTAGTTTTTCCGGCGCCGGAATTTTGAAAATTAAGGATTTGGATTTTAAGGTTAATGACGAGACGCCCGAAATGCCGGTTAACCTTGAATTGAAATAGTCTGTGCTGTGTCGTGATTCCCGATTGCAGAGAGAAACCCCACACAATTTAGCCCTCTAACTGTCTACCCGATGGGGCGCACTCCAAAGATGTTTGCCAACGTGGACCATTGTAGCAAACCTGAGAGAGAGAGGAGGCTACAACCGGCGGCTTTGCCGCCGGTTGTAGCAATTGAAAACTGCATTTAAAACCTCCAATAAATGTAAAATCTTTCTTAAAGAGGTGATTACAACATGGCAGACCAGATTTCGTTGAAAGAGATGAAGGAGTGGAAGGCGTTGGAGGGGCATTACGCCAGGGTAAAGGATATGCACCTGCGCGACCTCTTCTCGCAGGACCCGAAGCGCGCGGAGAAGTTCACGGTGGAGGCCGCCGGGGTCTACTTCGACTATTCCAAGCACCGCGTCACCGCCACCACGGTGAACCTGCTCTGCGACCTCGCCGAGGCCAGCGGCCTGCGCGAGAAGATAGAGGATATGTTCACCGGCGAGAAGATCAACCTCACCGAGGGCCGCGCCGTGCTGCACACCGCCCTGCGCGCGCCCAAAAACGCCACCGTAGTCGTTGACGGCGAGAACGTAGTGCCGCACGTGCACGCCGTGCTGGAAAAGATGGAACAGTTCGCGGACAAGGTGCGCGCCGGCGAATGGAAAGGCCACACCGGCAAGCCCATAAGGAACATCGTCAACATAGGCATAGGCGGCTCGGACCTGGGCCCCGTGATGGCCTACGAGGCCTTGAAGGACTACAGCGACCGCAAGCTGACCTTCCGCTTCGTCTCCAACGTGGACGGCACCGACTTCGCCGAGGCCGTGCGCGACCTGCGCCCCGAAGAGACGCTCTTCATCGTGGCCTCGAAGACCTTCACTACGCTGGAGACGATGACGAACGCAACCACCGCCCGCGACTGGGCGCTGAAGGCCCTGAAGGACGAGGCCGCCATAGCGAAGCACTTCGTGGCCGTCTCGACTAACGCCTCCAAGGTCTCCGGGTTCGGCATAGACACCGAGAATATGTTCGGCTTCTGGGACTGGGTGGGCGGCCGCTACTCCATGTTCTCGGCCATAGGCCTCTCGACGATGATAGCCATAGGCCCGAAGCATTTTAGAGAGATGCTCTCCGGAGCGCACGAGATGGACGTGCATTACCGCAACGCCCCGTTCGAGGAGAACCTCCCCGCGCTGATGGGCCTGCTCGGCCTGTGGTATACGGACTTCTTCGGCGCGCAGAGCATAGCGGTACTCCCGTACGAACAGTACCTGAAGCGCTTCCCGGCCTACCTGCAGCAGCTCACCATGGAGAGCAACGGCAAGAGCGTCACCCTGGACGGGCACAAGACGGACTACCAGACCGGCCAGGTCTACTGGGGGGAGCCCGGCACCAACGGCCAGCACTCGTTCTACCAGTTGATTCACCAGGGCACCAAGCTGATACCGTGCGACTTCATAGCCTTCGCGAAGCCCCGCCACAAGCTGGGCCGCCACCACGACCTGCTATTGGCCAACGTCTTCGCGCAGGCCGAGGCGCTCGCCTTCGGCAAAACCGCCGAAGAGCTGAAGGACGAGGGCGTGAAGGACTGGCTGATACCGCACAAGACCTTCGAGGGAAACCGCCCGTCCACCACGATGCTCCTCGACGAGCTGACGCCGGCCGGGCTCGGCCGGCTGGTGGCGCTCTACGAACACGCCGTCTTCACGCAGGGCGCCGTCTGGCGGATAGGGTCCTTCGACCAGTGGGGAGTCGAGCTCGGCAAGGTGCTCGCCGGCCGCATAGCCCCTGAGCTCGAGGCCGCGGAGGAGCCGGTCCTTGCACACGACACCTCCACCAACGCCCTGATACGCCGCTACCGTTCGCGCAGGTGACCCGTGATCGCCGAGAGGACTAAACGCCGCCTCGCCGCCGCCAGGGACCTGCTGGCGGTGGCGGTTTTTCTTGCAATAGTCTTCTTCGGCGGGCGCGCATTCCTGGGTTCGGTCATCTTCAGAAAAGAGCGCGTTACGAAGGCGGAGGCCAAAGAGGATATCTCCGTTTTCTTCGACGAGGCGGCCAAAGAACGGCCGGCCACGCCCGGGGCGGTCCCAGATTACTCCGGGCTGAAGGCCCGGGCGCTGGCCGGCGCGGCCCCGTTGCTGGACAACTTCGGGCGCCTGAACACGCTGGACCTGGCGCGCATTCTCTTCAAGGCGGCAGCCTCCCTGGGCGACCCGGACACGCGCCTTTACTGGCGCTACCCACGCTACAACAGGGACCCCGAGAAGAAATTCCCGCCGTTCCTGCTCGCCTCCCGGTCCGGGAAATTCTTCATAGCGGAGGCCGACGACAGGACCCTGAACGGGGCGGAGCTCTTGTCCGCGGACGGCAAGCCTTTCGGCGAATTCCTGCGCCCCGCGCTGGCCCTCATCCCGGGGCAGACGAAGGCGTACCGGGCCTATGCCTTCTGCCGGGACCAGTCCTTCTGGTGGAACTTCTCCGGGCTACTCTCCGGCGGCTCGCAACTAGAGCTCAAGGCCAGAACCGCCGGGGGAAGGACCGTGCAGAGGACCCTGCCGCTGATAACGGCTATGGAGTTCAGGCGCTTCGTGCCGCGGACCCATGCACAGCAACTCCGCTTCTATTCCCGTGAAAGCGCCGCTTGGCTGCGCTTGTACGGACTGGAGTATTCCCGCGCTGAGAGCAAGGAGCTGAGCGATTTTTTTTCTTCGATACGCGCCTCCGGGGTCAGGAACCTTGTCCTGGACCTGCGCGACAGCGGAGGGGGGGACCCGCGTATGGCGGATCGTCTATTGGCGCTGATCTACGGGGGGACGTACGGCAAGCCGGGCGAAGCCGGGGCCCGGTTCTCCAGGAAGCTGACGGTAGTCATCGGGCCGGGCACCGCCGGCCCGGCCGCCCTGCTGGCCGCGCGCCTGAAAGGGAAGCAGAACGTGGAGCTGTTGGGGGAAAGGACCGGCGGAGGGTCGGCTTTCTATTACGCCCCCGAAACGCGCCGGCTTCCGGCCAGCGGCCTGCGGTATACGGTCTCCACCGGGTACTGCCCGGGGGATACCGCGCCGGTCGCTCCGGAGTTGGAACTGACGCCGGCGCTGCTCAGCCGCTATAGGGGGATGGAGACCGAATTCGTCCTGAGCCGCCTGTTCCCTAAAAAGGAAAAGACCGCGCATAACTAAACGGGACCGGGAGAAAGCGCAAGCCGACGTCGGGGCTTTTTTGCGCCTATTCCTCCGCCGGGGTGCCGTCATCGTAGGGTTCGGGGACCTCCTGGCGGGCCATGACCGGCTCCGGGTCCTCCTGTCCGGCGTGCTTTATCACGCCCCACGTCATCACCAGCGAGGACAGCAGCACTGTCCACAGCAGCACGCTCTCCGGGATGATGTCTATCCGCAAGCCGGCCGGAATGCTCATGAAGAGCAGTATCGTCATGAGGCCGCGCGGCGCCACATAGGTCAGCGCGGAGGCGGGTGGCTTGGGCAGCAGCAGGCGCAGCGGCAGCGCGCGGGAAGCGTAGAAAAGCAGCATGACGGGCAGCACTATGGCCAGAGCCTCGCGGTCCAGCAGCCTGGGGATGTCGGCCGAGTATCCCAGCAGCACGAAGAAAAACGTCTTTATCACGAACGTGGTCTCCGAGATCACGCTCCGGAACTGCCGCACCTCCACTCCAATCCTCTCCAGGTCGAAATACTTCCGCATATTGCCCCGGATGAACAGGGTGATGTTGTTGAGGAACAGGCCGAAGACCAGCACCAGAATCAGCGGGGAGTAGCGCAGCAGCGTAGCGGCCGCGTATAGCAGCAGCAGCAGCGCGAAGAGCGGCAGATACTTGACCTGGTGGTTTACGCGCTCTACCAGCGCCGTCAGCCCCAGCGAGAGGAACAGCGAGACCACCACGGTGAGCAGGATCTCCACGGCGAAGGAGACGAAAGCGCCCGGGCCGAAAGTCCCTTTACCCAGCAGGAAGTTAAAGAGGAGGATGCCCAGCACCTCGGAAAAGGAGCTCTCGTAGACCACGAACTCCAGGCGCCCGGCGGAGAGCTGCCTGGCTCCGGAAATGGCTATCGCGCCGCTGATCACCGCCAGCGGCAGCGCGTTGATCAGGCAGACGCGCAATGGAGCTCCGAAGAGGGACTTGTAGAGCCCCCCGACGGCGAAAAGGCACAGCAGCAGCCCGGCCAGGGAAGAGAGGAAGGTCCTGTTTATCAGGCGAGTCTTCTCCAGGTTCAGCTCCAGGTCCAGCCCGGCTTCCAGCACTATCAGGATAAGGCCTATCGTGCCTAGCGGGGCCAGTACGTAGCCCAGGTACGGGATGACAAAGCCGGTCCAGTCAGAAATAAGGCGCAGCAGCAACCCGGAGAGGATCAACAGCACCACCGACGGCAGCCTGGTGCGGTGCGAGAACATATCGAAGAGATATGAAACGAGGACGATGGAACTGACGACGAGGAGGACGATTTCGGCGTTCATAGGCTGCCGCCGAAATTATACAAAAATCCTTTTGTCCTCTATAAAAAAATGATAGACTGGAAACACAGGGTCCGGGAGAGATCCCGGAGGAAGGGGAATGGTCGGGCCGCCATTCCGGTATATACCGGATGGCGGATTTTTATTTAGGGGACCGACAGCGCCGCCGCGCGGCGCCACGGGTTACGGAGGAACGATGCGCATAACCCTCAAGCTGATAATCTCGCTGAGCGTAGTCATGATAGTGGTCGCGCTCATCTCCACTTGGATAAACGTAGGGCAGGAGAAGACGAGCCTTTACAACGAGGTTAACCGGCAGTCCGCGCTGCTGGCCGAAACCTTCAGGGAAAGCGCGATGCACTACCTGGAGGGCGGCAATACCGCGGGCCTGCAGAAGCTGGCGGACAAGCTCCACGACCAGAAGAGGCTGGAGGGAATCGCCGTCTACGGCCCCGGCGATACGCTGCTGTCCGGTACCTCGGCCATAACCCCGGACATCCTCGCCCGCGCCGCGGAGATAAACGAGGCGCTTTCCTCCTCGGGCGGCAAGGCTACAACTTTCTTCATAGGTGACACCAAGATTTACGTGTATTCGCTGGACTTCGCCTACGGGAAGGACCAGAAGGCGCGCGTGGAGCTGTTCACGAACATCTCCTATATAGATTACACTCTGCTCCTGATGTGGAAACGCAACATGATGCGCCTGCTGGCGCAAATGGTGCTGATTTCGCTGGTCACGCTGCTGGTGGTGCGATGGACGTTCGTGGACCCGATCGCGAAGATGGCCGAATGGATGAAAAAGCTCCGCATCGGGGAGCCTGGCACTCACATCCCGCCGCTCAAGGGAGACCTGTTCGCGCCCATCGCCAACGAAGCGACGACACTGGTCAAGAACCTGCAGGCCGCCCGCAAGGCGGCGCAGAAGGAGGCCCGCCTGCGGCAGGAAGGAGAATCGCTCTGGACCCCGGAGAGGCTGAAAGAGCATATAAAAATCGTGATGGACGGCCGGCCGCTCTTCGTTGTCTCCAACCGGGAGCCCTATATGCACATCCGCGAAGGCAAGGACATCAAAGCCATCATCCCGGCCGGGGGACTGGTGACCGCTTTGGACCCGATTATGAAGGCAGCCGCCGGGACCTGGATAGCCCACGGCAGCGGCGAGGCCGATTTCGAGGTGACGGACGCTAACAACCGGATAAAGGTGCCGCCGGAGGAGCCGGCTTATACCCTGCGGCGCGTGCCGCTCTCCAAGGAGGAGGAGGACGGCTACTACTACGGCTTCTCCAACGAGGGCATCTGGCCGCTGTGCCATATCGCCCACATCCGCCCGGTCTTCCGGAAGGAGGACTGGGAGCAGTACCTCGCTGTCAACAGGAAGTTCGCCGGCACCGTGCTGGAGGAGATAGCGGTGGTTAAGGAACCCTGCATACTGATACAGGACTACCACTTCACGCTGCTGCCAGTCATGATAAAGCAGGCGCGTCCCGACGCGCGCGTGGCGGTCTTCTGGCATATCCCGTGGCCGAACCCGGAGGCCTTCGGGATCTGCCCTTGGCAGAAGGAACTGGTGCTAGGGCTTCTGGGCGCCGACCTGATCGGCTTCCAGACCCAGTTCTACTGCAACAACTTCCTGGATACGGTGGACCGCACTATAGAGTCGCGCATAGACTGGGAACATTTCACCGTGCAGAAGGAGGGCCACGTCACGGCGGTAAAGCCCTTCCCGATAAGCGTTGACTTTACCCAGCCTGACCGCGAAGTTAGGGCGCTGGCGGCCAAGCCGGACCCGGCGGAGATCCTGAAGGAGATCGGGCTCAAGGCCGGAAAGATAGGGCTGGGCGTGGACCGCATAGACTACACAAAAGGGATGCTCGAACGCGTGAAGGCGGTGGAGCGCTTCCTTGAGAAGTACCCGGAATACGTCCGGAAGTTCACGTTCATCCAACTGGGGGCGCCCAGCCGCACGCATATCCCGCAGTACCACCGCTTCCTGGCCGAGCTGCACGCCGAGGTTGACCGCATCAACTGGCGCTTCAAGGCCAAGGACTGGAAGGCGATCGTCTTCTTGGAGAAGCACCACGAGCACAGGGAGATCACGAAGTATTATAAGATCGCCGACGCGTGCCTGGTCACGTCGCTGCACGACGGGATGAACCTGGTGGCCAAGGAGTTCGCGGCGGCCCGCGACGACCTGGGCGGCGTGCTGATACTCAGCCGTTTTGCCGGCGCCTCGCGCGACCTCAAGGACGCGCTGATAGTGAACCCCTACGACATCGAGCAGATGGCCGACGCGATCTACTACGCGCTGACCATGCCGAAAGCCGAGGTAGGGGAGCGGATGGACAGGATGCGCCGGCAGATACACGAGAACAACATCTACAAGTGGGCAGCCGACCTTACCGGGGAGGTCATGAAGCTGCGCATGGACGGGTTCTCGGGGGTCTGATGAAGCCCTTCTGGAAGGACAGCGCCTCGTTGGCTAAAAAGCTCTCAGCCCCGCGCCTGCTGTTGACGCTGGACTTCGACGGTACGCTGGCCGCGTTGGCGGAAACGCCCGGGGCGGCCCGCCTCAGGCCGGAATTCCGCGCGGCGCTGAAACGCCTAGCCGCCGCGCCCGGGGTCTCGGTGTTCATCCTCAGCGGCCGCGCGATGCCGGAGGTGCGAGCGCTGGTGGGCCTTAAGAGCCTCTACTACGGCGGCAATCACGGCATAGAGGTCCGCGGCCCGGGTTTCGCCAGCCGGGACGCTCGCGCGGAGAAGGCGCGCGTCCGACTGGCCGCCGCCGCGGCCGACATACTGGAAAGGTTCCCTCCTGGCACTGGCGTGCTGGTGGAGAACAAGGTCTTCTCGGTCAGCGTGCATTACCGGAACATACTCAAGGCCTACCGCGCCGGCTTTTTTAAGCGGATGAAGGCCCTGGCCGGCAGCGGAACCGGAAGGCTCCGCTGGAAGCGCGGGCACAAGGTTTTCGAGGCGGTGCCGCGCTCGGCCACGGACAAGGGCGTGGCGGCCCTCGGACTCCGCCTCCACCTGGGCAACCCGCTGACGCTGGCCGTGGGCGACGACCTCACCGACGAAGACATGTTCCGCGCGCTCGAAGGGCGCGGCATCACCGTCAGGGTGGGGCGCAAGGCCGGCTCGCGCGCGCAGTATTTTCTTTCGCGGCAGACGGAGGTGCTCCGGATGCTGCGATTTGTTCTGAGGGCCAGGCAAAGGAGAAGCGAATGAAAGCCAAAGAACCGTTCTTGTTCCGGACCAGGCTCACGCTGCCAGAAGTTACAGGGCGTAAGGCCTTCTCCGTGGCGGAACTCTTGGACGGGGTCCGGGAGGCCGACGACGAGGTGATCTATTACCATACGCACAGGTTCATCAAGCAGTACCACCACCTTGTGCCGGAGGGGGCCAACGACTTCGCCTACTGGGTGACCAACATCGTGCAGGCGGACCGGCTGGGAGAGGAACTGACGGCGATAGACATCGTGCGCTACAATTCCCTGGCCGGCATAAGGGAGGCCTTCGTAAGGACCCTGGAGCGCGGCATCGCCGAGACGCAGGGACCGATGCGCGTGGTAGCGCCCGGCCGCGAGTTCCACTTCATGCGGGCCGTGCGGTTCTCCGTTCCCACGCGCTGCTCGGCCTCGGATTACCGGACGTTCATAGAATGCCTGAGGAACGTCAGCGTCTCCAGCCTGTACCTGCACGTCTTCGAGGCCAGGCTGCGTCCGCCGTACGGCGTGGACGACTTTTCGAACTGGTTCAGCAAAGAGTTCGGCGACGAGGAAATAGGGAAAGAGCTCTCCCGGCTGGACCCGTACTCCTACACGCTGGAGGGGCTGCGCAAAAGGATAATCAGGATAATAGAGGCGCGCCCTCCGGAGGTAAAAAATGCCTAAGATAGAGGAATACACGGCGGCGGCGGGGCGCAGCGCCATCGAGGAACTCAAGGCCATAGCGGGCCGGCTTGAAGGCAAGACCATCCTCAACGTCAACTCCACCGCCGTAGGCGGAGGCGTGGCGGAGATACTGAGCCGCATGCTGCCGATGATGACGGAGCTTGGCATCAGGCCGCGCTGGGAACTGGTCAAGGGCGGTGAGGACTTCTACGCCGTCACGAAGAAGTTCCACAACGCGCTGCACGGCTCGCGCCAGGAACTGACCCCGGCGGACTTCCAGCTCTACCGCGACACGATGAAGGCCAACATGGACGCGCTGGACCTGGACTCGGACATAGCCTTGATCCACGACCCGCAGCCGGCCGGCCTGATAGACAAGAAGCCCGCCGCCGCAAAATGGCTGTGGCGCTGCCACATAGACCTCTCCAACCGCCAGGACGACGTGTGGGACTTCCTGAAGGGCTACGTCTCGCGCTACGACGCGGCCGTCATCTCAGCGCCGGCCTTCTCCCAGAGGCTGCCGATAAAGCAGTTCCAGGTGCCCCCGTCCATAGACCCACTGGCGGACAAGAACAGGGAGCTGCCGGAAGAGGAGATAAAGGCCATAATGGAGCGGCTGCAGATCCCGCTGGACAAGCCCCTGATAACGCAGGTCTCGCGCTTCGACCGCCTGAAGGACCCGCTCGGGGTGATACAGGCCTTCAGGATGATACAGCCCTACGTCACCGCCAGGCTGCTGCTGGTCGGAGGCAGCGCGGACGACGACCCCGAAGGGGCGCAGGTGCTGGCTGAAGCCCGCGAGGCGGCCAAGGGCGATCCCGACATCCTGGTCCTTTGCCTGCCCCCGACGAGCAACGTCGAGATAAACGCGATCCAGCGGGCCTCGGCCATCATCCTGCAGAAGTCGCTGAAGGAGGGATTCGGGCTTACCGTCTCCGAGGCACTGTGGAAGGGCAAACCGGTGATAGCCGGCGCGGTAGGAGGCATCCCGCTGCAGGTCACGCACAAATACTCAGGCATCCTGACGCGCACGATAGACGGCACCGCGTACTGGATGAAGCGCCTGTTGCACGAACCGGCCTACGCCAAGCGCCTAGGCGAGAACGGCCGCGAGCACGTCCGCGAGAACTTCCTGCTGACGCGCCACCTGCGCGACTATCTGCTGCTGGCCATCTATCTGCAGAGCGGAGGGCAGGACTTCATAAGGCTGTAACCGCCGGGGCCTCGGGGATTTGTATAATTGGAGAACCCGACGGCGCCATCCGGGGGCCGGAGAAGGGATATGACACACAGACACCCGCTGCTGAAGACCAGGAGGACAGGGCTGCTGCTTCCGCTGTTCTCGATGCGCTCCGTGCGCGACTGGGGGATAGGCGACTTCACTTCGCTGCGCGGCTGGCTGGACATCGTAGATTCCGCCGGGCTCTCGGTGCTGCAGGTGCTGCCCCTCAACGAGATGCCGCCTGGAGTCAACTGCCCCTACACCGCGCTCTCGGCCTTCGCGCTGGACCCGGTCTACCTGGATCCCGCGGCCCTGCCCGAACTGGCCGAGGCGCCGGAGGCGGCCGCTTTCATGGCCTCGGCCGGGTTCAAGGCCCGCCTGGCCCATCTGCGCGCCGCGAAATACGCGCTTTACGACGACGTCAGGGCTCTCAAGCACGAGACGCTCTGGAAGATCTACCAGGCCTTCCGCCGCAACCACGCGGGGAAAGACACCTCCGAGGGCCGGGAGTTCGCCGCCTTCTGCGCAGAGAACGCCTACTGGCTGGACGACTACGCGCTGTTCCGGCGCTTCAAGGACCTGCACCGCTGGATCTCCTGGACGCATTGGCCGCGGGAGCTGGCTTGCCGCGAGCCGGCCGCTCTTGAGGCTACGGCCAGAGACAGCGCGGCGGAGCTGGGCTTCTTCAAGTATATGCAGTGGGCCGCGCAGCGCCAATGGGGGCGGGCCCGCCGCCGGGCGGCAGAGCTGCGCGTCAGCCTGTTTGGGGACCTGCCGTTCATGGTCAACCAGGAATCCGCCGACATCTGGGCCAGGCAGGGCGAGTTCGACATAACCCTCTCTATAGGCGCGCCCCCGGACACGTGGACCCCCGAAGGGCAGAAATGGGGCCTGCCGGCCTACGACTGGAACGCCGCCGAGGCCAACGGCTTCGAGTGGTGGAGACAGAAATTGCGCCGCGCGGAAAGCTTGTACGACATCTACCGCATAGATCACATGGTGGGCTTCTTCCGTACCTGGATAGTCCCCGAGGACAAGCGCCTCAAACCGCACTTCGACCTGGAGGGTGAGGCGGCGCAGGAGGACCGCGGCAGGCGCTTCCTGAAAGCCATGACCTCGGCCTCGTCCATGCTGGCCGTCGGGGAGGACCTGGGCCTCATCCCGCCTTACGTCGGGAAGGTACTGGCCGAGACGGGCGTGCCCGGCTACAAGGTGCTGCGCTGGGAGAAGGAGGGGAACGCCTACGGGGACCCGGCCCGCTTCGCCCCGGTCTCGCTGGCCACCACCTCCACCCACGATACGGAACAGCTGGCCGACTGGTGGCATTCGGCCGGCCCGGTAGAGCGGAAGCTTTTCTGGAGGATGGTCTCGGGCCGGGACGAGAAGCCGCCCGCCTTCTCCGAGGCGCTGGACCCGATACTCCGGAAGCTGCTCACCGCCGGCTCCCGCCTGGTGATCCTGCCCTACCAGGACCTTTTCGGGCTGAAGGACCGCATAAACACGCCCAACACGATGGGACCGCACAACTGGTCCTTCCGTCCCGACGTCCCGCTGGAGCGGTTCGCGGAGAGGCACGGCGGGCGCCTGGCGCTGCTTAAGTCCTGGATCGAAGAAACCCGCTGAGAAAGAAGAAGCCCGCTCCGGGAAAGAGCGGGCTCGCCGCGGTCCCGGCGCGTCAGCGGCGCAGGCTGTTCACTGCGTCGTCCACTTTCTGGATGAACCGTATCGCGAAGGCCGCCAGCCCTCCCGGACGGGGGGCGTAAGTGGAGGAGCCCATCTGGTGGAGTTCCTTGCCCAACTCCACTTTTATAGACTCAGATTTCGCAATAGACAGCACCTGCGACGGATAGACGCTCCGGTTGCCAGTCATCAGAAAACTTATGACGCAGGCCACGGTGGCGTACGGAGCGACGGCCGGTCCGAACAGCTCCACTGCCATGATGCTGGCCGCTATGGGTGTGTTGGCCGCGCCGGCCAGCACCGCGGTCATGCCTATGGCCGCGAAAGTGGCGTGGTCAAGGTGCAGCAGGCCGGCGTAGAGGCTGCCGGAGGTGGCCCCGACGAAAAAGATCGGCGTTATGATGCCTCCGCTGCCGCCGAAGCCGAGCGTGACCCCGGTAAAGGCGGCCTTGGCTATGAAGTCGTACCAATGCGCCGGGATCCCCATAAGGGAATCCTCTATGACGTTAAGTCCCAGCCCCAGGTAACGCCTAGAAAAGAGCGCCATCACTATGATCAGCGCGCCGCCGATCAGGCCGCGGTAGGGCGACCAGAGGCGTATCCTGTAGGACCACTTCTCCAAGAACTTCATGGTCTCCACCAGGATCATGGCCGCCAGCCCGCAGAAAACGCCGGCGAACATTACCTTGAGCATGAAGGTCTCGCTGAAGATGGGTACGAAGCGCAGCGGCCTGTAGAAATACGTGACTCCCATCGCCGTGGAGATCTGGTAGGCTGTGATGCCGGAGATAAACGAGGGCAGCAGCACCTCGTAGAGCATCGCGCCGACGAACAGCACCTCAACTCCGAAGATGGCGCCAGAAATCGGGGTGCCGAAGACGGCGGCGAAGCCGGCGCTGATGCCGCAGATTACCAGCTTCTTGCGGTCGTGCTCGCTGAACCTGAACAGGTCACTGAAGAACGAGGTGATGCCGGCGCCTATCTGGGCGCAGGGGCCCTCTTTTCCGGCCGATCCGCCGAACATCAGCGTAAGGATGGTAGCCAAGGCGGTGACCGGCACCACGCCGGCGGAGATCTTGCCGGAACGCCGGTGCAGCGACTGTATTACCTTGTCGGTCCCGTCGGAACCCGGACTGCTGGCGTCTGGGGCCAGGTACTTCACCATCAGCGCGCTGAAAAAGAAAGCGACAGGCGCCAGGAAGTAGTAGTACTTCCAGCCGGCCGACCAGGAAGAGGTGATGCGCAGGCACTTCAGGAAAAGGCCGACCGGCAGTCCGACTATTACCCCCGACAGCGTTGCCAGGAAGACCCATTTCACGATGCTGATGAACAAAAGCGTTGATTCGGTGATATGAGCCGTCATCAGGAACTGCGAGGAAGGCTTTTCAGGCAGAGAGGGCGGCCGCGAAGGAGAAGGAGCGTCGGTTGTACCCATACAGGTAAGTTATAAAAATCCGCGCGGACACGCAAAAGCCCGGGCGCCGGGCGCCCGGGCTCCGCTCCGCTCACGGCGGCTTTTAGGAAGGCAGCTTAACTATGCCGTTCTTCTGGCGCAGGTCCACGTCCTTTATAGCGCGCGTTATCTGCGTCTCGGCGCTCCTGCGCAGTTCCGTCTCGGTCATCTTCCTGCGGGCCACGCCCTGCTCTATGGCCTTCATGCCTACGGCGACGGCTTCGTCTATAAAGACGCCCGGCTCGTCCATGTGCGGCAGCAGGTACTCCTCGCCCATCTTGCCCGACTTCACGGCGTAGTTGGCCAGCGCCTCGGCCGCCGCCACGCACATCTCGTTGGTTATGGTCTTCGCGTGCACGTCCAGCGCGCCGCGGAAGATACCGGGAAAGCCCAGCGAGTTGTTGACCTGGTTGGGGAAATCGGAGCGGCCGGTGGCCACGACCCTGGCGCCGGCTTCCTTGGCCTCCCACGGCCACATCTCGGGTATCGGGTTGGCGGTCAGGAAGCAAATCGCGTCCTTGGCCATAGTCGCCACCCACTCCTTCTTGATTACGTCCGGGCCGGGGGTGGAGGCCGCGCTCAGCACGTCGGCGCCCTTCAGCGCGTCCTCAAGCTTGCCGACGACCTGCCTGCCGTTGGTGACCTGGCACATATGCCACTTCTCGCGGTGGCCCTGCAGGTCGGTGCGGCCCTTGTGCAGCGTGCCCCTGGAATCGACGTATATGAGGTTCTCCGGCTTGGCGCCGTAGTGCATATACAGCGTACCGATGCGGATATTGGCCGCGCCCGCGCCGAAGAGCACGATCTTCACGTCCTTGATGTTCTTCTTGACGATCCTCAGCGCGTTGATCAGGCCGGCGAGGCAGACCGTGGCGGTGCCCTGCTGGTCGTCGTGCCAGACCGGGATGTCCATAGTGCGGCGCAGTTCATCGAGGATGTCGAAGCACTTGGGTTGCGCTATATCCTCCAGGTTCACTCCGCCGAAGGAGGGAGCCAGGTACTGCACGGTCTTGATGATCTCGGCAGGGTCCTTGGTCTTGAGGCAGATCGGGAAAGCGTCCACGCCGCCCAGGTACTTAAAGATCAGGCCCTTGCCCTCCATCACCGGCAGGCCGGCCTCCGGGCCTATGTCGCCCAGGCCGAGGATGCGGGTGCCGTCCGAAACCACGGCGACCATGTTGCCCTTGTTGGTATGCTCGTAGACTTTTTCCGGATGGGCCTGGATGTCCTTGCAGACCGCGGCCACGCCCGGGGTGTACCAGATGGCGAAGTCGTCTATGTTCCGGATGCAGCATTTCGGGGACACTTCTATCTTGCCCTTGTAGAACGGGTGCAGGTACATGGCGTCCTCAGCGGGCTTATTAGCCTTCTTGAGCAGCTCTTCCTTGGAAACTTTCACGGTTGACATTTTTGACCCCTTTTTAGTCCTGTTTTCCTGCAAAAACTGCGTATACCGCTACTTGAAATCGTAGCAAACAAAAGTTGTCATTTACAACCGCTTTTTGATATACTCTCATGGCACCCGAAGGCCTCCGGTCCCCGGTGCTGAAACCTGCCCGCCTACTGCGTACATGGCACCGTAGCTCAGGGGTTAGAGCGGGCGTTTCATAAGCGCTAGGTCAGTGGTTCAATTCCACTCGGTGCCACAAATTTATGCAGCCCTGTCCCGCGCGCAGAGCAGCAGCGGGACGGGGTTTTTTCTTAATCAGGGGGAACAGCCGATGACCGAATATCTCACGAAGGAAGGCTTTGAAAAGCTGCAGGCGGAGCTGGCGGAGCTCAAGAAGCAGAAGAGCGATCTCTCCGTGGAGATCAACGAAGCCCGCGAGCAGGGGGACCTGAAGGAGAACGCCGGCTACATCTACGGCAAACAGAAGCAGGAAGTCGTGATGAAGCGCATCAACGAGCTGGAACTGCGCCTGCGGGCCGCCAAGATAGTGGACAACCTCATAGTGGACAAGGCCGATATAAGGCTGGGCGCCACCGTCACGATGCGCGACGAGAACACCCAGGCGACCATAATCTACACCCTTTCCAGCGCGGACGAAGCGGACCCGTCGGAAGGCAGGATCTCCGTCAGTTCCCCGCTGGCTCAGGGACTGCTCGGCTCCTCGGCGGGCGCCACCGTCACGGTGCGCCTGCCCAGCGGGGAAAAGCGCCTGTCCATTCTGAAAGTTGAATACAAGTGAGCATTTTTTTATAATTCAGGGAGTCCGGTCGCATGCCGCGGCCCGGGCCGGCGCGGTTTTCAGGAGACCTACCTATGGCATTCTGGGGAAACAAGCAGGAAGGAGAGGGCCAGCAGCCTCCGCCGCAGATACCGGCGCCGGGCACCGGTTCCCTGGAGGACGGATATAACGAACTGGTAAAGGCCAAAGGCCGCGCCCCGGCCATAGACCTCGCGATAAAGCTCAGCGATCTGATACTGGAGTACGCAGTGCGCGAGCGGGCCAGCGACGTGCACATCGAGACGCAGGGGCCCAACCTCCGCGTACGCTTCCGCGTGGACGGCATCCTGCAGGACATGCTGAACTCCCCGAAGAACTCCGACATCCCTCTCACGCAGCGCATCAGGGTCCTCGCCGGCTTCGACCCGGAGCCACCGACCTCGTTCCGCAACGAGGAAGGCCGCTTCCAGAAGATGCTGGCCGGCCGCGCGATACAGGTGCGCGTCTCCTCCTTTCCGACCGTGAACGGCGAGAAGCTCGTGCTGCGCGTGCTGGACCGCCAGCAGCTGGGCCTCGACCTTGACCAGGTGGGTCTGGACCAGGACGCGCTGACACTGATAAAGAAACTGATCCGCAATCCGTACGGCATCTTCTTCATAACCGGCTCCACCGGCAGCGGCAAGACCACGTCGCTGTACGCGATGCTCAAGAATATCAACACGCCGATGATTAACGTCATCACGCTCGAGGACCCTGTCGAGTACCGTCTGGAGGGCATCAATCAGGCCCAGATAAACGCGAAGACCGGTTTCACGTGGGCGGAAGGCCTGCGCACAATCCTGCGGCAGGACCCCGATGTCATCATGGTCGGCGAAATACGGGACTTCGAGAGCGCCGAGATAAGCCTGCGCGCCGCGCTGACCGGCCACCTGCTGTTCACGACTATACACACGATAAACGCCCCCAGCATCATCGAACGCCTCTTCGAAATGGGCGTACCCCCTTTCCTGATAGGCTCGTCGATGCTGGGAGCTATGAGCCAGCGCCTGGTGCGCAAGGTCTGCCCGAAATGCGCGCAGAACGCGGCTCCCCCGTCCGAGCCCGTAGTCAACGAATTCATCAAGAACATGGACCCCGAGGAGGGCAAGGTCGTCAAGGAGCTCATCCTGAGGCCAGGCGCCGCCTACAAGGTGGAGAAGGGCTGCGCCGAGTGCCGCAACACCGGCTACATGGGCCGCACCGGGATCTTCGAGCTGATGCTGATGAACGAGGATATCCGCAAGCATATCCTGGACCACGCTCCTACCGACATGATCAAGCGGGCGGCCATAAAGGGCGGCAAGATGCGCACGCTGTTGATGGACGGCATCCTGAAGGCGCGCACAGGCACCACCACGCTCGCCGAGATCATCCGCGTCACCGCGACGATGGTCTGACCCCGCCAGCCACGGGGCCGGGCCGCGGCGCATGACCTAATGAAAATAATCGTCATAAAGTTCGGCGGCAGTTCCCTCGCTACTCCGGAGAGGGTGCGGCGGGCGGCCGGAATGGTCCTTTCGGCCCGCAGGCGCGGGCTTTATCCAGCGGCGGTGGTCTCCGCCCCAGCCGACGTCACCGACGACCTCCTCTCCCTGGCGGCCAGGACAGCCGGGACGCCGCTGCCCCGGCGGGAAGCCGACGCGCTGATGGCCGCCGGAGAACAGATAAGCGCGGCCCTGCTCGCGATGGCGATAGAGGCTGAAGGGGAAAAGGCAGTCTCCCTCACCGGGGCACAGGCGGGTATGCGCACAGATGGCAAATTTTCCGCCGCCGCGCTGAAGCGCGTCGCGCCCGGGCGCGTCGAAAAGGAACTGCGGGCCGGCAGAATACCGGTGGTAGCTGGTTTTCAGGGGGTCAGCCCGGCCGGCGACATAACGACGCTGGGCCGCGGCGGCTCCGACCTGACGGCCGTGGCGCTGGCAGGCGCGCTGGGAGCGGTCCTCTGCGAGTTCCGCACCGACGTCAAGGGGATATACACCGCTCACCCGGCCATAGTCCCGGACGCCCGCAAGATACGGGAGATCTCCTACGCCGAGGTCCTCGAGCTGGCCAGGGCCGGGACCGAGGTCCGGCAGTTGCGCGCGATAGCGCTGGCGGCCCGCTCCCGCCTCCCGCTGCACCTGCGCTCCTCTTTCCACAGCGAGCCTGGGACCATGGTCACCGCCCGCGGGGGCAAAGCCGGAGTCTCCTGCCTTTCGCTGGCCAGGGAGGGCGGGGCCGCGAGCGTTACCGCAATCGGCCGGGGCCTGGGAAAGGAACATTCCCGCCTGGCCCTGTCGGCCGCCAGAGCTGGCGCCGACCACCTGCTCTCTGCCTCACCGTTCGCGATAAAGTTAGCCGTGCCCGCGGATTCCGCCGACGAGGCGCTACGCGCCCTGCACCGGGCCTTTTTCTGCCGCGCCCGTTGACTTCACTCGCGTTAATCTATAGAATTCAGGTATGGCAACTCTGATCAGGGCGGTCTTCGCCCTCTTCTGGCTTGTAGCCTCCGGTTTTCTCGGCCTTCTAGCCTACGTGGTGATACAGACCGAGGCTAATCCGGCCGCGCTCTGGGGCTGGCTAGTCCTCTGCGCGTTCTCCTTCATCTCGGCAACGTTCCTGGCCTACACTATAATCTTCGGCGGACGGCCAAAGCCCGTCGACGGACAGACCGGCGGCTCCTGAGGCCTGGGGCCTTCCCTGGCGGCGATATGAACTTCGAACTGGCGATAACCGGCGGCAGGGTCGCTAGCGGCCAGGGCGTCGCTAGGCGCGACGTCTTCGTCTCTGCAGGGCGCGTCGCCGCCGTACTACCTCCGTCTGGCCGCAAGCCGGAAGCCGCGCGGATCATCGACGCCCGCGGCCTGCTGGTGTTGCCTGGGATAATTGATCCTCACGTCCATTTCCGGCTGAAGACAGGTCCCGGGAACTACACCTCGGACGATTTCCGCACTGGTTCCGCCGCCGCGGTATGCGGCGGCGTGACCACCTTTATCGACTACACCGGCCAAGGGCCGGGAGAAAGCCCGCTCAAGGGGCTGCGCGCCCGCCTGAAAGAAGCCGAGGGACGCTGCTACGCGGATTTCTCCTTCCACTGCATGCTGACAGGCCTGGACCGCATGCCGGCTCCGGAAAAGCGCATGAAGGAGGCCGTCCGCGCCGGGGCCCCGACGTTCAAGATGTTCACCGCCTACGGGGCCCGGGGCCTCATGTCCGACGACGCGGCCCTGGCCAGGGCGTTCGCCGCCGCCCGCGAGCTGGGGGCACTGATCTGCGTCCACGCCGAGAACGGGCCGGTCATAGACCTGCTGTCCGACATCTACGCCCCGCGCATGGGGATAAGGGCGCTGCCGATGTCGCGCCCGGACTTCACGGAAACGGAGGCCGTAGGCAGAGTAGCGCGCCTGGCGGCGGCCGCCAAGGCTCCGGTCTATTTTGTCCATCTTTCCTCGGCAGGCTCGGCCGCGATAGTCGCCGGCGCCAGGAAGGACGGGGCCGGAACGATGGCGGAAACCTGCCCTCATTACCTGGTCCTCGACGACGACCTGCTGCGCGGGCCGCGAGGCCACCTCTATTCCTGCTGCCCGCCGCTGCGCTCCGCCGCGGACAACGAAGGCCTGTGGAAGGCGCTTTCGGCGGGAGAACTGCAGGTCCTCGCCACCGACAACTGCACCTTCACCAGCGCGCAGAAGGGAGCCTGGGGCGGGGACGTACGCCGGCTGCCGATGGGGCTGCCAGGCGCACAGACCCTGCTGGCCGCGGCCTATACCTACGGCGTCAGGCCGGGAAAGATCACGCTGCCACGCCTGGTCAAAGTGCTTTGCGAGAATCCTGCCAGGATTATGGGGCTTGCCGGAAAGGGCTTCATAAAACCCGGCTTCGACGCTGACTTCGCCGTAATAGACCCGTCGGCGGCCGTGAAGACGGACTGGCGCCGCCTGCGGCACAACACGGACTATTCGCCCTGGCAGGGCCGGGAGCTTTACGGCTTTCCTAAGTACACCGTACTTCGGGGGGAACTGGTAGCCGAGTCGGGGTCGCTGGTCTTTCCGGAAAAGCCCCGCGGACGCTTCCTGCGCCGCGCGAAACCCCGGCTGATTTAGACGCGGTTTTTACGCCTCACGCCGCGGGAGCGGAGGAAAGGAGCTTGCGCGCCGCGGCCGTATCGGCGCGAATATGCTCCACGAGCGCTTCCTTGGAGGAGAACCTGCGCTCGGGGCGGATATGCCTCAGGAACGTGACTTCCACGGTTTTGCCGTAGATGTCGCGGGAAAAATCCAGGATATGCGCCTCCAGCAGCATACGGCCGCCAAGAGTGTTGAGGGTCGGGCGCCGCCCGACGCTTAACACCGCTCCGAACGTTTCCCGGCCCACCTTCACGCGGGCGGCGAAAATCCCGGGCGGCAGTATCTTGGCCGGATGGGCTCCGACATTGGCGGTGGGGAACCCAAGTTTGCGGCCCAGACCGGCCCCTTTTATGACCGGGCCGCTGACGGAGTAGTTCCATCCCAGGCAGAAGTTGGCTTCTTCCACGGCCCCCGCGCGCAGATGCGCGCGGATCAGGCTGGAGGAGATTTTGTGGCCTCCCCGGCGCGTGAACGGTAAGGCGCGGAAAACCGTGCCAGACTCCAAGCAGGCGCGCCGCAGGAAATCCGCGTGGCCCTCGCGGCCGCGCCCCACGGCGAAGTCAGGCCCGACGCAGAGCCCGCCGGCCTTGTAGCGCTCCAGAACCACCCGGGAGAAGAACTCCGCCGCCGGCATGGACGACAGCGCGTTATTAAAGACTAGCGGCTCCACCAGGCCAGGGCGCAGCGACTCTATAAGCCGCTCGCGTTCCTCCGGCAGCGTGATCAAACAGTCGCTGGTCTCGCCTGAGAAGAAGAACTTGGGGGGGAACGGGAAATAGACCACGCGGCTTTCCAGGCCGCGGCGCAGGGCCTCCCTGATCGCGGCCCGTATAATGCGTCGGTGTCCCCTGTGGACGCCGTCGAAGCTGCCTATGGCCACGAAGTTAAGCATTCCCGGCCTCTCCTGCCGGCAGCAGCCGGGCGACGACCTCTTCGCGCGTCATGGCGTCGAGGGCCGCGGCGGCGACGGCCTCCTCGACGCGGCGGGTTCCTACCGCGGTCCTGCGCAGGGCGGAAAGATGGGCTCGGGAACCGAGGAAGAGGCCGAGCTCGCGCGCCACGGAGCGTATGTAGGTCCCGCCGGAGCACTCTATCTCAAAATCCAGCTCGGGGGGCCTGGGACGCCAGGAAAGCCAACGAAGCTCCGCTTCACGCCGGACCTCCGGCACGGCCAGGTGGTTCCTTGCCAGCGCGTACATCGGCCTGCCGTTCAGCTTGACCGCGGAATAAGGAGGTACCTGCTGTACGACGCGGCCGCTGAAGGCCTTCACCGCGGCCTCGAGCGAGCCCGTGTCCAGCGCGGGAGGCGGGGCCTCCGCCGTGACCTTGCCTTCGGCGTCCCAAGTATCTGTCTCCGAACCGAAAAACATGGTCCCGCTATAGGTTTTGCGCGAGCCCTGCAGGGAGGCCTGGGCCGAAGTCGCCCGCCCCACCAGCAGGATGAGCAGGCCTGTTGCCATCGGGTCCAGCGTGCCGGAATGGCCTATTCTCCGGATGGAAAGCTTCCGGCGCAGCAGATCCACGGCGTCGTGAGAGGTGATGCCTTTTGGTTTGTCGAAAAGTAAAAGCCCGGAAGGCTGATCGGTCATCAGGCCAGCAGCCGCGAGAGCGCGGAGAGAACCTTCCCGCGGACAGCCTCCATGGAACCCTTTATCCTGCAGCCGGACGCGTTGCGGTGGCCACCGCCCCCGAACGCCTTGGCGACCAGACTGACGTCCAGGTGGCCGCGGGAGCGGAAAGTGACGCTGATGCGTCCCTCCTCCTCTCGGAACATCACAGCCGCCTTCACGCCGGGGACCATCATCCCGTAGTTAATGACGTTCTCGCTGTGCTCGGAACGGGCGCCATAACGTTTGAAGTCCGCCAGCGTCAGAGTCAGCACCGCGAGCTTGCCGGCGGCCGCGAACTCCAGGCTCTCGAGGGCCCGGCCCAGTACCTTCAGAGATTCGCATGACTTGGTGGCGTAAAGCAGGTCGTTTATGCGGGAGAACTTGAAGCCGGTCTCCAGCAGGCGGGAGGCCGCCTCAAGCGTGCGCGGGCTTGTTGCCGGGAAATGGAAGCGGCCGGTGTCTGTCACCATGCCGGTATAGAGACAGGCGGCCTCCCTGCGGCCGACGTTTACATTCATGTTATAGAAAAGGCGGTAGACAATCTCGGCGGTGGAAGAAGAATGGGGCTCCACTATGTTTATGCCGCCGTAGGACTCGGAGGTCTTGTGATGGTCGATGTTAACCACCGTGCGGCACCGCCTCAGCACCGGCTCCAGATTCCCGCCGCGCGCCGGCGTGGAGCATTCCAGCAGGATCGCGGCATCGAAGCGCGACTTCGGCAGCGACGAGCGGATGCTCTTGACGTGAGGCAGGAAACGCAGATTCTCCGGGACCGGGTCCTGGGAGAAAAGGCGCACCCTCTTGCCGAGGCGCCTGAGGACTGAGGCGATGGCCAGCATGGAGCCGATGGTGTCGCCATCCGGGTTCAGGTGCCCGGCCAGGAAAAAGCTCTGAGAGCCGGCAATCAGCTCCTCCAGGCGTTTGAACTCAGTCTCGAGGTCCAGCGTTCTCATCGGTTTTTTCATGCTCTGAGCGGATCCGTTTGAAGATATCCTCGAGATGCGAGGCCTTCTCCGGGGTATCGTCGAACTTGAAGACAATCTCCGGGATCACCTTGAGCCGCAGGCGCTTGAACAGCAATGAACGCACGTCGCGGACGTTGGCGTTCAGCAGCAGCTCTTTGCGTTTGCGCTCCTCCTCGGTTCCGATTACCGAGTAATAGACGTAAAGGATCTTCCCGTCGCGGGTCAGATCGGCGCCGGTAAGCGTCAATATTCCGCGGGCGTTGAGCCAGTTCACGCCGCGCAGCGCCGCGCTGATCTCGTGCAGGAAGAGTTCCTTCAGTCTCTCGTTGCGGATAGAGCCCACGGTATCAGGCGCCCGGCGCCGCAAGGCGCCGGATGCGCTCCTCCTTGGTTATGGCCTCGATCATATCCTCGGCCTGGAAGTCCTTGAAGCCGTCGATCAGGACACCGCACTCCATATCCTTCTGCGTGACCTCCCTGACGTCCTCCTTGAAGTGCTTCAGGCCGCTGATCTTGCCCTCGCCGACGGGCTGCCCGCCGCGCGTGACGCGGACGAACTGGTTGCGCGTCAGTTTGCCCTCCAGCAGACGGGAACCCGCGATCTTGCCGGAACTAAGATCGAAAACCTGCAGTATCTTCGCGCGGCCAGTGACCGTCTCCACGATCTCTGGGGCCAGCAGACCGCTCATAGCGGCGCGCACGTCCTCGAGTAGATCGTAGATGATGGTGTATTCGCGTATCTCCACGTCGGCGGCCTTAGCGGCCTCGCGAACCTTGTTATCCGCGTCCACGTGGAAGCCGAGGATGACCGCCGAGGAGGCCTTCGCCAGCAACACATCCGACTCGGTGATGTTGCCTATGCCGGTGTGTAGCAGCTGTATGGCCACTTCCTCCGTGCTCATGCGCTCCAGAGAGTCCTTGATGGCCTGCTGCGAACCGAACACGTCCGTCTTCAACACGACGTTGAGGTTCTTGAGCTGATGCTGGTCTACCTGCGACTTCAGAGACAGCAGCGAGACGTGTTTCTGGTGCGAGAGGGCCTCCTCGCGGCGGTTCAGCTTGCGCTTGTCCGCGACGTGGCGGGCCTCGCGCTCGTCCACGGCCACCTTCAGCACGTCTCCGGCGGTCGGGACCTCCCCGCTGATGCCCAGCACCTCCGCTGGCTGGCTGGGCTTAAGCTCCTCCAGCCTGTTGCCGCGGTCGTCCACCAGCGCGCGCACCTTGCCGTGCGCGGCGCCTACGACGAACGGATCGCCGATCTTTATCGTGCCGGTCACGTCGATGATAGTCGCCACGATGCCCTTCTTCGGGTCAAGGCTGGATTCGATGACGATGCCCTGGCCCGGCTTGTCGGGGTTAGCCTTCAGTTCCATCAGCTCGGCCTGGATGCTTACTATCTCCAGCAGCTTGTCGAGGTTGGTCCTCTTCTTGGCGGAGATCTCCACCATCGGAGTCTTGCCGCCCCAGTCCTCCGGCAGCAGACCGTGATTGGCTAGCTGCTGCTTAATTTGCTGGGTATTAGCTGTCGGCAGGTCTATTTTGTTTATCGCCACGATGATCGGCGCGTCGGCGGCCTTAGCGTGGTTGATGGCCTCGAGCGTCTGAGGCATCACGCCGTCCACGGCCGAAACGACCAGTACGACGATGTCGGTAATCTTCACGCCGTGCGCGCGCATGGCCGTGAAGGCCTCGTGGCCAGGGGTGTCGAGTACGGTGATGTTGCCGCGGGACGTCTTGACCATGTAGGCCCCGATGTGCTGCGTTATCTGGCCGGCCTCGCCGTCCACCACGTTGGATTCGCGAAGAGCGTCGAGCAGCGTCGTCTTGCCGTGGTCGACGTGACCCATGATAGTAATGATGGGCCAGCGGGGCTTGAGATCCTCGGTCTTCTCGTGCTCTATCTCTTCCTGCAGCTCGTCCTCGCCGTACATCGGGATAAGCTCGAGGTCGTAGCCGTAGTCGGCGGCAATCAGTTGGGCGGCGTCCTCCTCGATGCGTTGGTTGATGGTGGCGAACACGCCCATGCCCATCAGTTTCTTTATCAGGTCGGTAGGCTTTACTCCGAGTTTCTCCGCGAGTTCGCGCACTATCACGTTGGCCGGGACCTTCAGTTTGGGCAGGCCTTCCTTCTGGGCGGGCTGGGTCTCCGGCTTAGGCTCGGCCGGAGCCGGCTTGGGGGCCGGCTTGGGAGCCGGCTTAGCTTGAGGCCTTGGCTGCTGCGCCGGCTTGGGCGGCACCGCAGGTCTGGGCGGCTGGGGGCGTATCACGGGCCCCGGGCGCAGGGCAGGGGCCACCGGCCTTATCAGCGGCGGTATTATCAGGCGCGGCGCCGGCTTGGGCGGGGGGGGGGCGGCGGGCCTGTCCGGGACCGGCGGCTTGGCCGGCGGCGGGACGGTCGTCTTTGGGGCTGCGGCCGCCGCTTGGGCTGCCGGCTGGGCCGGGACCGGCGGCTTGGCCGGTTCCTCCGGCTTAGGTTCCTCTTTCGCGCCGGTGGGACCGGCCGCTATGGTGCCTTCGGCCGTGGAATGCGAGAAGACGAAGCGCTTGAAATCGGGGATCTTCGGCAGTTCCTTGGGTTGCTCCTCGGTCTCTTCTCCGACCTTGGGCTTCTTGGAGCGTAAAGCGGCCTTCGCGGCTTCACCCTCGCCTTCCGGCTTCTTCTTGGGCGCGGCTTTTTTCACGGGCTTCTTCTCGGCATCCTCGCCTTCGGCCTTCTTTTTGGGCGCGGCCTTCTTCTTTGAGGCAGCTTTGGCCTCTTCCTCAGGATTGGCCACCGAGTCCTTGTTCTCTAGATCCTCATTTTCCTTCTTCTTGGCTGTCATTTTTCACCTCTTCAGTCTCGGTAGCCTCGGCCTGTGCGGGTTCCTGCCCGTAGCTGGGGTTCTCTTCCAGGAATTTCTTGGCGCCGGCGATTATCTTCTGCGCCGTCTTCTCGCCTATGCCCTCGAGGGAGCAGAGCTCTTCCTCGGTGAGGCCTGCCAGCGTGCGTACGTCCATCACACCCATCGTGATCAGCGTCTCGGCGACCTTGGCGCCGACGCCGTCGATCTGCAGGAGGTCGTGCATGGACTGATCATTGGTCCTCTTCTGCTCCTCCTGGCGCTGGCCCTCGGACTTCACCTCTATCTCCCAGCCCGTTAGGCGGCTGGCGAGGCGGATGTTCTGCCCCTCGCGGCCTATGGCCATGGCGAGCTGGTCGTCCGGCACTATAACCTGGGCCTTCTTGTTTTCTTTATCGAGTATCTTCACGGAACTGACCGTGGCGGGAGAGAACGACTTGGCTATCATCGTCAGAGTGTCCTCGATGTAAGGAATCAGGTCTATCTTCTCGTTGGAGAGCTCGCTCATGATCACGCGTATGCGTGATCCGCGAATTCCGACGCAGGCGCCAACGGGGTCAACTTTCGGCGAATTGCTGCGCACCAGCACCTTTGCTCGGAAGCCCGGATCGCGCACTACGTCCACTATCTCTATGACCTTCTCGGCGATTTCAGGCACCTCGGCCTCGAACAGCGCCTTCAGGAAATTGCCCGAAGCGCGGGACAGGACTATCTGCAGGCCCTTGTTCTCCTTGTCCACGCGGTGGATGATGGCGCGCACGCGCTGGTTGACGCTGTAATGCTCGCGGCGTATCTGCTCGGAGAAGGGGAGTATCGCCTCGGCCTTGCCCAAGTCCACGAAGATGTCGCGGCCGGCGACGTGGTGCACAAGTCCGGTAACGACCTCGCCCTCGCGTGGCTTGTACTCGTCGTAGATGCGGACCTTCTCGATCTCGCGGATTTTCTGTATAAGCACCTGCTTGGCGGTCTGCGCGGCTATGCGGGAGAAATCCTGTATAGGCACTGGTATGTGAACGTCGTCGCCTACTTTGGCGCCGGGCTGGTGTTTCTGGGCCTCCTCGGGAGAAATTTCCAGTTCGTCGGTGACCACCGGTTCGGCGACCTTTTTGACGAGGAAGCCGGCCATCTCGCCGGTCTCGGGGTCGATGCCGGCCATAATCTGGGCGGTCTTGCCGAAGTACTTGCGCAGCGCGCTTACAAGCGAGTCCGTGATGGTCTTGAAGACGTCCTCGCGCTTGATGTTCTTTTCGCGCTCGAGCTGCTCCAGCGCGAGTAAAAGTTCCGATTTCTGCTTCTGTTCCTTGCTCATGTCTCTCCCCTTTATTTTCCCTTGAGTATCTCGTCGTCGGTCGGGTGCAGCCTCGCCTCGTCGATATCCTCTAGTCTGAATTTTAAGTCCCCGGACAGTATGACCTGTCCGTTTTCAAAGCCGGCTATGTCGCCGTAATAGACGCGCGAACCGTTGAACGGCAGTTTAAGGCGGAGCTTAGCGTGCTTGCCGATGAAGCGCCTAAAATCTCTCTCCTTCTTGAGGACGCGGTCCATGCCGGGGGATGAAACCTCCAGAAAATACCCGTTCTCGTAGAAGTTGTTCATATCGAGGCAGGCCCCCACCTTTTCGCTCAGGGTCTCGCAGTCGTCCAGGGTCACGCCGCCCTTCTCGCGGTCCACAAAGACCTGTAGCAACGGCTTGCCGTTGTGACTACCGTACTTGACGTCCACCAGCTCGAACCCGCTGACGTCCAGCGTATTCGCCACCTCGTTCTCTATTTTTTCCTTGTTCATAAGAACCTGCCCTATTGGCCGCCCGAAGAGGATAGCTCCTGATTACGGCGCAGCCGGAGGCTAGTAAAAAAAGTGGCCTGTACGACAGCCACCTTCCATATATAATGGTACAAAATTCCCCTATGTATTACAAGCAGAAATACCCATCCACCCGGCGCCCGGACCCCGCCTAGCGCGGCGCAGAAACAAAGGAACCCCCTCGCGGGGCTTCCTTATTCCGGGGAACGCCGGTCACTTCAGGGAACGGGCAAAGTGTTCGAAGGCGCGGGCGAAGGGTTCGGGAGGGGCGCTAAGCACGCCGGCTCCCACCTGGCCCACGCCGGGGTCCTTGTGCGCCACTCCGGTGTCGATAAACGGCAGGACACCTGTCTTCGCCACCTTTATCACGTCTATCCCAGTAGGGGTCCCGCGAAAGTCCAGCGACGGGATTTTGTAGCTATCGCTCTCTCCCGCCGTGATGCCGTACATAGCCAGCGTATAGCCGGCCGCGTCCGAAGCGCTGCCTCCCACAAACTGCACGATGGCAGGCGCCGCCGCTATAGCGAAGCCGCCCAGCCCATTGGTTTCCGTAATCGCCGAGTCGCCTATGTCCGGATTCGCGTCCGCCTTGGAGTAGCCGGGGAAGTAGAGCGCGTCCGGCACCGGCGCGGGTCCCGTGAACCACCGGCCGCCGGTCCCGGAGAGCTGCACGCCGAATTCCGTGCCGTTGCGAGCCATCACGACCACCAGGCTGGAATCTTTCACGTTCCGCCCCGCGTCCAGAGAGGCCTTGGAGAGCGCCATCGACAGGTTCAGGAAGAAGTGGTCGTTGCCGTTGATAAAATCCAGCGCCTTCGCCGCCCGCTCGGGATCCTTACAGGTCCTTATGACGGCGGGAGCGATCGCGCGGTAGAAGAGCGACGTACCGGCCCGGTTGCGGTTGTGCACCTCGTCGCCCATGTGCAGCGCCTGCGCGACCATGGTCTTAAGATCTATGCGCCCGAGGAACTCTAGCGCGGACTTCAGCGCCGGATAGAGTTCCTTCTCCATCCAGTTCAGCCGCTCGATAACCTCCGTGGAATAGGCGCCGTAGCGCAGCACCTTTCCCAGTCCCTCGTTCTGGGTGGCGTAGGAGTAATTGCCGTGCGCCTCGTCCTTAACGATGAAAACCGGCATCGACGCAGAGACAATGCCGGCCATCGGCCCGACCGCGCCGTGCTCGTGGCAGGGGGCGTACTTTATCTTCCCGGAGGCGGCGAGCCTAGCCGCTTCACCCGGGGTCTTGGCCATGCCTTCGTACATCAAAGCGGCCATGACGCCGCCGCGCATGGGGCCGCACATCTTCTCCCAGGAGACGGGGGGGCCCGCGTGCAGGATCAGGTCCTTTCTCATGCCGGGGACGACGTCGAGCGCGATGCCCATACCTACCAGCGCGGGCCTGGCGGCCAGTATCCTGTCCAGGGCTTTCTTATTGGCCCTCGTTATCCTGGCCGCGCGCTTCGCGGTTCTCGCGAACAGCGAGGTTTCGGCGGAGAGCGGCGGTTTGAACTGCGCCTGCACGTTCTTCACTCCGGAATCGTTCAGGCCCTGCCGAAAGGATTCAAGTCCTATGTTCACGACCTTAAGTTCGGATTCAAAGAGCTTCATGTTTCACCTCTTAACGGAAAGCCGTATTATCTCGCCAGCCAGCCGGCAGGCCCCGGCGTTGGAGGGCATCACCAGCACGCCGGCGGCCTCAAGCCCCTTCACCACTCTGGAGCGCACCTGAGGGTCGGCCTCGGTACCGGTGACCGAAGCCACCACGGAAAGTTCCTTGTTGGCGCGGAACGCCTCGCGCAGCGCGGGCAGGATATCGTCGAGCGGTTTCGGGTTGGAGCCGTAGCCAAGCACCAGGTCCAGCAGCAGCACCGAGACCGCCGGGTTCCCCGCCTCCGAAACTATCAGTTTGTCGCGCAGGGTGAAATCTATCATCGGGTGCGGCCTGCCGACGGTAAACTCGTCCTCTCCGAGGTCTATGACGGAGTGCCCGGAGAGTTCCATTGAGTCCGCCAGCTTGTGCTTCTTGTCGAGCGGCGCGTTGGAAAGGACCTTGCCGATAAGCTCCGGCAGTATGACCTGCGCCTCGCTGACGAAAGTGCCTCCGGAAAAAAGGCCGCGCAGGAAGCGGCTATTTTTCTTCTTAGCGGCCTCCTTTCTGGCCAGCTCCCCGGCTTTCAGGTTTAAATCGTAGATGAGCTCCCGGGCCTTGTTGACTTCCTGTCCTTTACCAAGCGCCGCGGCCTTGAAAGCGGCCTCCTCCAGGGTCCGCGCGGGATAGAAGTCCCCTTTTACCCTCTCCCCGACCTCGCCGCCCAGGAATACCGCTACCACAGGCTTCTTTACGCGCTTTATCTCAGCCGAGATCCTTTTGAGGATGGACCGGTGCGGTGGCTTGGAGACCAGCAGTATCACCTCCGTGGCCGGGTCAGTGGCCAGCAGCTTCAGGCCCTGCAGGAAGGTCAGCGCTCCCACCTCCAGTTTCACGTCGCGGCCGCCGGTGCCTATGCACTGCGAGATGCCGGCGCCCTCGTTCGAGATCAGCGAAGTCACCTCCTGCGCGCCTGTGCCGGAGGCCGCCACTACGCCTATGTTTCCTCTCCTCACGGAATTGGCGAAAGCCAGCGGGACGCCGTTGATGATGGCCGTGCCGCAGTCAGGGCCCATCACCAGCAGGCCCTTCCTGAGCGCGGCCTTTTTAAGCTCCAGCTCGGTCTCGAGCGGCACGTTGTCCGAGAACAGCATGACGTTGAGCCCTTTCTCCAGGCAGTCAGCGGCCAGCGGCCCAGCGAAGCGGCCGGCCACGGAGACGATGGCCATGTTGGCGCCGGGCAGGGACTTGACGGCGTCCTCCAGGCCGGCGGCCTTGCGCTCCCCGCCCGTGAGGTCGCGAGAAGGCTTCCTGTTGAGCAGTTCTTCGGCCGCCGCGAAAGCGGCATCCGCAGCCGCGGGAGTGCTCGCCCTGACGGCTATAGCCAGGTCATTGTCGCCGGCGTCGAGTATCTCCCGGGTCAGCAGGCCGGAGGCCTTTATTATCCCCTTGTTCTCCTTCGTGGCCATAACGACCGCCGAGTCGGAGACCCCGCGGACGGAATTCAGCTTCTTGGCCACCTGCATAAGGGAAACCGAGTCGAAATACGCGCCCTTCTTGATAACAGTCTTTATCATGTCGCAATTCCCCTTTATCCATTATTCGCGCCAAAAACGTCCTGCAGCGCGAAGACCAGCCCCGCGCAGAAATCCGCCCCGGAAGTGTGCCCGCTCGCCAGGGCGCCGGCCGCCGACGCGGCCAGCTCCTCGCGGTTCCTGCCCGCCAGCGCCTTCAGCAGGCGCAGCACCTTGGCCGTCACCTTTCCCTCGTAAGAGGAGCGCAGGAATACGTCAGAGATAAGATTGCCTCCCTCGGCGTGGAAGAAGATGTTCTCTATGCGTGCAGCCGTGTCAAAGCGCAGGCTCAGCAGCGCGAAGTTGAAGCCGGAGAGCAGCCCGCTTATAAAATCGTCCCCGGATGGCGTCAGGCCGAAGCCCAGGCCGTGCATGGTCCTTACGCCGCGCGGATAATCTCCCGCCCGGAAATAGCGTACGGCTTTCTTGAACCTGGCCAGCAGCCGCCGCTCGAAGACGCGCGAGAACTCCTTTTCCAAACGCGGCTCAAAGATGAAAGCCAGGCTCTTGGGCGGAGAGGTGCGCGCCAGGACCGCGGCCAGCGCCGCCGTGTTGGCCTCCACGGTCTCCGGCTCCGCGTCCAGCAGCGGCACGGTGGAGGAATAGAGCGCCTCCGGCTCCTTGCGCAGGCGGTTCTCGTCGATGTAGAAGTAGAAGCGGGTGGAACGCAGGCGCCTGGCCCCGGAAGGCAGTTGGCTGAGCACCACGTTCTGCGGGCCAGCTCCGACGCGGGGGGGGACAAGGGAGACGATCAGCTTTCCCCTGCGGAAATTGATGGCGTTCTCGAAGGCCGAATGCAGTCTATAATCGCCGTCCGGGATGCTGTCGCCGTATGAGATCAAATCCATATTTTAGTTCCGGACTCTTTGCGTTGCAATCACCTCCGAGTCACTGCCACGGGAAATTCTTGCGCTCTCCGAGGAACGGGAAACGCTCGCGGGTCCTGGCCACCAGGGCCTTATCCAGCGGCACTTCCGCGACGTGTATCCCTTCCGCCGTGCCGCAGTCCATCACCACCTTGCCCAGCGGGTCGTAGCACATCGAGTTGCCCGAATACTCTATCTTCCCTTCCAGGCCGACGCGGTCCACGCCTATGCAGTAAGCCTGGTTCTCCACCGCCCGCGCGCGCAGCAGCGTCATCCACTGCTCGGCCCGCCTCATCGGCCAGGCAGCTATCACCACGTATACGTCGGCCTTCTCCGCCAGGTTCCAGAACAGATAGGGGAAGCGCAGGTCGAAACAGACCGCGGGGGCCACGCGCAACCCCTCCAGTTCAAAAACCTCCTGCCTGGCCCCGGGAGTGTAGTGTTTGTCCTCCTCGCCGAAGGCGTAGAGGTGTATCTTGGAATAGGCGTTGACCCTGTTGCCATTGCGGTCCAGAGTTATCAGGTTGTTGCGGTTGCTCTCGACGCCGCCGTAGGAGAGGTTGATGCCGTTCTCGGCGGCCAGGCCCGAAAAGAACGCGCGGTCCTCGTCGGTCAGTTCGGAGACGCCGGAGTTCATCGTGAAGCCCGAAAGCGTCATTTCGGAGAAGATCAGCCAGTCTATCTCGGAGCGGCGCTTGCAGTCGGCGAGCAGTTCCTCTATCCTGCTCTTGTTGGCCTCCTTGTCCTCCCACTTCATATCGTACTGGCACAAAGCGATCTTCATCTCTTACCTCTTTACACCGGCGTTCATTGGTCCTTGGGGCTTATTTTTTCTCGGCTTTAGCGGCAAGGGCCACCTTTTCCTTGGTCACGGGCATCGCTTTTATACGCACGCCCAGTGCGTCCTCCACCGCGTTGGCGATCAGCGGCGCGCAGGGGATCATCGTGTGTTCTCCGACTCCGCGCGCCCCGAACGGCCCGTCTGGCTGGGCCACCTCGATTATTATCGGCACCACCTCTTCCGGCATATCCAGCGCCGTCGGGATCTTGTAGTCCGAAAAGTTGGGGTTCAGCTGACGGCCCTTGGCGTCGTAGCGCATGTCCTCATAGAGCACGGTGGCGAAGCCCTGCAGCAACCCGCCCACCACCTGGCCCTTCACCAGATCCGGGTTGATGGCTTTGCCGCAGTCCACGGCCAGCGCTACCTTCTTTATCTTCATCTTGCCGGTCTCGCGGTCTATCTCCAGGATCACGCCGGCCGAGCCAGTGGTGTAGTGCACGTTGGGATGGCCGCCCTGGCCGGTTTCCGGGTCGCTGATGGCCGAGGCGAACTCCGGCATGAACACGCCGGAGCCCATGATCGGCCCGCCCTTGAAGGTATAGTCCTCCGCCTGGATGCCGTTTATCACGAAGTCCCTGAACGGCAGCGCGAAGTCCGGCTTAGTACGGCACTTCACGCGTTCGTCCTCCAGGTACAGCGTACTCTTATCGAGACAATGCACGCGCTGGACCAGGTCCAGGATGCGCCCTTTCGCTTCCAGCGCCGCGCGCTTGACCGCGTTGCCGCAGCCCCAGGTCACATGCGAGCCGACGGTCTGCCACTCGTACGGGTTGCGGTCGGTGTCCGGCGTCTCGACGCGGATCTTGGCTACTGGCACGCTGAGCACCTCGGAGGCTATCTGCGCCATCACGGTCAGCAGGCCCTGGCCTATCTCCATCCCGGAGACCAGGATATTGAGGCTGCCGTCCTCGTTGAACTTCAGGAACGCGCTGGAGCTGGCGTTGGGCGGCATGGCGGGAGCCTTCCAGAAGCAGACCACCGACTTGCCTATGGCCTTCTTCGGATCTTTGGACTTCTCTTTCACGCCCCAGCGTATTTCCTTCTCCACCCGCTCTATGGCTTCGCGTATGCCTGTCGGGTTCATGTGCGCGCCGTAGGGCAGCGTGTCGCCCTCGCTGATGACGTTCCTTTTGCGGAACTCCACCGGGTCCAGGCCGAGTTTCTCGGCCATGCGCGTAATGTGGGACTCCAGGCCGAACAGGAACTCGGAGTAGCCGAAGCCGCGGTACGCGCCGCACGGCGGCAGGTTTGTGTAGGTGCACATGGAGTCCACGCTCAGGTTGTCCACCTTGTACGGGCCGCTGGCCGAAAGCCCGGCCGCGTTGACGACGTTGGCGCCGTACTCGACGTAGGCGCCCGAGTCCCAGTGCAGCCTGAAGTCCAGCGCGGTTATCTTGCCGGTCTTCGTGGCCCCCATCTTTATCTTCGCCGTGACCCCCAGGCGCTGATAGGTATTGTAGAACTCCTGGGCGCGGCTCCACAGCAGCTTGACTGGTCGTCCGGGAACCGCGATAGCCAGGGCCGCCGCGATGATCTCCATCGTCACGCCGGCCTTGCCGCCGAAGCCGCCGCCGATATAGGTGCTTATAACACGCACGTCCTTGTGGCTCAGGCCGAAGGCCTTGAGCGTCTCGGCGAAGACGTGCCGCTGCGTGAAGGGGGACTGCGAAGAGGTCCACATCGTCAGGCGGCCGGAGGCGTCGTAGAGGCCTACGGCGGAGTGGGGTTCTATCGCGCAGTGCGCATAACGCGGCACGGTATAGGTGTCTTCCAGCACGAGGTCGGCCTCCCTGAAGCCTTTCGCCGTGTCGCCCTTGCGGATCTTGCGCCAATGGGCGATGTTGGTGCCGGGCTTGGGGAAGAACCACGGGACGTGGGAATAGTCCTTGAGGTCCGGGTGCACCAGCGGAGAATCCTTCTCCAGCGCCTTGACCGCGTCAAAGACGGGCGGGAGTTCCTCGTAGGCCACTTTCACCAGCTCCGCACCGCGTTTGGCGATCTTCGGGTCGTTAGCCACGACGGCCGCCACCTGCTCTCCTACGAAGCGCACCCTGTCGCTGGCGAAGATGTACCGGTCGTTCATGTAAAGGCCGAACTTGTGCGTGAAGTTGCGGCCCGTCACCACCTTGAGCACGCCCTCCAGTTTCTCGGCGGCGGAGGTGTCTATGGCCCTTATCCTGGCATGGGCGTGCGGGCTCTCCACGAGCGCGGCGTAGAGCAGGCCTGGCCCGAACTCGAGGTCGTCGGTATATCTGGCGACGCCGCGTATCTTCTCCCAGCCGTCCACGCGCTGCACCGACTTGCCCACGACATCCAGGTTCTCCGCCGCGTCATTCCGCGCCGCGGCCCCGTTCGATTTTGAGATCGTCTTCTGAAGGCGCATATTTACCCCTTTATGCTAGCCGCTATTTTTTTCCAGCCGCCGGCGCCGGACGCGCGGGATTGGCGCAGTCGGTCATGTTAAAAACTATCCGGGAGGGAAGCCTGCGGTTGTTGTTCCCGTATACCCCGCCTTGAGCGCATTGGCCGGGCGCGGGCAGGGCGTCCACGGAAGTCGTGTCCAGCACCATGCTGCCCGCCGCACCGCGCCAGTAGCGCCTGACCGAGACCTTGAGCGGGGCGTGGCCCATCATGCCGCCATTTACCACCACGCCGGCGCCTGGGGGAATAGTGACAATCTGGACAATCTGGTCCACGAACGGGCCGGTCCGCGTATCGTCCTGGACGCCGAATAGGCTTACGACAGAGCCCTTTTCCATCTTCATGCCGCCCTGCGGCACGGCGCAGGCCGCGAGCAGAACGGCGGGCACAATCACCAGCATCACCTTCATAGTCATTTCCCTTTCGCAGTCTCGGAGATGGCTTCCACGATGGGCTCGTACCCGGTGCAGCGGCAGAGATTGCCCGCGATGGCCTCCTTAATGTCGTGGGAAGAGGGCTTTGCGTTCTTCTCCAGCAGCTCGGTCGCGGAGAGTATCACCCCTGGCGCGCAGAAGCCGCACTGGAAGGCGTTCTTAGAGTGGAACCTGGCCTGCAGCTTCCTGGTCCATTCGCGGGTGGTATTGGCGCCCTCGAGGGTCACTATCTCGGCGCCGTCGGCCTCCACGGCCAGCGCCAGGCACGAGCGTACCGTCCTGCCGTTCAGCAGCACGGTGCAGGTCCCGCAGTCGCCGCGGTCGCAGCCGACCTTGGGGCTCTTTATCCCCAGCCTGCCGCGCAGCACGTCCAGAAGCACGTCGTTGGGGGCCACGGACAGCGAGACCGCCTCCCCGTTAAGTTTGAATGTGATGTTGTGGTTCTTCATTAGTCGGCTCCGTTCAGCAGATATTGGCCGTGCCGTACTTCGGGCCCTTGCCGAAAAGACGGGAAACGGCGTTCTGCAGCGAGCGCTCCAGCATGACCTGCGCCATGTGCAGGCGGTATTCCCTGGAGGAGCGGATATCGCTGATGGGCGCTATCTCGGCCAGCAGGGCCTCCCTGGCCTTCTCCAGGACCTTTGGGGAGAGCTTGCCGCCGTTAAGCGCCGCTTCGGTCCGGGGACAGCGGCCCGGTACCGGCCCCAGCGCGCAGGCCGCCACGCGGTAGGTGTTGTCCGGCAGGACCAGGGCGGCTATGCCGCCCTGCGCCAGGTCCTCGCCCTCGTAGCGCGAAAGCTTCATGTAGCAGCCGCCGTGCTTTTTGCCGGGGACTTTTAGCTCGACGGCAGTGACCAGTTCCTCCGGAGCGCGCGCGGTGCGTTTGGGACCGGTGAACCACTCGCCTATCGGGATACGCCTCCCGCCCTTCAGGCCGGCGACCAGCACCTCCGCTTCGTAGAGGGCCAGGGCGGGAGCCGAGTCCGCGGATGGGACCGCGGAGCAGATGTTGCCTGCCACGGTGGCCCGGTTCCTCACGCCGGTGGAGGCCACGGTTAGGGCGGCCTCCCAAAGGACGGGGAAATTCTTTTTCACCGCCGCGGACTCTATCAGGGCGGCGAAGGTGGTCAGCGCGCCTATCCGGAGCGCACCGCCGGAGAACGACAGGCCCCCGAGCTCGTCTATTCCCTTAAGGTCTACCACGACCTCAGGGCTCGCCAGACCCTCCTTGAGATGGACCAGCAAGTCCGTGCCCCCGGCCAGAGCCCGCGCCTTTTCCTTGTAAAGCGAAAAGACATGGAGAGCCTCCTCCATGCCCCTAGGCTTTACGTACTCAAACTCAGCTGTTATCGGCATTATTTCACCCTCCGCTTACCCTCTAAAAAGCCGGGCCGGGAGGCTCGCTCCCGGCCTGCGACCTCCGCCCGCCTTCAGGCCGTCCAGGCCACCACGCGCCCCATCGAGGATTCGAGCTCCATGCCCTTCAGCGGGAAGAAGCCGAGCCAGCAGCGCTTGTTGGAAAGTTTATCGATGTCGCCTCCGAGGTTCTCGGCGTGCACGAGGCGCTTCGGGAACAGCTTCAGGTGCATCACCTGGTAGTACTCTTCCAACGGGAACATATCGTCCCACTTCTTGCCGTAGTCGGCCAGCAGCTTGTTCTCGGCCTCTATGAAGGACTTCTGGTGCCAGTTGCGGATGATCGTGTTCATCGGGTGGTCGGCCGAGCCGCAGTCCACTCCAATCCACTTGAACTTCATGTCGAGCGCCCACTTGTGGAAGCGCGGGCCGGGTCCCGGGTGCTTGACGAAGTAGCGCACCTCGTCGGCCCCCTTCTCGTACCAGGCGTATTTGTGGTAACCGGTGTTGATAATCAGGATGTCGCCCTTGCGGATGTCGGCGCGCTTCATCAGCAGCTCGGGCTCGTAGAGCGAGTAGTCGGAAACGTCCTTCGAGATGTCTACGACCACGGCCGGCCCGGTCCACTCGCGCATGGGCACCTGGCCTATGGTGCGGCCGGCGCCGTAGAAGTGTATCTCTCCGTCCATGTGGGTCCCCACGTGGTTGGAGGTCTTTATGATCTGGCCGTTGGCGCCCTGCCCCATGTGCGCGCCGGCTATGCGCTTGAAGTACTGCACTTGCAGCGGCATATAACTCGGCCATGGGGGGGTATGCACGCTGAGCGGCTGCGTCAGGTCGTACATCCTCGCCTTGTCGAGTAAATCAATAAAGTCGTTGGGTTTCATGGGTCCTCCCGCGGCTGGAACTCTCTCAAAGAAAATTCTAACAAATGCTGGGGGGCAAATAAAGGCGGAGCGAGACGCCCGCAGGGCATCACCGCCCCGGATAGGGTTTTATGGCGCGGTCGGGATGGAACCTGTGGGAAAGCGCGGACGAAAGCGGCGCTTTAAAAAATAGTGTCGTCCATTGAATATCCGCGTGCCGTGAGCGCGTCAGCGCGAAGCGCGGATCTTGCGGACTATCTCATTGACCCACTCTCTCTCTTTCACTACCTTGATCTGCTTGCCGTTCTCCATCCAGACGCCGCGCCCCTTGCCGCCCGCCACGCCGAAATCTGCGGAACGGGCCTCGCCCGGGCCGTTCACGATGCACCCCATCACGGCGATTTTCATGCCCTCCGACTTCTTCAGCAGAACGCGGTCGGAATAGATGCGGTCCTCCAGCCGGTGTATAACCCCGCCCACGTCCACCTGGCAGCGGCCGCAGGTAGGGCACGAGATCAGGTCCGGGCCGTAGCGGCGCAGCCCCAGGGCCTTCAGGATCTCGTAGGCGGCGCGGACCTGCATGACAGGGTCCTCGGTAAGCGAAACCCGTACCGTATCGCCTATGCCCTGCGACAGCAGCAGCCCTATGCCGAGCGAGGACTTCACTGTGCCCGCCAGGAAACTGCCGGCCTCGGTGACCCCGAGGTGCAGCGGCACGTCGGATTTGGAGGAGAACAGCGTGTTGGCCATCAGCGTCCGCTCTATATCGTCGGCCTTCAGCGAGACCACTATGTCGCGGAAATCAAGGCGCTCCAGGGCCCGCACCTCCTCGAGCGCCTCCTTGACCATCTGCCTGGCCCAGTCGTACGGCTTCCAGCGCGGCTTTGGGTCGTCCTTCAGCGCTTTGAGGGAGCCTGCGTTGACCCCGATCCGTATCGGGACTCCGGACGCCTTGCAGGCCTTCACCACCTCGCGCACCTTATCCTTGTCGCCTATGTTGCCGGGATTAATGCGGACCTTGTCCACTCCCTGCCGGACCGCCTCCACGGCGAGACGCCAGTCGAAATGGATATCCGCCACCAGCGGTATGGAGATGGCGCTTCTGATGCGGCCCAGCGCCTCGGCCGCCTGCATATCCGGCACTGCCACGCGGATAATCTCGCAACCCGCGTCCTCGAGGCGCCGTATCTGATCGACGGTGGCCTTCACGTCGCGGGTGTCGGTATTGCACATGGACTGCACCGAGACCGGGCTGTCGCCGCCTATAAAGAAACGGCCCACCCGCACCTTGCGGGTAATCTGAGCTTTGCCGTGACAGGAGCAGGCCATGCTATCACTCCTGCGCCTGCACGGCGGCCGCCCTTTTTGCGGCGCGCGAGGCGGCTATATGCGATATATCGTTGTAGGTGGCGAAGATCAGAATGCTCAGCAGCAGCGCCATGCCGGCCCCGTTGACGTACTTCATCGCGTTCTCAGTCAGCTTGCGCCGGGAAATCCCCTCGAAGAGATAGACCGCCGCCCAGCCGCCGTCGAGGAGGGGGATCGGGAGCAGGTTGAAGAAGCCTACCGCCACCGAGATAAGCCCCAACAGGAAGAAGAAGTCCGCCTTTCCGGTATGGGCCGCCCTGCTGACGATGTTGACTATCCCGATAGGGCCGGCCAGGTCCGGCTTCTCGTGCTTGTGGATGTTCTCCGCCAGGGTCTTGACCGTGAAAGCCGTCCAGTACCAGCACTGGTAGGCCCCCATTCTGAGGCCCTTGAAGAACGGCACCCGGACATAGTCCACTCCGGGCCCGATGCCGACCACGCCGTAGCCGGAGCCGTCCGGGGACGTGCGGGCGCGCAGTTTGACCTGGGCCTTGGCCCCGGAGCGTTCGTACTCTATCGTAACGTCCTTTCCCGGCCTGGCGTGGATTATCTCCGCCATCCCGGTCCAGCTATCCACCACCGCGCCGTCCACGCTCAGCACGCGGTCCCCGTTCCTGAGCCCGGCCTGCTGCGCCGGGTAGCCCTGCGTAATCTCTCCTATTACCGGCAGGTTGGAAGGACGCGGCTCGCCTGCCAGCAATATGACCCCGGAGAAGAGAACGAGTGCCAGCAAATAGTTCATGACGGGTCCGGCGAAGACGACGCCAAGCCTTGTGTACCAAGGTTTGGCGAAATACTCGTCCGGAGCGCCGGACAGGTCCTCCAGGTTCTCTCCGGCCGGCTTCACGTAGCCTCCCAGCGGTATGGCGCGCAGCGAATACCTGGTGGGACCCGCGGTACGGCCGTAGAGCTCGGGGCCGAAGCCGAATGAGAAGGCGTCGACCCTTATGCCTGTGAGGCGGCAGACCAGGAAATGGCCGAACTCGTGTATGAAGATAACTAGCCCGAACGTGAACAGCACCGCGATTATTGATATCAGCATCTTTACCTCTTTCCCACTGTTTCGGCGACTGCAGCCGCCTTCTGGCGCGCCCAGGCGTCGGCCTCTACCGCGCCGGAGAGCGTAAGTCTTTCTGAGCCGCCGCGGCAGGCGGCCAGCACCTTCTCCACCACCGCCGGGATACCGTTGAAGCGCAGGCGCCCGGAGATGAAACGCTCCACGGCCACTTCGTTGGCCGCATTCAGCGCGGCCGGACGGATGCCGCCAGCGCGCGCCGCCTCGAAGGCCAGCTCCAGGCACGGGAACCTGCGGAAATCCGGCCTGAAGAAGTCGAGGCGGGCCAGTTTGAAGAAGTCCAGGGGCTCCGCCAGCGAAGGCGCGCGGTCTGGCCAGGTGAGCGCGTACTGTATCGGCAGTTTCATGTCCGGCCAGGAGAGCTGCGCCAGCACCGAGCCGTCCCTGAACTCCACGCCGGAATGCACTACGGACTGCGGGTGCACCAGCACCTGGACCTTCTTTATCGGCACCGAAAAGAGGTTCATGATCTCGATGGCCTCAAGGCCTTTGTTCATCAGGGTGGAGGAATCCACCGTTATCTTCGGGCCCATGCTCCAGCGCGGGTGTTTCAGGGCCTGCGCCGGCGTCACCGCGGCGAGGGAGCCTTTGCCGGCATAGAACGGCCCGCCGGAGGCGGTAAGGAGAACGCGCGAGACGGCCTCGTCGTAGCAGCCGGGCTTAACCCCGGAAAGGCACTGGAAGATGGCCGAAGGCTCCGAATCCACCGGGATAATCCTGGCCTGCCAGCGCTCGGCCTCCTTCATCAGCAGGCCGCCCGCCATCACCATCGGCTCCTTATTGGCCAGCGCCACGTGCTTCGAGGCGCGGATGGCCGCGAGCAGCGGCGCGAAGCCTACGGCCCCGGTGACCGAGTTCAGGACGATGTCCGCCTCCTGGAGCGAAGCCATCTCGGCCAGGCCTTCCACTCCCGGGGGGAGCACCCTGACGCCGCGCGGAGCAGCCGCCTTTAGTTCCTTCCAGGCCTCGTATTCGAAAACTGAGACGAAGGCCGCCCTGACCTGCCTGGCCTGGGCCAGCAGAGCTTTCACGTTAGAGTTGGCCGCCAGGCCGGAGACGCGCCAGCCGCGGCCCAGCTTGCGCACGGACTTTATAGCGTTGACCCCGATTGAGCCTGTGGAACCGAGGATGACTACGCTTTTCATTTGAGCACCAGCACGGAATAGTAGTAAATGACCGGCGCGAGGAAGATGTAGGAGTCGAAGCGGTCCAGCATGCCCCCGTGGCCCGGCAACAGCGAGGAGGAATCCTTGGCCCCGACGGCGCGCTTAAGCATGGACTCGGCAATGTCGGAAACCTGGCCGAAGACGCCTATCAACACGCCGGCTCCGGCGGCGAAGGCCGGGGGGAAGGCTCCGGAAAACCTGCTTATAGCCCAGGCCGTCAGGACGGCCGCTATGAAGCCGGCGGCCGCGCCCTCCCAGGTCTTCTTCGGGCTGATGGAGGAGAGCTGCCGGCGGCCGAGCGAACGGCCGAAAAAATAAGCGGAGGTATCCATGACCCAGACCGTTATTATCAACATCAGGGTCAGCCACAGGCCGGCCGGGCGCACGTCGCGCAGGGCCACCAGGTAAGACAGACACCACGAGACCAGGAATATCCCCATCAGGGTCAGGCCTATCCTCTCTATGTACTTGCGCGAAGAGAAGAGTTCCCAGGTCATGACGCCGATGACCGACAGCGCTATGAAGAAACCGGAAAAATTGTCCGGGCCAGGCTGAACGGCGCCGAAGCGGTCGAAGTAGAGCGCTGCGGGCAGCAGCAGTCCGAACAGGTATAGCGCCGGCGCGCGCACCGGTTTGGAGCCGAGTTTCATCAGCGTGGCGTACTCGTAGAGCGATACCGCAATAACCGTGAAGATGAAGATGGCGTAGGCGGGACCTCCGGCCTTTACCAGCAGCAGAACCACGGGTATCCCGAACAGGGCGGTGAGCACGCGGGGCAGCAGCATTATTTTCCTCTCCTTCGCTCCCTGGCCTGGTATTCCAGCAGGGCTTTCCGGAACTCTTCCTCGCGAAAATCCGGCCAGAGCGTCGGCGTCACGTAGAATTCACTGTAAGCGGTCTGCCACAGCAGGAAATTGGAGATGCGCATTTCTCCGGAAGTGCGTATCAGCAGGTCGGGATCCGGCAGGTCTGGGGAATAGAGCAGGGCCGAAAACGCTTTCTCGCCGACGTCCCTCAGGCCGGCGGCCAACGCCTTGTTGACCGCGTCCAGTATCTCCTGGCGTCCCCCGTAGTTGAGCGCTATGTTGAGCACCATCCCGGTGTTGTCCTTCAAGCGCTCCACGGCCGAGTCCATCACCCTGCGCACAGGCCCCGGCATCTGTTCCGTGCGGCCGCTGAAGACCAGCCGTACGTTCTCCCGCGCCAGTTCCTCGGTATATGCAGCTATCGTCCTCTCCAGCAGGAACATCAGCGCCCTGACCTCCAGCTTGGAGCGGTTCCAGTTCTCGGTGGAGAAGGCGTAGATGGTCAGGACCTTGATCCCGGCGCGGCTGGCGCAGCGCACTACTGCGTGGACAGAATCCACCCCGGCCTTGTGGCCGGCTATCGCCGGCAGGCCGCGCTTCCTGGCCCAGCGGCGGTTGCCGTCCATGATGACGGCCACATGGGCGGGTATGCGCGCTGGGTCCGGTCTCTGGTCGGCGGGCATCGGGCTCAGACGGTCAGCAGTTCCTTCTCCTTGGAAGCCACGGCGTCGTCCACGTTCTTCACATAGGAGTCCGTCAGCTTCTGCACCGACTCCTCGTGGCGCTTCGCGTCATCCTCGGAAATCTCCCCGGATTTCTGCGCCTTCTTCACCTTTTCCAGGGTGTCGCGGCGGATGTTGCGCATCTGCACGCGGGAATCCTCGCCCATGCTGTGCACGACCTTCACCATCTTCTTGCGCTGGTCCTCCGTCATGGGGGGGAGGTTTATGCGGATGACGTTGCCGTTGCGGCTGGGCGAGGAGCCAAAATCTATCTTGCGCAGCTCGGCCTCCACGGAGTCGGCGGCGCCGGCGTCCCACGGGCGGACCTCCAGCGTGCGCGGCTCCGGGATGGAGACGGCGGCCACCTGCTTGAGGGGGACGCGGGAGCCGTAGTATTCCACCTGCACGTTGTCCAGCAGCTGCGGATTGGCCCTGCCGGTGCGCAGCGAGGTGAAGTCCCGCTTGAGCCTGTCGAACTTGTCCATCATCTCCATCTCGGCTTCGGAAAGCACGTCCGCCACGGAAAACTCAGCCATAAACGCTCCTCCTGTGCCAGGCGAAGCGACGCCGGCACGCTTTTGATTATATTAAATATCGGGCGGCGGGGTCAGGAGGCGGCAGAGACGGCATCCTCTACCAGGCCGCAGATGATATGCGCGGCCAGGATGTGCATCTCCTGCACGCGCGGAGTGTCCGAGGACGGGGCGCGGAAAGCCAGCTCGCAGTGTGGGAGTATTGAGCCTTCCTTCTGCCCGAAGAAACCGACCACGCGCATCCCGAGCGCCCTAGCCTTCGCCGCGGCCCTAAGGACGTTGGGGCTGGAGCCGGATGTGGAGATGGCTATCAGCAGGTCGCCTTCGCGTCCCAGCGCCTCCACCTGGCGCTCAAAAACGCTCTCGTAGCCGTAATCGTTGCCCAGGCATGTCAGGACGGAGGTGTCGGCCGTAAGGGCGATGGCAGCTATCGCGCGGCGCTCCTTCTTGAAGCGCCCTACCAGCTCCCCGGCTATATGCTGGCTGTCGGAGGCGGAGCCACCGTTGCCGCAAACCAATATCTTGCCTCCGGCCAGGACCGTCCCTGATATCAGTTCCGCTATCGGCCCGATCGCGGAATGGTCAGCGGCGAACGCGGCGGCGGCCGCACGGTGCTGTTCTATGGCCGAGGCTATTTTTTCTTCCATAGGTCAGGCCTGCTTTATCAGCGTCCCGAGTTTCTCCCCGGCCAGGGCCTTGCGGATGTTGCCCGGTTTGTGAAGGTCGAAGACCAGTATCGGGATATGGTTCTCCATGCAGAGGGTCAGGGCGCTGGCGTCCATGAACTTGAGGCCCCTGCTGATGGCCTCCATGTAGGTGATGTTCTTGATCAGCTTCGCCTTCGGGTCCTTCTTGGGGTCACCGGTGTAGACTCCGTCCACCTGCGTGGCCTTAAAGATGACGTCCGCGCCTATCTCGGCGGCGCGCAGCGCCGCGGCGGTATCGGTGGTGAAATAAGGGTTGCCGGTGCCTCCGGCGAAGATGACGACGCGCTCCTTCTCCATGTGGCGCATCGCGCGGCGGCGGATGAACGGCTCGGCCAGCTGGCTTATGGTTATCGCGGTTTGCACGCGCGTGGAAACCCCGTTATGTTCCAGCGCAGACTGCAGCGCCATAGCGTTTATCACCGTCGCCAGCATGCCCATGTTATCCGAAGTGACGCGGTCTATCATGTCGTGGCAGTCGCGGGCGCCGCGCCAGATATTGCCGCCGCCCACCACGATGGCCAGCCTCGTGGAGCGCTTGAGGCCGGAGGAGATCTCCCTGGCGATGTAAGTAAGGGCGGAAGGGCTTACGGAGCGACCGTCGCCGGGAGTTCCCAGCGCCTCGCCGGAGAGTTTAAGAAGCACGCGTTTGTACATTGGACCCTCCCTGGGCTATAAGTCCCTCTCCGCCGGCCGCGCGGCCGGCGGAGAGGGAACGAAGTTCACTCCACGCCGACGATGAAGCAGTGGAAGCGCTTGACCCCAACCTTGCCTCCGAGCTTACTGCCCAGGGCCTCTACTATCTGCGAAACGCTCTGCTTGGAGTCGCGTATCGTGGCCTGCTCCACCAGGCAGAACTCCTGGTAGTACTTCTTTATGCGGCCCTCCAGCATCTTCTCCATCACCTCGGCAGGCTTTGCTTTGTATGGCTTGCCGGCCTCCTCGGCCAGGGCCTTGGCGTCGGCCTCGTCCTTTTCCATCTTAGCGCGGTAGATCTCCTTCTCCTTGGCGACCACGTCGGCTGGAACCTCCTCGCGGCGCAGGAAGCGGGGCTGCATGGCCACGGCCTGCATCGCCAGCTCGCGGGCCAGGTTCTGCAGTTCAGCCTTGGCGGAGGCGATATCCCCGGAGAATGACAGTTCCACTATCGCGCCCTTCCGGTTATCGGAATGGACGTAAGAATTGACCGCGGTATCGGCAGCGGCATGGTAAACTACGCCGCGGCGGATGGCCATGTTCTCCCCGGTCTTCATTGCGACGGCCTGCATACGTTCCTTGGCTTTCCCGTCCTCGGCCGGGTTGGCCAACGAAGGGTCGGTCAGCATTTCCGCGGCCAGTTGGGCCGCGAAGGCGGTAACGTCTGGATTCTTGGCCACGAAGTCCGTCTCGCAGTTTATCTCCAGCAGCGAGCAGGCGGAGCCGGAGCTCTTGGCGACGACTACGCCCTCCTTCATCGCGCGGCCCGCGCGCTTGGCCAGGCCTGCCAGGCCTTTCTTGCGGAGAATCTCCACGGCCTTGGATATATCGCCGCCGGCCTCGTTAAGCGCGCCCTTGCAGTCCATTATTCCGGCGCCCGTCTGGCTCCTGAGTGTCATTACCTGTTCACTGGTTATTGCCATAGTATCGTTCTCCTTAAGGGGTGTATGATCCGTAAAAAGGGGGCGCAAGCGTACAAGCCCGCGCCCCCTGTGCCGTTCAAAGAGTTACTCTTCAGTGCGGACCGGTTCCTCGGCGGAAGCTTCCTCGGCGGAAGCTTCCTCGGCGGCAGGCTGCTCCGTGGCGGCCTCCGTTTCGGGCTGGGAACCGGCCTCCACGGCGGCGGCCGCCTGCTGCTGCTGGTAAGCGGCGGCCTTCTCTGCCTCGGCCTCGGCGCGGCCGTCTATCACGGCGTCGGCCATCGTCGCGCAAAAAAGGCGTATCGAGCGGGCGGCGTCGTCGTTGCCGGGGATCGGCCAGTCCAGCATATCCGGGTCGCAGTTGGTGTCGCATACGCCAACCACGGGAATCTTGAGCTTGCGGGCCTCGCGCAGCGCGTTTGCCTCCTCGATCGGATCGACGATGAAGATCACGTCTGGCAGCGCGCGCAGGTTGCGGATTCCGCTGAGCAGCTTGACAAGACGGGCCTTCTCCTTGGTCAGGCGGGACACTTCCTTCTTGGACATCACGCGGAACAGGCCGTCGGTCTCGAACTTTTCCAGTTCCTCGAGGCGGCGCAGCGACTTGCGCAGCGTCTCGAAGTTGGTTAGAGTGCCGCCAAGCCACTTCTCGTGAACGTAGGAGACGTCGGCGCGGGTGGCCTCTTCCTTGATGATCTCCTTGGCCTGCTTCTTGGTGCCGACGAAGAGGAAGGTCTTGCCGTCCTTGGAAGAATCCTTCACGAAGGTGTAGGCCTTTTTTATTTCCTTAACGGTCTTCTGCAGATCGAGTATATGGATGCCGTTGCGCTCGCCGAAAATGTAGCGCGACATTTTGGGGTTCCACCTGTAGGTCTGATGGCCAAAGTGCACCCCGGCTTCAAGCATATTTTTCATCGTTACGTTCAACATTAAGTGTTCCTCCGTCAGCTATACTTTGCGTTTCTTTTCCCGCCCTCAAGGAGCAGGATTTCAACCGCAGTTCGTTAATGATATCATATCCCCCGCCACGTTGCAACAACGAAGCCCGGGACTTTTGCGGCGCATCCCCTTATTTTCTATACTTGACTCATCAGGGCCGCAACTGGCGCCCGGAGCAACATGAAGATAGCGATAGCGCAGATCAACCCTAAAGTCGGAGACATCTCCGGCAATTTCAGTCTGATAGAAAGGTTTGCGCGCAGGGCCCAGGCCGCAGGCGCCGACCTGGCCGTTTTCCCGGAACTGGCCGTCACCGGCTACCCGCCGCTGGACCTGCTGGAGCGGAAAAATTTCATAGACGACAACCTGCGCGCCCTCGGGAGGCTCGCGGCGCTGAAACTGAAGACGGCGCTGGCGGTAGGCTACGTGGACCGCAACCCGGCGCGCAAGGGCAAGCCGCTGCACAACGCGGTCGCCCTCATCGACGGGGGAAAAGTCGCGGCGCGCCGCTTCAAGTCGCTGCTGCCCACCTACGACATTTTCGACGAAGCCAGGTACTTTGAGCCCGCTTCGGAGAACAGCCCCATCCGGTTCAGGGACGAAACGATCGGGCTGACCGTCTGCGAGGACATCTGGGCCGGCACGTCGCTGCTGCCAAGCCGCCTGCTTTACCGGAACGACCCCATGGAAACCCTCAGAGCCGGCAAGGCCTCCATAGTGATAAACGTCTCCGCCTCCCCGTTCTACAGGGGCAAGGGGGCCCTGCGCCGCGGCATACTCGCGGCCCTGGCCCGGCGGACACGCGCCCATATCGTCTACGCCAACCAGGCCGGCGCCAACGACGAGCTGATTTTCGACGGGAACAGCTTTGCCCTCGCTCCCGGCGGCTGGGTGGCGGCGCACGCCCGCAGTTTCGGAGAGGACCTCGTGCTGACGGACACGGAGGCCCGCCGGCCGCTTCCAGCCGCCCCCGAGCCGGACGTGACCGAGGAGATACGCGACGCGCTTACGCTCGGGATCCGCGACTATTTTGAGAAACAGGGTTTTTCCAAGGCCCTTCTCGGCCTCAGCGGGGGGATAGACTCGGCCGTAGTGGCCGCGCTGGCGGCCGGGGCGCTAGGCCCGGAAAACGTAACCGGCGTGCTGATGCCCTCGGAATACACGTCTGCCCGCAGCGTCAGCGACGCGCTGGACCTGGCCGCCCGCCTTGGCATCTCCACAAAGACCATCCCGATAAAGGGCATCTACGGCAGCTTCAGGAAGGCCCTGGGCGGCGGGAGCGAAGGCGTTTCCCTGGCCATGCAGAACCTGCAGGCCCGCGCCCGCGGCACCCTTCTGATGGGCCTCGCCAACGCCAACGGCTGGCTCAACCTGGTCACCGGCAATAAGTCCGAGATAGCCGTAGGCTACTGCACCCTCTACGGGGACACGGCCGGCGCGCTGGCGCCGATAGCGGACCTTTTCAAGACCGAGGTTTACAGGCTAGCCGTCGTTCTCAACGCCGGTGAACGCGTGATCCCCGCATCCATAATCCGCAGGCCGCCTACCGCAGAACTTAAACCGGGACAGAAGGACCAGGACGACCTGCCCCCTTACCCGGTGCTGGACGGGATACTGCGCCTCTACCTGGAGGAGAACCGCACCCCGGCGGAGATAACTGGGCGCGGCTTCGACGCCGCCCTGGTGCGCGCCATCCTGAGGCGGGTAGAACTAAATGAGTACAAGCGCAAACAGCTCCCGATAGCCCTCAAGGTGACCGAGAAATCCTTCGGCTACGGACGCAGGATGCCGATAGTGAAGGCGCTGGACTTCGTGAGCTGATGCGCGCGCCGTTCCTTACGCTGACGCTGGCGCTCTTCCTCCTGCCCTCGCCAGCCTTTTGCCAGCAGGACGACGACGTCACCTACCTGTCGAGGTCCGGGCTTAAGGCCAAACAGGAGCTGGTCAAGCAGGAGCCGACCACCAAAGCGGAGATCGTCAGGACGGCGAACCGTTCGGCGCCGCCGAAACAGGGGCTGCTCGGCCGCCTGCTTAACGACATAACGATAAATACCAGCCGCGGACCGATTATCCCCTTCCCGATAGCCGATTCCAACAAGGACCTCGGGCCCAGCTTCGGCATCATGCCGGTCATCGCGCTCAAAAGAAAGGTCTCCGGGGACATAAAGTCCGTGATGGTCCCGTCAATCACGTACAACGCCCATCTACGCACCACGCTGACCTATCGCTATTACATGTTCCCGGATTCGCTGCGCTACCTCATCTTCAGGGCGTCCCTCTCGGAACGCGTGGAGCGGGAACTGATGTTCTACTATTATACGCCGCGCCTCCTGCATATCGGGATGAAGTTCAGCGTTGAAGCCCAGCACTGGGTCACGGGAAAACCTTCCTTCTACGGCTACGGCATAGACTCCAAATCCTCCTCCAGGGCCAACTACTCCCTGGAGACCACGGGAGAGGAAATCACGCTGGACCTGCCGCTCTACGGCAATCTATATTTCGACTTCGACAACTCCTTGTCTGTCAAGCGAGTGGGAGAAGGGCCGGTCAACGACGACCAGATTACCAGCCTCTTTCCCGCTGACTACGCGGCCGCCTCTGAGTACAGGACCTTTCACACCAACCAGTTCGCCCTGGTCTACGACGATACGGACCACCCTTCGCTGCCGCGGATAGGCACCTATGCCAGCGCCTCGGTCCTCTATTCCAACAAGAAGCTGGGCTCGGACTACGAGTTCCGCACCTACGCATTCCAGGTCAAGCATTACTACAACTACAAGGATGAGAACCGCTACGTCACGGCCGTTCATTACCTGCTGCAGTTCCAGCGCGGGGACACGCTGCCTTTCTACGCGATGCCGCAGTTGGGCGAGAGCACGGGCCTGCGCATGGCCGGGGATGGACGCTTCACCGACCGCGGCAAGTTCGTCTTCAACATAGAGGAGCGGATAACACTTTCGCGCACGCCGCTCTACAAGTTCATCAGCGAGACCGAGATAGCGCCGTTCCTGGACGTGGGGACCGTCTTCCCCAAGCTGTCGGCCTTCAGGGCGCGCGACCTGAAGTACGGCCCGGGGATCTCAGCCAGGCTGGTCATAAGGCCGCAGCTGGTGGTGACGGTGGACTTCGCCTACGGCTCCGAAGGCTCCAACGCCATCATCCACGTCGGCTATCCGTTCTGAGGGTTAAAAGAGTGCGGAAGGACGGGAAGGGGCGCTTAAAAAGCGCCCCTTCCCGTAGCGGCCTGGCCGTTACTGCAGCTGGGAAAGGTCCGCCACGCCCTCGACCAGTGAGACCAGCGAGCCTATCAGGCTAAGACGGTTCTCGCGCACCTTCGGGTCCTCTGCCATCACCATAACCTTGTCGAAGAAGTCGTCGAGGCTGCCCTTGATGGCCAGCAGTTCGGCCAGGCCCCGGGCGTAATCGCGGGAAGCCACGTGAGCGCGCAACCTGCCGCTCATGGCCTTTATCCCGTCGTAAAGAACTCGTTCCTCATCTTTCTCGAAGACCTTCTCGTCGGGAACCGTGCCGGGACGCGCCTTGGCCTGCCTGAGGATGTTCTTGGCGCGCTTGAAGGCCGCGGCTATGGAGGCGAAGCCCTCGTTTCCGCGCAACGCGTGCACGTCGCGCGCGCGGTCGCGGCAGTCAAGCAAGTCGCCGCCGGACATAAAGAAGTCGCGCACCGCCTTAATCTCGTCGAAGCGGCAGCCTTCCTCTGCGAGGATCGTTTCGGCGCGCTGCCAGAGGAAGTCGAGCAGCGGCTCCGCGGCGCGCTGCGAGGCATCCGGAGGCAGCGCGGCGAACGCCCGCCCGGCCGCGGCGCGCAGGTCGAGACGCAGCCCTTTCTCAAGCACTATCCTTACGATGCCCAGAGCCTGGCGGCGCAAACCGTGCGGGTCTTCGCTGCCGGATGGAATCCGGCCAAGGGCGAAATCGGCCGCCAGCGTGTCCAGCTTACCGGCCAACGAGACCAGCGCCCCTTCGGGGGAGGCCGGCAGGGGGGAGGAGGCGGACAGCGGCAGATAGAAGTCGCCGATTGCACGCGAGACGGTCTCGGTCATGCCGGAACTGCGCGCGTAGTAGTAGCCCATCGTTCCCTGCAGTTCGGGGAATTCCCCGACCACGCCGCTGGTGAGGTCGGCGTAAACGTGCGGGGCGGCCGCCGCCACGGCCTCCGCGTCGGCGTTGGCCCCGGAGTTGGAGCAGAACCACGAGGCAAGCCGCTCCACGCGGGAGGTCTTGTCCGCCATCGTGCCCAAACCAGCCTGGAAGATTATGGCCCCCAACTTGTCCTTGAAAGTGGCCAGCGAAGTGGCCAGATCCCGGGTATAGAAAAAGATCGCGTCGCGGAAACGGGCTTCCAGCACGTTGCGGAACCCCTCCTCCACATTGCGCTGGCCCTTGGATACCCCGTCGCGGACCCCGACGAAGTACGGCTGCAGCGCGCCCCTGGCGTCGGCCACCGTGAAGAACTTCAGCTGCTTCTTCATCACCAAATGCACCAGCTCGTGCGGCAGATTCAGGAACTCCTGGGAGTAGCCGGCGACCACACAGACAGGGTATTCCACCAGGTAGAGGTTCTCCTTCAGCAGTTCCTCGTCGAGTTCGACCTTCAGCTTCGTGCGCGCGGAGACGGCGGCCAACTCCCTGCGCAGGGCCTCGAGACGCGTCTCGTCCTTTACCAGCACGTCGGCGTGCTCCAGTGTCCTGAAATATTTTTCCGCCGACGGGACGCTTATACGGCGGGAGCCTTTGGCGCTGAGGCCGACGGTAACCCGGTCCGACCTGACGCCCGCCACGGAGAAGCGAACGGGCTTGTCGCCGTAAAGCGCCAGCAGGCTGCGTATCGGGCGGGCGAAGCGGAAGCGGGATTTTTCCCAGACCATGTTCTTGGGGAACTGCAGCTTCGTTATCAGGGCGGGATAGATCTCGGCCAGGACCTTGACCGTGGGACGACCGGGCACCCTGGTTTCGAACACCAGCACCTCGCCCTTGTTCGGGACCGTCTCCACGCCCAGTTTATCTGGGGTCGTGCCGCGCGAGCGGGCGAAGCCGGCGGCCTGAGGCGTGAAATTGCCTCCGGCGTCCTTCAGCAGGCGCGCCGCCGGTCCGTAGGCTTTCTGGACCTTCTCCTCCGTCTTAGCCGGCACTCCGTAGACGTAGAGCACCAGGCGCTTGTAGGTCCCGAAGGCCTCCATGGAAACGTAGGTAAGGCCGGCCTCGGCCAGGGCTTGCGCGGCGTGCTTCTTGAGCTGCTCTTCGGCGGAGGTTACGAAGCGCGCGGGGATGTTCTCGATGCGTATTTCCAGCAGGGCGTCGCGCTTATGCATTTGCGGGCTCCTTTTTATCCGACGGCTCCCCGGCCTCGACGTAGGCTGCGGCACAGGCGCGGGCCATGTTCCTGATGCGCTTTATCAGCACCGCCCGTTCCGACACCGAGATTGCGCCGCGGGCCTCCATCAGGTTGAAGTTCTGCGAGCACTTCATCACCAGATCGAAGGCCGGCAGGTAGTAGCCCTTGCCGGCCAGTTTCGGGACCTCTTTCTCCCAGCGCTCGAAGTTAAAACGCAGGTTCTCCACGTCGGCCTCCTCGAAATTGTAGTGCGAGAACTGCTCCTCCTGCCCCTTGTGGACCTCGCCGTAGGTCAGGCGGTCGGTCCACATGATGTCCATGATGCGTTTCTTCTTCTGCGAGAACATCGTCAGGCGCTCCAGTCCGTAGGTAATCTCGACGCTTATGGGGTCCAGTTCGAAGCCGGACATCTGCTGGAAGTACGTGAACTGCGTTATTTCCATTCCGTCCAGCCACACCTCCCAGCCGACTCCGGAGGCTCCGAGGGTGGGGGATTCCCAGTCGTCCTCTATCCAGCGGATGTCGTGCTCTGAATGGTCTATGCCTATTACCTTCAGCGACTCCAGATAGACCTGCTGGATGTTCTCCAGCGGCGGCTTTATAATGACTTGGTACTGATAATACTTGCCCAGTCGGTTGGGGTTCTGGCCGAAGCGGCCGTCGGCGGGACGCCGGCAGGGCTCCACGTAGGCCACGCTAGTCGGCCTGGACGTCAGGGAGCCGAAGAAGGTGGCCGGGTTGAAGGTGCCCGCCCCCTTTTCCAGGTCATACGGCTGTATAACTGCGCAGCCCTGCCTGGCCCAGTACTGGTTGAGTTTAAAAACGATATCCTGGAAGTTCACTCTAGCCTCCGCGGGACAAAAAGCCCGTATTATTCGGAATATTATACCTTTTCGGAGGGAGACGGGCTTAACGGACGAAGGGCAGGGTCCGGAGCTCTATGCTTATATCGCCGCCAAAAAAGCGCCGGAACAGTCCGTCCACGAAAACGGCCGCCTGCGCGTCCGGAGGCAGCGCGCGCACCTCCTCCCAGCTGCCGGAGTGAAGGACGTCCCACAGCCGCGCCTCCGGCCCGGCGGCCGTCTCGCGGAAGCCGAAGCCGGCCAGATCCAGCGCTCTCAGCGTGAACGCCCGGCGCAGCCAGAATGAAACGCCCGAGGCGTCCAGGTCCTGCAGCGCGCCAAGAAGCAGCTCGTACTTTTCCGGGGCCGGGCTGGCCAGGGGTGTAAGTTTGTTCACCAGCTCACAGTAATGCTGGGCCAGGAACAGCCTGTCCAGCTCCGCGCGTATGCCGCCGAAAACGTTCAGCGTGCGGCCGCCGGTGCAGACCGGAAAGTTGGAGCCTTTGCGCAGGAAAAAGCGGTAATCGCCCCAGGTGAGCGCCTCGCTGAGCGCGCGCAGCCTGCCCCGCGCCAGGCGCACGCTCTTGAAGTTGACCTCCAGCTTTCCGTGCTCCGGAGTGAAGACCGTGACTATGCGGTCGCTCTCCCTGAGCGGCCTGCGCTGCAGGACTATCCCGAGGTCGCAGAAAATCATCCAGGCTATTCTACAACTTTCCGGCCATCTCCCGGCGCGGACCCCAGACGCGATAAACGGACTATTTTTATCCTGTTGCGGAGGCGGACGACCACGTCGGGAAAAGAAGGCCCCTGGTTCTGTCGCCTGGCAGGTCTTAGGGGAAATTATCAGTTTATTTTTTACTATAATATCCCAACAATATCCGAACGGGAGGCCGCTGCAAAGGGAAAGCGCCCCCGCCTCCCCCGGCGAGTTCCGGTGCTACGCATGGAGATCCTGATACTCAGCCTGAGCCACAAGAAATGCCCGGTAGAAGCCAGGGAGAAGTTGGACGTCCCGGACTCCGGCCTTGCGTCCTTTTACGCCAAGATCCCTTTCACCGAGAAAGCCGCGCTGCTGACCTGCAACAGGCGGGAGATAATCGTCAAGACCAGCGACTTCCGTTCCGCCTCAAAAAAGTTAACGGCTTTTCTCTGCGACAACTTCGGGTACACCGCGGCCGAGCTGGAGCGCTATTCGCACCTCTACCACGGCCGCCGGGCGCTCAGACATCTATTCGAAGTGGCCGCCGGCCTCAGGTCCGCCGTGATAGGGGAGAACCAGATACTCGGACAGGTGAAGGACGCCTACCTGCGGGCCAAGGAACTGGGGGTCGTGGGAAAATATCTGGATCGGGTCTTCCAGCGCGCGCTATACGTCGGCAAGCTGGTCAGGAGCCGGACCGCAATCTCCCGCGGCGGGGCCTCTACGGCGAAAGAGGCCGTGAAGATGGCTCAGGAGAAGGCAGGCCTCAAGGGCAGGGACGTGCTGGTGATAGGCGCGGGCAGGATCAATTCGCTGACGGCCAGATATATCGTCAAACATTCTCCTGCCCGGGTCTGGGTGGCGAACCGCACCTTCGAAAAAGCCTCGCGGCTGGCCGCCGAGCTGGGACTGGAGGCTGCCCGTTTCGAGGAGCTGGAATACCTGCTGGAAAAGGCCGACGTTGTCTTCTCCGCCACCTCGGCCAAGGGATATATCGTCGGCGCCGGCTCCGCGGTTCTGGCCGGCAGGAAGCGCCCGCTGCTGATCATGGACCTGGCCACGCCGAGAGACTTCCACCCGGGTCTCGCGTCGCCCGGAGTCAGGATACTTAACATAGACGACGTCAGGACCCGCATCAGGAAGAACATGAGCAAGCTGCGGGCGGAAATGCGCGCCGCCAGGGACCTGGTGGAGGAAGAACTGCGGGACCCGCGCTACGCCGCCTCCTCCCGCCGGACGTCCTCCGGCCTCCGGGAGCACGCCAAGCCATGAACGTCAGCTCTGAAAACGCCGTGCCGGCGCTGAAATGGGTGGCCTGGGAGACCACCCGCAAGTGCAATCTCGACTGCGTCCACTGCCGTTCCGCGGCCGGCGCGCGCGGGGAAGCCCCGTTGGACACCGCGCGGGCCTTTCTGCTGATGGACAGGATAGCCGAGGCGGCCAAGCCTGTCTTCGTGCTCTCCGGCGGCGAGCCGCTGCTGCGCCCCGACATCTTTGAACTGGCCGCCTACGGTTCCAGGCTCGGCTTCCGGATGGCCATGGCCACCAACGGCACCCTGCTGGCCGCGAAGACCTGCCGTAGGATAAAGGACTCCGGCATCAAAATAGTCTCGGTCAGTCTGGACGGCCCCGACGCTGCAACGCACGACGGTTTCCGCCGCCAGAAAGGAGCCTTCGAAAAGATACTTAAGGGCGTCCGAGAACTGAAGGCTCACGGCGTGGAGTTCATCGTCAATTCCTCGTTCACGAAACGCAACCAGGACAGGATAGAGGACACCTGCCGCCTGGCCCGGGAGCTGGGCGCGAAGGCCTGGTATATGTTCATGGTCGTCCCGATGGGCCGCGCGGACGATATTTCCGGAGAGTTGATCTCTCCCGAGGACTACGAACGGATACTAAAATGGCACCTGCGCATGGAGGCCGGGGAGAAGCGGATGCTGGTGCGTCCTACGTGCGCGCCGTCCTATTACCGCCTCAAGCTGCAGGCGGCCGCGGAAGCGGGCGGCGGGACGGAGATACGCTCCCTGTCCTTCTCTCCTGGCGGAGCCAAGGGCTGCGTGGCCGCGCAGAGCATCGCATACATCGACGCCGACGGCGCCATGTACCCATGCAGTTATTTCCCGCTCAGCGGCGGCAGCGTCTTTGAGAGATCCGTGAGGGAGATATGGGAGTCGGAGCTGTTCCACTCCTTCCGCGGGAACAATAAAGGGCAGTGCGGCGCCTGCGAATACCGCGCCGTCTGCGGCGGCTGCCGCGCCAGGAGCCTCGCCCGTCACGGAGACCACCTGGCGGCCGACCCCTACTGCGCCTGGACCGGCGTGGGCAGGCGATGATCCCGGACCTGCTCGAGGGAAGGGCGCAAGCGCGCACGCCGGTCTGGTTCATGCGGCAGGCGGGACGTTTCTTGCCCTCCTACCGAAAGCTCCGCGAGAAGCATTCTTTTTTGGAACTCTGCGACACGCCGGAACTGGCCGCGCGGGTGACCATGCTGCCTCTGGCCGAGCTGGACCTGGACGCGGCCATAATCTTTTCGGACATACTGATACCCGCCCAAAGGATGGGACTGAAACTCTCCTACACAGATAAGGGCCCGCTGCTGGAGCCGCCGGTCAGGGCGCTCCAGGACCTGCGGGCGCTGCACGTGCCAGTCCCGGAGGAATACCCGGCCACGGCCGGGGCCGTGAGAGCGGCGCTTTCGCAACTGCCGCCAGGCAAGGACCTGATAGGTTTCTCCGCCGCGCCTTACACGCTGCTGACCTACATCGCCGACGGCATGAAGGCCGGCGCAGATTCGCCTTCCGCCGGCCTGCCGGAGAAGGCCCCGGAGCTGTTCGAGGCGCTGCTGGGGATGCTCGAGGACGTCATCAGGAACTACTCGCTCGCGCAGGTCAGGGCGGGGGCCAGGGTCTTCCAGCTCTTCGACACCTGGGCAGGCAACCTCGACACGCAGGTCTACGCCGCCTCGGTCGCTCCGCGGATAGGACGCATAGCCGAAGCGCTCTCGGCCGAAGGCGCGAAGGTGATTTATTTCGCGAAGGACGCCTGGCACCTGATGGACAGCGTCCGCGGACTGCCGGGCGTCGCGGCGGTCTCCGCCGGAGCGGCCCGCACTCTCACCGACTACGATGAGAAGTTGGGCGGCAGGTTCGCGCTTCAGGGGAATCTGGACCCGAGGGTGCTGCTGGGACCGCAAAAGCTGATCGCGGCCGAGGTGGACAGGATAATGAAGGAGGGCCGCGCCCTCAAGGGGCACATCTTCAACCTGGGCCACGGGATACTGCCGGAAACGCCGGTGGAGAACGTGCGGTTCGCCGCGGACCGCGCGCATATGGGCGGCCTGAGATGAGGACGCTGCTGCTCGCCCACATGGGCGGCCCGGAAAGCCCCGAACAGCTTCCGGACTTCCTAAAAAGCATATTTCTCGACCGGGACCTGGTGAAGCTGCCTCTGCGGCCGTTGACCGGCCGCCTGCTGGCGCGCCTGCGGCTGCCGGAGGCCCGCCGGCACTACGGATGCATAGGAGGCGCCTCGCCCCTGCCAGGCCTGACGCGCGCGCTGGCGGCCAGGCTCTCAGCCGTCCTCAGCGATCCGGGAGTGGAGGTAAGAGCTGTCTACACGCACGCGCACCCCGGCTTGCCCGCCTCTGGCGTCGGCTTGCTGGTTCTGCCGCTATACCCGCAATATTCCAAAGTGCTGGCCGGCGCGATAGAGCGGCGTCTGCCCGGCGCGAAGGTCCTGGGCTCCTGGCACCTGGAGCCGGCCTTCCTGAACTGCCTCGAGGCCAGGCTGCGCGCCGTGCTTAAAGGCCGCGGCCCCGGCGACACAGCGCTGCTTTTCCTCGCACACGGCCTGCCGCTCTCGGCCGCGGCAGACGACATTTACGTCGGGCAGGTGCAGGAGACTTTTAAAGCGATGGCTTCCCGTTTCCCGGGCTGGGAGGCGCGGCTGGCCTATATCGGCAAGGCGGGTCCCGCCGAATGGACCGGGCCGCAGGCTTACGACGAGCTCGCCGCGATGAAAAGCGCGAAGGGGATAGCGGCGCAGTACCTGAGCCTGCCTCTCGACAACGTGGAGACCCTCTACGACATAGACGTCGCGCTCGGCAACCGAGCGCGGGAACTGGGCTTCGGCTATTTCGCACGCGCGGCTTCTCCCAACGACGGGAACGACTTCGCCGCGGCTTTGGCGGAACTGGTCCGCGGGAGGCTGCTGTGAGGGCGGCCGTAATTGGAGCCGGGCTCTCGGGCCTCTCGGCCGCCTTTGGTCTGCTGAAGGAGACACGCAAGCGCGGCTTCAGCCTGGAGTTGCGCGTCTTCGAAAAGAAGGAACGCGCCGGCGGCACAATCTCCAGCCGCAGAGAGGAGGGTTATCTGCTGGAGAGCGGTCCGAACGGTTTTCTGGACAGCAAGCCGTCCACGCTGGAGCTGGCGGAGGACCTGCGCCTCTCGGGAGAACTAATCGCCACCGCCGCGCCGGCCGCCAGGCGCTACATCTATACCGGCGGGAAGCTCCACCCGGTTCCCTCCAGGCCGCAGGAATTCCTGGCCGGCGGTCTGGTTTCTCCTGCGGGAAAGCTGCGCATGGCGCTGGAATTCTTCGTCCGCGCGAGACGCGACTACGGGGACGAATCAGTGGCCTCTTTCGTCAGGCGCAGGCTGGGGAGCGAAGCGCTGGAAAAGCTGATAGGCCCGATGGTCAGCGGCATCTATGCCGGCGACCCGGACGCGCTCAGCATCATGGCCGCATTCCCTAGGATGCGGCAGTTAGAACGTGAGTACGGCAGCCTGCTGGCGGCCATGGCCAGGATCGGCCGCGGAGGGGGGCCGCCGGGAAAGTTGACATCGTTCGCCGGGGGCATGGAACGCCTTGTAACGGCCCTGGAGGCCGCCCTGCCTTCGGGCATAGAGAAGAACGCTACCGTCAGCGTTCTGCGCAGAAGAGGCGCCCGCTGGGAACTGGCCTTGGGAGGGGGGACCTGGGAGGCCGACGCCGTAGTTTTCGCCGTTCCGGCCTACAATCTCAAGACCCTCTTCCCGCCCCTGTCCGGCCTCTGCGGAAGAATCGGCTACGCTCCGATAAACGTCTTCTACGCGGGCTTCGACACCTCCGGAACCGCGGGGGCCCCGGACGGTTTCGGCTTCCTGGCCACCCGGCAGGCTGGCCTGCGGGCGCTCGGAGCCGTGTTCTCGTCCAATATCTTCGCCGGCCGGGCCCCGGACGGCCGGCGCCTCGTCACCGTCATGTCCGGCGGCGTCATGGATCCGGGCGCGGCGGACCGCCCGGAGACCGACGTCGCCGGGGACTCCGGCAAAGCGCTTGAGGCGGCGCTTGGGATAAAAACCGCGCCGGAATTTACCAGGCTGGCCAGGCACCGCGCGGCCATACCGCAGTACCCGGTAGGCTTCCCGGCGGAACGAGAAGCCGCCGAAAGGACGCTGGCCGCCGAGAAAGGCCTTTTTCTAGCCGGGAACGCCTTCTACGGGGTCGGCGTAAACGACTGCACGAAGCGCGGCGCCGAGGCCGCGGCGCTGGCCGCGGGATACCTTGCGGGGAGGGAGTGAGCATGAAGATACGGCTCGGCACCAGGGGCAGCGCGCTGGCGCTTTGGCAAGCCCGCAAGGTAGAAGCCCTGATAAAGGCCGCCTCCCCGGGCGCGGAGACCGCAATAGTCATCATACGCACTAAGGGCGACGTGGTGACAGGCAAGCCGCTGCACGAGCTGGGTGGCACCGGCGTCTTCGTGAAGGAGCTGGAGAAGGCCCTGCTCGAAGACGAGATAGACGCGGCCGTCCACTCGCTAAAAGACATGCCGCTCCGGACGCCGGCCGGGCTCCGGCTGGCCGCCTGCCTCGAACGGGAATGGCCTGGCGACGCCTTCGTCTCCGCCAGATACGCGGACCTCGCGAGCGTCCCGGCCGGGGGCAGGATAGGCGCCGGGAGCCTGCGCCGCGAAAGCCAGCTGCGCGCGCTGCGTCCCGACCTGTCGGCCGCGCCGCTGCGCGGCAATGTAGAGTCACGAGTGGCAAAGCTGCGCACGGAAGGGCTTGACGGCATCGTCATAGCCGCGGCCGGCTTGTCCCGCCTGGGCATGGCCGCTGCCATCGTCGAGCGCCTGCCGCCGGAGCTTTTTACGCCGGCCCCCGGCCAGGGCATTATCGCTTTAGAGACACGCGACGGCACCGGTGAGCCCGGCGCGCCGCTGGCGCGCCTGGACGACGCGGCCTCCAGAGAGAGTTACCGTCTTGAGACGGCTTTCCTCGCAGAGACCGGGGGCGGCTGTTCGCTGCCCGTCGGCGCCCTCTGCCTGCCGCGGCCTGGCGGTTTCGCGCTGCACGGCTACATAGGCGACAGGGAAGGCCGGCGCGTCCACAGGGGAAGCGCGCTGCTGGCCTCCGGCGACACCGAAGGCGCGGCCGCGCTGGCGGGGAAACTGCTGGACGCGGGGGGGAGGACGGTGCTCGATGAACTCCGCGCCAAAAGGTAAAGCGCGCGTCCACCGCCCGTCCGTAGTGCTCACCGGCACTCCGGCGGTCTCTGCCAAGGCCTCTGTCCTCCTTCGCCGCGCCGGTTTCAGGCCTGTGCGCTTCGGCACGATAGAGATAAAGCCGCGACGCTTCAGAGTCCCGCAGGAGAGCTTCGACTGGGTAATCTTCGCCAGCGGCTACGGCGCGCGTCTTTTCGTAAAAGAGGCTGGCAAAAGCTTTTTCTCCGGAAAGCGCATAGCGGCAATCGGGACGGAAACGGGCAAGGTCCTGGAGAAGCTGGGCCTGAAGCCGGACTTCATCCCGCGTATCTTCGACTCGCTCGCCTTCCCCGGAGAATTCAAGAGATGCCTTCGGGACCGGCGCGCCAGGGCGCTGCTGGTCTCTCCGGAAAAGGGCGGGGCGGAACTGCGCGGCGCGCTCGAGCGCGCCGGAGTCGACGCGGACCGCCTAGCGGTCTATTCCACCGTGCCGGCGAGGACGCCGCGCGCCGGGGTACGGGAATTCCTCTCCGGCGGGCCCTACGACTTTATAACTTTCACCAGCCCCTCATCTTTTCGCGCTTTTGGTAAGATATTGGGCGGGGACGCGCCGAACCTTCTGGCCGCCTCCCGTCTGGCGGCCATAGGCCGCGTGACCGCGGCGGAGATGAGGAAGGCGGGCGCGAATCCGGCCGTAGTACCGTCGGTCCAGACGATAGCCGGGCTGATTGAAGCCTTAAAGAAGTTCTGTTTCTGCCGCCGAGGCGGCGGGGAGGAAAAATGGGATTCCCGGAAATAAGACCGAGGAGACTGCGCTCTTCGGAAAGCGTCAGGACGCTCGTGCGCGAAACGCGCCTGAGCCCCGGCAACTTCGTCTATCCGATGTTTGTTCTGCCCGGCAGCGCAACGAAGCTGGAGATAGAGGCCATGCCTGGCGTCAGCCGCTGCTCCCCGGACATGATCGACGGAGAGGTAAAACTGGCGGCGAAGCTAGGGATACCGGCCGTCCTGCTGTTCGGCGTCAACGAAGTCAAGGACGAGCGCGGCAGCTCGGCCTGGAAGAAGGACGGCGCCGTGCAGACCGCGGTGCGCCGGATAAAAGACCTAGCGCCGGAGCTGACGGTAATAACTGACGTCTGCCTATGCGCCTACACCGAGAGCGGCCACTGCGGCGTGCTGAGGGGAGGCAAGGTGGACAACGACGCCACGCTGGAGCTGCTGGCCAAGACTGCGCTCAGCCACGCCGAGGCAGGAGCGGATATCGTGGCGCCGTCGGACATGATGGACGGGCGGGTGGCGGCCATCAGGAAGGCGCTGGACGGAGGCGGCCTCGGCGACACTGCCATCATGGCCTATTCGGCCAAATACGCCTCCGCGTTCTACGGCCCGTTCCGCGAAGCGGCGGACTGCGCCCCAAAGAACGGCGACCGGAAAACCTACCAGATGGACCCGGCTAACGCCCGCGAAGCGGTGCGCGAGGCACTGATTGACGCGCAGGAGGGGGCCGACATCGTGATGGTGAAACCGGCGTTAGCCTATCTCGACATCATCCGCGCCGTCCGGGACGCGAGCCCGGTACCTGTGGCGGCCTACAACGTCAGCGGCGAATACTCGATGATAAAGACCGCGGCGGCGCGGGGCCTCGTCGACGGGGAGAAGGTAATGATGGAGACTCTGCTCGCGATTAAGCGGGCAGGCGCGGACATCATCATAACCTACTTTGCCCTGGAAGCCGCCCGCCTGCTGGAGGGGGAATGAAACTGGACAATTCGCTCAAGGCGCGCGCCAGGGCGCGCAAGGCTCTGGCGGGAGGAGTGGACAGCCCGGTGAGGGCCTTCGGCGAGGTGGGCGGAAAACCGATCTTCATAAAGAAGGCCACGGGCTGCCGCATCACCGACCTGGACGGCAACTCCTACGTGGACTTCTGCAATTCCTGGGGCGCGCTGATACTTGGCCACGCGCACCCAGCGGTTGTGAAAGCCGTGCGCGAGGCCGCGGGCCGTGGCACCAGCTACGGCTGCCCGACCGAGGCCGAGACGGACCTGGCCGAGGCCGTCCGGAAGGCCGTCCCCACCATGGAGCGCGTGCGTTTCGTCAGTTCCGGCACCGAGGCCGTGATGAGCGCTGTACGGTTGGCGCGGGGCTTTACCAGCAGGGACCTGGTGCTCAAGTTCGACGGGTGCTACCACGGCCATTCAGACGGCCTGCTGGTCAAGGCCGGCTCCGGAGTGACCGGCATAGTGGACGCCTCGAGCAAAGGCGTGCCGCGCGACGTGGCCAGGAACACCCTCTCCGTCCCGTACAACGACCTGCCCGCGCTCGAGCGGACGATGAAGAGGCACGGAGACAGGCTGGCCTGCGTCCTTATAGAGCCGGTGGCCGCCAACATGGGCCTGGTCCTCCCGGACCGCGCCTGGCTGGCGAGGCTCCGCGGTCTGACCCAAAAGCACGGCGCCCTGCTGATTTTCGACGAGGTGATAACCGGCTTCCGCCTCTCATACGGCGGCGCGCAGGAATATTTCGGGATAAGGCCCGACCTCACCTGCCTGGGCAAGATCATAGGCGGAGGCCTGCCTGCTGCGGCCTTCGGCGGCAGGAGGGACATAATGGCACTGCTGGCCCCGGACGGGCCCGTCTACCAGGCAGGGACTCTTTCAGGCAATCCTCTCGCGATGGCGGCGGGCCTGGCGGCCCTGGAGGAACTCTCGAAGCCGGGCGTCTACGTCAGGCTGGCAGAGGGAGCGCGTGTCCTGGGAAAATCCCTCGGCGATATCCCGGGCGTCTCGTTCGTTTCAGCCGGTTCCATGTTCTGCCTTTTCTTCCGGGATCAGGCCCCGCGCGATTACGCGGAGGTCAGGGAGTGCGGCGCAGCGAAGTTCCGCAGGTGGTTCCACACCATGCTCGGAAATAACTTTTACCTGCCGCCTTCCCAGTTCGAGACCGCCTTCGTCTCGCTGGCGCATTCGGAGCAGGACCTGGCCCGCTTCGCCTCGGCCGCGTCCGGCGCGGCGCGCGGCGCTGCGGCCTGACCGGCCAGGGCCTGCGTTTTGCTTTTTGGCGGGTATAGTTTATATAATTATCGCACTATGTTACCTACTTATAGACCTAATGTTCGCAAACGCAAGAAGCATATCGGCTTCCGCGCCAAGATGAAGACAAAGGGCGGCAGGAGGACCCTCGCCCGCAGGCGCGCCAAGGGTCGCCGGCATCTGATACCCGACATAAAATAACGGGATCCAGTGAAACGATTCGCCTTTTCCAGGGCTTCACGTCTCCGCCTCAGGAAAGAATTCGAGGCCGTTTTCGACGCCGGGAACAAGACCGTCACCAGGGAGCTGGTGGCTTGGCATTCCCAGGGCTCGGATGACGCAAGGAAGATAGGCCTGATGGTCTCAAGAAAGACCGGCGGGGCCGTGGAGCGGAACAGGCTGAAGAGGCTTCTAAGGGAAGCTTTCAGGCTGACACAGAGAGAGTTAAAGGAAGGCACGCGCCTTATCATATATCCCAAAGCTGGCTGCGCCGTGGAAGATCTGGCGCAGGCCCGGGGAGCGCTGGAAACGCTCCGGCGGAAGGCGCGGCTTGGCAATGACGGAAAATAAGACCGTTGCCGGAAATCTTAGATCGTTCGCTCTGCTGACGCTGCGCTCGGCGTACAGGACCCTTAGACCGGTCCTCGGACCGGGAACCTGCAGGTTCCACCCGACATGCTCCGAGTACGCGTTCCAGGCGCTCGACAAACACGGTATCTTTAAGGGGGGGAGGCTGGCAGCGCGCCGCCTTTCCCGCTGCCGTCCTTTCTCTCCAGGCGGGTACGACCCCGTCCCCTGAGCTCCCCTCCGAAGCCTTCCGCAGCAGCGGGAGGTAAAATGCAGAAGAACCTGATACTCGCGGTGGTCCTTTCCTCGCTGGTCTATATTGGCTGGTATTCCTACATACAGAAAAAGCTGCCGCCGCCTCAAACCGCCGGGGCCGCGCAGACGGCCGTGTCCAGGCCCGGTGTTCCGGCTGCCGCGGCCTCGCAGTCAGCCGCCCCGCAGGCCGGGGCCGAGACCTCCGTACAGGAGCCCGGGCCGCTGCCGGCGGACTGGATGCAGAAAGCCGTTGTCATAACCTCGGCCAAAGCCAAGTACTATTTCGTTCCCGGCTCCGCCTCGCTGGCGGGTGCCGTATACGAAGGTCCGGTGGAGCCGGTGGAACTGGTACCCGACCCGTCGAGGGGCTTCTTCTACTCCACCCTCCCTGGCTCCTTCGCGCTGAAGTCCAAGACCGACGCTTCGGCGGAATTCGTCTCCCGCCAGGGACAACTGCTGCTCACCAAGAAATTCGTCATGTCCAGGGACGGCGGGCTCAACTCGCTGGAGATCACGGCGGCCAACGTCTCACACAGAACCGCCATGCTGCCGGCCTGGGAGCTGCGCATAGGGCCAGGCCTCAACACCGTGGACAGCGAGATGAAGGACAACGTCAAACTGTGCAAGGCCGACTACGCCTTCTCTGAGAAAGGGCGCAAGCACCCGACCCTCAAGGAACTAAAATCCGCTCCGGCGGAACACGCCTGGGTCTGGGCGGGCCTCAATAACCGCTATTTTCTGGCCGCGCTGGCGGGCTCCAGCTTCAGCGACGCGCGGCCCTTCAGGCGTGACGCGCGGGTGGGCAAGGACGACAAGACCCCGATGCTCGTAGTCCCGATGCCGGCGGTCGAACTGCGGCCGGGGGAGACTAAGACCTGGACCTCGCAGTTCTACCTCGGTCCCAAGGATTACGCCATGCTGCAGAAGCTCGGCCTCGGCCTGGACCGTGCCGTGGATTTCGGCTTCTTCGCGCCGCTGGCAAAGCTCGCCAACACCTCGCTGGTGTTCTTCTATCATCTCACCGGCAACTACGGCGCGGCCATCCTTATACTTAGCGTGCTGATACAGCTCATGCTCTCGCCGCTCAGTTTCAAGAGCTACAAGGCCATGGCCGTGATGAAGAAGATACAGCCCGAAATGAAGTCCATACAGGAGCGCTATAAGAGCGACCCGCAGCGAATGAACTCCGAGATCATGGCCCTCTATCGCCGGCACGGCACCAACCCGCTGGGCGGCTGTCTGCCGATGCTGCTGCAGATTCCTGTCTTCTTCGCTCTGTTCACGGCGCTGCGCAACTCGTGGGACCTGCACGGCGCGCATTTCATCTTCTGGATAAAGGATCTCTCGGCGAAGGACCCGTACTACGTGCTACCGCTGATCATGGGCGGGGTCATGTTCCTGCAACAGAGCCTGAACCCGCAGACCTCCGACCCGGCGCAGGCTGCGATGATGAAATGGATGCCGGTCATCTTCACCTTTATGTTCCTGCATTTCCCGTCCGGGCTGGTGCTCTACTGGCTGGTCAACAGCACGTGGGGCTTCGCGCAGAGCATGTACCTGAAGAAGACGATGGGCTGATTTTTGGTAGCAGTCAAGGAGAGACTCAAATGAGAGAAACAAGGACAGAAGCGAAAACTATACAGGACGCCGTCGAGAAGGGTCTGGCGGAGCTGGGCCTGCGGCGCGACCAGGTGGAAGTGGTGGTGGTGGACGAAGGCAAGAGCGGCTTTCTGGGCATAGGGGCCAAGAAAGCCTGCGTTATACTGCGCGAAAAGCGCTGGACCAGCGGCCGCGGGGACGAGCCGCGCGAAGGGCGCGAGAGCCGCGGGGGCCGCGGCAGGAGAGGAGACAGGGGAGACAGGGGGGGCAGGCGCGGCAAGCGCGGCGAGCGGGGCGAACGCGAAGAGCGTTCCTCGGCTCCCAGGCGCCCCGGACGCTACGGCTACGAGGACGCCCGTCTTCCCCAGCCAGAGGAGCAGCAGCCCCGCGAAGAGCGCCCGGAACGCGGGCACCGCATGCCCAGGACGGAACGCGTCTACCAGGAGGAGCCGCTCGGCGCGGACTACACGTCCATAGAGCAGCCCCAGGACCCGGTGGAGCACGCCAAGACGGCCCTGCTGAAGGTCCTCAAGCTGATGGGTTTCGAAGCGACCATCTCCGAGGCCAAGCTGGACACTGTGGAGAACCTGCTCTTCATCAGGTTCGACTGCGCCGATTCAGCCGCTTTTGTGGCGGAGAACGGCCGCGGCCTGCAATCCCTGCAGTTCATCCTCAACTCGATAGTCAGCCGCAAGCGCGAACCGCACCTGGCCCTGCGCCTGGACACCGGCGGCTACTGGGACAGCAAGGAAAAGGAACTTGCCGCCCGAGTGGAGGAGGCCGTTAAAGAGGCCCGCCGCGACGACAGACCCTACAGGCTGGACCCGATGCCGGCCTCCATGCGCAAGATAGTTCACAACCTAATCAAGGCCAACTACCCAGATATGGAGACCGCCTCAGAGGGTGAAGGCCGCTGGCGCAAGGTGGTGATCCGTAAGACCGAAAAGCCGCAGGAATCCCCCGCCGAGCCCCAGTCCGCCCAGCTCGCGGAGGAGGAGGCCGCCGGCCAGCAAGAGCGGCACGAAGAACAGCCGACCGAACAGAAGTAAGCGCCGCTGCCCCTTCCGGCGTGACGGCGCGCGCGCCGTCACGCCGTTCGTTTTTAACAACCTATGGCACTACCGGATACCAACGCCACCATAGTCGCACAGGCCACTCCTCCCGGAGCCGGGGCCTTGGCGGTCGTACGCCTCTCCGGACCTTCGGCCGTCCAGACCGCCTCCCTCTTCCTGTCACCGTTCCCGGTGGAGCACGCCATGGCCAGGCTGGCCTCCGTCCTGGACGGGGAGCGCCTGGTGGACAGGGCGGTGGTCCTCTTCTACAGGTCCCCGCGCAGCTACACCGGAGAGGATACGGTGGAGATAACCTGCCACGGGTCGCCGTACGTGGTCCGCACGGTGCTCAGCCTCGCGGTCAGGAACGGCGCCCGGCCTGCGGAGCCGGGCGAGTTCACGCTCAGGGCTTTCTTGAACGGCAAACTGGACCTGACCCAGGCCGAGGCCATCGGCCAGCTGATAGAGGCCGGCTCCGAGGCCGCGCACCGCGCGGCGATAACGCAGGCCGAGGGTCTGCTCTCCGCGAAAGTCCGGGAAATGCGCGGCGAACTGGTCCCCCTGATGGCGGACTTGGAGGCCAGGCTGGACGACTCCTACGAGGAACTGCCGCCGCTCGACGGGAGGGACTTCCTGCGCAGGGCCGCGGAGGTCCGGGAATCGGCCGAGAGTCTCGCCGCAGACTACGAGACCGGCAAGGGGATACGAGACGGGCTTAACGTGGTGATAGCCGGGGCCCCGAACTCGGGCAAATCCTCGCTGTTCAACGCCCTGCTCGGCTACGACCGCGCGATGGTGTCAGGAACGGCCGGGACCACCAGGGACACGCTGGAGGCCAGGCTGGAGATAGACGGCTTCACCGTGCTCCTTACCGACACCGCTGGGCTGAACGCCGGCCGTCCCTCGCCGCTGGAGAGGGAGGGGATAAGGCGGGCCGGGGAGGCCATAGCCAAAGCCGGAGCAGTTATACTGGTCAAGGACGCCTCCACGCCGGAATCTCCGGCCGACCGCCTGGCCGAACGGGAGGTCCAGCGGCTCTCCGGCGCGGGAACCAGGATCGTGCGGGTCCACAGCAAGTCGGACCTCCCGGAGAAGCGGCGCGCGGCCGGCGCGCGGCACCTGGCGGTCTCGGCCCGCACCGGAGCCGGGCTGCCGGCGCTACGGGCGACCCTGATAGCCGAACAGAAAAAGGTATTCCGGGACGGGACCCAGGCGGTGATCACCTCCGCGAGGCATTTTTCCGCACTCTCGGCCGCCGCGCGGGAACTGCGCGCTCTTGAGGCCGTGGTGAGTAAGCGCTGTCCGGCGCTAGAACTGGCGGCGGAGCATCTGCGCGCGGCCTCAAACGCGCTGGCGGGTCTGCTGGGCGAGACGGCCCCCGAAGAGGTCCTGGCGGACATATTCGGCAGGTTCTGCGTGGGTAAATAAAATGATGCTAGACTCCTTTCCGATGAAATTCCTATTCAGGCCGCCCTCGGCCTTCTCCGGGATGATTTCGGGCCGGACTGGCTGGTTTTGGCCGCTGGCGTTTTATGCCGCCGGGACGGCCGGCTCCATGCTGCTGGCGGCCCTTCTGCCGAGGGAGTTCCTGCTGGCGGCCGAAGGCCTCCCTCTGCCGGCCGGGCCTCTTTCCGCCGGCGGACTAGCGGCCGGACTAGCGGCCGGGCTTGTCTTTAACGTCTATTTCTGCGCACTGCTGGCGGTTTTCGCGGCCTTCCTGTCCGAAGGGCGCATCGTTCTGCGCCTCCCGCCGCTGATAGGCGCGCTGGCGGCCTATTTCCTGCTCTTCATACTTCGGCTCTACAACCAGCGCGGCGGGACCGTCGGCTGGATGGGACATCTGGGCGCCTGGTATCCCTTGCCCGCCGCGGCGCACGGCCGCTTCAACTGGACCGCCAGCTGGCTGGCGGCCGCGGGTGCCGCCGCTTTCGGGGCCTGGAGCGCGTTCAGGTTCCGCTCCATTCTACCAGCTCTTCTTAAACTTACCCTGGCGGCTTCGCTCTTCGCGGTCCTCTCCTGCCTGCCGGAGTGGGTGGCCGCCGCCGCGGGGTCCCCCGCAGTCTACAAGGCCGGGGAGTACGTTTTTTCTCTTCTCGCCGTTATCTGGCTCACCTGGGGAACGGCCGCCGCTACTGGCGCTTCGGCGCCGAAGGCCTTCTCGGCCGTGGTACTAGCCCTGATGGGAGCGGCGCTCTTCTCCTTCTCCCTTTTCGCCCTCGGGCTGATGGGCAAGGATATGTTCCAGTTGTTGCTCCTGATCTGAATATGGGTTCCTTCAGGCATCCGGAAACTTTCGACGTAGCCGTGATAGGGGCGGGCCACGCCGGCTGCGAGGCCGCGCTGGCGGCCGCCCGCCTGGGCGCGCGCACGCTGCTGCTGACCCAGGACCTGGACACCATAGCACAGATGTCCTGCAACCCGTCCATCGGCGGGATAGGCAAGGGGCAGCTGGTCCGCGAGATAGACGCGCTCGGAGGGGAGATGGGCAGGAACGCCGACCGCGCGATGCTGAGTTCTCATATGCTCAACACCTCCAAGGGCGCGGCGGTGCGCTCGCCGCGCGCGCAATGCGATAAAAAGATGTACCAGTTCTCGATGAAGGCCGCGCTGGAGCGGCAGCCGGGCCTGCGGCTGATGCAGGACGAGGCCGTGGAGATCCTCGCCAAAGGCGGCAGGGCGGCCGGCGTGAAGACGGCGCGCGGAACCGTCTATACGGCGGGGGCCGTGGTGCTCACGGCCGGCACCTTCCTGCGCGGGGTGATACACATAGGTCTGAACTCCTTCCCCGGAGGGCGCTACAATCACCCGCCGTCGGACAGGCTTTCGGAGAGCCTGAATGAGTTGGGATTCAGGCTGGGCAGGCTGAAGACCGGCACCCCCATGCGTCTCAACGGCAGGACCATAGACTTCTCGAAATGCGAAAAGCAGGATCCCGACGACCCGCCTGAGCCCTTCTCGCATTTCACGACTAAGATAGCCAACCAGCAGCTGCCCTGCTGGATCACGCGCACCGGGTCCGCCGCGGCGGAGATAATCAAGGCCGCCCTGCCGCAATCTCCGCTCTACAGCGGCAAAATAAGGTCCCCCGGCCCGCGCTATTGCCCGTCCATTGAGGACAAGATTGTAAAATTCCCTCACCACGGCTCGCACCACCTGTTCCTGGAGCCGGAGGGCTTCGGCACGGAAGAATATTACGTCAACGGCCTATCGACCAGCCTGCCAGAAAGGACGCAGATAGAACTGGTGCGCTCGGTGCCCGGCCTTGAGAAAGCAGAGATATTGCGCGCCGGCTACGCTATAGAGTACGACTATTCCGACCCCGGCCAGCTGGACTATACGCTGGAGACGCGCGCGTTGCCCGGCCTTTTCACGGCCGGCCAGGTGAACGGCACCACCGGCTACGAGGAGGCGGCAGCTCAGGGGCTGGTGGCAGGCATCAACGCCGCGCTGAAAGTCCGCGGCGAGGAGCCGCTGGTGGTTCGCCGCGACGAGGCCTATATAGGCGTGATGATAGACGACCTTGTCTCTAAGGGGATAGACGAGCCTTACCGCATCTTCACCTCCCGCGCCGAGTTCCGCCTGCTGCTGCGCCAGGACAACGCAGACCTGCGCCTGGCTCCAGCGGGGTTCAGGCTCGGCCTGCTGCCCGCCGGGCTGAAGGAGAACTTCGAGGTCTACCGCGCGGCCGTTAAGGCGCTGGTTTCAGGAGCCAGGGCGCCGCGGCTGCCGGATGAGGGTCCCTGGACCCGCAAAAAGGCGGCGCGCACGGCGGAGATAGAAAAGGCCTACGACTACTACGTAAGGCGCAACAGGCGCGACGCCGAGCGCCTCAAGAAGTTTGAAGGTCTGCGTATCCCCGCGTCCTTCAACTACTCCGCGGCCAAAGCCCTTCCCAACGAGGCGCGCCACAAGTTGCAAGAGCATCGCCCGCAGACCCTGGGCCAGGCCGGCCGCATCCCAGGCGTCACCCCGGCCGACGTGGAACTGCTGTGGGTGCTGCTGGAAAAAGGACGCAGGCTGGAGGGGGAAAATGAATGAGGCCGTAAGGTCCGCCCTGCACGCCTGGGGGCTGTCCCTCTCCGACGAAAGCCTAGCCAGGCTGCAGCTCTTCGCTTCCGGCCTGGCCGATAAGAACTCCCTACTGAACCTGGTCTCGGCGCCGGACCTGCCGCGGCTCTGGGAGCGCCATATCCTGGACGCCCTCGCCGCCGCGCCGCTTCTGCGGCGCCTGCTGCCGCCGGGCTCAAGGATCGCCGACGCCGGCTCGGGGGCCGGCTTCCCCGGGCTGGTACTTTCCGCCGCGCTGCCGGAATACTCCTTCACGCTGTTGGACTCCAACGGCAAAAGGTGCGCCTTCCTGAACTGGTCGGCGGCCAGGATGAGGTCCGTCAACGTCTCCGTGCTCCAAAGGAGGCTGGGACAGGGGGGACGCACCGCCGGCGGGCGCTACGACGCCGTGCTGGAAAGGGCTATGGGACAACTTGAAAACATACTGCCCCAATGCTTAAATATACTGGCTGACGGGGGACGCTTCCTCGCCTGGCAGAGCTCCGCGCAGCTTTCGGCCAGCCGCCCCGCTGCCGACGCCGCGCTGGCGGCGGGGGGAAGCGGGCTACTCGAGGTCCATTCGTACCGGCTGCCGGGGGACGCGGAAAACAGACACATAGCGGTTTTCGGCAGAAAACACTGAGCACGGAGCGTTATGCACATACTCAACTATTATTTCACGCCGTTCGCCGTAATCCTGATACTTTTTGCGATCCTGTTTTCGGGGCCGGACAAGAACGTGACCTATCTCTCCTTCGGCATACTGGCCGGAGCCTTTGCCATAAACTACTGGCTGAACAAGAACACCTACCGCTTCCTGCGCTGGAGCCGCCATATCCGCGCGGTCACGGTCTGGCTGAACCTGGCCGTGAGCGCAACTCTTTTCTATCTGCTCTCCGCCTATTGGGCGCCGATGTGGCTGCTGTTCCTGACGGCTCCCGCAGCCAGCGCGATGTACATGAAGAAGTGGCAGGTTTTCCTGACCGCGCTGTTTTCCAGCGCGGTGATGCTGGCCCTCTACTACGTACGCGGACTGGACTTCGGGGAGGGGGGGCTCGGGACGCAGCTCTGGGCCATGGCCGCCACGCAGGCCGTCTTCATCATCTTCTTCTCGATGTTCGCGGCCGCCATGGCCGAGATGATAGTCAAGGTGCGAGACTCGGCCCGCTGAAAGGATAAGGAAAGGGACGGCGCATTTTAGTTTTTGCCCGCCCGGACGCTCCGCTGAATGGACATCTTAGCCAAGCTCAGGATAATATTCTGGGGTCTCGTGATAGGCCTGTGGAGCCTCTTCATGTACCAGTACATGAGCGACGACATGTCCACGCTGAAGCGTTTTAAAATAGCGAGGAACCCCTTCGAGTCGTCAGAAGAGAAGCGACCGGGAGTCGTCCCGGCGCAGTTCCCGGAAGAGCAACAACTTCCGGCTGACCAGCAGTTCCCCGCCGAGCAGCCCCCGGCGCTCCCTGCTCAGCCGCCAGCCTCCTCCGTCCGGCCCGCAGCCGCGCCGCAGCCCCCGGCGCAGGGGACCTCCCTTTCTCTCGTGACCGGCGGGGCGGACATAAAAGGCGTCGCGTCCCATGACTCCATGCCGGAACCGGTGGACCGCGGAGAGGCCGCCCTGGCCAGGACGCAGGAGGGCGGCTCTTATCCGAAGCCTCCGGAAGGTTTCTCGATGACCGTCACCCGGCACTTCGTGGTCTACGAGGAAGGCCCCAAGGTTTCCAAGGGCCTGACGGACACGCTGGAGTCACTGCACGGCAACATCATGCTGGACCTGGTGGCCTTTTCGCCCTGGACCCGCGAGAAGAAAGTCTACATCTATTACGCCAGTGACCCCGCCACCTATCACCGCCTGACAGGCCGCCCGGAATGGTCCGGCGGCGCGGCTTCCCTGGCGGAACGCAAGATTTTCGTCTACAAGAGCGACGAGGCCATCGGCATACTGGCGCACGAACTGACGCACATCTATTTCGACAGTTTCTTCACTCCGTCGCATCCAGACCCGCTGTGGCTCAGCGAGGGGATGGCCACCTACATACAGGCCGAGCGCGGCCTCTCCAGGCCGGCCTGGCTGGAGCAGAACCTGAAGCTGCTGCAGGGCGGCAGCGGCTTCAAGCTGCACGACCTGGTGCGCATAGAGGACCTGCAGGGCGCCGACGACGACAACGTGCGGCTTTGGTACGCAGAATGCTACAGCGTGGTGCGCTTCCTGATACGGATGCGCGCGGGCGAATCCTTCTACATCTTCTGCAAGGAGTTGCGGGATGGCAAGACCACCCACGCGGCCCTGTACCGCGCCTATGGCATGCCCTACAACAAGCTCTCCGCCCTTGAGTACGCGTGGCGCTACGATTTGAAGACAGGCAAGATAACCGGCCCGACCCAATAGCCTGTCCATATAATTATATTCCTCAGATACGAGGGGTTGATATAGGTCAACCCCTTTTTTTGCGCCGCGCCAAGAGCCCAGCCCCGCGAAAAAACGCCGGGGGAACAAGGCTTATTCCCGTCCGGGTATTGACAAGCCCGGAGGCATCCTATATACTAACAATCTGGGTGGTGGAAAGTGGTTAATAATGTTTTTTTGTGGCTAATAATGTTGTATACTGGATAAGCGCGAAGTTAAAATAATTTTATGAGCTCGCTCTACGGTGAATACGCTTACACGATGGACGCCAAAGGCCGCGTCTTCGTGCCGGCGCGCTTCCGCGAGGAGCTCCGCAAGGAAGACAAGAACTATTTTATGCTCAGCATCGGGCTCGACGGCTGTCTCTACGCCTTCCTGCCGTCGAAGTGGGAAGAGCTACTCGCCGGCAATATGCAGGTCTTCAAGTCCGAGAACAAGGAGGAGGAGCGCGCCTTCAAGCGGTTCTTCTTCGGCAACGCGTGCGACGCGGAACTCGACGAGCAGGGGAGAATTTTAGTGCCGCAGAATCAGAAAACTTACGCCGGTCTCAAGAAGGCCGTCCTGATACGCGGCGTAGGCAACAAGGCTGAAATATGGGATGCGCAGGCTTGGTCGAAATACAGGAAAGACGTTATCGATCCTTCTCTCGGGAAGTTCGGCAAGATACTGGACATATGACGGAACAGCCGTACACGCACGTTCCCGTACTGGCCGACGAAGTGGTCGGGCTGCTGGCCACCGAGAAGAAGGGGACCTACGTCGACGCCACTCTGGGCATGGGCGGCCACACCGCCCGGCTGCTCGACGCGCTGCCCACCGAGGCGAACGTGCTCGGCATAGACTGGGACCCGGAGATGGCTGGGGTGGCCGCGCGCAACCTTGGCAAGTACGGCGACAGGGTCAAGGTGGTGCAGGGCAACTTTGCCAACATTGACGAGATAACCGCCCGCGAGGGCATCCGTTCTGTGTCGGGCGCGCTATTCGACCTCGGGATCTCGTCGCTGCACTTCGATAAACCCTCGCGCGGCTTCAGCATCAAGCACGACGGGCCGCTCGATATGCGCATCAACCCGGACAACCCGCTGACCGCCTACACGATTATCAACCAGTGGCCCTACGAGCAGATAGAGCATCTGATCCGCGTCTGCGGCGAGCGCCGCTCGGGCCGCATAACCAAGGCCGTCCTAGAGGCCCGCAGGGCCAGGCCCCTCGAAACCACCGCCGAGCTGGCCGCGCTGATCTCCCGCGTGGCGCCGGCCCGCGGGGAAAAGGTCCACCCCGCGACGAAGACCTTCCTCGCGCTGCGCGTCGCGGTCAACTACGAATTCGACAATCTCACCCGCGGCATTCAGAAGATAATGCCGCTGCTGAAGCCCGGCGCCAGGCTCGGCATCATAACCTTCCACTCGCTCGAGGACCGGATTGTCAAGGAGACCTTCCGGCTTATGGCGAAAATGGGGGGCTGGGAACTCGTGACCCGCAAGCCGGTCGCTCCCAGCGAGGCCGAAATCGCGGCCAACAAGCGCTCCCGCAGCGCCAAGCTGAGGGTCATAGAGAAGCTTTAAGGATCTGGACATCAAAGGGGCCGCTTAAAACGAAAAAGGACGGGAGGGTATATGTATCCGGAGAACATACTGAAAGCTGGAGCGAAGTTCAGCAAACTGCTGCACGGCAGGCCGCATAAGGCCAAGTTCAACGGGCTCAAGGGGTCCGCGTGCCCGACGAAGATATTCTACCTGTGGGAAAAGCACGGGGTGAAGAGGATAGAGCTTTTCAGCATGGAATAACGCAAGGGGAACAGGCGATATGATGAGGAAAAAGACCAGGAACCTGAGGCTGGCCGCGCTGGGCGCGGTATGCGCAGCGGCGTTTATGTTCGCGTGGCAGAACGTGCAGGCGGTGAAACTTGGCTACCGGATAGAGAGTATGCGAAGAGACATCAGGGACCTGCAGAACGCCAACACCTACCTCAAGAAGGAGATAGACGTCTCCCTCTCTCCCGAAAAGCTGGAAACCGAGGCCATGAAGCTCGGTATGGTCTATCCGCAGCCCGGCGCCGTGGTCATAATGGACGGCAAGCCGGCTTCATACAAGGCGGGGCGGGGCTGGCTGGCTAAACTTTTCCTGCGCAGGTCTTCCTGAGCCGCAGCCTCCGCCTGGAGGTCCCATGGGGGAAATAAAGAACTTCAGGTCATTGTTAGATAGAATCCCGGTGCACGGCTGTTCCGGATTCGCCAGAGCCGCCGCCCTCCATGATATCTCCGACCTTACGATCAAGAATACAGTTCTGCGCCGCGCTGGCCGTCCTTCCATCCCTGGCTATCGGCGTCAGGCTTTTTTGGCTGCAGACCTTCAGACACGAAAAACTTTCTGAGACCGCCTCGCGGGAATTCAACCGCACCGTTTCCGAGATAGGCCCGCGCGGCCGTATCTACGACGACAACGGCGACCTGCTGGCACAGTCCATAGTGACCTGGGACGTCTCCCTCTCGAAGAGGGACCTCGACGACCCGGCCCGGGACGTCGCCGCCCTCTCCCGCGCCCTCTCGCTGCCGTCCTCGTTCCGGGCGAGGTTCCGGCAGGCCAGGAACTTCCTCTACGTCAAGAAGGACATCGGCAGGAACGAGTACGAGGCCGTTAAGGCGCTCGGCCTGAAGGGCGTCACGATGACGCCGATGCAGAGCCGCTATTACCCGTCCGGGGACATAGCGCGCAGCATCATCGGGGTCACCCGCGCCGACAAGGGCCTGACCGGCGTGGAACTGCTTTACGACAAGGTGCTCAGCGGCCGGGTCAGCAACCGCGAGATCGTGCGCGACGCGGCCGGCCGCGTCATCTTCCAGGGACAGCAGGAGAAGGGCTCCCAGCCCAGGGACCTGCACCTGACGATAGACAAGAACATCCAGTACTTCGCCCAGGAGGCCATACGCAAGGTGGTGGACGCCTACCACGCCGACCTAGGCATGGCCCTGGTGCAGGACCCCGATTCCGGCGCGATCCTGGCGATGTCCTCCTGGCCGCGCAACCTGGACAGGATCGACCCGGTGGAGTGGGTCTACGAGCCAGGCTCCACCTTCAAATCCGTCACGCTGTCCGCCGCCCTGGAAACAGGCACGGTCAGCGAGAAAGACTCTTTCTTCTGCGAGAACGGCGCCTGGCACTTCAACGACAAGGTAACCATCCACGACCACGAGCCGGAAAAGACGCTTACAATACCGGAGATAATGGAGCATTCCTCCAACATCGGTATGGGCAAGGTGGCGCTGAAGCTTGGGATCAAGAACTTCTATCTTTATGTCAAGGCCTTCGGGTTTGGCGAGAAATCCGGGCTCGGTTTCGCGGGCGAATCCGCCGGCCTGCTGCGCCCGATGGATAAGTTCAAGCCGATAGAACTGGCCGTGGCCGCTTACGGCCACGGCATAGCGGCCACCCCGCTGCAGATGCTGGACGCCTACTCTGCGGTAGCCAACGGCGGCAAACTCTACGCGCCGCGCCTGGTCAACAGCATCACCGACGCCGAAGGCAAAGTGCTCTTCGCCAACGGGCCGACCGTAATCCGCCAGGCCATCAAGCCTGAGACCAGCAGGCGCGTAAGGGCGATACTGCGCGACGTGGTGGTGTCCGGCACCGGCCGCAACGCGGACATCCCCGGCTACTCCATCTCCGGCAAGACCGGCACGGCCAACAAGATAGATCCTAAGACCGGCAAGTATATGACCGGCAGGAACGTGGCCTCCTTCGCCGGCTTCTTCCCCATGGAGCACCCGCAGTACACGATCCTGGTAGTAGTGGACAATCCCAAAGGCATGATATACGGCGGAGAGACGGCCGCGCCGGCGTTCCGCGAGATAGCCTCCAAGATCATAACGCTCAAGGGAATAAAACCCGACCTTCCGATCCTGCCCAAGCGCGCCGGCCGCAAGGTCAAGATTTCCGATTGAGCCTGCAAACCGCGCTCCAAATTTTCTATCATTTTAGCCATGAAGCTCTCCAAGGTGCTGGAAGGCTCCGGCCTAAGGCGCACAGGCCCCGACCCGGACATAACCGCTCTGGTCAACGACTCCCGCCAGGTTTCCCCGGGGGCGCTGTTCTTCGCGCTCCCCGGAGCCAGGACCGACGGCGCCAACTTTCTTCGCCAGGCGCTGGAGAAGGGCGCGGCGGCCGCCGTCTGCGCGGCAGAGCCGCCAACGGAGCTCAGGGCCGCCTTCCCATCGGCGATCCTGCTCAGGGCCGAAACCCCTTTCGACGCCCTCTCCAGGGCGGCCTCCAATTTTTATTCCCGCCCTTCGGCCAGGCTGAAGATATACGGGATCACCGGCACCAAGGGCAAGACCACCACCGCCTACCTGCTGGAGAGCGCGCTGAAACTGGCCGGGCGCAGGCCAGGTGTCATCGGCACGATAAACTACCGCGTTGACGGCCGCGTACTGGCCCCGGCCGCAAACACCACGCCGCTGCCGCACACGCTGCAGGAGATGCTTTCCCGGATGGTCTCCGCCGACGCGCTCTCGGCCGTGCTGGAAGTCTCTTCTCACGCGCTGGCGCTGGGGCGCGTCGAGGATGTGGACTTCGACTGCGCCGTATTCACCAACCTGCAGCGGGACCACCTGGACTTCCACAAGGACAGGGAAAAATATTTTCTGGCCAAGGCCCGCCTCTTTGACCTGCTGGAGCGCTCCCAGAAAGGGGACAAAGCCGCCGTCATCAACGCGGACGACGAGCGCTCGGCTTGGCTGCTCAGGCGCCTCAAGGGCAAGCTCAGGACGCTCACCTTCGCCCTGGAGGAAAAGGCGGACGTGTACGCGGAGGGAATGCAGATACTCCACGACAGGACCGTCTTCACGCTGAAGACGCCCTTGGGGGAGGTCCCGGTAAGGCTGAACCTGCTGGGCCGCCATAACGTCTACAACGCGCTCGCCGCGGCCGCCGCGGCGCTGGCCGGCGGCCTGGACCCGCGGGCCGCGGCCGCCGGGCTTGAGGCCCTGACGAACGTCCCCGGCCGTTTGGAGCGGGTGGAGGCGGGTCAGGATTTCACCGTCTTTGTCGACTACGCCCACACCGACGCCGCCCTGGAGAGCGTCCTCTCCAACCTGGGGCTGATGCCGCACGGGCGCATCATCACGGTGTTCGGCTGCGGCGGCGACCGCGATCGGACCAAGAGGGCCCCAATGGGGGAGGTAGCCTGTTCGCTCAGCGACCTGGCCATCATCACCAGCGACAACCCGCGCGGCGAAGACCCGCTGGCCATCATCGACGATATAGAGAAGGGCGTCACGGACAAGTACTCCAACTACGAGGTGATTCCCGATCGGGGCCGCGCCATCGAGAAGGCCATGCAGCAGGCCCGGACGGGGGACATCGTGCTGATAGCCGGCAAGGGCCACGAGACTTACCAGATACTCAAGGACAGCGCCGTACATTTCAGCGACGGCGAGGCCGCGGCCGAAGCGATAAAGAGGAAGCTCGCCGCGGTCGAGGGGGAAAAATGAACTTGCGAACGGACCTGGGAACGCTGGCTCGGGCGGTGGGGGGCAGGCTGATGAAAGGCTCGCCTCGGGCCGCTTTCTCCTCATTCGTCACCGACACGAGGAAGCTGAAGCCCGGGGAGTTCTTCTGGGCGCTCAAAGGAGCCGCCCACGACGCGCACGACTTCCTGCGCGACGCGGCTTCCTGCGCGAGCGGCTTCCTGGCCAGGGAGGAGCAACTGGCGCGGCTGCCCGAGCTGCCGGCCGCCGCCGTCGGGGTCAGGGATACGCTGAAGGCCCTGCAGGACCTGGCCGCCTGGCACAGGCGCCGCTTCCCGCTCAAGCTGGCCGCCGTCACCGGCTCCAACGGCAAGAGCACGACGAAGGAGATGATAAAGAGCATCTTCTCCCTGGCCGGCGCGGCCTGCTCCAACTCCGGCAATCTCAACAACCAGTACGGTCTGCCACTCTCGCTGCTGGAGCTGGGGCCGGAGCACGAGTTCGCAGTATTCGAACTGGGCGCCTCGCACAGGGGCGATATCAAGGAAATAGCCAGCCTGGCAGCCCCCGACTGCGGCGTTATAACCAACATAGGCCCCGCCCACCTGCAGTTCTTCGGGGACCTTGAGACGGTCTTCGAAACCAAAACCGAGCTGGTCCCCTGCCTGGCGGAGGGCGGCACGCTGGTCTACAACTATGACGACCAGTACCTCTCGCGCCTCAACGGACGGGACATCAGGAAGCTCACCTTCGGGCGCGATCCGGGCGCCGACGTGAGGATACTAGAGAGCGCGCACCTGAGGCTCGAGTACTCCGGGGACATCTTCGACGTACGCCTGCCGCACGCGGGCGGCCACAACTTCTACAACGCGGCGGCGGCAGCCGCGGCCGCGCTGGCCTGCGGCCTCGACTTCTCCGTCATCCGCAAGGGCCTGGAGAGCTACACGCCGCCGCCGATGCGCCTGCAGCAGCTGCGCATAAAGGATGCGCTGGTCATACTGGACGCCTACAACTCCAACCCGCACTCGGCCGCCTCGGCCCTGAAACACGTGGCCGAACTGCCGAAGCCTTTCTACGTCATGATGGGCGATATGAAAGAGCTGGGCGAGCACTCCCGGAAATACCACGAGGAACTGGGGATCGCGCTGGCCCACTCCTCGGCCAAAAAAGTCTTCCTGGCCGGGCCGGAGATGAAGGCCGCGGCCGACTCGTTCGCGAAGGCCGGCGGCAAGGGGCTGGTCTACGCCGAGGAGCTGGACGCCTGGCTGCCGAAGGCGCGGGAGCTGATAGTTTCCGGCGAAGGGACTTTCCTGATAAAGGCCTCCCGCTCGATGAAGTTCGAAAGGATAGTGGAAGGGCTGAAATAACGGAGGAGAGATGGCGCGCAGATCCGGAGGAATAGCGGTAGGCGTGGACGTGGGCGGCACCAAGGTCCTGGCCGCGGTCTTCGACCGCAAAGGCAAGGTGCTGGGCAAGGCCAAGATACCCACCGACCTTTCGGGGCCGGGAGCCTTCCTCGATTCACTAACCGAGGTTATAAAAGAGTCCCTGGGAATGGCCGGGCTCACGCTTAAGCAGGCCGCCGGGGTCGGCGTCGGCTGTCCCGGGCTCATAAACGCCGCGCGCGGCGAGGTGCTCTCCTCCGTCAACATCCCTTTCCTGCGCCAATTCCCTCTGGCCAAGGCCCTCTCCCGCAGAACTGGCCGCCCCGCAGCAGTGGAGAACGACGTCAACGCCGGCCTGTACGGGGAGTTCCGCTTCGGCGCGGCGCGAGGCATCCTCCACGCGGCAGGCTTCTTCCTGGGCACCGGCATAGGCGGAGCGTTGATTCTCGACGGCAGGCTCTATCGCGGCGCCACTGGCGCGGCTGGTGAGTTCGGCCACCAGTTCGTGGCCCCTTTCGGGCCGCTGTGCGGCTGCGGCAACCGCGGCTGCGTAGAGGCGATTTGTGGCCGGCCCGCTATTGCAGCCGAGGCCGCCGTGCTGGCGGCGCGCAGGCAGGCGCCCCATCTGCTGAAGAAGTGCGGCACGGACATCGCCAAGATAAAGAGCGGAGCGCTGGCCAAGGCGGCCGGAGAGGACGCTGCGGTCCGCAAACTCCTTGAGGCAAAGGCGGCGGCGCTGGCCATAGCCGTCGGGAACGTGGCCAACATCCTGAACCCCGAACTGATAGTTCTCGGCGGCGGAATGACGGAGGCTATGCCGGGTTTCTTCGCCCGCGAGGTCCGACGGGCCGTGCGCGCCCACGCCATGCCCGGCGTTCTCTCGGCCCTGCGAATCGTCGAAGCCGAACTGGGCGACCACGCCGTGGCCGCAGGCGCCGCCGCCCTGGCCCTCGGCCTCTGACCCGCCAGTTCCGGCGCGGTAAACAACGCGCCGCTATCCTGCAAATATCGAGCCGTCGGCTTCCGGTGGGAGATTAACGTCCCGCTGCCCAAGTTAACGATGGCAGCCGGAGTGGCTTAAGCCGGCTCGGGTACGGCAGCGCCTTGAATGCATCGTTCATGCGTCTTCTGTTTAGTGAATCATGACCTAATCGAATTTTCGCCAACATCAAAGTTGCGAACGCATGGGAGCCCAAAGGGGCTCTAAAATTAATAAAATAACAGGTTGTGCACGGTTTAGAGACGCCTTTAAGGAGACTATGCTTTATTACGTCTATCAACTGAAAGATTTTTTCAGTCCCCTGAACGTTTTTCAGTACATCTCTTTCCGCGCCGGCGGCGCTGTCATAACCTCTTTCCTGCTGAGCCTCCTGATAGGACCCCGGCTGATAGCCAGGCTGCGCCGCTATAAGATAGGCCAGATTCAACGCGTCGACGGGCCAAAGAGCCACCTGTCCAAGCAGGGGACCACCACTATGGGCGGCCTGCTCATCCTGATTACCCTGGTCTCCGCCACACTCCTCTGGGCCCGCGTCGACAACCGTTTCATCTTGCTGCTGCTCTTCACCACGATAGTCCTCGCCTTCGCCGGCTGGATGGATGACTACACCAAGCTGGTGAAGAAGAATCCGAAAGGCGCCTCCTCGGCCTTCAAGTTCTCGCTGCAGATGCTGACCGCGATAGTGGTGGTCGGCTATCTGGCTTCGGACCCGCCGAACGCGCAGTACGCCACCTCCATAGCCATCCCCTACACCAAGGAGGTCTGGATAAACCTGGGCTTCCTGTACGCGGCGCTCGGCATGTTCGTCATCATCGGGGCCTCCAACGCCGTCAATCTGACCGACGGACTGGACGGACTGGCCGCCGGCTCGATAGTCTTCACGGCCCTGACCTTCGTCATCCTGACCTACGCGGCCGGCAACGTCAAGATAGCCTCGTACCTCAAGATGATATACGTGGAAGGCGCCGGGGAGATGTCGGTATTCCTCGCCGCCATGATAGGCTCCTGCCTCGGCTTTCTGTGGTTCAACGCCTACCCGGCCGAGGTCTTCATGGGCGACACTAGTTCGCTGTTCCTGGGCGGGGCTATAGGCACGGCGGCCATAGCCAGCAAGCAGGAGCTGCTGCTGCCGGTGGCCGGCGGGATCTTCCTGCTGGAAACCCTCTCCGTCATCCTGCAGATGGGCTCCTTTAAGCTGCGCAAGAAAAAGCGGCTATTCCTGATGGCGCCGATACACCACCATTTCGAGCTCAAGGGCATAGCCGAGCCCAAGGTCACGGTGCGCTTCTGGATACTCGGCATAATGTTGATGCTAATAGCCCTGTCCTCGTTGAAGATTCGCTGATATGTTCAGGCCCGAAGAGTTCAAGCACGGAAGAGCGCTGGTCATAGGCGCCGGGAAGTCCGGCGTCGCCTGCGCCAACCTGCTGGCCGCGCGCGGCTTCGACGTGCTGCTCACCGAGAAGAAGAAAACCGCCGAAGTGAAGGAGCGCCTGAAGGACCTTTTGCCGCACGTGAAAGCCGAGACCGGCGGCCATACGAAAGCGGTCTTTGCGTGCGCCTTTGCCGTGAAGAGCCCCGGCCTGTCCCACGCCAGCCCGCTGATAAAGGCGCTCAGGAAAAAAAGCGTCCCGCTGTTCAGTGAGGTGGAGGTAGCGCTCGCGTTCTCGCGCGCCGGAAAACTGCTCGCCGTCACCGGCACCAACGGCAAGACCACCACCACCACCCTGCTGGGCGAGCTGATGAAGGCGGCGCTGGCCCCCCGCGGCCGCGCCTTGGTCTGCGGCAACGTCGGAGTGCCGGCGGCCCAGGCCGCGCCCAAGGCCGGACCCTCCGACGCGGTAGTGCTGGAGCTCTCCAGCTACCAGCTGGAGGACAGCTCCGGCGTAAGGCCGGATGCAGCCTGTGTGCTCAACATAACGCCGGACCACCTGGACCATCACGGCGGCATGGCCGCTTACGTGGCCTCCAAGGCGAAGGTCTTCAGGGACCAGGAGTCGCGGGACTGCTGCGTCTTCAACTACGAGGACAAGTACTGCCGCGCGCTCGCCCGCCGCTGCCCGTCGCGGTCGCTGTTCTTCTCGTCTAAAAGGCGGCGCGGAAGCCTGCACGCCTGGATCGGGAACGGGAAGATTTTTTTCAGGCGGGGGAAAGCGGTCTTTTCGGCCCGCCCGCCGTCCCTGCCCGGGGCCCATAACCTGGAGAACGCGATGTGTGCCGGGCTCATGGCGCTTCATTGCGGCGCGGAGCCGGCTGTCCTGCGCAGGGTCTTCGCCTCCTTCAAGGGCGTGGAGCACCGCATGGAGCCGGCCGGGACCAGGCGCGGCATGGCCTTTGTGAACGATTCCAAGGCTACCAACGTGGACTCGACCCTGGTCGCGCTCAAGGCCCTGGGCGGGCGCCGCAACATCTGGCTGATACTCGGCGGTCTCGGCAAGGGCACGCCGTACGCGCCTCTTGCGCCTCTGATAAGGAAGAGCGCCAGGGCCGTGCTCACCATCGGCGATGACGCCCCGCGGATAGAGCGGGAGCTGGAGGGGGTGTGCCCGCTCATACCCTGCGTCACGATGCAGAACGCCTGCCGCAGCGCGCTAAAGCTGGGGGCAAAGGGGGACATCGTCCTTTTCTCGCCCGCCTGCGCCTCTTTCGACCAGTTCAGCGATTTCGAGGACAGGGGCCGCAGATTCAAGTCTTTCGTGAGGGGCCTTCGCTGACATGGACTACGCCTCAAGCCGCCGTAAACCGGCCTACAACGTCCTGCACGGCCGCGATCTGCGGTTCATGGACTACCAGGTCCTCTTCATCGTACTCTCTTTGCTGATGCTGGGGCTGGTCTGTCTCTATTCCGCCAGCGCCATCTACGCGGATAACAAGGGCCTCGGGCTCTACTTCTACACCAAGAAGCAGGCCCTCTATATGCTGCTGGGCCTGGCCCTGATGGCCGCCGCCGCCAGGATAGACCTGGAGAAGTTGCGCCCGTACATAAAGCCCGCCACCGTGGCAACTATACTGCTGCTGGGGATTACGCTCGGTATGCACCCGGTAGCGCACGTGCGCCGCTGGATTCCGCTCGGCTTCATGAAGCTGCAGATGAGCGAGTTCGCAAAGCCAGTGCTGATCCTCTATTTCGCCGACTACTTGGACCGCAACGCCAGCCGCGTCAAGGCCGACTGGAAGGAGCTGCTCAGGCCCTTCGGAGTGATGATGGTCATGCTGGCGCTGATCGCGGCTGAGCCGGACCTCGGCACCCCGATACTGCTCTTCGGAGTGGCCTTTCTCATCTTCCTGGCCGCGGGCGTGAGGGGCCGCTATCTCACCGCGCCGCTGGCCATGGCGGTGCCGGTGGTGATAGAGGAGCTCATACGCAAACCGTACCGCATAGCCCGGCTTAAGAATTTTTTGTCTCCCTGGCATGACGCCTCCGGCACCGGCTACCAACTGGCCCAGTCGCTGCTGGCCGTGGGGTCAGGCGGCTGGTTCGGCAAGGGGCTGGGCGCCTCTAAACTCAAGCTTTACATCCCCGAACCGCAGACCGACTTTATCTTCCCCGTAGTGGCCGAGGAGCTTGGCCTGATAGGGGGTTTGCTGATACTGGGCCTCTTCACCGCGCTGCTGATAAAGGGCGCGCGCATCGCCCGCAACGCCCCCAGCCTCTACACGGCGTTGGCCGCGCTGGGCATGACGCTGGTCATCTGCCTGCAGGCCTTCTTCAATATGTCGATGGCCATAGGACTGATCCCGACCAAGGGGATCCCGCTTCCGTTTTTCTCCTACGGCGGCTCGTCCATACTGGGGTCGCTGCTGATGGTCGGGGTGATACTCAACGTTTCCCGCCACAGGGGCGTGGCCAGATGACCCCCAGGCGCGCCCTGGTAGCCTCCGGCGGCACCGGCGGGCACTTCTATCCCGGCTTCGCGCTGGCCTCGGAGCTGCGCGGACGCGGCTGGCAAGCCGTCTTCCTGGTCAAGAAGGAGGACCTCTCCAGCCCGGCGCTGGAGGAGGCCGACTTCCCCTACGTCGAGCTGGACATGGTCCCGCTGCCGCGTTCTCTAAACCCTTTACGCCACGCCGCCTTCCTGTGGAAGTTCATGAAGTCCCTGCGCCTGGCCCGCCGGGTGATCGCCGACTTCCGGCCCGATGCCGTTCTGGGCACCGGCAGTTACGTGGCCTTCCCGGCCGCGCTGGCCGCGCGCCTGGCCGGGGTGCCGGTCTATATACACGAATCCAACGCCAAATTCGGCATAGGCAACCGTCTGGCCGGCCTGTTCTGCCGCAAGGCCGCGCTGGGTCTTCCGCTGGCCGGAGCCGGGCGCGGGGGCGGAGCGCTCCTCACCGGCACTCCGATAAGGGAGGCGTTCGCCTCGCCGCCGGACAAGTACGAGGCCCGGGCCCGGCTCGGCCTGGAGCGCCTGCCCTTCACCGTGCTGATGTTCGGCGGCAGCCAGGGCGCCCGCCGCCTCAACGCGGCCTTCATAGCCTCGGCCAAGGAGCTCCGCTCCGACGTGCAGGCCGCGCATATTACCGGCCGCAGGAATTTCGAAGAGGTGAAGGCCGCCTATGCCGCCGCGGGGCTGGAAGGGGACCCGCACTTCAAGGTCTTCGACTACCGCGAGGATATGCCGGTTCTTTACGCCGCCGCCGACCTGGTGATCTCGCGCTCGGGCGCCAGCACGGTGGCGGAGCTGGCGCAGCTGGCCAAGCCTGCGATACTAGTGCCGCTGCCGACCTCGGCCGGCGGGCACCAGAAATACAACGCCTTGGCGCTCTCGCAAAAGGGCGCGGCCGTCCTGCTGGAGGAAGGCCCCGACTTCGACGCCGCCATGACGGCTGTCCTGCGCGCCCTGGCCGGGGACCCCGCGCGGGTGCGCGCGATGTCGGAAGCCTTCGCCTCTTCCGGAATACCGCCGGGCTTGGGCGCGGCCGCCGCTTTAGCGGACCTCATCAGCGGGTCCGAGCAAAAGGAGGGAACATGAAAATAGAGAAAGGCTCCCGGTGGGTGAAATTCCCGGTGATGGAGCGATTCGTCCGCGACGTCTTCGAGGGCGTCGGCGTTCCCGCCGCCGACGCGGCCGTCTGCGCCGACGTCCTGATCACCGCCGACAAACTTGGCATAGACTCGCACGGAGTCTCGCGCCTTAAGCCGATCTACTACGACCGCATCAGGGACGGCATTCTTAGCCCCAAGACGCGCTTCGAGATAGTCCGCCAGAGTCCGACGACGGCGGTCATAGACGGGCACAACGGCATGGGCCACGTGATAGCCAAGCGCGCGATGGAACTGGCCGTAAAGAAGGCGAAGAGGTACGGCCTCGGCATGACCGCCGTGCGCAACTCCACGCATTACGGCATAGCCGGCTACCACGCGATGCTGGCCTCGAAGGCCGGCATGATAGGCATTTCCGGCACCAACGCGCGTCCGTCGGTGGCTCCGACATTCGGCGTCGAGAATATGATGGGGACCAACCCGCTGACCTTCGCGATTCCCACTGACGAGAAGTTTCCGTTCCTGCTGGACTGCGCCACGCCTATAACACAGCGCGGCAAGATAGAGGTATACGCCAAGCTGGGCAGGAGAATCCCGAAAGGCTGGGTAATAGATTCCGAGGGCCGCTCCAAGACGGACGCCGACGCCGTGCTGAGGGACCTGGTGGCCGGCACGGCCGCGCTGGTCCCGCTCGGCGGTCCCGGAGAGGATATGGGCGGCTACAAGGGCTACGGCTACACCACTGTGGTGGAGATACTCTCGGCCGCGCTGCAGCAGGGCGCATACATGAAGATGCTGCTGGGCTACGACGCAAATGGCGACAAGATACCGTACCCGCTAGGCCACTTCTTCATAGCTATAGACGTGAAGGCCTTCACCAGCCTGCGTTCCTTCAAGAGGACCGTCGGGGACATCCTGCGCCGCCTGCGTGCATCCAAGAAAGCCCCCGGGGCCAAGCGCATCTATACTGCCGGCGAGAAGGAATACCTGAACTTGCTCTACAGAAAGGACCGAGGCGTGCCGCTGAACACGGAGACCCTCCGGGAAATGCGCGCCATGCGCGACGAGCTCGGCCTGGACGGGTACGCCTCGGCCTTCTGACCACGCCCGCCGGCCGCGGCCGGCGTTGCTTTCCGCCGCCGCGGTTGCTATCATTGGCTTATGTTTGAAGAGGAATCTCTAGCCAAGTCCGCGCTTTATCTGGGGTTCTTCCTTACCCTGTTCGGCTACGCCGGCAGGTACTTCGCGGTAGAGCCGGTGAACAACCAGTTCTTCCCTTTCGCCGCCTGGAGCTTCGTACTCCTGGCCGACAACCTGGCCTGGCGCTTCAAGGACAGTTCCCCGCTGGTCTCCCGCGCTGCGGAGTTCATCGTCCTGGCCGCCTGGTCCGCCGCCTTCGGCGCCGCGGCGGAACTGCTAAATCTGCGGTTCGGCGCCTGGGACTACACCGGGATGTGCTCCACGCTCTCAACGCGCTGGGCCGGCCGTATCTTCAGTTGGGCGGCCATCCTTCCCTCCGTTTTCGTGTTGTCAGAGCTGCTAGAGGCCCTGCGCCTCTTCCGCGGCGCCAGGTCCAGGTCCTTCCGCCTTCCTTGCGCGGCGGCGGCGTGGTCGGCCGCCGCTGGCATCCTGCTGCTGGCCTTGGCGCTGGCCTTCCCGGCGTTATGCTGGCCGCTGGCCGCGCCGGCCCCCTTCCTGCTGACCGAGCCGCTGCTTCTCAGGTTGGGCCTGCCTTCGCTGCTGCGCGAGATCTCCGGCGGTCTGCCAGGCAAAACTCTCAGGCTGGCCCTCTCGGGCCTGCTCTGCGGCCTCCTCTGGAACTGGTGGAACAGGGCGGCCGGAGCCGAGTGGGTTTACCACGCGCCGGCCTGGCTCTCCCCGGCCCCCTGGTTGCTCTACGCAGCCTTCCCTTTCCTGGCGCTGTCCCTCTATTCCCTGTACAGTCTGGCCTCTTGGCTGCGCGGGGGCAGGACCTGGGAGGAGACCTCCTGGGCCGTCCCCGGCAGCAAACCGCATCCGGCCCTGGAATGGGCGGCCGCGGCAGTCATCCCCATGGTTTGTTACGTTGCCTTGCGCGCGGTGGACGCGCGCACCGTAAGCCTCTTCCTGGGCTGGATCTGAACCAATGCCGCGCGCGTTCTTCCCGTTGCTCTGCGCCGCGCTGATAACCGGCTGTTCCTCGGCGAAAGGCCGCCTTCTGGCGCAGGACCCGCGCGAGCGGGCTCAGGCTCTGGAGGACGCGCTCAGGTCCGGAGAGGCCCAGAAGCGAAAACTGGTCCGGGAAATGGCCAGAGAGCTTTCTTCTGCCGACCCATACCGCCGCGCCTACGCGGCCGAGGCCCTGGAGGACATAGGTCCGCAGGCAGCGGCCGCGGCACCGCAGCTTGTAAAAGCGCTGAACGACCCGGAAATATCGGTAGCTGATTCGGCGAGGCGCGCCCTGACCAGGCTGCGGGCCGCCGCCCCGGTCATGGCCGGGGAGCTGCTTTGCGCGCCTGCGGACGTGCGTAAAAAGCTGGAAGGTATCCTTTCGGCCCAGGGGGACGACGGGGCGCTGGCCCTGGCCGCCAATTTCAAGAAGGGGGACAAGGAACTGGCCATAGAGTCCATAGCCACGCTGGCCGGGATGGGGAAAAAGGCCTCCAAGGCGGTGCCGGCGCTGGTCCGGGCCGCCGTCAGCGAGGACCCCGATATAAAGACGCTGGCGCTGACCGCGCTCGGGGATATAGGCGCGCCGGCGGGACGGTTCCTCTCCGGACTGCTGGCCTCCGGGAATCCATCCTACAGGGAAGGGGCCTCCGGCGTGCTGGCCGCCATGAAGCCGCCGCCCGAGACGGCCATGCCAGCGCTCGTCTCCGCGCTCTCCGACCCGGACGCCGCGGTGCGCCTTAACGGCGCCAAAGCTCTGGACGCCTGTCCCGCGGCGGCGTTCGCCGGGCTTTCGGCGGAACAGGCCGGGGCGTTGCAGAAGGCCGCCGCCGCCGCCGGGAAGTCAGGAGAGCTGGCCGCGGACGCGCTCATAAAGAGCGGCAGGGCTTCGGCCGACTGGCTGATTGGTCAGCTCTCCTCTTCCTCCGGAGCTGCGCGGGAGCGTGCCGCCGCGGCCCTGGCCGCCTTTCCCGCACCGCCGCGCAAGGCCGCTGGCGCACTGCTGGCCGCCCTTAAGGACCCAGTGACCGGCGTGCGCAGGGCCGCCGCCCGGGCCCTGGGCCGCTATCCGGTGACCGCCGCCGCGGGCTTTCCGAAGGAGGCGGCCGCTCTGCTCTCTGCCGCCCTCAGGGACGGGGACCGTGAGACACGGGAACTCGCCGCGCCGCCTCTCGGCCACCTGGCCGCCTCCAACAAAAAAGCTCTTTACGCCCTGATAGCCGCCCTGCGCAGCAGGCACGCCGAAGTACGGATAGCCGCCGCCGGCGCCATAGCGGCTTTAGGCAGGAGGGGGGCCGCGGCGGAGAGGCAGCTCTGGCGGGCCTTCAGTACCAGGGACTGCGCCCAGCGTACCGCCGCCGCGCGGGCGCTGGCGGCCGTCAAGCCCGCGCTGCGCAGGCTGCCGGCGATAGCGCGGGAGATGCGCCGGATCTGCCCCGCCCTCCCCGCCGGCCTTTCGAAGGAGGGACTATGAAGAGAAAGTACCCGCTGTCAAAAGTGTACTCGCTGCTGGAGCCCGGCCCCGTGGTGCTGGTAAGCTCGGCCGGCGAAGGCCGCAACAACGTCATGGCTATGTCCTGGCACACAATGATAGACTTCGAACCGCCGCTGGTGGGCTGCGTGATAGGCGGACAAAGCCTCACTTCCGGGATGATAAAGACGTCTAAAGAATGCGCGATAAATATCCCCACGCTGGAGCTGGCCGAGAAAACCGTGGCCTGTGGCAATGTCTCAGGCCGTACCGTGGACAAGTTCTCCAGGTTCGGCCTGACCCAGGAAAAGGCCTCCCTGGTCAAAGCCCCGCTCATAAAAGAGTGCTATGCCAGCCTGGAATGCAGGCTGCGCGACGCGAGCCTGGCCGGGAAGTACGACCTTCTGATCTTCGAGGTGGTACGCGCCTGGGTGGACACGGCGGTCAAGGCCCCGAAGACGCTGCACCACCGCGGCGGCGAGGTGTTCATGGCCGCGGGCAGGACGCTGAGAATCCGGTCCAAGATGGCCTGAGGGCGTAAAAAAGGGCGGACGCTGCGGCGCCCGCCCGGTCCGCCGCCCAAGAAAGCCTTTCAATACGGCCGATTCGTCTCGCCCTCCCGGCGCACCGTCTCAAAGGAAAAGGCCGGCAGACAGACCGCTATATACTCTGCGCCCTCGGGCTCCGGGGTAGAATAACGGACGCGCTCTCCGGGCTCCATGATTATGGCCTGGCGCGCCCTGACGTCGAAAGACCCGTTCTGAGTCTCAACGCGAAGCATACCCCTGAGCACCAGAGTGTACTCGGTGAAGCGCGGCTCCTGGGGAGGCTCTTCCCAGCCTCCGGGGCTGACCATCCTGGCCACGCTTATGGTCGTGGTCTTGGAATTGGCGCGCCCTATGTATTCCTCTATGACCTTGGGTTTGTTGCCCGATGCCTGCACCAGCATGGGCTTCTCTATGAAGACGGCCATCTTGCCTCCCGTAAACCCTCCGAATCCAGACAGGTAGATTCTATCAAAAATCGGGGCGGACCACTTGGTCCGCCCTCTGCACGGGTCCCTTCTGTACCTTGCTTCCCACGTCCGGGGAGGGACCCTCCCCCTTGTTATAGTCTAGCTCACAGAAAGCATTTTTTCAAGGGACCTCAGGTCCGCTAAAGAGGTGAAACGAAATTAAGTAGAATAATCTGGTGTCGGAGAAACAAAAACCGGAACTGCCCGAGGGTTTTTCCCTGCTGGCGGAGTTCAACGCCGGTAGCGGGGAAGCCTTCAGCCGTATAGTGGATGAACACTCCGCCCGACTGATAAACTTCCTCTTCCGCTATACGCGCGACCACGCCGCCGCAGAAGACCTGGCGCAGGAGGCCTTCCTGCGGCTCTACAGGTCCGCGTCCGACCTCAAGCCCGGCGCCAGGCTTTCCACTATATTGTACAGGATAGCCTACAACCTGGCGGTGGACCTCTCCCGCAGGAAGAAGGCGCGCGGGGGGGAACTGAGTCTGGATGCCGCGGCCGCGGCTGGCGCGGAGCCGGCAGCCCCGGCCGGCTCCGGCCCCGAGGCCATGTACGAGCGGGCCCGCGCCAGGGAAAAGATCGAGGAGGCCTTTCTCTCGCTGCCGGCAGCCCAGCGCCTGGCACTGACGCTCAAGGTCTACGAGGACCGCTCCTATGACGAGATTGCCGCCGTCATGGAGACCTCCGTGTCCGCAGTGGAATCCCTGCTCTTCCGCGCCAGGCAGTCCCTGGCAAAAAAACTTAATAAATAGCCCGCAAGTTTTTCGAGCGCTTTACGTTAAAAGACATAAGAGGAACGATTCTATGCTTTTCGACCCCTGCCGCGATTCCAAACGCAAACTTTCCGCCTACCTGGACGGGGAACTGCCGGCGCGCGAGGCGCAAGCTCTCAAGGCCCACCTGACCGCCTGCGCCTCCTGTTCGGCCGCGCTGGCCGCCATGCGCGCCGCCGAGGCGGACCTGACTGCCCTGACCGGCACGGAGCCTTCTCCATTCTTTACGGCCCGCACCGTCGCCGCGGCCAAGGCGCAGCGTCCGGAAGCGGGAGCGCACCGCCGCTTCCTGAGCCTGCCTGTGCCCGCGATGGCGCTGATGCTGGGTCTCATGACCGCCGGCCTTTTCAGTTTCGTCCTGAACGTCAGGGCCATGGAGCCGGGACAGCGCAGCGGCCTGCTAACGAAGGTAGTGTCGGGTATGCGGGTCCCGGACAGCCTTATAAATCCGGTGGCGCTGGACAGCCTATGCGGTAAATGCGCCACTTACCTGTGCGAATGCAAAAAGCGATGCGATATGATGCCCGGCAAAGAATGCCCGGCCTGCGGGATGAAATACACGAAAGGAAAATAATATGTCCACGAAACTAGCCGCGGCGGCGCTGGCCATGGGGCTGCTCTCGTTCGTCCATCTCTTCGGGGTGGAGAAGGCGGCGCTGGCCGTCTTCTTCGGAGTCGCGGCGCTCAAAAGTCCGGACCTCACGCGGGCCGGGCAACGCATGGCGCGGGCCGCGGTGGCGGCCGGCCTGCTGTACGCGCTCTGGATAACTGTCGTGCTGCTGCGCCACCTGCCGGCGCTAAACGACGCTGCTTCGAAACTGGTGAAATAAAGGGGACCCGAATATGAGGGCGCTGACTTTCTTTATACTGATGACCACGACCGGCGCTACGCTCCGGGCTCAGAACATCTCCACCGGCACGATAGCGCTGGAAGACGTCCTCTCCGTCGCGCTCCGGGACAACCCGCAGATAGCCGGGGCCAGGCGCGTCTGGGAGGCCGCGGCCGAGCTGCCTGCCCAGACTGGCGCCCTGGACGATCCAGACATAACTCTCTCCCATATGTTCGATACCTCCAAGGCGATGGGGACGCCGCCCACCGACAAGTTCTCAATCTCGCAGAAACTGCCGTTCCCGGGCAAGCGGGGCCTCAAGCGCAAGGCGGCGGCGGCCGGGACGGAAGTGGCGCGCCAGGCCCTGCGCGCCAAGGAGCTGGAGATAGCGGCCAGGACCACGCAGGCCTTCTACGGGCTATACTACGTCGAGCGCTCGGTTGGAATACTGAAAGAACAGGACGACATACTGGCCGGAGTGGCGGACGTGGCCGACAAGAAATACGCGGCGGGCAAGGCCCCGCAGGCCATGGTTTTCAAGGCGCAGGTGGAACTGGCCAGGCTGGGCGAGGATCTGCTTACGGCGCGCCAGGAACGCCTCAGCGCCAGCGCAGCCCTCAACGTCCTGCTGAACCGTCCCCCGGAGGCCCCGCTGGGCTCCCCGGAGGCCCCCCGGGACCCGGCCTTCACTATGGATACGCGGCGCCTTACGGCCGCGGCCCTGGCCGACCGCCCGGAGCTGCTGGCCATAAAGGCGCTGGAAGGGGAAAGACGGGAGGAGCGCCGCCTGGCGCTGCGGCAGTACTATCCCGACTTCATGCTTGGCTATACCTACTCCGCCGTCGGCTCGGGGACTTCTTCGCTGTCCTTCCACGGCACCGAAGGCCAGGAGGCGATGCTGGGGTTCAATGTACCGCTGTGGTGGGGCAGGAACAAGGCCGCGGTTAAGGAAAAAACCGCCGCGCTGGAAGCCTCGCGCGCGAGCCTGGCCGACATGGAGAACGCCACGCGCTGGCAGGTGGAGGACCTCTCGGTAAAGGCCGACACCGCGGCGCGGCTCTTCGGGCTTTACAGGACCACGGTGCTCCCGCAGGCCTCGGCCGCGCTGGACTCGGTGCAGGCCGCCTACCAGGCCGACACCGCGGGTTTCCTGGACCTGCTGGACAGCGAGCGCTCGCTGCTGGCCTTCGAGCTGCAGCAGGAGAAGAACAGGGTGGATTTCGCGGTGTATATGGCGGAGCTGGGGCGGGTGACAGGCGCCGGGCCCGACGGGAGGAAGTATGAATAAGAGAATCTCGATAATAGCAGGGCTGCTGCTGCTCTTCGCCGCCGGCGCGGCCGTAGTGGTCCGCCGGCATTGCCGCGAGGCCGGGACTGCCGCCGCGGTTCAAGGGATCAAGTACCACTGCCCCATGCACCCCTCGTACATCTCCGACAAGCCAGGCGAATGCCCTATCTGCGGCATGACGCTGGTGCCCATAGAGAACGCGGCCGCGCCTGCCGGACAGGGTTCTAAAACCGGGAAGCTCGCGCATAGGATACTTTACTACCGTAGCCCGATGGACCCGAAGGTCACCTCCCCGGTCCCGGCCAAGGACGGCATGGGCATGGATTTCGTTCCGGTGTACGCTGACGAGGCGCAGGCTTCTCCGGCAGAGCCGGGCGCCTTCAAAGTGAGCGCGGCGCGCAGGCAGGAGATAGGCCTCAAGCTCGGCATGGCGATGGAGCGCCCGTTCGCGGTGGAGGTCCGTGCCGAAGGCAAGGTGGCCTACGACCCGGACCTGTACCGCACGCAGCAGGAATACCTTTCAGCGGCGGCCGCCCTGAAACAGGCCAGGGCCAGCACCCTGACCGGTACGTTGGACAGGGCCAAGGAGCTGGAAGCGGCCAGCCGTCTGCGGCTGCGCCTGGCCGGGATGTCGGACGCGCAGATAGCCGCGCTCGCGGCGGGCGGGAAACCTGACGAGAGCCTGCTGCTGCCCTCCTCGTCCAACGGCTCGCCCTGGCTCTACGCCGGAGTCTACGAGCAGGACCTGCCGCTGGTGAAACCGGGCCAGACCGTGCGCGCTACGACGATCTCGCTGCCCGGCAGGACCTTCGAAGGCAGGATAGTTTCCATAGACCCGGTGCTGGACCCGGCCACCCGTTCGGCCCGCCTGAGGGCGCGGTTATCTGACCCGGAGGGGCTGCTGAAGCCCGGCATGTACCTGAACGCCGTGGTGCTGGCCGACAGTGGCCGGCGCCTGACGGTGCCGTCCGGGGCCGTGGTGGACACCGGGACCAGGCAGGTGGTCTTCGTGGACCTGGGCGGAGGTTACCTGGCCGCGCGCGGCGTGACGGCCGGCCGGGGCGGCGGCGGCTACACGGAGATACTCAAAGGCCTCGAGCCCGGCGACAGAGTGGTCACCAGCGGCAACTTCCTTATAGACTCCGAGTCGCAGCTGAACGCCGCCCTGTCGGCCTTCGGCGGAGATAAATAGCGCGGTAACTTTATGATAAACCGACTCATCTCCTGGTGTTCCCGGAACCGTTTCTTCGTGTTTCTGGGCACGGTCTTCGCCGTGGCCTGGGGCTGGTACGCGCTGAAGAAAATCCCTGTGGACGCCATTCCCGATCTCTCGGACACCCAGGTGATAGTCTTCACCAGCTGGCCCGGCCGCTCTCCGGACCTGGTGGAGGACCAGATCACCTACCCGATAGTCTCGGCCATGACGGCCGCGCCGAAGGTAAAGGTGGCGCGCGGCTATTCTTTCTTCGGGCTTTCTTTCGTCTACATCATCTACCAGGACGGGACCGACATATACTGGGCCCGCTCCCGCACGCTGGAATACCTCTCCTCCATAGAGGGCTCACTGCCGTCCGGTGTCCACCCGGTGCTGGGCCCCGACGCCACCGGCGTGGGCTGGGTCTTCGAGTACGCGCTCAAGGATACGTCGGGCAGGAACAGCCTGGCCGACCTGCGCTCTTTCCAGGACTGGTACCTGCGCTACTGGCTGGAATCGGTGCCAGGCGTGGCCGAGGTCGCCTCGGTCGGAGGCTACGTCAAGCAGTACCAGGTGGACATAGACCCCGACGCACTGCTGGCCTACCATATACCCCTCAAGAACGTCATCCGGGCGCTCAAGCGCTCCAACGCCGACGTCGGCGGCCGCGTGCTGGAGATGAGTGAAAGGGAGTACGTAGTGCGCGGCCGCGGATACATCAAGAGTCTGGCCGACATAGAGAACGTCCCGGTGGGGACCGGCGCCGGCGGCACGCCTGTGCTCATAAAGGACATAGCCAAGGTGCATTACGGCCCGGAGATGCGAGATGGCGCCGCCGAACTGGACGGCGAGGGCGAGACGGTGGGCGGCATCGTGGTGATGCGCTCCGGCGAGAACGCGCTGAAGGTAATAGAAGGGGTGAAAAAGAAGTTGCAGGAGGTAAAGGGCTCTTTCCCTCCCGGGGTAAAGCTGGTGGCCACATACGACCGTTCGGGCCTGATAGAGCGCAGCATAGACACGCTCAAGCGCAAGCTGCTGGAGGAACTGCTGATAGTCAGCCTGGTCATAGTCGTCTTCCTCTGGCATTTCCGCAGCGCGCTGGTGCCTATAGTCACGCTGCCGGTGGCGGCGCTGCTGGCGTTCATCCCGATGTACCACCTGGGCCTCTCCGCCAACATTATGTCGCTGGGCGGCATAGCCATAGCCATAGGCGCCATGGTGGACGCGGCGGTCATCATGGTGGAGAACGCGCAGAAGCGGCTGGAGGAATGGGAGTTTTCCGGCAGGAAGGCCCCGCTCTTCGACGTGATACTGCACGCCGCGCAGGAATTGGGCAGGCCGGTCTTTTTCTCGCTGCTGGTGATAGCGGTCAGTTTCCTGCCCATCTTCACGCTGCAGGCGCAGGAGGGACGCCTCTTCCGGCCGCTGGCCTTCACCAAGACCTTCTCGATGTTCTTCGCGGCGCTGGCCGCCGTGACGCTGGTGCCGGTGCTGATGCAGCTCTTCCTGAAGCCGGCGCGCGAGCTTAAACTGAAGCCCCGCTGGCTGGCGAAGCCGGTCAACTTCCTGTGGGCGGGAAAGATCTACTCCGAGGAGGAGCACCCGGTCAGCCGCTTCCTGTTCCGCGTATACGAACCGCTGCTCTCGTTCGTGCTGGAATGGCGCAAGACCGCTATAGCGCTGGCAGCGCTGCTGATACTGACGGCGGTTCCGGTCTACAATAAGCTCGGTTCCGAGTTTATGCCGGCCTTGAACGAGGGCGACATTCTCTACATGCCCACCACGCTGCCGGGCATAGCCATAGAGCCGGCCAAGCTGTGGCTGCAGGAACAGGACCGGATCATCCGCGGCTTTCCCGAGGTGGAGCGCGTCTTCGGCAAGATAGGACGCGCCGACACCGCTACGGACCCGGCGCCGCTGGAGATGGCCGAGACCGTTGTCAAATTGAAGCCGCAGAAGGACTGGCCGCCGGTGCCGCACGCGCGCTGGTACAGTTCCAGGGCGCCGGGCTGGCTCAAGCCAGCGCTGCGCCTGCTTTGGCCAGAGATGGAGCCGCGCACGTGGGAGGAACTGATAGCGGCCCTGAACGCCGCCGTCAAACTGCCTGGCACTACCAACGCCTGGACCATGCCGATAAAGACGCGGCTGGACATGCTGACCACGGGCATACGCACGCCGGTGGGCATAAAGGTTTACGGCCCCGACCTCTCCGAGATTCAGAAGATAGGCGAGCAAATAGAGGCCGTGCTGCCGCGCGTGAAGGGCACGCGCAGCGTGTACGCCGAGCGCGTGACCGGCGGCCACTTCGTGGACTTCGACGTGCGCCGCCGGGACGCCGCGCGCTACGGCCTCACAGTCGGGGACGTGGAGGACGTGATAGAGACGGCCATCGGCGGCATGGACGTGACCACCACGGTGGAGGGGCGCGAGCGCTACCCCGTGAACGTGCGCTATCAGCGCGGCAGACGCGACACGCTGGACAAACTGGGACGCGTGCTGGTCCCTACGCCGTCTGGGGCGCAGGTGCCGCTGGGCGAGCTGGCGGACATCCGCGTGGTTAAGGGTCCGCCGTCCATCAAGGACGAGAACGGCATGCTGACCGGCTGGGTCTACGTAGACCTTACGCCGGACCAGGACATAGGCGGTTACGTAAAAGAGGGGAAGGCGCTGTTGGCCAAAGAGATAAAGCTGCCGCCGGGCTACTACCTTTCCTGGAGCGGGCAGTTCGAGTATATGCAGCGCGCCAGGCAGCGCCTGCTGATTGTGCTGCCGCTGACGCTGCTGATCATCTTCGTGCTGCTTTACGTGAACACGGGTTCGCTGGCAAAGACCGGCATAGTCTTCCTGGCCGTTCCGTTCTCGCTGGTCGGGGCGGTGTGGCTGCTATACCTTCTTGGCTATAACATGTCCGTGGCGGTCTGGGTGGGTATGATAGCCCTGGCCGGCGTGGACGCGGAGACCGGAGTGGTCATGCTGCTATACCTGGACCTGGCCTACGACCAGCGCAAGCGGGAAGGGCGCCTGAACACGCTGAAGGACCTGGAGGAAGCCGTCATGCACGGCGCGGTCAAGCGCATCCGGCCGAAGATGATGACGGTGATGTGCCTGTTCATGGGCCTGCTTCCCATCATGTGGGCCCCTTCGTACGAGGCCGGCGCCGACGTGATGAAGCGCATAGCCGCGCCTATGGTGGGCGGCATCTTCACGTCCTTCATAATGGAACTGCTTATCTACCCGGCCATCTACACCGTCTGGAAATGGCGCGGGGAGATGAAGCGCGGCGCGCGGCAGGAGAACGCCGGACCGCGTTAAGGCTCAGAACACCACGGAGGTAAATGTATGAAAACGAACGAACTTGTCACAGCGCTGCTGGCCATGATGCTGGCGGCGGGCCCGGCCGCGGCCGGCGCCGCGCAGAAGTCCACAACGACGCGCGAAGAACCGCATAAGTCGGCCTTGTGCGGCAGTATGGGAAAAGCCGCGAAGACCGCGCAGGGGGAGGACGCGGCGGTAAAGGAGCGCAGTCCGGGCAAGAGCGAACTAGGCAGGAAGGCCGTCTGCCCCGTGACCGGGGAGAAGTTCAAGGTGACGAAAAATACGCCGTCGGTCTCCTACAAAGGGCATATCTATTACTTCTGCTGCGGCGACTGCGTCCGTTCCTTCAACGCTGACCCGCGCAAATACGCGGTCAAGGCGGGACCTAAGGGGAAAAAAACGGCCGCGCCGGATAAACCGGGGAGAACTGCGCTGTACGTCTGCCCTATGGGGCATTACAGCAGCTCTAAGCCCGGCAAATGCCCCAAGTGCGGGATGCAGCTCGTACGCAAGAAGTGAGCTGCGGACTGGCCCGACGGCCCGGGCGCAGGGGCAAGACCTACCGGTAAATTTATATAATTTATGCGACCCGGCCGTTCCGGGAGGCGATTGTCCCGCGACGCGGCGTGCTTAACGAGGTGAAAAAGATGGTAACTTCCGTACTCAAGCAGGTCTCCTTCTTCAGCGGACTGGGCGCCGCGGACTTGAACAGGATACTTTCGATAGCCGGGGTAAAGAGATACTCGGCCGGGCAGATGGTCTTCGCCAAGCAGGACCTGGGGAACAACTTCTTCATCGTAAAGTCCGGCCGCATCAAAATCTTCACCACGGTAGGGGCCGGCAAAAAAAAGATTTTTGCCTTCCTGAAGAAAAGGGAGTTCTTTGGGGAGATGTCGCTGCTAGGCGGCAAGGTCCGCTCCGCCTCGGCCCAGGCCGTCTCCGAAAGCGAGCTCTACGTCATCTCCAAGAAGAACTTCCGCAGGCTTATCGTAGAGAACCCGGAGTTCTCGCTGAAGCTCCTCCAGACCCTGGCCGAACGCCTTTCCAAGGCCAACAAGGACGTGGAATCCATGTTGTTCCACAACATCCTCGGCCGCCTAGCCGAGGCCATCCTTGACCTTTCCCGGGATACCAGGACTCGGCCGGTGAAGATGGCCATGGACCAGAACGAGTTGGCGCAGTATCTTGGCACCACGCGCGTGCCGGTCTGCCGCGCGATCAACACGCTCAAGCGCAGCGGCATCGTAGACTACCGCCGCGGCGAACTGACGATACTGGACCAGGCAAGGCTCAAGTCCATGGCCGGGGAGGTCTGATGACAGTGCATTCCCTGCGAGGATTCAGGGACCTGCTCCCGCCGGATTCCGAGCGCTTCGCTTCCATAGAGGCTACTGCCCGGGAGGTCTTCTCGTTTTACGGCTACCGCGAACTGCGCATTCCGACGATAGAGATGAAGGAGCTCTTCGTCAAGTCCACCGGAGAGACCACCGACATAGTGGAGAAGGAGATGTACGCCTTCACCGACGGCGGAGGCCGAGAGGTGGCCGTGCGCCCGGAGGGCACTCCGGGCGTAGTGCGGGCCTACATAGAGCAGAACCTCTCCCAGAGCGGCCGCAACGCCAAGTTCTACTATATAGGCAACATGTTCCGCGCCGAGCGCCCGCAGGCGGGCCGCTTCCGCGAGTTCGAACAGATAGGCGCCGAACACATAGGCAACGCCTCGCCTTTCGCGGACGCCGAGACCATAACGATGCTGCTGAAGCTGCTTGAGAGGGCCGGACTGCCGGACTGCACCGTGGACCTCAACTCGCTGGGCTGCGCCGAGTGCCGCGGGAACTACCGCCAGACGCTGCTGGCCTACCTGCGCGGCTGCTCGGAGAAGCTCTGCGAGCCGTGCCGCATCCGTATAGAGCGCAACCCGCTGCGCGCGCTGGACTGCAAAATAGACGGTCCCCGGCTGGCCCAAGAGGCCCCGAAACTCCGGCTCTGCCCGGACTGCTCCGCCCATTTCGCCCGCGTACAGGAGTTGCTGAGGCTCTCGGGAGCGGATTTCCGCGTCAACCCTGGCCTCGTGCGCGGCCTCGACTACTACACCCGCACCGTCTTCGAGGTGCGCAGCGGCTCGCTGGGCAGCCAGGACGCCGTCTGCGGCGGCGGCCGCTACGACGACCTCGTGAAGTCCATGGGCGGCCCCGCGGCCCCGGCCATCGGCTGGGCCCTAGGCGTGGACCGCCTCGCCATGCTCCTCAAGGACAAGTCCGCCCCGGGCGGGGCCCCCGCGGTCTTCGTAATAGCCGCGGCCAAGGAGGCCGGGAACAAGTCGTTCGAGCTCCTCGGCGCCCTCCGCGCCGGCGGCGTCAGCGCGGATTTTTCGGATTTCGGGCTGAGCCTAAAGTCGCAGATGCGCTCGGCGGACAAGAGCGGCGCCGCTTTCGCCCTGCTGATAGGCGATGCCGAACTGAAGGACGGCACCGTGACGGTTAAGCCGTTGAAGGAGAAAGGGGAACAAATGAGCCTAGCTTTTTACGGCATGGCCCCAATCCTTAAAGAACTTCTAAAAAAAGTTAAATAAGCGGGATTGCTCCCTAAAAAGGCGGAAGGGGCCTGACAGCGCAGTTCGCGGGACTGAAATCTTATGGACCAGACCATGACCAACAACTACTCATCCAAAGCCACCGCCCTCCGCACACACACCTGCGGAGAGCTCACCGCCTCCGACGCCGGGCAGACCGTCACGCTGTGCGGCTGGAACGACTCCAAGCGCAACCACGGCGGCGTGCTCTTCATCAACCTGCGCGACCTCTACGGCGTCACGCAGGTCGTCGTAGCCCCTGACAGCCCTGTCTTCGGCACCGCCGAGGAGGCCAAGAGCGAATATGCCCTGCGCGTCACCGGCAAGGTGCGCCCGCGCCCGGGCTCGAACGCCAACAAGAATATGCCCACGGGCGAGATAGAGCTGGAGGCCTCCGAGATCGCCGTCCTCAACGTCTCCCAGCCGCTGCCATTCGACCTCGGAGAGCACGCCGGAGTCAGCGAGGAGACGCGCCTCAAGTACCGGTTTCTAGACCTTCGCCGGCCCAAGATGGCTAAAAACCTGGTACTGCGCAGCCGCCTGTCCCGGGTGGTGCGCGACTACCTCTACGCGCTCGACTTCAACGAGATAGAGACCCCGATGCTGACCCGTTCCACTCCGGAGGGTGCGCGCGACTTCGTAGTCCCGTCAAGGAACAACCCGGGCGAATTCTACGCGCTGCCGCAGAGCCCGCAGCAGTTCAAGCAGGTCCTGATGATGAGCGGCATGGACCGCTACTTTCAGCTTGCCCGCAACTTCCGTGACGAGGAGCTCAGGGCGGACCGCCAGCCGGAGCATACACAGATAGACCTGGAGATGTCCTTCGTGGACGAACAGGACATAGCCCGTGTGGTCGAGGGGATGATGAAGGCCGTCTTCGCGTCCGTTGGAGAGGAAATCGCCGCGCCTTTCCCGGAGCTGGAATTCTCTGACGCGATGCTGAAGTACGGTTCCGACAAGCCGGACCTGCGCTACACCCTGGAGATAAAAGACTGCTCCGACATTTTCACGCGCTCCGCCTTTAAGGTACTCTCCGGCGCGCTGGAGAGCGGCGGCGTCGTGCGCGCGCTGAAGGGCGAGGGGGCCGCCGCGTTCAGCCGCGGGGACATGGACAAGCTCACCGAACTCGTCAAGAAGCTCGGCGCCAAAGGCTTGGTCTGGCTGCGCTTCAAGGACGCCAAATGGGACTCGCCGTCGCTCAAGTTCCTCTCCGAAGCAGAGCAGGCCGCGCTGAAAGAACGCCTCGAAGTCAAGGACGGCGACGCCGTCTTCATAGCGGCCGACAGGGCCGCCGTGGCCGCCCCGTGCCTGGGCGCGCTCAGGAGCGAGCTGATAGCCCGCCTGAAGCCTGCCAAACTCAAGAACTGGGCCTTCCTGTGGGTCCGCCACTTCCCGCTGCTCGAAAAGGACGCCGAGACCGGCGGCTGGACCTTTACGCACAACCCGTTCACCGCGCCGCTGCCGGAGGAGACGCATAAACTGGACACCGACCCGGGCAACGTCCGCTCGTGCCAGTACGACTTGGTGCTGAACGGCGTGGAGCTCGGCTCCGGCTCGGTGCGCAATCACAGCCGCGCCATGCAGGAGAAGATCTTCGGCCTGATGGGCTACGATAAAGAGGCCGTGCAGCGCCGCTTCGGCATGATAGTTAACGCGCTGGACTACGGCGCGCCGCCCCACGGCGGCATAGGCATAGGCTTCGACCGGCTGGTGGGCCTCATCTGCGGGACCGACTCTATACGAGACGTGATAGCCTTCCCCAAGACCACCAGCGGCGCCTGCCCGATGAGCGAGGCCCCGTCCCCGATAGACGACAAGCAGCTCAAGGAACTGCACCTGAAGGTCGCAGACTGATGCCCGCGCTGCCCGATTGGATACTCAAGGAGGCCCGCCGGAACAAGACGGACCTGCGCGGCACGGCCGCAGCCGGCACCGCCGCGCGCCTCGCGGCCATGCGCCTGCACACTGTCTGCGACGAAGCCCGCTGCCCCAACAAGGGCAGGTGTTTCTCGGAGGGCGAGGCGACGTTCCTTATCCTGGGCGACGTCTGCACCCGCAACTGCGGTTTTTGCGCCGTCGGGAAAGGCCTGCCGCTTCCGCCGGACCCGGGCGAGCCTCGCCGTGCGGCGGAGCTCTGCCGCGAGTGGGGACTCAGATACGTGGTCTTCACCTCGCCCACCCGTGACGATCTGCCGGACGGCGGCGCGGCTCATTACGCCGAAACCAACCGCCTGATCAAGGAACTTTCCCCGGGCATCCGCACCGAGCCGCTTATCCCGGACTTCAGGGGCGACCTAAAAGCGCTGGAAACCGTGCTCGCCTCCGGGCCGGACGTGCTCGCCCACAACCTGGAGATGGTCTCCGGCCTTTACTCCGGGGCCCGCGCCGGCGCGGATTACAGGCGTTCGCTCTCAGTCATCTCCAGTTCCAAGAAACTTCGCCCCGACATACTGACGAAGTCCGGCATCATGCTGGGCCTGGGGGAGAGGCCGGAGGAGCTGCGGGCGGCCATCGGCGACCTGGCCGAAGCCGGCTGCGACCTGCTGACCTTGGGGCAGTACCTCGCCCCCTCGAAGGGGCACAGGCCGGTAGAGAAATACTACACGGAGGAGGAGTTCAGGCTGTGGGAGGAGAAGGCCAGGGCGACCGGCATAAAAGCCGTGCTTTCCGGACCGCTGGTCAGGAGTTCTTTCCGGGCCCGGGTTCTTTACGAGGAGGCATATGCAGCCCTTTGAAATGGACAGAGCGGCCTTCTCCTGGTTCACCCGCTCCTGGGACGATTACGTCTCGCATCTGCCGCTTGTGCTCTCGGTGAACCTGGTGCTGGCCGCGGTCTCCGCCGGCTCGTTCCTGCTGATGAGCCGCACGCATTCCATGCTGCCTTCGGTACCGTACATGCTTTTCGTCCTGACCCCGTTCACCATAGGGGCGAACCTAGTGTACATAAAGATAGCCCGCGGCGCCGGCGCGTCCTTCAAGGACCTTTTCAGCGCCTTCCCGGTCTATCACAGGGCCATAGCCGTCAGCCTGCTGCTGGGGCTGGCTTCCCTGGGCGGCCTTTTCCTGCTCATAATCCCCGGCGCAATCATCTACCTGGCCTTCATGTTCAGCGAATACGCCGTCGTGGACAGGAAGACCGGCGTAAAGGAGTCCTTCGCCCTCAGCGCCGCCATCACCAACGGCTGGAAGATCCGGCTTTTCCCGCTGGTCATGCTGACGCTGGCCATAACCATGTCCGTGCCGGACATCTACGTCGTCACCGGCAGCATGAAAGCCCCGGCTGCCGTCCTGGACCTCAAGCCCTGGACCATAGCCGCGGCCTCCCTCAAAACTTTCGTCTTCCTTCCTTGGCTAAGCCTGGCGCTGGCCAGGGCCTATTCGTTCCTGCTGGCCCTGTCCGGACCTGAGGCCGGCAAGAGCGGGCGACTCACATTCTGGTGACCCTTAACAAGCTGATTTTCCACTATAGCCGGGAGAACCGCTACAGCGTGAACGCGCTGGCCGGGGCGCTGGAAACGTACGGCCCGCCGGGACTGCGGGCCGTCTTCCCGGCCACGGCGGCGGAGACGCTGGCAGAGCTCTCCCGGGACGGCGGCGCCGGCGCGGCCGCCGCGCTCTCGTTCTTCACCTGCCAGAAAGCGGGCGCGGCCTCCCTAGTTAAGAGACTGAAAAAGTCCGCCCCGGCCGCCGTCCTCATCGCCGGAGGTCCTCACCCCAGCGCGGTCCCAGGCGAGACACTGGACCTGGGATTCGACTACGTCGTGGCCGGCGAGGGGGAAAGAGTTTTCCCGCGCCTGCTCTCGGACCTGGCCGCAGGAAAGCCGCCGCCGCGCGGCGTCCTGAGGGGGACGCCGGCCGTTCTTTCGGAGTACCCGCCGTTCTCCGCCAAGTGGGGCCTTTTCGGCGCTATAGAGATTACCAGGGGCTGCCCTTACTCCTGCGCCTACTGCCAGACCTCCTTCCTCTTCGGTGCGAAACCCCGCCATCGCCCGGTAGACGGGATATTGCGGGCGATGGAGACCATGTTCGCCAGAGGCCTGAAGGACGTGCGGTTTATTACGCCCGACGCCTTCTCCTACGGCTCCCCTGACGGCAGAGCCATGAACTCCGCCGCCCTGCGGGAACTGCTGGAAAGCGCCGGCAAGCTGGCTTCGGCCAGGGGCGGCCGCATCTTCGCCGGTTCCTTCCCTTCGGAGGTACGCCCCGACCACGTCACCCACGAGGCGCTGGAACTGGTGAGGAAATACGCCTCCAACCGCAGGCTGGTCATAGGCGCGCAGGCCGCCAGCCCCGGCCTGCTGCGGGCCATCCGGCGCGGCCACGGGCCCGGGGAGATCCTGGAGGCGGCGCGGCTCTGCCGGGAACACCGCCTCACGCCTTACTTCGACTTCATCTTCGGTCTGCCAGGGGAGACGCGCGAGGACGAGGACGCCGCCATGGAGATGATACAGTTCCTCGTCTCTGCCGGGGCCATCATACACACCCACGCTTTCATGCCGCTGCCGGGCACGCCTCTTGCAAAAACCCCCGGGGGGCGCATCAGCCGCCGCATGAGGGCCTTCATAGAAAAACTGGAATCCCGCGGCAAGGCCTTCGGAAAATGGCGGGCCCAGAGCCGCCTAGGCGGAGCCGGGCTTGACCGATATCAATAGGCCGAATGTCCTATACGGAATGCGGCCGTTCAGCCCTTCCGTCCGGTGGCGTTAAGTAATAAAATATACGCGCAGACAGCAGGAGGAGTCTTGATGAAAAAAATAACCGTAGCCATGGCAGCCATGCTCAGTGCCTCGGCAGTTTACGCGGCCGAGCTTAACGGCGTTTCCGCTTCCGACATAAGCAAGTTTTCGCTTTCCGCTCTTAAAGCCCCCGCGCCGGTGCTCCGGGCGGTCCAGGCGCCGGCCACCGCCGAAATAAGCGACCTGGCCCTGCTGCCGCAGGCCTCCAAGAGCCTGCTCTCCACCTACGCCGAAACCGAGTCCGACTTCAAGGCCTTTACCGGCATGTGGACCCCTATACTGGCCAAGTACGGCATGAAGGTGACCGGCACCGAATACAAGGACCAGTTCGGGATACTTACGTACGAGTCTCCTGACGGCCGCGTGATACGCGGCTTTACTGCGGATAAGATGAACTACGACGCCCTCAGTTCCTCCACGATGGCCAAGCTGCAGGGGGATCTGGTCTCGGCGCTGGACAACTCCGGCCTGACCCCCGTGGCGGCGCTGAGGATAACGAAGAACGACTATATCCGCCCCACCGTAGCCGTATATTACCTGACGAAACCCGAAGAGAACATGGACCACGAGGTCCAGCTGCGCCAGCTCAAGAACGGGGACGACATAGACTTCGATCTGCTGGCCAACTCCGTCACGCTGGTCAAGAATGACTCCTCCTTCTCGATGGTCTACATCGGCAGGCTCGTTGGCTTCAAGACCTTGCTCTCCAAGGACGAGGCCGGCATAGCCGCCAAGCTGGCCGACTACCGGAAATTCCTCTCAGACAATCAGAAGGTCTTCATCGCCTCCCGCACCTTCAAGCTCGACCAGCCGGTAGATTTGGGCGGGGACGGCACGCTGAACTACGCCGTAAACGTCTACTTCTTCCAGTAAGGACACAGAGAGGTTACAGCCAGGACCGCCGGCCGCAAGCCGGCGGTCTTTTTTATGTACTCAAAAGGCTATTGCGCCCGAACCGCTTATATATTATCCTTGAGTTGGGGGAGAAGAAATTATCGTTCCTAGGACGCCGGCGCCCGGACAGGCCGCCGCAGCCTTCCAGAAGCCGCGTGTTCGGGAGGGAGAATGCCGTTATCGGAAAAAGTGGTCCAGGTCCTGCTGGTAGAGGACAACCCATACGACGCCGAGGCGATCAGCGCGCTTTTCCACGGGCTGAAAGGCGGCCCGTTCCGTCTGCGCGCGGCCGGTTCTCTCAGCGCCGCCAAGGATTTAGACAAGCTGGAACGCGCCGACGTGGTGCTGCTGGACCTGAACCTGCCGGATTCCTACGGCGCCGACACGCTGTTGCGGGCGAAGGTCCTGTTCAAGGACAGGCCTATCATCGTCATGACGGGCATGCACGAGGAAAAGCTCGGCCTGCTGCTCATCAAGAAAGGCGCGCAGGACTACATGGTGAAGGGGAAAATCACCGGCGAATGGATGGGCTACTCCATCAGTTACGCTATTGAACGGGCCAGGATAGACCAGAAGGCCAGGGAAAGGGAGGCCCGCCTCAAGGAGATGTTCGAGAAAATCCCGGAGGGCTTCCTGGTGGTGCGCCCCGACCGCAGCGTGCTCTTCGCCAACAGGGGAGCGGAACGGCTGCTGGCCCGCAGGCGCGAAGACCTCCTGTCCAAGAAGTTGGACCTCAAGTGCTCTCTGGAAGGTCCGGTGGAGACAGATTTCCACAGGCCCGACGGCAGGACGGTCCCGGCGGAAGTCCGCGCCGTAGAGATATACTGGGGCGGGGAAACCTGCCGCCTCGTGATGCTGCGGGACATCAGCGCCGCCAGGATGTTGGAGCGGATCCGGGAGGAATTCATCTCCCACGTCGCCCACGAGCTGCGCTCGCCGCTGACGGTGGTCAGGGAATCGCTGCAGATGATATACGACGGCACCGTGGGGGAACCCTCCGAGAAACAGCGGGAGATAGTGCGGATGGGGCTGGACAACTGCTCGCGCCTGAACCGCATGATAGACGCGCTGATGGACATCACCAAGATAGAGGCCGGGGTGATGCCGGTGAACATGGAGGACTCGGATCTCCGCGAGCTTTGCGCCGCCACGGTCTCCGACTACCTTTACCTCGCCTCCGAAAGAGGGATAAAACTCACGGCCGAGCTGGGAGAAGTTCCGGCGCGCACCTTCTGCGACCGGGAGAAAATATCCGAGGTGCTGATCAACCTGGTCTCCAACGCGCTCAAGTTCACGCCGCGCGGCGGGGACATAAGGGTTGCGCTGCAGGTCTCCGGGGAAGAGGCCAGGATCTGCGTGCAGAACTCCGGCGAAGGTCTGGACCCGGAGGACATCCCCAAGCTCTTCAGGAAGTTCTCGCGCGTGAAGGCCCCTGCGGGCGCCAGCGCCGAAGGCACCGGACTCGGCCTGGCCATCTCCAAAGGCATAGTCGAGCTGCATCTCGGGCGCATCTGGGCGGAAAGCGAGAAGGGAAGCTCCGCGCGCTTCTGCGTAACCCTGCCGCGGCTGGACTTCTGCTCCGCGGTCCGGCTCGCGGCCCGCCAGGAGATAGAGGGAACCAAAGGCAAGCGCGAATTCTCGGCGCTTACCCTGACGGCGCCGCCCGCGGTCAGGAACAGCGGCCAGGGCGCCGTCGATCTGGACGGCAGGATAGGGGCCTTCGTCAGGAGTCGGCTGCGCAGCTATCACGCCATGCTCAAGCGGGGGCCGGGGGAATTCATAGTGCTGCTGGCTGATTGCGGGCTGAAGGAATGCGGGAAGGCCACAGCTCTGCTGCAGGCCGAGCTGCGCGCCCTTTACGGCCCTTCCTCCGAGTACGAATGGAAGATAAACGCTCTGGTCTATCCCGCGGATTTCGCCGACGAAGACTCTCTGGCCGAGAAACTGCGTTACTGCGGGCAGGGGGAGCAATGACAAAGATACTCCTTATCGAGGACGAGGAACAGCACATAGCGCTGGTCAGGATACGGCTCGAATCCAAAGGCTTCGAGGTCGCGGCCGCGCGCAGCGGCAGGGAGGGGGCGGAGGCCGCGGCCAGTCAGAAGCCTGACCTGATACTGCTGGATTTCATGCTGCCGGACATGGGCCCGGAAAAAGCCATCCGCGCCATCCGGGCCGCGCCCGGCGCGGCCAAGACGCCCATAGTGGCCTTCACCGCGCTGGACCGGAAGGATATAGAACGCAGGAAGTTATCCGGCGAACTGGCCGGGATGGTCCCTAAGCCTTACGAAGCCGAAGAACTGCTGGAAGAAATAGAAAGAATAACCAAAAACAGGATCTTATAGCCCGAGTTCAGGAGCTATGCCGCGCATGGCCAAGAGCGCCAGGTCCACGAATTCCTCCAGCCCCAACCCCAGGTCCGCGCATTCCATGATGATGCTCCTGTCCACGGAGGCGGCGAAGCGCTTGTCCTTCATGCGTTTTAGCACGGAGGAGCCTTTCACGCTGGTCAGTTTCCTGTCCGGGTAGACGAGGGCGGCGGCGGTTATGAGCCCGGTCACGGTCTCCGCCGCGGCCAGAGCCTTATGGAAGGGGACGGACCGCTTCCGGCCGCCGTGAGCCGCCTCATTGTGCATCTTTACCGCCTCGATAAGCTCCTCCGGCAGGCCGCGCTCTCTGAGGATGCGCGCCGCCTCGTGCGTATGGCGGGAAATATCGCCGGCGGTGAGTTCCGCGTCCAAGTCGTGAAGGAGACCGGCAAGCCCCCACAGGTCCGCGTCGCCGCCGAGCCTTGCGGCCAGCGCCCGCATGACCGCCTCGGAAGCGAGGCAGTGCTTTATCATATTCGGGCCCTTCACGTGGCGCCCGAGCAGTTCCAGCGCCTGTTCGCGTTCCATGGCGGGCCTCAAAACTCCGCGTAACCGGGTACGCGAGGGAAGGCGGTCACGTCGCGGATGTTGGAGATGCCGGTAACCAGCATCATCATGCGCTCAAAGCCCATGCCGAAGCCGGAATGGGGGACGGAGCCGAAGCGGCGCAGGTCGAGGAACCACTGGTAGTCGTCCACCTTCATCTTCAGTTCGCGCATACGGGCTTCCAGCACGTCCAGCCTGTTCTCGCGCTCGCTGGCGCCTATAAGCTCGCCTATGCGGGGCACCAGCACGTCCATGCCGCGCACGGTGCGCCCGTCGTCCTCGAGCCTCATGTAGAACGAGGCCACTTCCTTGGGTTTGTGGTGCATCATCACCGGCTTCTTGAAATACTGTTCCACGAGAAAGCGCTCGTGCTCGCTCGCGAGGTCGGCACCCCACGTCACCTTCAGCTCGAAGCGGGCGTTCTCAGGCTCCAGGATCTTTACGGCGTCGGTGTAGGCCAGGCGCTCGAAGGTGTTGTCGGTGATGTTCCTGAGGTTGTCCATCAGCGCGGGCTCGACGAACTTCGCGAAGAGCTCGAGGTCCGAGGGGCATTTCTCGAGGATGTCCCCGACGAGGGACTTCGTGAAATCTTCGGCGAGGTCCATATCGTCTGATAGCTCGTAGAAGGCCATCTCCGGCTCTATCTGCCAGAACTCGGCGCAGTGGCGGTAGGTGTTGGAGTTCTCGGCGCGGAACGTCGGGCCGAACGTGTAGATCTTGCCGAGGGCCAGCGCCAGCGCCTCGCCCTCCATCTGCCCGGAGACGGTCAGGCCGACCTTTTTGCCGAAGAGGTCCTTCGAGAAATCTATCTCGCCGGCCTCGGTCTTCGGGACGTCCTTCAGCTTCGTCAGGTCGAAGGCGGTGGCGGTGAACATCTGCCCGGCGCCCTCGCAGTCCGAGGCGGTGAAGATGGGCGTGTGCACGTAGGTAAAGCCGTTGCGGCGGAAATAGCTGTGCACCGCGAAGGCCAGCTCCGAACGCACGCGCAGCATGGCCGCGTACTTATTGGTGCGCGGCCGCAGATGCGCCACAGTGCGCAGGAACTCATCGGAGGTCTTCTTTTTCTGGATAGGGTATTTCTCTGGGTCGCAGCCGCCGTACACGGTTACGGCCTTCGCCTTAAGCTCGTACTTCTGGCCGGCGGCGGGGGAGGCCACCAGGTCGCCCTGCACGGCCACCGCGGCTCCGGTGACGAGCTGCGGCAGCACCGCCGAAAAGTCGCCATTCTCAGCGGAGAACACGGCCTGCAGGCTCTGGCGGCAGGAGCCGTCGTTGAGTTCGGCGAACGAAAGCGCCTTGGAGTCGCGGCGCGTCTTTATCCAGCCGCGGGCCGTTACGGAGGTCCCCGGGGTCCCGGAAGTCAGCAGTTCTTTTATCGTCAGCGAGGGCATGGCGTGTCTGCGCTCCTATTTTTTTCCTTTCTTCTTTTCCTCCGGCGTAGCGGAGACAGAGAGCAGTTCCAGTTCGCAGGTCTTATCTTCCCCGTTGTACTCTTCGAGGATATAACCCACCCCCGGGGCATAATAACGCACAGATTTGCCGGCGTCGCCGCCGCCCAGCTTCGTCACGATCTTCATGCAATTAGCGAACTTCCCGGCCTTGATGGAGACCTTATCCGAAAGCGACACGACCTCGCTGGAATCAGGCGGTTCGCTCCACCTGGAGCCTTCCTCGGCCGGAAGGGGGAACTCGCGGCGGCCGCCTATGATGACCCCGTCGGCCGTGGTCAGCCACTTGGCGTCGCGGGTGATGAGATAGTTGGTGGTGTGGGAGTCGCGCAACTCGAAGATCATGCGGGCCTCGGCCACGGTCTTATCCCCCTTCTTCCTGACGGCGAGGATGTCTATGAGGACGCGGGCTGTCCCGTCGAATTCGGTACTGGTGAACTTGTATTCGTAGCGGGTCTTTTCCTTGAGAGGGAAATATTCTGCCATAAAGTCTCCTGTCCGGGATTCCGGGGATATCTTTAGATTTTACAAATTATTTCGCTCCGGCGGGCGCCCCGCATGCGGCCGGCCTTAAACCCCGTTATAGGGATAGGGGCGGAGGCGAATGTGCCGCCGGCCCCCTCCCGCACCGCCGGACGTGCGGGTACGCATCCGGCGGTTCAGAAAGCGGCTTTAACCTCCGCCGGCCGGAAGTATTCCTCCCAGCCGCTCAGATACGCATCCAGCTCCTTCGCCATCTCTTCCAGACTTCGTCCGCCGTTGCGCGACGTTATCCGCCTCACACGCTCCTTCATCACCTTCAGGGCTTCCAGGCTCACGCAGTGCCTGACAATTCCCCTGGCCGCCCAAAAACCGTAGCCGAGGTACCGACTGTCCCGCGCACGTTTAACCCCGCTCTTGCCCCCGTTGATTTTCAATCGAAGTCCGGCGCATAAGCGCTTCGACGTTTCCGTCACTCCCGGCGCAGCCGCCTCCGACCGGACGGACACATCCCCGTCCTCGGCGTACCGCACGAACGCGCGGCCACGCTTCTTTCAGCGTGTGCCTCGCGCCACACTGCCTTGCGCTTCGCCCGAGTTTCCTGCGACCTGTCTCCCCGGAGGACTTTCACCTCAAAGTTTGGTTTCATGCCGGGCGCACATAAAAAACCCCCTTTCGGGGGTTTTGGAATCTGGTGGACGTGAGGGGGATCGAACCCCTGACCTCCTCGTTGCGAACGAGGCGCTCTCCCAGCTGAGCTACACGCCCATTCTAAAGCCCGGCGCTGGACCGCAGGCTCAATGGCTGTTCTGCTGCTGCCTTTCTTCTTTCTCCGCCTCTTCAACGCGCCTTTTGGCCTTGAGGTGCTCCTTGTAACTGTCGTTGAAGATATGCCTTCCCTTTCCGTCCGCCACGAAATATAGCGCGTCTATGTCGGCCGGCGCCATAGTGGCCGCTATGGAATCATACCCGGGGCTGCATATAGGACCCGGAGGAAGACCACCGACCACGTAGGTGTTGTACGGCGATTTTATCTTGAGGTCCTTGTAGGTAAGGGCCTTTTTCCAGTACCCGTAAGCCTTGTTGTACCCTACCGCGTACTGCGTCGTCGGATCGGCCTCGAGCGGCATCCCTTTGCGGTAGCGGTTTATGTAGACCGCGGCTATCAGCGAACGCTCGCTTGGATCCGCCGCCTCGCGTTCCACTATGGAGGCTATTATCAGCACCTTGCGCGCGTCCAGACCTTCTGGAAAATCTTTAGAGAACAGAGGCAACACCTGCCTGTCGAATTCAGATTTTAGCAAATTAATGACTTCCTGTGGGGGAGTATTTTTTTTCAGGCGGTAAGTGGAAGGAAAGAGGTATCCTTCCATTTTCTCGTTCCTGGCCAAGGCAAGGAACTCGGCGGCTTTCGTTATTCCGTTGGCCTGCAGGCGGTCGGCGATCTGTTCCATGCGCCATCCTTCTGGAATGACTATCTTAACATCCGAGATGTAAGTGGAATGGATCAGCTTCCAGAGCACCTCTTCCGAGGACATATGGGTACGCAGTGTGTAATCTCCGGGCATCAGTTCCTTTCCGGTGCCGGTCAGTTTGACCAGCGCGCGGAACCAGAGCGTGCTCCGTATGACCCCGTGCTGCTTCAGAAGGAAGGCCACATGGGCGGCGCTGGCCCCTTCCGGGACGGAGAGGCGTTCCGGCCGGCCGGGCCGAAAGAAATGCAGCGACAGCAGCAGCAGCGCCAGCACGGGAATAACTACGGTCTTGCGCGGTCCTTTCATGACAAGAGCCTCGAACTTACGCGTCTGTAGGCTGGTCCGTCGGAGGTCAGTTCGCTCTGCATCAGATCCACCGACGCCAGCCTGCTTACGGCCCGCTTCTGCGGGACGTATCCCGCCATGCGCCGCATAAAGGTTTCAGGAAGGCTGCCCTTCACCCGGCCTATAGTGACATGAGACTCGAAGCGGTCCTCGAATAAAAATCCGGCGGCGGCGAGCGACTGCGAAAGTTTCGCAGCCAGGCCCATGAGCTCCTGGGCGCCCTCCCCTATACCGACCCACAATACCGAAGGCCTGCGCGCGGAAGGGAAGACGCCGAAACCGCCCATCGTGATATCGAACGCCCGGACTCCGACCAGCGCGTCGGCCACGGCCTTATCCGCCGAGGCCGCCGCGGCCGGGCCCAGCTCGCCGAGGAACGCGTAGGTGATGTGAAAGTTCCCGGGCTGCACCCATTTCACGGCCCCGCGCTCGGCGTTGGAGCGCGCGTACTCGGCCACGGCAGCGACGGACTCCGTGAAAGGGCGTTCAAAGCCGGAAGCGATGAAAAGTCTCAAGTTACCGCTCCTCCCGCCGCCGCCGTTTGCCGGCGACGGGCCGGCGCCGCCTGGAACGAGGCCGCAGGCTCCTTGCCTTGCGCCTTGTCCCGCCGCCGGAAACCCTTGACGAGGAACGCTTGCGCAGCTGTCCGCGGACCAGACGCTTCAGCGCGGCTTCGCGGAGCTGCGCTCTCTTGGCCGCCGAGCGCGGACGCCAGCGCCTCAGCGCCAGCAGGCGCCTGCGCATCTGGAGTATGGTGCCGCGGAATCTGCCCATGCGGAACAGCGGTTCCTGGTGAAAACGCCTTTCCGCAGGGTTTATCGTGATCTCGTTGTTCTTGTCCAGCGTCACCTCGTCCCCGGTCTTTCCCGAATCCAGCCGCGGGGTGACAGCGACACTGCCTTCGTCGAAGACCCCCACCGAGGACACCTTGTCCAGCTGGGAATATTCGACGGCGAACTCGGTGCCTCGTACCGCGCATACCGCGGAGGGCGTCCGCACCTCGAACCTCTGCTTCTCGTCGAGGAAATGCTTTATTTTCGCGACGATAGTTCCCAGGCGGAGTGAAATCGAGGAGTTCTCCTGGTCCAGCGAAGAGAGCCCCAGTTCGGTATTCCTGCCCAGGGAGAACGCGCCCTTATCGTCGAGATACATCTCCGAGACGCTGTCTCCGGATGTCTTTATCACGTCGCCTTGCTCCAGCGGCAGCTCGCCCTTTATCCTGTGCCAGTCGGACGAATCGGCCGCCTTCACTTCGACATCGCCGGAAACGACCTTAAGACGGGCGTCCCAGGCCTGAGGCTGGCCCTGGGAATAATCGTTCCCGGACTTCATCATCTGCTGCATCATTTTATAGTCCGCCTCTGTCGCCTGCTGGGCCGCGGCGGGCGCGCAGAGCAGAAGTAAAGCGAGCAGCATTTTAAGATCCATCTTCATGCAGGCCCCCCGTTATCTTTCTATCCGCCGGAACTGCCGACGGCCGACCTGCAGAACGCAGTTCCTTGGCTCGAACATTATGTCCTCTCCTACTTTCTCGCCGTCCAGGCGCACTGCGCCCTGGGCTATCAGGCGGCGGGCTTCGTTCATACCCTTGGCAAGCCCCGCGGCGACTATCAGGTAGGAGAGCTTCCCCGGCTTCTCCGCGCGATAGGTCCCCATCTCCTCCGGCAGCTCCTTGCGCGAGAAGACCTGCTCGAAATGGGCCAGCGCGGCCTGGGCCTGCTGGGCGCCGTGGTAGCGCCCGGTGATGAAACCGGCCAGCTTTTTCTTGGCCTCCATCGGATGCTCCGCCTTAACTACGGCCATGTCCTCGGAGGTGAGCAGCGTGTAATAGTCGTACATCAGGGAATCGGAGAGCGACATCAGCTTGCCGAACATCTCGTTTGGCGGGTCGTTGAAGGCCACGTAGTTGCCGTAGGACTTGGACATCTTCTTCTCGCCGTCCATGCCGACCAAGAGCGGCATCGTCATCACCACCTGCGGCTCCTGGCCGTAGAGCTTCTGCACGTCCCGGCCCATCAGCACGTTGAAGATCTGGTCCTGGCCGCCCAGTTCCACGTCGGCCCTGACCGCCACGGAATCGTAGCCCTGCAGCACTGGATAAAAGATCTCCAGCAGGCTTATCGGCGTACCGGCCTTCAGCCTGGCGCGGAAGTCCTCGCGCTCCAGCAGGCGCGAGACGGTTATGCTCTTGGCCGAGCTGATGAAATCAGAGATGCCGGCGGACGGGCTGGCGAAAAATGGTTTGAGCCATTCGCTGTTGAAGCGTATCTCCGTCTTAGCCCTGTCCAGCACCTTGTAGGCCTGCTCCGTATAGGTCTTGGCGTTGGCCGCCACGGAGTCGTGGTCCAGCACCGGGCGGGTGGCGTCTCGGCCGGAGGGGTCCCCGACCTGCGCGGTGAAGTCGCCGATAATCAGGACGGCGGTATGGCCGAGGTCCTGGAACCTGCGCAGCTTGTCCAGCACGACGCTGTGGCCCAGGTGCAAGTCACGGCTGGTGGGATCCACTCCGAGCTTCACGCGGAGCCTCTTGCCGGAGGAGAATTTTTTGACCAGCTCCTCCCGGCTCACGACATCCACCGCGCCGCGTGTTATGTCCTTGAGGAGCTCATCGGTATTCATAGTGAAATTGTATTATTTTTGTTCTTCGCTGTCATTCGGGGCCAGGCTACTGGAAACCGTAGGGGTCCGCCTCTATGAAGTATTTAACTCCGGGGCGGGGAGGCAGCGAGAGCGCCTTCTTAAGGCAGAGCGCGGCGTCGGCTTCGGTGGCGGCTTTAACCAGGTAATACTCGCTGTGAAACTTGCGCCTCTCCTGTCCCTGCGGCGTCACGGGCCCCAGTATCTCCCCGGCCGCGCCGCCGCCGCCGAGAAAAGAGAGCGCTTTCAGCAGGTCCGAGGCGGCCGCATCCAGCGCGCCGCGGTCGAAAGAGGCGAACCTCGCCTTTATCAGGTTAGAGAAAGGGGGGTAGAAGAAATCCCTGCGCGCGGCGAGTTCGCCGTCGGCAAAGGAGGGGTAATCCATCTCGGTCAGGCGCGAGAAGACGTAATGCCCGGCCTCCCGGGTCTGGATAAAGAGCTCTCCACCGGCGCCCAACAAGCGCCAGGCTCCGTAAAAGGAGCGGTAAGCCTTTTCCGAGGCCCTGAAATCAGCCCCGGACAGGTCGGCGTCGGCGTCTGTGAAGGCGGCCAGCGAAAGGCGCGGCGCCCCGAGGTCGCGCAGCGCGATGCGCGTCCCCACCAGCACGTCCGCCTCGCCGCGTGAGAAGGAATCCAGTTCCGAGCGCATGGCTTTCAACGAGCCGCGCAGGACGTCGCCGTCGAAACGCGCCACCCTGACGCCGGGCGGCAGCAGCTTCCGGACGGCCTCCTGCGCCTTCTGCGTCCCGGTCCCGTAGTCGCGGAACACCTTTCCGCCGCAGGAGGGACAGACCATGGGCAAAGGTTCTTTCCTGCCGCAGCGCCGGCAGAGCAGCACCGGGGCCGACTGGGGGGATTTCAGCAGGGCGTAACCTGGGCCGCATTTCCCGCAGCGCGGCATCCAGCCGCAGTTCGCGCAGAAAAGGCGCGAGGCGTAGCCCTTGCGGGCGGCTATCACGAGGGCCTGCCCTCCGCTCTCCACGGCGCGGCGCAGCGCTTCGGCAAGAGGCCTGGCCAGTATCTCTCCTGGGTAGTTCTCCATGTCCAGCACGCGCACGTCGGGGCCCGGCCCCGCCAGCCTGGCCTGCGGCACCGCGTCCACGCGCTTCAGGTCCCCCGAGGCGGCGGCTCCCCAGGATTCGATTGAGGGGCAGGGGCTGGCCAGCACGGCCCTGGCCCCAAGCGCCCGGACCCGCCTGAGCAGCACCTCCCTGGCGTGGTAGAATGGCTCGGCCTCCGCCTGGCGATACACCTCCTCGTGCTCTCCGTCCATGACGGCGAGGCGCAGTTCGCGGAAAGGCAGAAAGACGCCGGTGCGCGTGGCGATTATCACCTTGAACCTGCCGGAGACAGCGCCGGCCCAGACGTCCGCTCTTTTCGCCGGAGTCAGCCGGGAATGCCAGCCTCCCACCCTGCCCGGAAAGACGCGCTCGAGGGCCGTCTTAAGAGCAGGTATAAAATTAAGGTCCGGGACCAGCAGCAGCCCCTGCGAGCCCTCCTGCCGCAGGGCGCAGGAAAAAAGCAGCGGATAGACGGCCTCACGGCGTTCCAGCGGGGCCAGGCGCAGCAGATAAGCGCCGCCGCCGGGGCCCTGGAGCTCGCCGCAGAAACGGGAGAGCTCGGGAAGTTCCGAAGGGGGAGGGAGCGGGGGAAGCGTAACGGAAGCGGCCGGCTGGGGGGGACGTTCGCGCGGCCCGTGGGAGTAGAAGACCCCGAGGCACAGCCCTTCCGGAGACCCCCAGCGCCCCGACATCCAGGAGGCCAGCGCCGGAGCGTCCTCCGGGAAAAGCGGATCCTCGTCCAGCAGGCGTGCGACGGACTTAAGCTCCTTGAAGCGCGTCAGGTCCGCGTCCTTCTCCGGCAGGACCCGGAGCATCATGCCGATGGCTTCGGTCCTCCTGCCAAGCGGGGCGACGACCCGCAGGCCGGGCGCGGCCCTGAGCTCCAGCTCCTCGGGAAGCAGGTAATAGAAAGTCCGCCGCAGCGGTATAGGGAAAGATATCTCTGCCAGCATGGAACGGCCGCGCCAGGGCGCGGCGCTCAGCTCATTCTACCAGTTTCGAGGAAAGCCCTGACCATCTTCATGTCTTCCCAAGTGTCGCGTTTTAGGTTGGGGTTTCGCAGCAGCGCGGCAGGGTGATAGGTAGGCATTACCTTTATCGGATGGCCCGGGCCGAACAGGTCCACCGGATAATCGTACCAGCGCCCGCGCATCAGGGAAATTCCCTTTTCGGCGTTCAGCAGTACTTTCGTGGGGACGGACCCGAGGGTCACTATGCAGGCCGGTCTTATGAAGCGCAACTGTTCGTCGAGGTAAGGGCGGCAGGCGGAGATCTCTTCCTGACTGGGCGGCCGGTCGTTGCCGTGCGCCTCCGGGGTCTCCGGGTTCTTCATCGGGTGGCACTTGACTATATTGGCTATGTAGACTTCGGAGCGCTTAAGGCCCAGGACCGTGTCCATTATCTTGTCCAGCAGCTGGCCAGAACGACCAACGAAAGGCTCGCCCTGGTGGTCCTCCTGGAAGCCAGGCCCCTCGCCGACAAAGACTATGCGCGCCTCGTAGCTGCCTACCCCGAAGACCGCGTTCAATCTGGCGTAACCCAGGCCGCATTTGCGGCAGGACCGCACCTGCCCGGCCAGCGCGGACATGCCGTCAGGCCGGCGTTCGCCGCAGGCCGGCGCGGCCGCGGCCGGGCGCGGGGGAGCCTCGGCGAGGTCCTCGTCAATGGACCGCATATAGGAGGCCAGGTCCCTGGCCGCGGCGGCGAGCTCGCGCTTCATCGCCACGCTCAGCCCGGCTTCTCTTCCTTGGCCTCTTTGCGGAGCTTCTTAGGTTCCTCCCCGCGGCGCGCGGAGAGTTTCTCTTCGAGCTCCATATCGGACTTAATGGCCGTTTCGATGTCCTCGACCGTGACCGTCTTGCCCACCACGTCCAGCAGGGCGCGGTCGATGAGTTCCGCCATCGTCAGGCCGCGCGACTCCTCCTGGCGGCGCAGGTGGCGTGCCCACTGCATGGCGCGCACGATGTCGTTGTACTTGGATGGGCCGTAATCCGAGATCAGCTGCTCCAGGTCGGCCTCATGCTCCTTGGTTTTGGCTTGCGTCGTCATGTCTAACCTCCGTCTAGAACCTGTCTTAATCCTTCCCGGACAGTTCGGCGCCGAAAGCGCGCACCTTGTCCAGGTTTCGCCGCGTGCGGAGCGTTTCCAGCTCCGCTATGGCCGCCACCTCGCGCACCGTCTCCGGCAGCCTGTCGTTTATCACCAGATAGTCGAAGGCTGGGGCGGCCTTCAACTCCGCCTTGGCCGTGTTCAGGCGTACGGCAACGTTCTCAGGCGGCTCTCCGCGGGCGCGTAGGCGCCGCACGAGCGTCTTCAGGTCCGGCGGCAGCAAAAACACGGTCACCGCGTCCGGGAAAAGACGCCGCACGGAGCGGGCCCCTTTCACGTCTATCGTCATCACCGGGATGCGGCCTTCCCTGAGAACCTCCGTCACCGACCTGACCGGCGTGCCGTAGTAATTACCGTGGACCTTCGCCCACTCAAGCAGCTTGCCCTCGCGGCGCAGCTTCATGAACTGCGGCTCCGTTACGAAATAGTAGTCCCTGCCGTCCGCTTCTTCTGGCCGGCGCGGCCGGGTGGTGCAAGTCACGCTGAAGGCGAACTTCCCGTCCAGTTTCAGCAACGCGGAACGTACGACGGTCTTTCCGCCCCCTGAAGGGGCGGAAAGAACCATCGGGAAGCACTTGCAGACGCCTCGCACCAGAACTTACTTGCTCTTGCGCGGGGCCCTGATCTGAGACTGGGCCGCGGCTAGTATCGCTATCGGCACACGGAACGGAGAGCAGCTCACGTAGTTAAGACCCGCCTTGTGGCAGAATTCTACTGAGGCCGGCTCGCCGCCCTGCTCGCCGCAGATGCCGATCTTCAGGTCCTTGCGGACCTTGCGGCCGCGCTCAACCGTGATCTTGATCAGCTCGCCCACTCCGGTCTGGTCTATGCTCTGGAATGGGTCCACGGGCAGCAGCCCCTTCTCTGTGTACTCCTTAAGGAAGTAGCCGGAGTCGTCGCGGGAATAGCCGAAGGTCATCTGGGTCAGGTCGTTCGTGCCGAACGAGAAGAACTGCATCGTTTCGGACAGCCTGCCGGCGATGAGGCAGGCGCGGGGGATCTCGATCATCGTGCCGATCATGTACTGGAACTTTACGCCGCGCGCCTTTGAGACCTCGGCGTAGGCGCGGTGGATGATCTCGGTCTGGTGCTGAACCTCGGTCTCCAGCGAGACGACCGGGATCATGATATCCGGGTAAACCTTCACCCCTTCCTTATAGAGGTCGGCGGCCGCCTCGAAGATGGCGCGAGCCTGCATCTCGGTGATCTCGGGATAGGTCACTCCTAGGCGCACGCCGCGGTGTCCCATCATCGGATTGCTCTCGCGCAGCGCGGTGGCGCGCGCCTCGAGTTCGTCGAACGAGATGCCGAGGGACTTACCCAACTCCTCGAGTTTTTCCTTCTGATGTGGCACGAATTCGTGCAGCGGCGGGTCCATCAGGCGAATGGTCACGTGCAGGCCTTCCATCACCTTCAGCGTGTTCTTAATGTCACTCTTCATGTGCGGGAACAGTTCGCCGAGAGCTGCCTGGCGCTCCTCGAGCGTCTTCGACATGATCATCTTGCGCAGCTTGAACAGCGCCTCGTCGGAGCCCTTGCCGTAGAACATATGCTCGATGCGGAACAGGCCTATACCTTCCGCGCCGAACTTACGGGCCGTGGCGGCGTCGGCGGGGGTGTCGGCGTTGGTCCAGACCTTGAGAGCGCGCACGGGATTACAGAGCTTCAGGAACTCGTTCAGCAGCTCGTTGGATTCGCTGGCGTCGAGCATTTCAAGCTTGCCGTTGTAGACGAGGCCCTTCGAACCGTTCAGGGAGAGCCAATCGCCCTCCTTCAGGTTCTCGCCGCCGATGCTGAGAGTCTTGGAAGACAGATCTATCTCCACGGCGGAGCAGCCGACCACACAGCACTTGCCCCAGCCACGGGCCACGAGGGCCGCATGAGAGGTCATGCCGCCGCGGGCGGTCAGGATGGCCTCGGCGGCCCTCATGCCCTCTACATCCTCGGGGTTTGTCTCCTCGCGCACGAGAATGACAGGCCTACCTTCCTTCTTCCATTTGACAGCGTCGGCCGCGGTGAAGACGACCTGTCCCACGGCGCCGCCGGGACCGGCGGGCAAGCCCTTGCCGAGGACCTTGGCCTTAGCCTCGGCCTTGGGGTCTATGACCGGGTGCAGCAGCTCGTCCAGCTGGGAGGGAGTGACGCGCATCACGACCTCTTCCCTAGGCGCGAGCTTCTCCTTGTACATATCGATGGCCATGCGTACGGCGGCGGGGCCGTTGCGCTTACCGACGCGGCACTGCAGCATGTACAGGCGGCCCTTCTCTATGGTGAACTCTATGTCGAGCATGTCGTGGTAATGCTTCTCGAGCTTCCTGCGGATGACGGCCAGCTCCTTATAAGTGGAGGGCATCAGCTCCTCCAGCGACTTCAGATTCCTGGACTGGTCGGTGCGGCTCTCATTGTTGATCGGGTTGGGGGTGCGGATGCCTGCCACAACGTCCTCTCCCTGCGCGTTCACGAGGAACTCGCCGTAAAACTGGTTGTCGCCGGTGGCGGGGTTGCGGGTGAAGCCCACTCCGGTAGCGGAGTCCTCGCCCATGTTCCCGAACACCATGCTCTGCACGTTAACGGCCGTACCCCACTCCTCGGGTATGCCCTCTATGCGGCGGTAGGACACGGCGCGCTTGCCCATCCAGGAGGCGAAAACGGCGCCAATCGAGCCCCACAACTGGTCCATCGGGTCGTCCGGGAATTCTTTGCCGAGCACTTCCTTGACCTTGGACTTGAAGCGGCCGGCGAGTTCCTTGAGTTCCTCGGCGGAAATCTCGGTATCGGACTTATACCCCCTGTGCTCCTTGACCTCCTCCATCATGCGGTCAAGCTGCTTGCGGATGCCCATGTCGTCCTTGGGCTCTATGCCGGCCGCCTTCTCCATCACTACGTCGGAGTACATCATAATCAGGCGGCGGTAGGCGTCGTATACGAAACGCGGGTTATTGGTGAGCTTTATCAGGCCGGGAATGGTGGCCTCGGTCAGGCCGACGTTCAGAATGGTTTCCATCATGCCCGGCATGGATTTGCGGGCGCCGGAGCGCACGGAGACGAGCAGCGGGTTCTCCGGGTCGCCGAACTTCTTGCTGGTCAGCTCTTCCACGCGGCGGAGGTTCTTCTCTACGTCCTGCGTGAGACCCTTCGGGTAGGAGCGTTTGTTGGCCCAGTAATAAGTGCAGATCTCTGTGGTCAGCGTAAAACCCGGAGGAACAGGTAGGCGCAGGTCGGGATGGCCGGCCATCTCGGCGAGGTTGGCGCCCTTGCCGCCGAGCAGGTTCTTCATGGATTCCTTGCCGTCGGCGCGGCCGCCGCCGAAGAAGTACGTCATCTTCTTGGAAATTTTTACCTGGGTGGATGACTTCGCTTTGGATTTAACAGCCGTCTTGGGCATATGCATGGCTCCTGTTGTCTCTCAACTGTCTGGCCCGCGGGTGCGGGCGTTGGGCCCCTTGGGGAGGCTTTCCTTAATGATACTAAATGGCGGCGGGGGGGAGCAATGGGAAAAGCACGGGCCGGCAGTCCGACTACCTGACGAATCTGCGCTCTATATGTTCCAGCAGGAGGGGGACCAGAAAAAACAGGAGGAGCAGGACGCAGAACGAGAAGAGAACGCCGCCTATGCGGCGCAGGAACGGGTCCAGGCCCGCGCGCTCGAAGAGCAGGGCCGCGCCGATTATGCCTATCAGGCGGTTGCGCCTTTTGACGTCAGAAAGCTTCATGGCTCATGTTTGCGGGCCGCAGCCGGTCTCAACGCCGCAGCCCTGGATAGAGGTGCGCTATATCCCCATCCTGGCGAGTATCATGCAGATCTCGTTGACCACGGAAACCATCTCCGGATGGGAGACCTCGAAGCCTTTGACGGCGTAGGAGATGCCGGAAATGGAAAGATTCCGCAGCTGAACGCTGGAATTGCTGCGCGTCACTTCGTGGGCGGCGGTCTCGGTAAAATAGCCTATGCTGCTGGCCTCTTCCGCCATCGAAGGCGGCAGTTCGGACAGCTCCTTCTTGAGCTTCTCCAGCAGGGAGACCAGCTCGGTCTTTTCCGAGGAGTTCCCCGCCTGCACCTTTGCTATGGCGGATTCGATTTTCGCGAGAGTGTCCTTGATCACGTTCCCTCCCTGTCAGGCGAAGTCAAAGTTATCATATACGTCCTCTCCTGTCAATCCGAAGCCGTTTTTGCTACCCTATTGGGGCCGGCGTGCGCGGAGGGGAGAATGGAACGGCTGGGACAAGGAAGAGCTGAGATAATCTGCACCGGATCTGAGCTGCTGGGCGGCAAGCTCAACCTTTATGTACCGCTTTTCCACGAGCGCCTGTCCCAGCTCGGCTTCGCGATAAGGAGAGAACAATCCGCCGGGGACAGCCTGGAGGAGATACGCGACTGCGTCGCGGGGGCCCTCCGCAGGTCCGACCTGGTGCTGGTCTGCGGCGGGCTCGGCCCCACGTTCGACGACCTTACCCGCCAGGCCACAGCCGCCGCCCTGGGCCGCGGGCTGTTCCATTCCAAGGCCTGCGAACGGATCCTCTCCTTTAATTACGGCCTCAGGAAGCTGTCGCCAGACTTCCGGAACCAGTGCCTGCTGGTGGAAGGCGCCAAAGCGCTCGAGAACGCCAACGGGACGGCTTTCGGGGAGGTGCTGACCCGCGGGCGCAGGATGCTGGCGCTGCTGCCGGGCCCGCGCTCCGAATGGGAACCCATGTTCGCAGGGTTCCTGGAAGAGGAGATACGCTCCTTCTTCCGCCTACCTCCTTTGCGCCAGGTGAAGCTCCGGACCGCAGGGCTGGGTGAGACGGAGGCGCAAGCACTGCTGAAGCCGGTCATGCGGACCTTCCCCGGCCTCTCCTTCACCATCCTGGCAGGGGCTGGGACCGTGGATTTCATAATTTACGGGGACGACGGAAAGGGCGCGTTGGCCAGGGCCGAGGCTGCCTGCCGCATGGCCCTGCGCGGCAGTCTCTACGGATCAGGCGAAGAAACTCTGTCGTCCGCGGCAGGGAAAGCGCTGAAGACAGCCGGCCGCACGGCAGCCTGCGCCGAGTCATGCACTGGCGGCCTGGCGTCCAAACTGCTTACCGACGTACCGGGCAGCTCTGACTGGTTCCTGGGTGGCGTAACCGCTTATTCCAACGGCGCAAAGACGGGACTGCTGGGAGTAAATCCGCTCACGCTGAAGGAGCACGGCGCCGTTTCCGCCGCCTGCGCGCGCGAGATGGCGGAAGGGGCGCGCAGGGTCTTCGGCAGCGACTACGCCTTTTCCGTGACCGGCATAGCCGGCCCCGGCGGCGGAACGCCCCGCAAGCCGGTGGGGCTGATCTACTTCGGACTGGCCTCGCAGGCGGGGACGCGCGTCTTCAGGCGGCGCTTCCGCGGCGGCCGGTCAGACGTGCGCGAGCGCGCGGCCGGCTTTATTTTGGACGCGCTTAGAAAAATCGTAAAATAAAGCCAAATCTGTTTTTAAAGGAACCAATACTCATGAGAATCATATTTTTAACCCTTTCCGCTTCGCTGCTGCTGGCCGCCTGCGGTAAGAAGGAGAGCTCACCGGCCCCTGCCGCCGCTCCCGCGCAGCAGCAGGCCGCCGCCGGCGGCGCCGAGAACAGCAGGACCTATTTCAGCCTGCCCGGAGCCTCAGGCGGGAAAGTGGACTTGGCTTCCTACGCCGGGAAGCCGGTGATGGTTTTCTTCTTCTCTAAAACCTGCCCGTACTGCCGCGAAGCCGGCCCGTTCGTGGAGAAGGTATACTCCAAGTACGGACCGAAAGGGCTCAACGTCGTCGGGATCTGCGTCGAGGACAGCGCCGAGGCGGCGCTGGGCTTCGCTAAGGCGACCGGGGTCACCTTCCCGTTGGCCTACGGCGGCGCCAGCACCTCGGCGCTCTACCGCACCCGCGGCGTACCGTACATCTTCCTGCTGGACAAGAACCACGACGTATACGACGTCTGGGAAGGCTACGACCCGGCGGCCGACCAATCCATCATAAGCGGAGTGGAGAACCTGCTCGCGGGCAAAAAGCGGTCCTGACTCCGACACAGGGGGTAAAAATGCCGCCGACCGTACATAAGGGCACGATACTCGTTCACCGCGTTTTCGATGTGGCGGGGGAGATCTCCATGCAGCGCGCCGAGCAACTGCTTAGCGCCGGCACGAAGGGCACCCGCCTCAAGTTCGCGACCGACACGCGCAAGGCCGTGATAATAAAGGAATCCCCGCTCAAGGTGGACCTCGGAGAGGAGACGCTGGACTTCTCCTCGGGCAGGCTTGCCGCCCGCATCTTCGCCCGCATCTGGAACTACGGCGTTATCTCGGTCACGCTGGAGCTTCCCATCCCGCCCGGGACAGACTGGGACAGCCTGGTAAAAATCGCGGCCGGGCTGGAAACCTCGAACGAGGTGGAACTGTTCGCCGTCTCCCGCAAAGACGCCTTAAAAAAGTTGATAGCCCCCGCCCTGCAGAACCCCGCAGAGTGGGAAATCTACGAGGATTATATAACCTACCTCATCGAGAAGGCCGACGGCTCCGGGGACCCGAAGTCGTTCATCCGGAACGCCGACGTGGCGGCGCTGATACTGGCCGAGGACGAGGAGAGACTCGGGGAGGAATCCCGGAACTTCATACTTGAGAGCGCCCTGCAGTATTCCAGCTCCGACATGGCGATAATAGATTGGAACTCGGCGCTGCTGATAGAGCCGGACGGGGAGCGCGACGTGGCGGACGTTATAGAGTTCTCGTTGACGCACCTGCTGGAGTTCCGCTACTACGACGAGATGCTGGGCCGCAAACTCGACGAGCTCTACGACACGATGGACCAGAAGCGGGAGAGCGTCGCCAACATCTTCAAGAACCTCTACGCCGACATTGCCGAGGACTCCAGCCGCAAGTATATGGAATTTTCCGAATTCCTGGGAAGGGTGGAGAACTCACTGAAGACCGTGGGCGACCCCTATCTGGCCGTGGTTTTCAGAGCCTCCGCCGTGGAATTTCACTTCGACGACTGGAAGAAGAGCATCTCGCGCAAGATGGAGACGCTGGCGCAGATAAGCCAGATGCTCCACGGCGAGGTCAACACCCGCCGCAGCCAGTGGCTCGAAATCATCGTCATCGTGCTGATAGCCATAGAGATAATCCCGATGCTCACCGGACTTTTCAGGTAACTGCCCCCGTGCTCTCCGCTGGCTGGAGCCTCCGCCCTAGCAGTAAAGGTATTCCTCGACGAGGCGTTTTATCTCCTCTTCCTTGCCGAACAGCCGTTCGCTGAGATTACGATCGTCGTAAGACTTCAGCCTTTTGACGCTACCGTCTATCACCTGCGGCGTGAAGACCCCGCGGGCCTCGAAAGCGCCTCTGTTCTTCTGGAGGGCTTCCGCTGATTCCCAGCAGGACGAAGGCAGCCTTGGGAATTTCTGCTGCAGGGCGGCGTTAGCCTTGTCGTAGATGTTCTTGTCCACGAAGTGCCTGTCGGCGAAGGAGAGCGCGTCCCTGCGCTCGAACCCGCGGCGCGCAGCCACGCAGAGCGAGGCCAGCAGCAGGTGCAGGTTCGCCGAGCCGTCGGCGGAGCGTATTTCCACGGTCTGGTTGGACCCGACTTCCGCGGGGGCTGACCCCGGATTGGCGTCGCGCACCATGCCGCCGGCGTTCATCCAGCCCAGCGGGATGCGGATCAGCGCCGAGCGGTTGCGGTAGGCCCAGCAGACATTGATTGGCGCCTCCTGATGCGGGACCAAGCGGAAATACGACGTTGGGACTGTGTTGCCAAAAGCGGTTATCGGCGCAGCCAGTTCGAGGAAGCCGGCTATCAGCCTACGCGCCTGGGCCGAAAGTCCGCCCTTATCCAGCATCGCGTTCCTGCCGTTCTTCATAAGACAGGTGTGCACGTGCAGCCCGGAGCCGGCGTGGCCGATGGAGATTTTCGGCGCGAAGGAGATGACCACTCCGTACTTATTGCCGATGCCGGACAGTATCCATTTCGCCACTGAGAGCTGATCGGCAGCCTCGGAGGCGGGTACCGGCAGGAACTCTATCTCCTGCTGGGCCATCTCGGAGTCCTCGGTACGGATGAAGCCCACTTCAGAATGCCCGTATTTTATCCGCCCGCCGGCCTCGGCGATGGCGGCCATGGCCTCGACGCGCAGCCCCTCCCACTTCGAGAAAGGGTAGGCCTCATGGTAGCCCTTCTGCGTCACGGTCGGATAGAGAGCGTTCCTCGGGGAAATTACATAGTATTCCAGTTCGCCCAACGCGTATAACTCGTAGCCGGAGACCTTGCGGAACTCCTCCTCGGCGCGGCGCAGTATGCCGGCGGGAGAGCTGTCGAACGGCTTGCCGTCCGGGGTGTAGAAATGGCAGAGGATGTCCACGGCAGGGATCTGCGAGAAGGGATTGACGAAGGCTGTGCTGTAGCGGGGGACCACGTAGAGGTCGCTGGACCCGGCGTCGATAGTCCCGAAAAGGCTGGAGCCGTCAACGCGCTCTCCGGCCGCCAGGATGCGCTCTAAATACTTTTCGTCGTTGATGATAAAATTAAGGGTCTTAAGACGGCCGTCGCCGGCCGCATAGCGGAAATTGACCATCCGCACCCCGTTGGCCTTTATATACCTGACCAAGTCGGCGCGATCAAAATCCCGCGGCGCCTTGTTAAGAAAGGCAGCAATCCTGTTGGCATGTATCACGTTCTTCTGCATATAGCGCCTCCAGAGCGGTCCCGGCGGAAAGCCGGCAGAAAATCATAACAAATTTGACAACGCGCAAAAAGCCGCCCCGCGCCGCTCCAGAGTCCGGCGCGCCCCAAGCGAGCGTTGACTACCGGGACGGCCAATTAATATAATATGGCAAAGGAAAAAATCCAAGTATAAAGAGAGAAAAAAATGGCACTAACCACTAATAAAACCAGAGAGATAACGGAGAAGTTCTCCGCAAAGCCCAACGACACGGGCTCCACCTCGGTGCAGGTCGCCCTGATAACCGAGAGGATACAGTACCTAGCCAAGCATCTCACCGCCAGCCCCAAGGACCACGCCTCCCAACGCGGGCTGTCCAAGCTTGTCGCCCAGCGCAAGCGCCTCCTGTCCTACCTCGAGAAGAACGACCGCGAGGAGTACAAGAAGGTGATCAAGGCATTAGGACTGAGGAAATAAACATGGAACATAACAACAAACCGCTCCATCTGGACGTCCAGGTGGGGGATAAGTCCATTTCGTTCGAGACCGGCTGGCTGGCCAAGCAGGCCGGCGGCGCCGTAACGGTGCGCATCGGCGACACCATGGTGCTGTCGACCGCCGTCCAGGCTTCCAAGCCAAAGGACACACCGCCCGCCTTCGTGCCGCTCAGCTGCGACTACAAGGAGCGCACCTACGCCGCCGGCAAGATACCCGGGGGCTTCTTCAAGCGCGAGGGCAAGGCCCGCGAGAAGGAGATACTCGCCAGCCGCCTGACTGACCGAACCGTACGCCCGCTGTTCCCCGACTACTTCAACACCGAGACACAGGTCACCAACACGGTGATCTCGTTCGACGGCGACAACGATGCCGACGTGGTGGCGATCAACTCCGCCTCCGCGGCGCTGATGATCTCCGACATACCGTGGAACGGCCCGGTCGCGGCCGTGCGCCTCGGCAAGGTGGACGGCAAGTTCGTGATGAACCCGACCAACGAGCAGCGTGAGAACGCCGAGATGGAACTCGTGATCGCCGGTACCGCAAAGAACATACTGATGGTGGAGGGCGGCGCCAAGGAGATCCCCAACTCCGATCTGGTCGCCGCTCTCGAGGCCGCGATGCCGGAGCTCGGCAAACTCTGCGATATGCAGATCAAAATGAAGGAGCAGGTAGGCAAGTCTAAGACCCCGGTCGCCACCCCGACGATAAAGCCGGAGCTCAAGACCGAAGTAGACGGGATGGTCCGCTCCGAGATAGACCGCATCCTGCGCTCCAGGCCGGAGAAGCACGCGATGGAGAAGGCCCTGGACGAGGTCAAGGCGAAGGCCGTCGCCGCGATGGTCGAGAAGTTCAAGGAGGACGCCACCGCCTCCTACCAGGTCAAGACCGTCTTTGAGGACATCCTTTACACCGTCTGGCGCGGCATCACGCTGGACACGATGGTCCGCACCGACGGCCGCAAGACCGACGAGGTGCGCCAGATAACCATCGAGCCCGGCTTCCTGCCCCGCACGCACGGCTCCGCCGTGTTCACCCGCGGCCAGACGCAGGCGCTGGTGACCGTCACGCTCGGCACTTCCGAGGACAGGCAGATGCTGGACGCGCTCGAGGGCAAGACCTTCGACCGCTTTATGCTGCACTACAACTTCCCGAGTTGGAGTACCGGAGAAGTGAAGCCGGACCGCGGCCCGGGCCGCCGCGAGATAGGCCACGGCCACCTCGCCAAGCGCGCGCTGCTGCCGCTGCTGCCCGGTGAGGAGCAGTTCCCGTACACCATCCGCATCGTCAGCGACATCCTGGAGTCCAACGGCTCCTCGTCCATGGCGACCGTCTGCGGCGGGTCCTTGGCGATGTTCGACGCCGGCGTGCCGCTGAAAGCCGCCTGCTCCGGCATCGCGATGGGCCTCGTCACCGATGGTTCCAGGCACGCGGTCCTCTCCGACATCGCAGGACTCGAAGACCATTACGGCGACATGGACTTCAAGATCACCGGCACCCGCAAGGGCGTGACGGCGTTCCAGATGGACGTGAAGCTGGCCAGCGGCATCCCGATGAACATCATGAAGGAGGCTATCGAGCAGGCCACCCGCAGCCGCCTGCACATCCTCGACCTGATGGAGAAGGCGCTGCCGCAGCCCCGCCAGGACATCTCCGAGTGGGCGCCGCGCATCGTCAAATTGCAGCTGCCGAAGGACAAGATCGGAGCGTTCATAGGCCCCGGCGGCAAGAACATCCGCGGCATCATCGAGAAGACCGGCGCCAACATCGAGGTGGAGGACGACGGCAGCGTGTTCGTCTCCAGCGTCGACAAGGCCAGCCTCGAGGCCGCCAAGCAGATGGTGGAGTACTATACGATGGAAGTGGAAGTGGGCAAGGTCTACAAGGGGCGCGTGGTGTCCATAGTGGACTTCGGCGCCTTCGTGGAAGTGCTGCCCGGTAAGGAAGGCCTGCTGCACATCTCCGAGGTCGATACGCACCGCATCAACCGCGTCGACGACGTACTGAAGATGGGACAGGAGGTGGAAGTGAAGGTCGTGGACATGGAGAATTCTGGAAAGTTCCGGCTCTCCCGCCGCGTCCTTCTGCAGGGCAAGAAGTAGCCGTCTATACCCCGCCCCCGCGGAACGCGCGGGGGCGGGGACACACCCTCAGGAGATCAGCCAATGAAAAAGACAGTCAAGACCCAGGAAACAGCGTTCGACCAGGTGCAGAAGTTCTACCAGTTCATGAACTCCAACAAGTTGGAAGTCATCGAGTTCTCCAAGGACAGCACCTATATAAAGCTGGTGCGCAAGCACAACAACGCCGTGCACCAGATCCCGGTTTTCGCGCCGGCGGCCGCCCATGCCGCGGCCAAGCCTGCCGCGGACAAGTCCCAGCCCCAGCCCGTACCCGGCGGAGAGACCATAAAAGCCCCCATGTCCGGCATCTTCTACCGCGCGCCCACCCCGTCCAGCCCTCCGTACGTACGGGAAGGCGATTCCATCAAGGAAGGCCAGGTCATCTGCATAATCGAGGCCATGAAGGTCTTCAACGAAATCAAGGCGGAGTTTGACTGTATCGTAGAGAAGGTTATACACGAGAACGGCAAGCCAGTGGAGCCGAACGGCGACCTGTTCCTGGTAAAGAAGAAATAATATGGAAGAGACCGCCAAGTTCTCCGACACGGTGGCGCAGACGGCCGGCAACCTGCTGGAGGCCCTGAAGGCTTTTGGCGGAGACGCCTCTTCCTGGGACCTCAAACTCAAACTGCACCTGTCCAGTTCGGCGCTCTACCTGGCGCTGGGCTGGCTGGCCGCTCAGGGGAAGATCTCACTGTACCCGAAAGAACTTAACTTCAGGGTGGTCATGACGGAGCGCGGCTAAGTCCGGCCCAACCCGGGACTTCCGCTTCTACGGGGCTCCCTGTCCCCATTCATCACATCATGCAAAGACCGGCAAGAAACAGAGCCTCCTCACAGGGAAAGAAGAACAAGCCAGCCTTTTCGTACGCATTCTACTGGCTCGGCGCCTTCGCGTTCGACTTCTGGCTGGCGTGGGTACTGCTGACTTCATCCGCCTCGCGCGGACTTATCGGAGACAGCGTGGCCGGCGCGCTTACGGCCTTTCTGGGCCGCACGGCCTATTTCTTCCCTTTCATCCTTCTTTACGGGCTGGTGGCCATACTGGTAAAGGTCAACAAGCCGCACAAGGGAGTTCTTACCCTCAGCGCCGGGATATTGATGATACTTGGCTCCGTCTCGGCCATGCTGGAGCTGCTGAGCGCGCGCTTCGGCCCGTGGGCTTCGGCCGGCGGCTGGCTGGGTTATTTTCTAGAGCAGTCGCTGCGCAACATGTTCGGCGGGGCCGGCGCGGCCATCTTCGCCGCAGCCATACTCCTGGCCGGAGTCCACCTGCTCTTCAAGATCTCCTGGCGCAAGGTGGTAAAGACAGCCGCGGCGGCAGCAGCCGACGATTACCGCAGCTGGCTTTCTGCCAAGAAGGAGCTCAGCACGAAGCTCCGGATAATCGCCGACAAGGAAAAGGCGGGGGAGCAGGTCTACGACGCCAAGCCCATCCCCCAGCCGCCGCCGATAGTCCGGGCGCAGGAGAAGGAGCCGGAGAAGCCGGCCCCCGCTCCGGAACCCGGGATAGTCCGCGCCGTGGAGGAACCGCTGGCCGCAGTAAAATCAGCGAAGCAGCAGGCGGCCAGGGCTCATCAGGCCGCCCCGGCAAAAGAGAAGCTGGCCGATCCATATTTCAATAATTTCAAGCTCCCCGGCACCGATCTGCTGGACCTCCCAGCCGGCCAGGGGCCCGCCAACGGGCCCGGAGAGGACGAGATAAACGGCGCCCGCATCCAGCTGGAAACCACGTTCAAGAGTTTCAACGTGGACGTCCACGTCTCCGGCGTCTACCCCGGGCCCGTCATCACCCGCTACGAGGTCACTCCGGCCCCGGGAGTCAAGATCAGTTCCATCGTCGCCCTCTCCAACGACGTCGCGCTCGCGATGAAGTCTGCCGGCGCAATACGCGTGATTGCCCCGATACCCGGCAAGTCAGCGATTGGCTTCGAGATCCCGAACAACACCCGCGCCAAGGTCTGCCTGCGCGAGTTGCTGGAAAGTTCCAAGTTCAACGAGGCGCGCTCTCCGCTCACTTTCGCGCTGGGCCGCTACGCCGAGGGCGCCGTGGCCGTCGCCAACCTCGAGACCATGCCCCACCTGCTCGTGGCAGGCGCCACCGCCAGCGGCAAGAGCGTCTTCATGCAGTCGTTGATTCTGTCGCTGATGTTCCGCAACAAGCCCGACGAGGTCAAGTTCCTCTTCATCGACCCGAAGCGCCTCGAGCTGACCTTCTACGAGGACATCCCTTATCTCTACGACCCGAAGGAGACACCCGACCGCGTCTCGGTTATTACGGACTCCAAGGACGCGGCCAAGTCGCTCGTCGCGATGACGCGCGTGATGGAGAAGCGCTACAAGAAGTTTGAGAAGGCGCGCGTCAAAAACATCGCCTCCTACAACAAGTGGGCGCTAGAGAACGGCCAGCCGCAGGAGTACTACATCGTCGTGGTCATCGACGAGCTGGCCGACCTGATGCTGCAGACGCGCAACGTCGTCGAGGACGCCATCCAGCGCCTCGCGCAGATGGCGCGCGCGGTCGGCATCCACCTCGTGCTCGCCACGCAGCGCCCGTCGGTGGACGTTATCACCGGCGTCATCAAGGCGAACCTCCCCTCGCGCGTGGCGCTGCAGGTCACCTCCAAGACCGACTCCCGCGTCATCCTCGACAGCCCCGGCGCCGAGGCGCTTATCGGCAAGGGCGACTTGCTCTACCTCGCGATAGACGCGCAGAAGCCGTCCCGCATACAGGGCGCCTTCGTCGGCGAGGACGAGATCCGCAAGGTGGCGGATTTCGTAAAGGCGCAGGCCAGGCCCAATTACCAGCCGCTCACGGAAGACGAGGAAACGCAGGGCACTGGCAAAGGCAGCTCTTCCGAAGAGATGCTGGCCGCATTGCGCCTGGTGCTCGAGCGCCGCCGCGTCTCGCAGGACCTGCTGAAGGCCCATTTCGGGTCTTCGGCGCGTGCCACCAACATTTTGAGCATCCTTGAAATGAACGGGTTCATACACAAGCCGGAAGGCTCCAACCGCTGGGAGATATTCTTTGACAAGATAGAGTCCCACCTCAACGCCCAGCCAGCGGCCGCCCCGCAGCAGGAAGAGGAGCCGGTACGGGAGGAGTTCACCAGAAATGAATAGGATAATGACCGCAGTGCTAATCTTTGCCCTTGTTCCCTCGGCGTACGCGCAGAAAAAGACCGCGCCGGCCCGGAAGCCGGCGGCGCATAAGACCGCGCCAGCCGCGGACCAGGCCAAGGCCGTACTGGAGAAACTGGAAGCCTGGGACGCCTCACTGAAGACACTCAAGGCCGCCTTCACGCAGGAAGTTGACTTCACGGAGGCAGGCCTGAAGCAGTCGATAGAAGGAAACCTAAGCTACGTCAGGCCCAACCTGCTGCGTATCGAGCACGTCAAACCTGTCCGCCAGCTGGTCGTGACGGACAAGGACGTCATCTGGATCTACAAACCTGGAGACAGGCAGGCCGTGCGCACGAAGTGGGACGTCTGGCGCCGCACGCAGGACAGGAACTTCTCCGGTATCCTGGATTTCGGCGACTATTCGGCCCTGACCAGGCGCAACTCGGCGAAAGTGGAGGGGGGCAAGGACGGGACCCCGTACACGGTCACGTTCACGCCACGTTCCGGAAGCCACTACACGCTGACGCTGACCCTCTCGGCCACGGATTACTTCCCGGTGGCGGCCCAGCTCTCAGTGGACGGGACCGTGATAAAGACGACGCTTTCGGACGTGCAGAAGAACACCGAGGTGGATCGCGGCATTTTCGACTTCGTCCCTCCGAAAGGGACTGAGATACTTGAGTTCAAGAACTAGGATAACTTAGGAGATATTATGCCCGGCACGCCCCCCGCGGAGCATCCGGGAACATTCGACATGACTTTGGCTAACCGCATAACGATGGGGCGCATAATACTCAGCCTTATCATCTTCGCCCTCATCATCTTCAAAACGCTCTGGTCCGAGGTCGGAGCGCTGACGCTGCTTACAGTGGCCAGCGTCTCGGACTGGATAGACGGAGCGATAGCCCGCAGGACGCAGACCACCACCCATTTCGGCGCCGTAGCCGACCCTTTCGCCGACAAAATCCTGGTAATGGCGGTCTTCCTGGCGTTCGCCTCGCTTCACGAGCTGGCGGTGCCGCTCTGGGCGGTTTTCCTGATACTGCTGCGCGAGTTGACCATCTCCACGCTGCGCGTGCTGGCCGCGCTGCACGGAGACGTGATGAAGGCCGAACAGGCCGGCAAGATAAAGACCTTCATACAGATGCTTTCCGCCTTTGTCATAATGGCCACGCTGGTGCTTGTGGTCTGGGGCAAAAAGCACGCGCTGCCGGAACCGCTCTCCGCCCTTGTGCGGGCGGCGAAACCCACGGTCTGGTGGCTGACGGTACTCACGGCTCTCGTAACCGTTGTGAGCGGAGCCATCTATCTTTACAACCACAGGGCGCTGCTCTACCGGTCTTGGAGCAACAGGGCCAGGCATCCCTGATGCGCAAGAAGGATTTCATCGCCCGTTTCCTGGCCAGCGGCGCCTTCGTCAGCTATATTCCGGCCGGGCTCACCGGTTTCAGGAAATTCACCGGCTCCGGTCTGGCCGGTTCCCTGCTGGCCCTTGCGCTCCTCCCTCTGCTTCCCTCAGGCCGCATCTTCCTTCTCTTCTGCCTGGCCTTTCTGCCGTTCTCGGTCTGGATCGCCCAACTGGCCGAGGATAGTTACGGCACGCACGACGATCCCCGGATAGTCATAGACGAGATGATAGGGTTCTGGACGTCCATCCTCTTCCTCCCACGCACGGCGTTCAACCTGGCGGCGGCTTTCGTGTTTTTCCGGATCCTGGACACGCTGAAGCCCTGGCCGATAAAGCAGCTCGAGAACTCCTGCGGGGGGGGTTTTGGTATAATTATTGACGATGTGCTGGCCGGTGCGGAAGCGAACCTCCTCGCCAGGCTTGCCGCGGTAATCCTGCTATGAGATACGCCCTCCTGCTTCTAGCGATCTGCGTTACGGCTGCGGCTGCGGCCGCAGCGCAGACTGCTCCCGCAGCCCCGCAACAGACGCCGGCCCAGTTTCCTGCCGGGAGAGCTCCCGCTCCGGTCGCCCTTCCGGGAGTTTCGGTTTCTACCTCGGCCCCGACCTCGGCTCCGGCGCTGCCGCGCCCGACCCTCAGCAGGGAGAGCGCGGTCCCGCTCAGCGGCATCGTTCTGATGCCGACGGCCTTTCGGGGTAAAGGCCTCAACTCCGTCGGCCTAGGTCTGGATTTCAACGCAGCCTACTACATAGGCCGCCTCTACGGCAAGAACACCTACGACTGGACGGTGGAGAAGAAGAACTACCTGGACCGCATAGGGCTGTGGCTGCTTTCCGCGGACTCCAAGATGCAGGTGCAGAGCGAGGATGGCTGGCGCCCGGCCATGGCCGCCGGCGTCCAGGGGATACTCAAGTTCCGGGACGCCGCTCAGCCTTCGCTCAACCAGCCGTCCGTGACCACCAAGATAAACTCCAAGAATACTGACACCTACGCGAACGCCTACGTCGTGTTCTCCAAGCGCCTGCGCCGCAGCAAGAACATAATCCTCAACGCCGGCTACTCCGACGGGGATATGCCGAAGGTCATCTACTCGATGTCGGAGTTCCTCTCCGACGAGGCGATAAACCTCGGCAACGGAAGGCCCGCGACGGCCCCGGTCAGGATACCTTCAGGCATGCTCTTCGGCGGCATACTATGGCTCCCGAAGCCCGACTCTCCCATTGGGCTAGAGATAATGGCCCCGCAGGGAGCTCCGCAGGCCCCGGTGCTCTACAACATTCACCTGGGCAGCCTGCTTAAGCTCAACTTCGAGCTTTCCTACCTGACGTTCAAGAACGGCTGGGACCTGATGGGCATGTTCCAGTTCCGTTACAACTATCTGCCGAAGTAAAGTTAAAGACGCTATATGAGGGAGCAAAAAGACCGCGCTATGCGCGGTCTTTTTCTTCCGGCAGAAACGCCGTAACTACCGGCGGCCGGTTCGCTCCAGCTCCCCCAGGTATTTCCTTGCTTGGACGTGCCCCGGGTTCAGGCGCAGTGTCGCCTCAAGCTCTGAGCGGACCCGCCCCCAGTCGCGGTTCCAGTAGAGTATGGCGATATTATAATGCGCCTCGGCCAGGCCGGGGTTGTGGCTGAGAGCCATGTCGTAGGCCCGCTCCGCCTTATCGCGGTCACCGGTCTTTTCGGCGGACACGCCGTAGTTGAGCCAGGCGTAGGCGCTGGCGGCGGATAGCGAAGCCTTAAGGGAGGGAAGGGAATAATACTTCTCCGCCAGTTTCAGCAGTCTGTCGTAGATATCGATCGAAGCGCGGAAGCACCTGGCGGCGCCGGTCCAATCGCCCCGGGCGGAATAATAGAAGCCTTCGTAAAGCGGCGCGTCGGGCAGGTCGGGGTCCATCAGGGAGGCCAGGCGCAGCTCCTCGAGGTCCGCGCCGGTCATGGCGCCGGCGCCGCTGTCTTTAGCGGCGCCGGCCAGAAGTCCCTGCGCGTACGAGGCGCCCAGGTCCTTGTCGAAGAAATCCCTGTAGTCCGGGTCCAGGCGTGGGAAAGAATATAACGGCCACGGCTGCCCCGCCGGCGCGCCGGCGGGAGGGTAAAGCCGGCTTACGATACCGTATGGAGCAGCCGGCGTACCTGCCGGCAGTTCGACGTCGGTAGTGGCGTAGACCCCTCCCGGCGCGCCGGCGACAAAAGCCCTCCATACCTCCTGCCCCCCGGAGTTCAGGTTATAAAGGACAAGCCCGGGGTGATGGCGACTTTCCAGCGCCTGGTACCAGGGGGCCCCGCTGAGCCCCTGAGCAATCAGATAAAGGTCAGGGCGCAGGCCCCTTACCGACTGCATATACCAAAGCGAAAATAGCTGCACGTCCTTTTTGGCGACTACCACGGAGCCGGGAGGAACTGAGCGCATCACGTCGGAGGCGTAGTCTTCGGCGGCGAAAAGCCAGCGCCGGTAGGAGCCGTGCGCCCCGTTGTAAAGCACGAATAGGGCGGAGGCAACGGCCAACGCGGCCAGCCACGGCGCGGCCCGGCTGTAAAGCCGGCGCAGACCGAGAAAGCCCTCTGCAGTCCAGTAAGCTACGGCCAGGTCGGGAAGCAGGTAGTACGGCTCAACTATGGCCAGCGCGTGCGGGTTCGGCGGCATATTCGCCATGAAGATGAAAACCGGACCGGAGAAGACGAAAAGCGCGGCGGAGGCGGCCAGTCTCCTGCGATCGCCGAGCCAGCCGAAGCGGACGCCGGCGGCGGCGAATACCAGTGCCGGCCCGAAATTGTTCCACAGGTGCAGCGCGAAGTACTTAAGTCCCGGCAGGAAAAGCTGCCCGGTGGCGTAGTTCAGAGAAATAAGGTCGAGCGTGGAGCCGTAACTCTTGCGCGTGATGACCGCCCAGAAGGTGGAGAAGTCGGCAGGGTGGCTCCAGTCGTACAGCGGCCAGCCGGAAGAGCGCAGCGGCAAGTAGAAATAGAGGGAGAGGCCCAGAAAGAAGAAGAGCGCGGCCCCGAGGACTCCGGACGGACCGCCGGACCTGAATTCCGGCCAGAGCAGTACCAGCAAGGCCGGGGCGGTCAGCACAAGGTCCATACGGTTCGTCATGCCCAGGCCGAGAAGAAAAGCCGAAAGGAAAAGCGCGCGCTTCCCGCCGGAAGAGGCCGCCGCCAGGATCGCAACCGCAAAAAAGAAGTTCAGCGCGTACATCTCCGGCACGCTGGAAACAGTGCGCAGCGTAAAGTTGAAGCCCAGCAGCAGCGCCGCGAAAAAGGCCGCGGCAGGGGATAGGGCAGCGGCGGCCAGGCGCCAGAAGAGAAGCACGGCAGAGAGGCCCGCGGCCGCGGAGAACAGGTTCAGGCGCCAGGCAGGATTGCCCAAGGGCAGCAAGGAAAAAAGCTTCGCGGCTATTATGTACAACGGGTAGCCCGGCTGATGCGCCACGCCCAGCGTCCACGCCGCGCTGGCCATCTCCCCCGCGTCGCGGTAGGGGGGGAGGCCGGGGGGAAGACAGTAGAGATAGAGCGGGACCAGCAGCGCGGCCAGCAGGGCGCCGAACGGGATCCTGCGCGGGGACAGGAGGCGGGTCTCGGCCTTGGCGGTTTCCATGCGGCTCTTATTTTATAAAGTTATCTCTTCCTCTTAGAAGGCCCGGAGGAGGGTTTCAGCAGGAAAGGCAGTTCCGGGTCCTTCCCCGGGGCCATCCTCTCCGCCTTGCCAAAGTCCAGCCCGGCTCCGCCCAAGTCTCCCGCCTCTGCCCGCAAGCGCCCCCTCAGATCGTAGGCGGTGTAATTCTCAGGGGCCAGCGAAACCGCTTTTTCGGCCGCTTCGCGGGCCCGCTTCAAGTCCCCGACGCGGTAGAGGGCCTCCCCGAGGAGAAGGTAATACGTAGCGGTCTTCTGAAGCCCTGGACCTGCCGCGGACTCCATGTCCCTGGCCGCGCAAGAAAAATCGCCGAGCGAGGCGCACGCCGCGGAACGGTCCTGGTAGTAGCGCGACCGTCCGCCGCTTAGCCGTATAGCAGCCGAGAACCGTTGCACGGCCTCCTCGTAACGGCCCCGGATAGCGCAGAGCCGTCCGAGCCGCCACAGCGCCGCGTGATTGCGGGGCTGCAACTTCAGTATAGTCAGCGCGGCTTTTTCTGCCCCGTCGTAATCGCGCATTCCCTCCAGGCACAACTGCGAGAGCTCATAACCGTCGGTAACTTCGGGGGACATGCGCACGAACACGCCGGCGTCAGAAACGCAGGAGCCGTAATCTTTGAGCCAGTACTCGGCCTCGGCACGCACCAGGTAGGCCTCGTCGTAAGCGGGGTCGTAGACCAGGGCCTTGCTCGCCAAAGCGCGCTCCGCCGCGCGGTCCCCCATCAGCCTTCCGCGGACCATGGCCTTCAGAAGATGGGCCCCCTCCTGGGCGTAACCCAGCGATATGGCCTCGTCGGCCTCCCGGAGCGCCGGCTCCGCACGGCCGTTCTCGTAATTCAGCCTGGCCAAGTAATAGTAAAGCAGGGCGTCGCGCGGATGCGCGCGGAGCCTCCCCCTCAGGACGGCCTCCGCCCCGGCCGGACCTCGGGAGGCGGCCATAGCCGCCACATCGCTCCAGTCAAGGCTCCGCGCCTCGGCCAAGGCCGCCCTTTCCAGCGCGGAATATATAAAAGCAAGGACCAGAGCCGCTGAGACGCCCAGCCCCAGCAGCAGACCGATCCTCGGGGGCCTGGCGCCGGCCGTGGAGGGATTGCTTGTCATATTTCCCTGCCGTCAACGGGAACGGCCGGGGCTCGGGAGGAAAGCATACATTGGCACAAAAAAAAGGCAGGGCTGCCTTTTGGGGGGTAGGGTGAGGGAGGCAGCCCTGACCTTTTAATTTTAGCACCGCCCCTGACCGTTGTCAAGTCCTTTATGTAACATAAGTCACATTCGCAAGTTCGGCGAGTCCCCATAAAAAGGCCCGCGTTCCTAAGGAACGCGGGCCAGGTACTCCACGCCCCCCTGAACCCTACCCTTTAGATCCGTCCCAGGCCTCTATGCGCTTAACCAGCTTCTCGAACTTGAACGGCTTGACGAAATAATCATCCGCTCCGGCGGCGAGTATCTTGGTCTTTATATCCTCGGAGTCATAGCCGGTCATAGCTATCACGAGAGTGCGCCTGTTGCTGGCCTTTATTATCTCGCACACCTTAAACCCGTTTATATCCGGCAGCATGATGTCCAGCAGCACCACTTCCGGCCTTTCGCTGCCCACCAGCGACCCCGCCTGGAAACCGTCCGCGGCCAGGAATACTTCCCAGTCCTTGCGTAAAGTGCGGAAATACTTCTCCATAAGCTTCAGGAACCTGGTGTCGTCCTCCACGATAAGGATCTTGCGAGGAGACTCCCCGCGATCGGAAAGTTCCTTGGGCACCGGAATGCCGTTCTCCTTGAGAAAAGCGCCAAGGTCCTCCATTTTTATCCTCCGGTGCCCGCCGAGCGTAGTGAATGCCTTGAGCCTGCCCGCGTCGACCCAGTTGGCGACTGTCCCGGGGGAAAGTTCGAGCATCTTGGCCACTTCGAAGGTACTAAAGATTTTTTGTCTCATGGAAGCGTCTCCGGTGTTGCGACTTTTAAGAGTTTTGCTCTTTTTAACATTATAGCATAAAAGCGTGAACAGGCAAGCCCCCAGATCCTCCTGGTCCTCCGGACGCATTGCGTTCCAATATATTATTTTTTATAATTCTCTATAAGAGGGGCTTGCGCTCCTGAATAATTTTATTTTCTCCCTGGGGGAATCTTGGCAGGCAAGAAGATACTGGTTGTCGACGACGATCCCAACGTGGGACTATTGGTATCCGCCGTTCTTAAAAAGTACAACTACCAGGTGGTAACGCTTTACCACGGCGAAGAGGTACTGGCGTTGCTCAAGAACGAGAAGCCGGACCTCATACTGCTGGACTTGCGCATGCCCGGCATCGACGGCTACGCGCTCTGCAAGCGGATACGAGAAGCTCCGGATACGCGGGATATCCCGGTGGTCATACTCAGCGGCGTCTCGGAAGTTGACGCGCGAGTCAAGACGATAGAGCTGGGCGCGGACGATTTCATCACCAAGCCTTTCGACGTGCGCGAACTGCGGGCACGCATAAACCGCATCCTGAAGCGCAAGAGCGCGGACACCTCTCTCAACCCGCTGACCCATCTCCCGGGCAGCCCTGCCATAGAAGAGGAGGTGCAGCGGCGCATAGACTCGGGGGAACAGTTCGCGTTCTCCTACATAGACGCAGACAATTTCAAGGCCTACAACGACGTCTACGGCTACGCCAAGGGTGACGAGGTGATAATAAGAATCGCGCTGCTGCTGGCCGAAAAGGCGAAGGCCCTGGCCGGCCAGGACTACTTCGTGGGGCACGTCGGCGGGGACGACTTCGTGCTGATAACGGCGCCCGATGCCGCCGAACCGGTGGCCAAGGCCGTAACCGAGGAGTTCGACCGGTTCATACTGGATTTCTACAGCGAGGAGGACCGCAGGCGCGGCTTCATAACCACAATGGACCGCCAGAACAAGACCAAAGACTTCCCGATTATGTCGCTGACCGTGGCGATAGTCGCACCGCGCACGCAGAAGCCCTACGCCAAGATCGTGGAGAGCGCGGCAGAGCTCAAGCGCTACGGCAAGGAGATTTCGGACAGGCGGGGCAGCATCTTCGTCAGGGACAGGCGCATCTAGGACATGGAAACAGAACCAGACATAGCCGGCTCCGTTTTCGCCGGGTGCAAGATAATCAGCAAGCTCGGTCAGGGCGGCATGGGCTCCGTCTACAAGGCCAGGCACGAGGCGCTGGACAAGTTCGTCTGCGTCAAGCTCCTCTCTCCGGACCTGGCAAGGGAACAGCGCAATATAGAATTTTTCCTGCGCGAGGCCCGCTCGGCGGCCAAACTGGAGCATCCCAACATAGTGCACGTCTACAACTTCGGACAGGAGAACGGCTCCTACTTCATCGTGATGTCCTACGTGGAGGGCAAGAGCCTGCAGGAACTGGTCAACGAAAAGGGCCCTCTGCCGGTAAAGCAGGCGACCGATATCATGACCGGAGTCTTGGAGGCCCTGGCCCACGCGCATGCCAAGTCCGTCATACACCGCGATATCAAGCCGGCCAATATCCTGGTAGGCCTCGACAACGTGCCGCGCATAGTGGACTTCGGCCTCGCCCGCAGCATCACCGAAGAGAAGCAGTTGACGATGGCGGGGGAGATGGTGGGCACCGCCTACTTCATGTCGCCGGAGCAGGGACTGGCCGGGCAGGTGGACGCCAGAGCGGACCTCTATGCCGCCGGCGCGACTTACTTCTACATCCTGACCGCCAAATATCCTTTCGACGGTAAGAGTTCCATAGAGGTCATCCACAAGCATATAAGCGAGCCGCTGCCGAACATCGTCCTGGTGAACCCCGATGTGCCGTTGTGGGCCGCACGGGTCATAGAGCGGCTGATGCGCAAAAAACCGGAGGAACGATACCAGACGGCCGGAGAGGTGATAGCGGAGCTTTCAAAACATCCCGACGGCGAGGACGAACCGCGCCAGACGGAATCCAACTTCGATCTCGCCGAACTCACCGCGCGCGTCGCGCGGAGCCATGCCCCTAGTCAAGAAGCCTCCCTTGAAAGCTCGCAACCGCACACCCCGGCCCCGCCGGCCGTACGGCAGTGGGAGGCGCCGCCTCCTCCGCCGGCGGCCGCGCAGCGCCGGCCGGACATCACCGAGCCGCCGCAGGCGGCCAAGCCGGCGCTTCAGCTGGCAGCTCTACACAACGGGTTGAAAGCCGCCGTCCATCTGGCCCTCACGATGGCCGGCACCGGCTGCTTCGTGCTCTCGGGCGCTTCGGGGACGGTAAGGGGGTCGCTGACCTCTCCTTTCGTTTCCGACCCGGCATCGGCTGGACTGCTGTTCGCCGCTGGAGCGGCGCTCTACGCCTGGGCTCTCTGGCAGAAGCCGCTCAAGTTCACCCTGGGCTATGCTTTCTTCGCCGCCGCCGCCGCCGCGACGGCCTATTCCGGCGGAGTCTATATCCCCGCGCCCGCCGGAGCCGACACGATTGCCAAAGGTTTTTTAGCCTTGCAGATAGGGCTTAACCATGCATTTTCCTCCGCCAACCTTATCGTCTACGCTCTATTCCTGTACCTGGCGGCCTCCAAAGCGGTCTTCAAGAACTGGGGGCTGAAGATATCCGCGCTGGCGGCCTATCTGCTGGGAATGCTCCTCGCGTACTATTACTTCAAGGGCGGCATACAGGTGATTCCGGACAGGGGGTGGCTGGCAGCGGGGGCGGTATTCGCCCTGCTCGGCTCGGCAGCAGCAGCCACGAAGAAGCAATTCTCTCTGTTCTTCAATCCGCAGCTGTTCTTCCTGGCAGCCTACCTGTCCATGTTCGCGATGTTCACCAGCCCGCAGGTGGAAAGGATAGCGGAGCGGAGGACCCTCGACCAGCAAGCCCAGGCCAGCCGGCAGAACATGCTGAACATGGCCCAGTACCAGCAGGCGCTGGCGGAGGCGCAGTCGCAGGCGCTCTACGACGAGGAAGGGCGCCCACTCCCGCCGAAGCTTCCGGGAAAGCCGGAGGAGATAAAACCTCCGTCGCGCCTGGTCCTGCAGAGCCAAGCCAGACTGGAGTACTACAAATTCCTCGGAGCGAGGATACGCAGCGCTTTGGCGGAGTCCGCGGGTATAATCTTCATAGCTTTCTTTCTGTCACTGATGGCCAACGCGTTCTTCCTCGATGAGCTGATTACGGCCTACAAAGAAAGGGAACTATTCTAGAGGAGAGTGGCGCCGGTGAGAAAATTCATATTTTCCGACATACTCTGGGGGACGGCGCTTACACTCGCCGCTCTCTTTTCCTATTTCACCGGCACCGGGCTGGAAACCGCGGAACTGAAGTTCTACGACTTCCGCGCCCGGCTCAGCGCCCCGGCCCATCCGCAAAGCGACATAGCGGTCATAGAAATCAACGACGACAGCATCTCCAAGATAGGCCGCTGGCCATGGCCGCGTTCCAAAATAGCCGACATGCTGGTCTGGCTCTCCTCGGCCCCGGCCCGCCCTTCCGTAATAGGCCTGGACATACTATACTCCGAGCCGGAGAAGAACGGCGGGATGTCAGTAGCGGAGAAGCTGAAGGCCGAATACTCCCGGCTCCTGGCGGCAAAGAAAATCAGGGAGACCGGCAAAGGCTCCGACTTCCTAAAAGCGGTGGAACTGACCGAAAAGGACATGGACGACGACGCCAGGCTCGCCGACGCCGAAGCGCAGGCCGGCAACGTCGTACTTCCATTCTTCTTTGATACCGGCATTCCCACCTCCAGGGTCACCCCGGCCCCGGACTGGATGAAGAAGTTCTCCCCTGAACTTTCGCACAAGGACACTCTCAACGCCCTGCCGGTGCAGGCTTCCGGGCTCACGGCCCCGATAGAAGTGATAGCCTCCTCCGCGGCCGGAGCCGGGCACGTGAACGTCTTCGGCGATATCGACGGTTCCGTCCGCAGGGAATATCCGTTCATTCCGTACGGGCAGAACATCTATCCGTCCTTCGCCTCCGAGATCGTGCGCGTGCGGCTGGGACTGGCGCCGGGACAGGAGACCTTCATCCCTGGCAATTCCGTCCGCTTCGGCCGCAGCATCATGCCGCTGGACCAGTCCTCAACGGCACTGCTCTCCTTCGACAGGCGCAGGGCCTTCAAGTACTATTCTTTCTACGACGTGCTCACGAACAAGATAGTCCCCGAGGCGTTCAAGGACAAGATTGTCCTGATAGGGCTCACGGCGCAGGGCATTGGCTCCCTCTACGTCACGCCGACGGATAGCGCCATGCCGGCCGTGGACTACACGGCCAACGTCGTGGACGACATACTTTCCGGACGTTTCATCTCGCGCCCGGACTGGGCGGGCCCGGTCGAACTGGGGCTTGTCCTGCTGGCCGGGATCTTTACCGCCTTCCTGCTGCCCCGCATGAAGGCCGGTTCCGGGGCCGTGCTCGCCGGAGGGATATTCGCCGCGCTGGTGGCCGCCGGGACCTATCTCTTCGTCGCTAAGGGTCTCTGGATAAAAATCATGTACCCGTCGTTCGTGCTGGTGGCGGGCTACATCTTCGTGGTCACGAAGCGTTTCTTCACTACTGAGAAGAGGAAGGAACTGATAGAGGTCTCCCAGATAGAGACCAACAAGATGCTCGGCCTCTCCTTCCAGGGCCAGGGGATGCTTGACCTGGCGTTCGAGAAGTTCAGGCTGTGCCCGCTCGACGAGAACATGAAGGATACCCTCTACAACCTGGCGCTGGACTTCGAACGCAAGCGCCAGTACAACAAGGCCGCGGCGGTCTACGAACATATCTCGGCCAGGGATCCGGAGTTCAAGGACATCAGGAGCAAGATCGATCTGCTCAAGCAGGCCTCCAACGGCGCCGTATTCGGAGGGCTGGGGGGGAAAGCCGGTGGCGCCGAGGCCACGATGATGGTGGCCGGATCCTCCACAACCCCGACGCTGGGCCGCTACGAGATAAAGAAGGAACTAGGGAAGGGCGCCATGGGGATCGTCTACCTCGGAGTCGATCCAAAGATAAACCGTACGGTAGCGATAAAGACTATGCGCTTCGAGGAAGGCATAGACGAGAAAGCGATGAAGGACCTGAAAGACAGGTTCTTCCGCGAGGCCCAGGCCGCGGGCAACCTGCAGCACCCGAACATCGTAAAGATCTTCGACGCCGGCGAGGAACAGGACATCGCCTACATCGCGATGGAACTGCTGAAGGGCGACGATCTGAAGAAATGGGCGGCCAAGGGCAACCTGCTGCCGGTGCCGAAGGTGCTGGAGTACGTCGCGCACGCGGCCGACGCGCTGGCCTACGCGCACAAGAACGGCATCGTGCACCGCGACATCAAGCCGGCCAACATCATGCTGCTCGATGACGGCACGATTCGCGTGGCCGACTTCGGGATAGCGCGCATCGCAGAGTCCTCCAAGACCGCCACCGGCACCGTACTGGGGACGCCGTACTACATGAGCCCCGAACAGATAGCCGGTAAGAAGGTGGATGGGCGCACCGACATCTTTTCGCTTGGCGTCACGCTCTACGAGTTGCTGACGGGCGAGAAGCCCTGGAAGGGCGGGGAGTCCATAGGGACGCTGCTCTTCCAGATAACCAGCGACCCCTATCCTGACCCGCTCATAATAAGGTCGGACCTGCCCAAGCCCGTACTGCTTGTAATAGACAAGGCGCTCAAAAAGAAACCTGAAGAGCGCTTTCAGACCGCGGGCGAGATGGCGCAGGCCCTGCGCGACGTGCTGGCCGGCAAGGCGCCGCAGATAAACGGCATCCAGCAGGTCCAGCATCCCCCGGCGGACGCGACCGGCGGGAAGCCCGGCGCGCAGCCGGCGCCGGCGCAGGCGAAACCTGCCGCTCAAGCCGCCGCGGCTCCGCCGGCCCAGACGCAGAACAGGCCGCAGCAGCAACCGCCCGCCGCGACTCATCCCGCCCAGACGCCGCCCGGGCCGGCCGCAGCCCCGGCACAGGCGCAACAGCCGAAGCCCGCCTCCCCGCCTGCGCAACCCCAGCCAGGAAACGCAGCCGCAACAGGCGGGCGCACGCAGGCCGGCCAACAGCGCGCTGGCGTCGTGGACGCCGCGGTCCGCGAACAGAAGCCTGCCCCCGCCCAGCCCGCAGTGCCCCAGGTTGCAAAGCCGCAACCGAGGCCGGCCCCGAAACACGCCGGCGACGACTTTGACAGCACGTTGCCGGTGATCTTTCCGGACGAGGACAAAAAATGAGCCTTAAATTGGAATTAGCGGCCATCTCCGACACGGGAAAGACGCGCAAGAACAACGAGGACAGTTATATGCTGGTCCCGGAACTTGACCTGGCCATCGTGGCGGACGGAATGGGCGGGCACAACTCCGGAGAGGTGGCCAGCTCCCTGGCCGTGAAGGTCACGCGCGAGAACTACGAATCCATGCGCCGAACCGGCATGAAGCCGAATCCCTACAATGATAAGGTCTCGCTGGAGACCAACCAGCTCGGCTGTGCCGTGCAGATGGCCAACGCGGTCATCTACGAGGCGGGGAGCGCTACCCCCGAGAATAAAGGGATGGGAACCACCCTCAGTTCCGCACTTCTCGCCAGGACCAGGCTGTGCATCGCCCACATCGGCGACTCCCGCATCTATCTAATCAGGGACGGCGAGATGAAGCAGTTGACCGAGGACCATTCGCTGGTGATGGAGCACGTGCGCAAGGGACTGCTGACCAAGGAACAGGCGGAAGCCTCGCCGCTGCAGAACATCCTGACCCGAGCGCTCGGGACACAGAGAACCCCGGCGGTTGACCTGGCTGAGGCTGAACTGAAGGAGGGGGACCGGCTCCTTCTCTGCACGGACGGGCTCTTCAAAGCGGTGAAGGAGAACATCATCCGCCAGATGCTCAAGGCGGAGCCGGACGACGCCAAGGCCTGCTCGGAAATGGTGAGAGCCGCCAACGAGGCCGGAGGCCCAGACAACGTCACCGTCATACTCGGCACCGTCAAGAAGAAATCCATCAAAGAAAATATCAAAAATATTTTCAGGAAATCCTATGCCTAAATTAATGCTGAAGTTCGAAGCGGCCTTTATCCGCGAGGTAAAGCTGGAAAAGAGTTCCTACGCCCTCGGCAGGAAGCCCGACAACGACATCGTGCTGGACAACCCCGCTGTCTCCGGCCATCACTGCAAACTGTACGAGTCCGGCGGCACCTGGTTCGTCGAGGACTTGAACTCCACCAACGGCACCTTCGTCAACGGCCGGAAGGTCCTGAAGGCCGGGTTGAAGCCCGGGGACATAGTGACCCTCGTGAAATATTCCCTGGTCTTCGGCGAGAGCTCTCTGGCCCCGGAGAAAGCTCCAGAGCCGCAGCTCCCGCCGCAGCGCGGCAGGCCGCCGCAGGGCGGTATAGAGGTCCTCGAAAACCCCGCCGACGACAGAAAGGATTTTGAACTGACCGCGCTGTCCACCTACATCGGCAAGTCCGCTCAGGCCGCCATCCCCTACAAGTCCGGGGGGCTTTTCGGAGGCGGTCCGGAACTGGCCGCCGTCATCACGCTGCGCCCGGAGGGTTATTACCTGAACCCCATCAAGGAAGGCTACGCCAAGTACAACGGCAACCCACTCAACGAAAAGGTGATGCTGAACGACGACGATGTGATAGAAGTGGGTTCCACCCGCTTCAGGTTCTTCGTGAAGAAATAGCCGTTCCGCGGCAGAGAAAAAGCCGGGCACAGGCCCGGTTTCTCTTTTTTAGCAGTCTGCCCGAAAGAGTGCTTGACATACTCCGTGCCGTTTGATAAAATTAGCAATAGAGAAGTTGAAGTGCTAAATTTGACATCCCGCTCCGAAGCGGGACAGATTAAGAGAAGAATAAGGAACAGGAGGGCAGTAACATGACAGACACCGCTACGAAGATAAAGATACAGCCCCTGGGCGACAGGCTGATAGTGAAGGCCGTAGAGCCCAAGGAAATAAAGAAGAGCGGGATCATCATCCCCGAGACCGCCAAGGAAAAGCCGCAGGAAGGCCTGGTCGTGGCGACCGGCAAAGGCAAAACCGAGGACGGCAAGCTCGTACCGATGGAAGTAAAGACCGGCGACACCGTGCTGTACGGCAAGTACTCCGGCACCGAGATCAAAATCAACGATGAGGAATACCTCATCATGCGCGAGGAAGACGTCCTCGGCATCGTGAAGTAACATATAAGGAAGGAGAAATACAATGGCTAAGCAGATAATTTACTCCGAAGAAGGCAGGATGCGCATAAAGGCCGGCGTGGACAAGCTGGCCAACGCGGTGAAGGTGACCCTGGGCCCTAAAGGCAAGTCCGTCATCCTCTCCAAGAAGTTCGGCTCCCCGACCATCATCGACGACGGCGTGACCATAGCCAAGGAGATAGAGCTGGAGGACCACTTCGAGGACATGGGCGCGCAGCTCGTGCGCGAGGCCGCCTCCAAGACCAACGACGTAGCCGGCGACGGCACCACCACCGCCACCGTGCTGACCCAGGCGATCTTCACCGAAGGTCTCAAGAACGTGACCGCCGGCGCCAACTCCACCTACCTCAAGAAGGGCATCGATAAGGCCGTCGAGTCCCTCGTAGAGGAGCTCAAGCGCATGGCCAAGCCGGTCAAGACCAAGGAAGAGAAGGCCCAGATAGCCACGATTTCCGCCAACGACCGGGAGGTCGGCGAGTTGATCGCCAACGCGATGGAGAAGGTCGGCCACGAGGGCGTCATCACCGTCGAGGAGGGCAAGTCCTCCAAGACCGAGTTAGACGTCGTCGAGGGCATGCAGTTCGACCGCGGATACGTCTCCCCGTACTTCGTGACCGATCCCGAGCGCATGGAGTGCGTGCTCGAGGACGCCATGATCCTGATTACCGACAAGAAGATCTCCGCGATGAACGACCTGCTGCCCGTGCTCGAAAAGATCGTGCAGACCGGCAAGCAGTTCCTGATCCTCGCCGAGGACCTCGAGGGCGAGGCCCTGGCGACGCTGGTCGTCAACAAACTGCGCGGCACCCTTAAGGGCGCGGCCGTGAAGGCCCCCGGCTTCGGCGACCGCCGCAAGGAAATGCTGGAGGACATCGCTATCCTCACCGGCGGCGAGGTCATCAGCGAAGAGCGCGGCATGAAACTGGAGAAGGCCGAAGTGAAGCAGCTCGGCCGGGCCAAGCGCATCGTCATCGACAAGGAAAACACCACCATAGTCGACGGCGCGGGGGACAAGAACGAGATAAAGGCCCGCACCGCCCAGATCCGCAAGCAGATGGAGGACACCACCAGCGACTACGACAAGGAGAAACTGGAGGAGCGCCTGGCCAAGCTGTCCGGCGGCGTAGCCGTCATTCGCGTGGGTGCGGCGACCGAGACCGAGATGAAGGCCAAGAAGTCCAAGATCGAGGACGCCAAGAACGCGACCAAGGCCGGCGTGCAGGAAGGCCTGCTGCCCGGCGGCGGCACCGCGCTAATACGCGCCGCCAAGGTATTGGACAAGGTGAAGTGCGAGCACGAGGACGAAGCCACCGGAGTAAGCATAGTCCGCCGCGCGATCTTCGCCCCGTTGCGCATCATCGCCGAGAACGCAGGCATGGACGGCTCCATCGTTGTGGACAAGATAAAGAACTCCAAGGACGACATCGGCTTCGATGCGGACACCTTGGAATACGTGGACGTCCTGAAGGCCGGCATCGTGGACCCGTGCAAAGTGACCCGTACTGCACTTGAGAACGCCGCCTCCATCGCGAGCACCCTGCTCAACACGGACTGCCTGGTGGCCGACCAACCCGAAAAAAAGACCGCTGCCCCGGCCATGCCCGGCGGCATGCCCCCCGGCGCAGACATGTACTAAGTCAGCGCTGAAGTAAATAAAAACCCCCGGCTGCAAACCGGGGGTTTTTATTTTATTGGGGACGTTGCTGCCTACCTTCCCAAATGATACAGGGCCCGCCGGCGGCGTTTGATACGGGGCGGAAGGTTTGATATAGTGTCAGAGAAAGAGGAGCGTTTATGGGCACAGATTTCAACATCAACATAAAGCAAAAAATAAAGATAAACGGAAAAGAGTATGCCTCTCTGGACGCAGTGCCTGAGGAATTACGAAAGACCGTGCAGGACGCGCTGGGTTCCACCGGAACCCTGGGAAGCCGCGGCAAGATAACCGTCAACGGCGTAAGCTACGACAACGCGGAAGCCATGCCGCAGGACGTGCGCCGGATTTACGAGCAGGCCCTCAGAAAAACCGAAGAGGCGGGGGAGGATGTGGACGCCCGCCCGACGAAGCTTAGCCTCACCACCAGCCTAAAACCGGAAGGCGCCGCATCCTGGAAGACCATCATTGCATTCCTGCTGGTCGGGGCGGCCCTGCTGCTCCTCAAGTTCCTCCACTGACCCGGCCAAGCGACCGGGGGGCTTCATCGCCGGCGCATGGCCTCTCCGGTCATGGGAACAAAAGCCTCCGGCAGAAGTTTCTCCCGCGATAACTTCTTCCCCTTGCGCCTCAGGAGCGCCAGCGACCGCGGCGGCCTCAACCCAAACAGGGCCCCCAGCCGCACCCGCATCTCGCCCCCGCCATGCCGTAGCGCCGCAGGCCCGTCCAGCCGTTCGCGTACATCCTTCTCCAGCCCGCACACCAGCTCAATGCCGTGAACACCAGGGACGCCATCCTCGAGAGTGGCGCGGCCCGATAGCCCGAGTCTGTCCCGCCCCTCCCCGGCCGCGCGCAGCGTCCTAGATCTCAAGTAAACGTAGGGACCGGCGACGGCCCCTTCAGACCGTCTTGCTCCAGTGTCAGGCGGCGCCCAAGGGAGAGGAAACCGGCGCCGGCGGTGAGGGCCAGGAAAGCGATTATGAACCAGGGGCCCTCGCGGAACAGCGGGCTTATGCTTCCGACGGCGTTGGAGCCGACGAAGATACCGAACGCGCGCCCCACCTGCTGGAAGACGCCCTGCACGCCCAGGTAGCGCCCCTTGGCCCCGTGCGGCGCCATGTTCGCCCCCAACGCCTGCATCGCGGGCGACATCGCCAGCTCGCCCAGGGTTACCACCACGAACGACGCGGCGGCGAAGAAGAAGGAGGGGGAGTACCCGAAGAAGAGGTAGCCGGCCGCGTAGCACACCGCCCCGGCGGCCAGCCCGGCCGTCAGACGCCGCCCCTCCAGCAGCCGGGTGACGAAGTATTGGAAGAACACCACCATCAGCCCGTTAATGGAGAACAGCAACCCGATCTCGCCCTCGCCCATGCCGAGGTAGGCCCTCGAATAGAGGGACGTGGAGACGACCAGCTGGCTCATCACCGCGGTAGTCATGAAAGCAAAGACGCAGAAGCGCAGGAAGGCGCCGTCAGAAAGCGCACGGACCGCGCCGTAAAAGCCCGCCTCCGGGGCCCGCCCGGTCGCCGCGCCCGGCAGATCGCGCACCGAGAGCGCCAGTATCGCGGCGCAGACCGCGGTGACGGCCGCCGTGATCACGAACATCAGCGCGTAGGAGCCGGAAGCCAGGAAGCCGCCCAGCGCGGGGCCCACGGCCCAGCCGGCATTTGTGCCCACGCGCAGGAAACCATAGGCTTTAATCCGCCCGGCCGGATGCGTGTAGTCCGCCACCCAGGACTGGGCCGCCGGGTCGAAGAGCGAGCCGATGAAACCGGACAGGGGATGCAGGACAAAGATCTGCCATAGCGGAGCCCGCGCGTAAATAACCCAGGCTATCGCGGACACCACCAGCGCCCTCACCCAAAGGGAATAAACCATCACCTTACGCCTGCCAACGGCGTCGGAGATCTCCCCGCCTAGGAAGCGCGCCAGGGAGGACAGCAGCATGGACCCGGCCAGAAAGGCGCCCACCCAGGACATGGGCATACCGCGGTGCGAGTTCAGGTACACGGCGAGGAAGGGAAAAGAGATAGCGTAACCGGCGGCCATCAGCCCCTGAGCTAAAGCTAGTATCCAGAAGCCGCCTGGCAAGGACATCGTAAAATCATAGCATTTCGACAAACCGAGCGTTTTCCCTATGAAAAACCGGCGTTTTTTGCTAAAATATACTAATCCAGAACATGCCAACCGCCGAAATCACACGCAAAGGCGCACTTATCTCTAATTTTACCGGTATCACGGCCCGCATAGCCGCGTCTCGTAAAGAGTCCGGAACTCCGGAACTACCGCCCCATTTCATGGCCGTGACCAAGTACGCCGCCGACGAGGACGTCAGGGTTCTGGTGGAAGCAGGACTTGTCTCGATAGCCGGCGAGAGCAGGGTGCAGGACGCCAGAGCCAGGTGGACCGCAGGCCGGCTAGCCCCGCTGCGCTCTCGCGTGACGCTGCATTTCATAGGCCATCTGCAGGCCAACAAGGCCAAGGCCGCCGTGGAGCTCTTCGACTGGATAGACAGCGTGGACAGTTTCAGGATAGCCGCGGAAATTGACAGGCACGCGGCTGTTCTCGGCAAGGTCATGCCGGTGATGATACAGCTCAAACTCAACGACTCGCCCACGCAGTCCGGGACTGCTCCGGCGCAGGCGGGGGAACTGCTGGAGCGGCTGCGCGGCCTGAAGAACCTGGACCCGCGCGGCTACATGGGCATAGCCCCAGTCAACGCCTCCCAAGGAGAGATCCGGGCGGCGTTCGCGCAAGCCAAGAAGATATTCGACAGGGATTTCGAGGGGCCGGGCTGCCACCTGTCCCTCGGCATGAGCGGTGATTTCGAGTTGGCTGTGGAAGCCGGCTCCACCCTGCCGCGTATAGGGAGTTCGCTTTTCGCCTAACGTTGCGGGCGGCACGATTCAGAGTACAGGAGGTAGGGAATGATAGTAAAAGTCAGGGTAATACCGAACTGTGAGGACAACGAGGTGGTTTCCCGCATAGGCAGCGTGCTGCGCGTGAAAGTATGCGCCGCGGCCGCCGATCTCAAGATAAACCTTATGCTCAGGGATTACCTCTCCGAATTCTTCGAAGTGCCATCCAAAATGGTCAACATAATCCGCGGCGCGAAGGGCCGCGAGAAGACCGTGGAGATAACCGGCAAGACCGAAGAGGAGCTGAAGAACCTGCTGGATTCCATACCATGAACCACGCCGGGCTTCTACGCCGGGCCCGCCCAGAGCGGGCCCTTACTTTTAAAGGGGAAAAGAGCATGATACCGCCTCGCCTGATATTCAATAAAACAGGGATGAAGATACTGGACCAGCGCCTGCTGCCGGATAAGGTGAAGTTCCTCGCCGTGAAGGACGCCTCCGGAACCGCCAAGGCCACCAGGGACATGGCGCTGCGCGGCGCGCCGCTGATAGGCTGCGCGGCCGCCTTCGGCTTCGCGCTGGAGATGCGCCGCCTGGCGCCCAAGACCTCCGCTGAAATAGAGAAGCAGGCCCGGCGCACGGCGGACCTGCTGAAGGCCGCCCGTCCCACGGCCGTGGCCCTGTTCTACGCCACCGACCGCATGCTGAACCTGGCTCTCGCCTTCGCCGCTGCGCACCCCGGTAAACTCTTTCCGGCCGCGCGCAGGAGGTTCCTCGTCGCCATGGATAAGGAAGCCCGCCTGGTCAGCGCCGAGGACGAGAAGGCCTGCCGCGACATGGGCGCCTACGGCGCGGCCCTGCTGCCGCGGAAATGCGTGGTCATGACGCATTGCAACGCCGGGGCCCTCGCCACGATGGGTATAGGCACCGCCGTGGGAGTGATAACCACGGCGCACAAGAAGGGGAAGATAAAGCACGCCTATTCCTGCGAGACGCGCCCCTACCTGCAGGGCGCGCGGCTGACCATCTGGGAACTGATGCGCGAGGGTGTGCCGTCCGAGCTCATCACGGACAACATGGCCGCGCACATCATCAAAACTTGCGGCGTAAACGCCGTCGTCGTGGGGGCGGACCGCATAGCCGCCAACGGCGACACCGCCAACAAGATCGGCACCTACGCGCTGGCCGTAATAGCCAAGTACCACGGCGTGCCGTTCTACGTAGCGGCCCCGACGCCAACCATAGACAAGCACGCCAGCGACGGAACCGCCATAGCGATAGAGGAGCGTTCCACGGAGGAGGTCACTTACGTCAAAGGCGCGCGCATCGCCCCAAAGGGAGTGAAGGTGCGGCATCCGGCTTTCGACGTCACTCCGGCCTCGCTGATAACCGCGATCGTCACCGAGAAAGGCGTCATCAACCCCGTCACCCGCGCCAACATCCTCAAGAACGTGTCGCGTTAGACCGTGTGCGCCCCCCGCGGCGCTTCTGTAATCTGTTTGTAACAGAGCTTTGGTAGTATTTACATATGACGCAGCAGATTTCGCGGTATTACGTGTACCTGAAGAAGTCCATCCGCGGGCCTTTTGCCCCCAGGGAGATCGCCTCCCTGCCCGGTTTCGAGAGAAGCACCCTCGTCTGCCCTGAGAACGCCCTCGGCCAGTGGCGCGAGGCCATGCTGGAAGCGCCCTTCCAGGAACTGATAGCCGCGCCGCCCGCACCTCCGTCCAAACCGCGGCCGCCGCTGACCCCGGAGGCCGCCGAGGAGACCGCCTCCCGCTCGCTGCTGGAGAAGGCCATCTCCAAGAACGCCCGCTTGGAAAATGAGGTCAGGGAGATGCGGCGGGACTACGCCAGGGAGAAGCACTCTTTCGAGGAGACCCTGCGCCGCAAGGACTCCGAGATCTCGGCTCTCACGGAAAAACTAAAGCGCGCCATAGCCGGCGCTCAGGCAGTGAAAGGAGAGCACCCTTCCTGGGAAACCCTCTACAAGACGCTCAAAAAGCGCTCCGAGGAGAAACTGACAGAGGCCACGCAGGCAATCGCCGAGAAGACTGAGGAGGCGGCGCGCCTCAGGGAACGCCTGATGGCGTCCGCCGAGAACGCCGACGCCGCCCTCCGGAAGGAGCGGGCCGCGGCCGACGCCAGAGCCGCCGAGCTGCAGAAGCAGCTGGACGATCTAAAATCCCAGCTGGAGGAGAAGGACCTCCTGGAAGGGACTCTCGGGGAGAACATCTCCTCGCTGGTGGCCAAGAACGAGGAGTTCCAGCGCATCATGCTCGACGAGCGCCGGGACTACGAGGAGCAGGCCAAGAAGTTCTGCGACGAGATAGGCCGTATGCGCGCCGATTTGAAATGGCGCGACCAAGAGACCGCCAAGCTGCGAGAGGAACTCTCCGGGGCCATAAGCAAGCTCAGGGAACTGGAGGCTTCCGACGAACTGAAGTCCAGGGAGCAGGAGGAGGTCTACGACGTGCTTAAGGCCAAACTCAAGCTGCTCTCCGGCTACTTCGAGAACCTGGAAGCCCGCGTCAAATACGCCTTCAAGAAAGCCTGATCATAAGCGGGGAAAGACGGCGTCGGCTCCGGAACGCCCTCCTGCCCCGCCCACCCCCTAATTTGTATAATTGCAGTTAACGACACCTCACCGGAGAAGAAATGAATATCTCTTTCAAACAACTGATAACCGCCGGCGGCCCGATACTGTTCATCCTGGCCGGGCTCTCCATATACTCCATCGCGCTCATCTGGGAACGCTGGACCATGTACAAGAAGACCTTCAGCGGCATGAAGGACCTGCTGCACAAGATTCACGCCCTGCTGAAGTCCGGCGAGATCAAGCAGGTCTACGACCTCTGCTCCAGGTCCAGGAACCCGGCGGGAGACATTATGTACAAGGTCATGAGCCACTCCGGCACGCCGCCGGAGAAGCGAGAGCTGGCCGAGAAGGCGGTAGAATGGCACGTGTCAAGGCTGGGCAAGAGCCTGGCCGCTATAGCCACCATAGGCAGCGTGAGCCCTTTTATAGGCCTCTTCGGCACGGTGGTCGGCGTTATCCGCGCCTTTAGGGACCTTTCCACCTACGCCGGAGCCGGCCCTTCAGTAGTCGCCATGGGGATAGCCGAAGCCTTGATTAACACGGCCGCCGGACTCTTCGTGGCCATACCGGCCATAGTGGCGTACAACTATTTCTCGCACAAGGCCAACGACTTCGCCAGCGAGATGACCTGGATTACGGAGCAGGTTATAGAACGCTCCGGGACCAGGGAGCTCAACGGCATCAGCTGAGCCGCCGGACGCTACGCCATGCACGTACATAAGAAAGGCGCTCTGATAGCGGAGATAAATATGATTCCGCTGATAGACGTTTCATTGATACTTCTTATCATCTTCATGGTGATAACGCCGTTCCTGGTACAGTCCCAGATACAGGTCAACCTTCCCAGGGCGACCACCGGGACCAAGGGGCCGGAAGAGCAGATCATAAAGGTCCAGATCGCGGCCAACGGCCTGATGACGGTGGACGGCCGCCGTGTGAGCCGGACCGGGCTCGCACGGGAACTGATGTTGCGCTTCGCCAAGTCATACAAGAAGACCGTGCTGGTGGAGGCGGACAAGACCGTACCGGTGGAGCGCGTGGTCGCCGTCTTCGACGCGGCCAAGAAACTCGGGGCGGGAAAGATAGGCATAGCAGTAAAGCAGCAGGACTGAAGGCCGCGTCCCGATACCTGAAATGCGCCAATATCTACTATACTCCTCTTCCGCGCATTTCGTACTGATAGCGCTGCTGCTCCTGCTCGCCCGCCATTCGTTCACAACCAGAAACGAACAGTCCTACTACATAGACTTCGTCGGACCGTCCAGCGTGGTCACGATGGCGAAGGCCGAGGCTAAGCCAGGCACTGCGGTGCCCCCTGAAAAGGCCAAGTCCGCCGCCCAGAGACGCGCCGCCCCCGAAGAAAAGGCCGACGTCAACGACTTCGCGGAACCTTCGGGCCCTCTTCCCAAACCCAGCGTCCTCTCCAGCGGGGCCAAACTATTTACGCCGGCCCCGGCGGAGCAGGAGGGGGACGGGGGCACTCCCCTGATAGCCGACGCTGCCAACTTTCCCTATCCGTGGTACATCACGCAGGTGCGCGAGGCCCTCTGGAACGCCTGGACGGAGCGCATGCCTTCGGGAGGGACGCTGCGCTGCACGGTGCGCTTCAGGATAGCCAGAGAAGGGTCTGTCAGCGGAGTCTCGGTGGAAACCTCGTCCGGCAACAGGCTGTTCGACAACGCCGCCGAGAGCGCTGCCAAGGCGGCCGCGCCCTTCCAGCCGCTGCCAGACGGCTTCACCGAGGACAGCCTTACCGTGCACGTAGAGTTCAAGGCGGGGGCCCAGCAATGATCAGCACCCTTATCCTAATTACCGTCATACTTCACCTGGCAGCCCTGGTGGCCTACCCCATGACTGGCCCCGCCGGCTATCCCTTCATCATCATCTCCTCGGTAATCTGGATAACCTTCGCCGTCTTTCTCGCCAACGGCACCTCCTCGTGGGAACGGGGCAATCGGGCGGCGCTGACCGTGGTTTTCGTTCTCCTCTGCGCCTTCTCAGCGCTCTCCTTCCTGCCGCAGCGTGACGGAAGCAGCGCCCTTGGGAAATTCTTGAACGGGGAATATCCGGATCGCCGGACGCTTTACATAGGCCTGTTGAACATAGGCATAGACGCGCCGCGTCTGCTGCCGCCGGCACCGCCGGAGAAGCCGCTGTGAGGCTCCTCTTCGGCCTGCTGGCGGCGGCGCTGCTGCACTTGGCCTTCTTCGCGGCCTACCCGGATACTGGGCCGGCCGGGAGCGTCTACCTGTCCGCCTCCGTGGTCTTCTGGTCCATCTTTCTCTTCTATTTCAATACGGCCTCCTGGCTGATACGCCTGGTGAGCGGCGCGGCGGCCAGGCTAGCGACCGCCGCGGTCCTGCTCCTCGCGGCCTTCGCGATAGCGGCCACCATGCCGCAGCGCGACGGTGTCAGCGTACTCAGGAAACTGCGCCGGGGGGACTACCCGGACCGCGCCTCGCTGAGAGCCGGGCTGGCCCGTTTCGGCATCGATCCCGGCAAAGACCTCAGGACTGGCGGCAAGGAGTTGAGTGACCAGGCTGAAAAGGCCATCTACGGACTGAAGGGGAAAAAATGAGCGTTATAGCCGTAACCGGCGGGACGGGTTTCGTGGGCGGAGCTCTCTGCAGGGAGCTGCTTGCACGCGGCCACTCGGTACGCGTCATCTCCAGACGCGTCCCCTCTGCCAGGCTGCCGGGGACGCAATACGCCGCCGCCGATTTCTCCGACCGGGAAAGCCTGCGCCGCGCGCTGGCCGGCGTCGATGCGGTCGTGCACCTGGCCGCCGCGCTTTTCTGCCGCTCGGAAGCCGAATTCATGAAGGCCAACGCCGAAGGCACGGCCAACCTGGCGGCCGCCGCGTCCGCGGTCCCCTCGCTCGGGAAACTGGTCTACGTCTCCAGCCTAGCCGCCGGCGGCCCTTCCTCCGCGAAAGCCCCGCGCACGGAGACGGACGCGGAGGCGCCTGTCTCCTTCTACGGCAAGAGCAAGCTGGCGGGGGAAAAGGCGGTGAAAGGCTTCTCCGGCGGGCAGTTCGTCATCCTCCGCCCGCCGATAATCTACGGCAGGCACGACTCCGGCGTCTCCAAGATAGCCGACTGGGTGCGCAAGGGCGTGATGGTCAACGCCGGCTCGGCCGGCGGCCGGTTCAGTTTCATCTACATAGACGACCTGGTCTCCGCTGTCACAGCCGCCCTGGAAACCTCCAGGTTCGACGGCGGAACTTTCTACGTCTGCGAGCCCCGCTCCTACGAATGGCGGGAATTCATCTCCCTGCTGGCGCTCGGCATGGGGGTGAGGATGCCGCTGTTACTGCCGCTGCCGCCATGGGCGGTGTACGCGGTCGGCTGGCTATACGAATCAGTTACCGCACTGGCCGGAGCGCCGCCGGTGATGAACAGGGACAAGGCCAGGGAGGCTGCCGCCCCCAACTGGACCGCTTCCCCGGCCATGTGGGAGAGGACCGCAGGCGGGGCCGAGTGGACCACTTTGGAAGAAGGCATAAGAAAGACTTTCTCCTGAGCTTTTTTATATAATAACCCGGCTGGCTTTTTTGTGGCCGGCGCATGGAGAGATGGCCGAGCGGCTGAAGGCGGCGGTTTGCTAAACCGTTATACGAGGGAAACCTTGTATCGAGGGTTCGAATCCCTCTCTCTCCGAAGATTTTCACTTTTTAAAAATTCTGCCGAAAAATTATTATTTTTTGCGCGCGCGGAATTAAAATTAAATATAAATTCCCAAGACCTGCGTCGGTGCCGTATCAGGAGCTATGCTCATCAGACGGCCACGGTTTTTTGAACTCTACGGAAAGCCGCCGCCTGCCTATACGGAAGTTCGAACCGATCTTTTTCTGGCCTATAGCCGTGCCGTATCAAGGGCTACGCCCACCAGACGGCCAACTTTTCCCGGTTTTCCTCCGCTTTTCCGCTCTCCGCCAGTTCCCCGACGTGAACCGCCTCGCGGTATAGCTCTATCTCCGGTTCGAACCGATTTGCTCCCTGCCGGGCAAGGCTATGCCAGTGCCGCCCACAAGGCCCATGGCCATCAAGGCGGCCAAAAGCTGCGAGTTTGCTTTCAATTTCCTTTTTGTCGTTGACCAATTGGGCTTTTTTCTCAGCTAGACTACCACCATGCTTCCCAATTTATACCCAGAAAGTTGACATGGCCGTGGCATGTCCGCTTCAAGGGCTGCGCCGGGAGGTTGGAGCGCGGCTGGAAAAAGTGCTAGATTAACTTTGTCGTCCCGCCGGGGGGGGGCGGACATTCAGAGGAGGGGCTATGAAAATATCGCGCGTTTTAACACTCTTTATCCTGTTTTGCGGGCTGGCGGCGTCCGCCCTGGCGGCGGGCGACCCGCAGGACGCCGAGGGCAGCCGGGACCCGGCGCTCTTCAACAGGATGCCGCATTACCACATCTACGCCTACGAGAACAAGGAGTTCGACCGGCACGAGTTTGAAACCTCCCCGTCGAAGACCGAGTCAGTGGAGGGTTCTTACAACCGCGTAATCTACTACCCCGACGATTCCATCGGCGGCAAACTGCCCAGCCCCGTCCAGATAGTCCGCAACTACGTCAACGCGGTAAAAGCCGTGGGCGGCAAACTGCTTTACGAATATGAGGACGGCGGCAGCGAGATAGCCGACATGAAGGTGGCCAAGGACGGCGCCGAGACCTGGGTGCGCGTGCAGGCCGCCCCCAACGGGATCTACGAGGTGAACATTATAGAGAAGCAGGTCATGGAGCAGGCCGTGAAGGCCGACGCCAACAGCCTGTTGTCCGGCATCAGGGCCTCGGGCAAGGCCGCTGTCTACGGCATCTATTTCGGCACCGGCAGCACCGTGATAAAGCCCGGTTCGGAGGCCGCACTGAGGGAAATCGCCAAACTGCTGCGCCTGGACCCTTCGCTCAGGCTCTACGTGGTGGGCCACACCGACAACGTGGGCGGCTATGTCGCCAACTGGAAGCTCTCGTCGGGCCGCGCCGCCGCCGTAGTAAAAGCCCTGACCGGGGAATACGGAATAGCTCCGAAAAGGCTGAAGCCGGCGGGCGTGGGCCCGCTCTGCCCGGCGGACACCAACCTGACGGACGCCGGCCGCGCCAAGAACAGGCGCGTTGAACTCGTGGCGATGTAATCAAATCCCTGACAGCCGTTTACACGCCGTAAAACAGGGACAGGGCAGAGACCGGGAATAGGAGTCCGGGCCGGAGCCCATATTGAGCTTTGAGAAATCCGTGGTTTTCAGGGCGCGCGGCGCCCGGCGCTACTTCAGGGTGCCGGAAGCCCTCCAGCTCACGCCCAGGTAACTGCTTATGTGCACGTCGCAGAACTCGTCCGCTTTAAACCAGCGTTCCACGGTTTCGCGGCCGATGAAATGGGTCTGCGGCGCGTTCAGTTTGTCGAAGACGTTCTGGTAGTTCTTCTCGAACGTCAGCCGCCTGAAATTGGCGAAGTACTCGTAGAAAGGCAGAAAGCCGAGTGGCAGCAAATAGACGGTGTAGACAGGCAGGTACAGCAGAGCGGCGACCGCCCGCGAAACGGCCAGCAGCGCGCCTCGGCCAAGCCGCTTGAATACCAGTTCCTTCATGGGCTCCACCAAAAAGCGGTTCAGCGCGTTGCCCTCGCGCGAATATACCCACACCATCAGCCGGCCGCCCTTCTTGAGCTGTGACTTTATGTTGACAAAGGACCTGGAGGGGTCGTCGGTGTGCTGCAACACACCTATGGAATAGACGATGTCGAATTTTTCCGGCAGGGAGACTGCGGCGATGTCCCCGCTAAGCAGTTCTATGTTGGGCTCCTTGAGGTATTCTCTGGCCACGTCGGCCGTGTTAAGGTCCACGCCCACGGCCTTCTTTACGTAAGGGGCTATCATCTTAAGGTGCTGGCCGCGCCCGTAGCCGCAGTCCAACGCCGTCTTGCCGGAGAAATCCTCCAACTTATTCGGATAGATCCACTGCTTGAACAGGAACAGGTCGTCCTCGAAAAAAGAAGCGTCGTTCTTGAAAGCGTCCCATTGGAAACTCCAGTTGTCTTTTTTATCTGTGCTCATCTTGTTCTCCCGTCAGTTTTACTTCAGCACGGCCTCCGGCCCTAAAGGCGAGAGCGGCTTGTCTGACTTCCCGGCGGCGCCTATCACTAAGGTCATCGCGCGGGCCGGGGCAAAGAACTCGCGCGCCGCGTCACCGCGCCGATAAGGGCGTCCTGAGTGAAGCGGCGGCGAAATTCTTTTCCAGGACAGGCAGCTTGATCCCGTTCTTCAGTATGCAGGCAACCACGGGCGGATATCCCGCGGCGGCCTCCAGGGAAGCGCCGGCCGGCAAATTCTCCTGCATAAGCGCCCCGCCTGACGGCGGCGGCGCTATTATTATACTAAATGGGATCTGCCGGCTTGCGACCGCGAATTTGGAAGACGAGCACAGCTAGGACTCACTGCTAATATGCATCCCTGAATATGCGTGAGTTTTACGCAGGGAGTAATGGGAAGCCAACGCTACCGGCGCTGGGAATAAACCGTTGCCGGAAACAAAAGGCTGCCGGCGTCCCCCGCGGGGCAGGGCTTGCGCCGGCCGCCGTTTATTTGGTTAAAATCAGCCTATGACGCCATTTTCCTCCGCGCTCACGGAACTGCGCAAGGCGGCCGGTTTTCCCACGGCCTACCGTTTTTATCACGACAACGGCGCTCAGAAGGTGCTGGGCTTCTCCTACCGGAAGTATCTGCTGTTCGAGCAGGGGCAGACTCTGCCGGCCCCGGACACGCTGCGGCGCCTTTCGCTGGCCCTGCGGCTGATCCCTAAAACCCCGCCGGCAGGCAGGCTGGCCGCGGCCTGGCTCAGGACTACGGCCGGCGACGAGGCCTACGGCGAGGTTTTCGCGCCGTTCATCTCCGTCAGGGAGGAGACCCCGGGGCTGTCGCCGGCGCACAAGGCGCTGGGGCGGTTCATAAAGAAGCAGCCGCTCTCGGTGGCGCAGGCCGAAGCGATACTTTCCAGCGGTAGCCATTACCGCGCTTTTTTGGCGCTCGCCAACGACGCCGGCGTCTGGGCCGGCGCGGCGCTGGCCCGCGCGGCCGGGCTGAAGCCGGCCGAGGCCGCCGCCGCGCTGCGCGACCTGGCCGAAGCCGGCCTGCTGAAGAAAGTGAAGGCCGGGGAATACCGGTTCGGCGGGGACCGTATCCTGGAGTTCCCGCGGGCGGAGATAATGCCGCCGGGGCTTAACGACCGGATGCGCGCCTACCAGGCCGAAATGCTGGCTTCGGGACGGCTGGCCTGGCGCCGGTTGAGCATGGTGCGGGCCGCCCCAGAAGCGCTGGCGGCTTTTTACCCGGTACTCTCCGTGAGCGTTTCGGCCGCGGCCGCCTATGAAACGGCTGAGCCTCTGCCGGGCTCGGCCGTTTTCGCCGTGGAGGCCCGCGTAGTAAGACTGTTCGATTTTTAGATCAGAAAGGCCGGGCCGTCCCTCTGCGGGGACGGCCCGGCCTTTTTTGTTCTGCCGGCCTCTAGAGGGCGGAGCAGGCGGCGGCGGTCATGTCGCCGCTAGCCGTGTCGTTGGTGTAGTCGGAGTAGAGCCGCACGGTCTCTATAGTTTCTCCGGCGCTGTCGCGGCCGCTAAACTTTACTTCCAGGCCGCGCTTGAGCAGGCCGACCTGGGTTATGCTGAGCACCTTGTAGGACAGCGTGAAGGTGGCGGGCGCGCCCTGTTTCAGGTTCCAGGGGCCGCTGACGATGTCGAAAGTGATGGTGCCGGGGATCAGCGTGATGGTCTCCGACTTTATGAAGTTCTGGTCCTTGGGGCAGACGGTGAGCCTGGCCAGCTGGCCGGCGGTCCTGGCGGCCGGCAGCGCCGCCGCTGCGGGAGCCTGGGTGAAAGGGCTTTTAGCCGCCAGTTCCTTTATAACGCCCACCCCGGGCAGCACCGCGCCGCCTTCGCCGTCCCAGCCGCCGGCCTTCGCCGCGCCCGCCGCCGCCAGCAGCACCGCCGCCATCAGTATTATCTTTTTCATATTCGTTATCTCCTTTATCTTCGCCGGTCCCGGGGGCCTTTTCCGGCCGCCTCGTCCTTCTGGATATAGGGTAGCAGGCGGCGCGCCCGCGCGCCTGAGGCGCAGGACCCGGACGGGAAGTTTTTGGGCTTACGCCGGAACCTTGCGCCAGAAAGCGGTTTTAGTGCCGCTGCGCTGCGCTCTTTAAGCAAGCCTTCGACGTTTTAAAAGGAAAGGGGCGGCAGTCTTAGCGACTGCCGCCCCTTTTTTAACGCTGTCCGGTTTTATGGCGGCGGTATCGGCAGGGGCAGTTCATCTTCGGTAAAAGGCTTTTTCAGGTAGCGCCCTATGGATTCGGAAAATCCCCACTCGTCCCGGTAGGAACGCGCTTGCCTGTAAAGTTCAAGAGCTTCGGGCCTCATCCGCTTCAGGTCGTAGACATTTCCCAGTTCCACCATGGCCCATACGGCCCAGCGCGCCGGATGGCGGTCCGGGTCTTCTTTGAGCGTAGCCGCAGCCTTGCTAAAATACTTGGCGGCCTTGTCATAATCCTTTTCCGCCAAATAGGTATCGCCTATAGCGGTGAGAACGCGCGGGAGGAAAGATTTCCGGAAACCGGGTTTAAGGGCGTAAACGGCCGCCAGATAATTCAGCATCTCTTTGCGGGATTCCTCGTATTTTTTATCCTCGTAGAGCGAAACTATCTCTACGAACTGAAGCTGTGGCTGCTCGGGGGCCGTCGCCAAGAGCTCTTTCGATAATTTTACGGCCAGTTCCGGATTTGCGTAAGGGCTGCCGTGGCGCGTGTAGATCTCTATCAGCAGCAGGGCGGCCGCCCTGGCGTTGAAGTAGCCTTTATCCCTGCATAGTTTCAGGTATTCTATCCCCTTGGCGGCGTCGCCGCGCATCATGATACTGGCCAGCAGTTTTACCACCCCGGGAAGCGTGCCGGCGTAATATTCGTATAAACCAAGCCCCAGGTAGGCGTCATAAAGCCCGGGATCTATCTTAAGGGACATACGAGTGTTTGAAAGGGCCTTTCGTCCCGCAAAATAGGCTTTTATCCAGTGATGTTGCAGCACGTCCAGCCTGGCGCGCAGCCCGTATATGCCGCCCAAACACAGGTAGGCGTTGGCGTCGCCGGGATGGGCGGCTATCCATTTGCGCCCTACCGCTATGGCTTTGTCGGTAAGGACGGAGTATTTCCGGGCCAGCCCGGGGTCGGATTCCTCCTCCAGATACTCCAGGTTGGCCCACTCCGCCATGGCCAGGCCGAAATGCGGGAAAGGGTGGTCCGGATATTTCTGGAGCGCCAGGTTGAAATCTTTTTTCGCCTCTTCTATGTCCACCGCGTAGATAGCGTCCATCCCTTTCTTGGAAAGCAGGCGCAGGTCCTCCGGCAGAGGTTCGTATTTTGGCAGGGCTGCCGCGGAGGCCGACAGCAAGCAGACCAGCGTGCCTGAGAGTAGCGTTTTTTTCACAATATCGCGCGTGCCGCGCCGCCTTGCAGCGGGTGCAGGAACTTATAGATGGAATAGAAAGACAAAAGAATAAGGATTATCCCGAGCGAAAGATTTATGACGGTTTCCGTCTTTTTTGAAATAGACCGGCCCACCCGTTTCATGATGAAGGACAGTAATATCAGGTAGGAGGCTATTCCCAGCCCGCCGGAAAGCACGAAAACTATGGCAGAGTCGGGGCTGAAGGCCGACACTATTCCCATCTTCCGGATGAACTGGGCGTATATCAGCCACCACATCACTATCGGCGCGTTGGTCACGGCGATAGTAAAACCCAGCAGCAGCGACAGGCGGCCGTTGGCCAGCACGGCTTCCGCCTCCGCCCGCTCCTTGCGCCTGGCGTGGGGCAGCAGGGTAAAAACACCCAGGCCGACGAGCATCGCCGAACTTAAGAACCAAAAGACCGTCATGACCTTGCCGTCCTGGAGGAAAGGGGCGATCCCGAACATGGCGAGAAAACCGTACATCACGTCGGAAGCGGCTGACCCTACCGCTATCATGACCGCCTGTGGCACGTAACCGCGCAGAGAACGCTTGGTAATCTCTATCTGGGTGGGTCCTACAGGGATGGCGGTCACGAAACCGATCGCGTACGTGGCTGGGACCAGGAGCAGCGTTTGCATAGGGCTATAATTATAGAATTTTAGCGGCCGGGGTTATTTTTTCACTTCCGGCGCCGCCGCGCCGGGTGCATCAACCCTTTTAAAATTTTCCCTGAACCACTGCAGCCTTTGCGTTTCCGCGGCGTCGGTTACAGACCCGAACTCCCAGATCTTTATGCCGCCCGCCAGCAAGGCGGCGGGGATCAGCAGGGAATTGCCGCTTTTTTTCAGTTCCGCTCCCAGGAAGAGACCGGAACCCAGGCCAAGGGCCAGGAAGAAGAACCCGGTTTTTTTATATTTAGGGTCTTTCCTGGAAAGGTAAAAATGCCCGCCGCCAGGGAAAGCTATGGCGTAGACCAGCGCTTTCGTAGGGCTGGTCTGGATAAAATCCGCGTCCAGCTTCCCCGCCCGGGCGGTCTGTGACAAGCCGAAAATGAGGACAAGACTTAAGAACCTGACGCCGGCTGTTTTAATATCCATAAATCGTTTGAGGGGTTTTACCGGGTCAGGCCGAGCGGCGGCGGGGCCGCTCCGCGGCTTTAAGCGGGGCGCGCGAAAGTTTCTTGAAGGCTTCAAAGACTTCCTGCGAATCCAGCTTCTGCATGGCTGACTCTTTATGCAGATAGCAAAGACTTTTGCACCTGCAGTCGAACTTATTGATAACGATGTCCTCCCCGTTGGAAGGCTTAAAATTGTTCGGAGCCGGGCCCAGCAAGGTTATGCTCCGCAGATCGGCCAAGTGGGCCATATTCCTGGGACCGCTGTCTATGCCGATGAAATAGTCGCAAAGCCTCATAGCCAGCAGGCTCTCCCGGAGTTCCGTTTTGTCTATCAGGGAATAAACTTCAAAATCAAGGTCCTGCCGGATCCGCTCTAAAGACCGCCTCTCGAACTCGCCGCCGCCTATAAAGATAAACCTGAACCCGCCCAGGCCATTTATTTTGCGCAGCAGTTCCGCCCATTTTTTATCGTCCCACAGCTTTATCTTCCATCCCGAACCGGTGTGGATCATTACTTTCCTGACGTCCCCGGCCAGTTCCGGCAGCGCCTCTACCCTGTCATAGTCTTCCTGGGCGAACTCGAAAATATCCCCGAATTCCAGCCTCCTGGCGGGCTCCCGCATCCCAATCATCTCATAATTTATCTCGCGCCACTGTTTCACCTCTTTCTTGAGCAGGATGTTTTTTAGCAAATGCAGCAAGTACCTGAAATAGGGGATGTCGTAAATGCGGAGACTACTGTATTTTATGGTCTCCAGCATGGCGAACGCGTCGCCGCTTATCCTTAAGACCAGGACGAGGCCGTAGTCTTGCGACAGGCGCTCGGCGCTCTCACCCTTCTCCATCGGCCTGCCATAAACGGATTTCGCCGTAAAAACCCGGTCCACCCCCTTTATCGCCTCGGCCAGAGGCTTGAGCGGGGGGGAGACAAGCAGATCCACGCTCTGCCCGCTTGCCTCGATGAACGTTCGGAGGGCCGGCAACGTCGCAAAAAAATCGCCCACGATACAGGTATCCACCACCAGTATTTTACCTCCGGTGGCCTTTCTCTCCCGGCTGAAAAGTTTCTTAAGACGCAGCCTCAGCAGGGCGGGGATCTCCCTGCCGAGCTTGAGCTCCTCCCTGTTTATGTTCAGTGCGAAATGTCTCATCCCGGCCCGTTCATTCGTTCTGTCCAGTTCAATCTGAACTATTTTTCACCCAGGTCATGTCGGTAAATTCTAGCATCTTCCGGTTCCGCTTCGCATTCCTCGGGTAGACGCCCGTTAAAACTCTCGATAAAGGCGTTTTCAACGGATTTCCATGGGCTATGGAGTCTAGCCCGGCCCCAAGTATTTTACGACTTTTTTTTTAGCTTAGCGAACTGGCAGCGCCCAGGATACCAGACGCACGCGCTTCTTATTAACACCACGAATAACGAGATGCCTCGGAATGTGAGTCCTGAGGATGTTTATGCCGACAGGCGAAAAAATACTGAGGTTGTAGGGCGGAGCTTAAGCGTTTGACGCTGGAGAACCTCAAGCGGTACAATTTGGCAAGGCTTTGTGGAGGACGCTATGGCAAACGCAGAAAAGGACAGCTCCGCTTTCAAGAACCCGCTGAGGCCCGCCTACCGGCGCCTCCGAGGCTTCGTGCGGGAGAACTTCCCGGCCCTCTACCGCGACGGGACGCGCTACGACGCCATCGCCGCGGAAATCAGGCGGCTGCGCCCGCGGACCATCGTGGAGATTGGCACCTGCCGCGGCGACAACGCCGAGCGCATGATAAGGCTGGCACTGGGCTACGGCGAAGTGGACTATTACGGCTTCGACCTGTTCGAGGACTTGGACGGCGCCACGTTCGATAAGGAAGCCGCGCTCTGGCCGGCCTCGCTGGAGAAAGTGGAGGCGCGCCTTAAGGCCGTGAGGCGGGGCGGCCGCGCCGCCGGCGTGCACCTGACCAGGGGCGACACCACCGTCACGCTGAAGAAGGCCGCGCCGGCCATAGGCCGGGCCGGGCTGGTCTTCATCGACGGCGGGCACTCCTACGCCACCGTGCGCGCCGACTGGGAGAACTCCGCGCCGCTGTGCGGCCCGGGCGCGGTGGTCTTCTTCGACGACTATCCCAACTGGGGCGTCGGGCAGCTGGTGGACGAGATAGACCGGGCGGCCTGGGACGTGCGGATCCTCGCCCCCGGCGATTATTTCCACCACACCGACCCGCCGCTCAACTGCCGGCTGGCCCGCGTGACCAGGCGGGGCGCCTTATGAACGTCACCTGCGCCTTGGGCTCCATTAGCGGGAAGAGAATGATTCCCAAAGATGTTGCGCGAAGAAGTTCCCAACTTTCAGACTGAGACTCCGAATCTCCTCTTAAAACGATACCCGGCCCGTCAAGGGTCCGGACCGCTTTCGGGCGCCGGCCCGGCCGCCTAAATTGGTAAAATTAGACCGTGATGAAAGGTCGCGTGATAAAGGCCGGCGCCGCCGGCATAAGGGAAGCGGCCGCCGCTATCAGGCGCGGCGGAGTGGTGGCTTTTCCGACGGAAACAGTCTACGGCCTCGGGGCCGACGGGCTTAACCCGGAGGCCTGCGCGCGCATCTTCGAGATAAAGGGCAGGCCGCGCTTCGACCCGCTGATCCTGCACGAGAGCTCCGCCGCTCGGGCCAGGAAACTCTTCTCCCGCGTCCCGGCCGCGGCGGAAAGGCTGATGAAAAGGTTCTGGCCGGGCCCGCTCACGCTGGTGCTGCCCAGGGCGGCATTGGTTCCGGACATCGTCACGGCCGGACTCGGCACGGTCGCGGTCAGGGTCCCTGCGGGAAAGCACGCTTTGGCGCTTATAAGGGCGGCCGGGCGCCCGGTAGCCGCCCCCAGCGCCAACCGCTTCGGCCGGCTAAGCCCGACAACTGCGGCCCACGTGCGGAAGCAGCTGGGAGATGGTCCTGACCTTATACTCGACGGCGGGCGCGCGCGCATAGGCGTTGAGTCCACTATAATAGCTTTCGAGAAAGGCCGCCCTGTTTTGCTGCGGCCCGGAGGCTTGCCGCTGGAGGAAATAGAGGAGACGGCCGGACCGGTGCTGCGCGCCACGGCCGGCGGCAAGAGGCCGCAGGCGCCGGGCTGCCTGAAAAGACATTACGCGCCCCTGGCCAGGCTGAAGATAATAGCGCCTGGGGAAAAGAACTCCGGGGACCCGGCCGCCGCCTATCTGGCATTCAGCAGGAGGCCCGGCGGCAAGTTCCGCGCGGTAAAGGTACTTTCCCGCGCGGGAGACCTGCGGGAGGCGGCGGCCAGCCTCTTCGGCGCCCTCCACGCGCTGGAAAGGACGGGCGCGCGGCTCATCTACGTAGAGAAGGTCCCGCCCCATGGCCTCGGCCGGGCCATCATGGACCGGCTTAAAAGGGCCGCGGCCTGAAGCGCCGCCGGGGGACGGCGCCAGGATCGACCCCACCCAGCTTCTCGGGAAAACCCCTCAAAAAGAAAACGCCCGGCGGAGCCGGGCGCTAGAGAAGATGTCCGGGATCCGTCAGGCCCGGTAATGTTTGAAGGCCTCAGCCAGCAGCAGGAACTGCGCGGCGCGGGCGTGCACCTGGGCGGGAAGGTAGATCCTGACGCGCGAGCGATATTCCTGCAGGCGCGCGGCGAAAGCGGCAGCGGCCTCCTTCTCCATAGTCTTCAGCTTCTGCAGGTCCAGTTCCATCCTTCCCTTCGTCTGCTGCAGATAGGCCCTCAGTTCCTCCGCCAGTTTCTCTCCCTGGCGGCGGTCCAGCGCGCCCTCAAGGCGCAGTTTAAGGCGCTTGCGCCGCGCGTCGTACTCCTCCACCAGGACCGAGAATTTATGCGGTACGTTGTACTTCTGAAGCTCGGTCTCCAGCCACTCCCGCGTAAAGGGCTCCGGCGGCAGGCGCCAGGCCTTGCGGGTCAGCGGAGGGTTCTGGAACAGATGGAAGCGCAGTTTGAAGGAGGTCCACAGCGCGGCGGCCAGCGCGCCGTATTTCAGCGCGCGCTGGGCGAAGGACGGCGGCCCGAAAACGGCGTAAACGCGCTTCTTGAGCCTGTACACCATGGCCCTGGTCCGCAGCGTCGGCGCGAAAAGTTCGCCCGGCAAGTACATCGGATAGGTCATGCGCAGCTCTTTCGCGAAGCGCTCGGCCTTGAGACGCAGGAAACTGTTTGGAGAATCCTTGTGCTTCAGGTAGCCGTTGAGCATGGTCTCGGCCACGCGGTAAATTGTCGGGCCCAGCTCCCGGAAGTCCTGGTCAAAGCACCAGCGTTGCATCTTCTCTATCTCGGGGCCGGTCATGTGCGGGTGCTCGGTCAGGGAACGAAAGCCGCTGGCCCACTTCCAGTAGTGCTCGGGGTTCTCGGAGAACTCCCTGCGGAAAAGTCCCTTCGACTTAACCTTCTCGTAGAGCGGCGTGCCGGGGTTCGGGTTGTAGATCATGAACTGGCACAGGTCGGGCTTAAGCGACATCAGGTGCTTGTGCTCGGCCTTTATAATCTCCGGGGTCTGGTAGTCGAAACCGACTATCATGGAGGCCAGCACGGTGATACCGTTCTCCTTTAGGCCCTTTATAATCTCTTCCGGCGACTTGCTGTTGGCGCGCTTCTCGTAGCCGGAGCGCTCGCCCTCGTAGCCTATCCAGACGCCGTCGACCCCCATCTCCAGCAGTTCCTCGGGCGTGTACATGGAGAGCGCCTTGAGACTCGCAAAAACGAAGATGGACAGCGGCTTTCCGCCCTTGACCACGAGGCCGCGGAACTCCATCGCGCGGTCGCGGTTAAGCAGGAACTCCTCGTCCAGTATCGTGAACTGCGCATCCTTGTTGGCGGAGAGATGGCGCCTGACCACCTCGTAGACCTGCGCGCCGGTGTGCAGCAGGCGCAGGTGCTGGCGCTTGAAGAAATGGGAAGTGGAGCAGAAGTCGCAGCCGTTGGGGCAGCCGAGGCCGGCGAAGATCATGCCGGTGTAGGAGACGGTCTTTGAGAAGACCTTCAGCCGGCTCTCTATGAAAGGGTGTTTGTGCTCCCTGAGCGGCGGCTGGCCGAACAGCTCGCGCATGAACGTGACGCCCTCACCGCGGCAGATATGGTCGCCGTAGGGCTTCAGAGCCTCGTCCGGCAGCACGGTCCCGAAGCCGCCCAGGATTATCTTCGAATTGGGAGAGTACTTGCGCACCAGCGCGGAAAGTTCCTTCATGCGGTGGTAGGTCACCATAATGAAGGAGATGCCGACATAATCGTAGCCTTTTTTCAACTCCCGAATGACCTCCCTGCGGGAGGGATAGTGCAGGACCACGGTGGGATTCTCGAGATTCTCGGCCATGTAGTCCAGCGAGAACTGGCGGTGCACCGCGCGGGGACTGAACATACCCTGCGCGCGGGTCACCTGCGCGTGCAGCAACTCGTAGCCGACGCTCTCCGCGTCTCCGTAAGCGGGGCCGATGGGCCGCATTATACTGGTAAGCAGAAGCCGGGGTGAACGTTTAGATGATGTCTCCATGTTGTCTGTAAGGTTTATTATATAAAATCCGAACCGCTTTTAGGGGAACTAGGCGGCCGCGTTAAAAGCCCCGGCGCAAAACTGCTAGAATAGTCTTCCGGCAAGCGCCGGCGCTATGAAGATACTTTTTCTCAGCGAATCCACAGCCTCTACCGGCGGCACCCGCCAACTGCTGCTCCTGGCCTCCGCGCTTTCGGCCAGGGGCCACCGTCTCACCGTTGCCTGCAGGCCCGCCAGCGTGCTGAACTCGCTCTGCCCTCCGCTCGGCATAGGGACCGTGAATTTCGACTTCCGCTCCGACGCCGACGTCGCCTCCGCGCTGAAGCTGGCCGCGCACTGCAGAAAGGAGCGCTACGACGTGCTGCAGACCTTCCACCCGCGCGCCCACGGCGCGGCCCTCGCCGCCAAATACCTCGGCGCGCCGGGAGCGCTGTCCGTGCGGAGGGGGGTCATCTTCCCGATCCCCAGGAACCCTTTCAGCAGATTCAAATATAATTCCGCAAGGATCTCGGCGCTGATAGCCGTCTCGGAAGCGGTCAGGACCGAGTTCCTGAAGGCCGGCGTGGAGCCCTCCCGGATAGCCGTTATCCCGCCCGGGATTGAGCAATCCGAATGGAAGGAGGCCGCCGAAGCCAGATCGGCGCTGCCCTGGGCCCCTCCTTTCCGGATCGGCATGATAGCCCATTTCGCACCCTTCAAGGGGCAGGACCTGATGCTGCAGGCCGCCGGGACCGTGCTCAAGTCCTACGCGAACACCAGATTCGTATTCATAGGCCGCGGGCAGGAGGAGTTAAGATCCCTGGCCGCTGCGGCAGGGCTGTCTGGCTCGGTAGAGATACTTGGCCCGCGCGGGGACGTGCCGGCCCTGATACGGAGCCTGCATATCGTAGCCGCCCCGTCCAGGCAGGAGGGCGTCCCCAACACGCTTATCGAGGCCCAGACCGCGGGCGCGGCAGTCATCGGCGCCCGCGTGGGAGGGATCCCCGAGGTGATAACCGACGGCGAGACCGGCCTGCTTTTCCCGCCGGGGGACGCGGACGCTCTGGCGCAAGCCCTCCTCAGGCTGCTGGGGGACGGGCGGCTGGCGGGGAAACTCTCGGCGGCCGGAAAGTCCAGTTCTGAAAAACGGTTCTCCATGCCGGCCATAGCGGCGCGCTTCGAGGAACTATACCGGCGCGCCTCAGGAGCACCGCGATGAAATTCCGCCCGATTCCTGTGCTGATGTACCATCACATCGCCGACGACCGCGAAGTGACGCCGAAGCAGTTCGAGGCCCACCTGCGTCATTTGAAGGAGAAAGGCTATAGGACGCCGTCGCTGAAGGAACTCTACGCCGTGCTGACAGGCGGGAAAGAGACCTCGGACAAGCTCGTGGTTATCACGTTCGACGACGGCTACTCCGACAATTGGATCTGCGCCTGGCCGCTGCTCAAGAAGCACGGCTTCCGGGCCGTGATCTTCGTCACTACTGAGCGGTTGCGTGAAGGCGGCGGAACAAGGCCCACCCTCGCGGAAGGGGCGCTCTCCCCGGACACGCAGGCCCGCGAGCGCGCGCCGGAGGGCTTCCTGACTTGGGACGAGCTGGAAGCGATGACCTCCTCCGGCGTCTTCGAGGCCGGTTCTCACACCCATACGCACCGCGGCTTCGTGAAGCTCTCCTCTTACGCCGACCTTGGCTGGGAGTTGGAGACCTCTGCGGCGCTCATAGAAGGACATACCGGGACAAGGCCTCTTTCGCTCGGCTGGCCGTGGGGGCACCACGAGAGATCCTGGGAAGGGGCCGTGAGGAAGGCCGGATACCGACTGGCCTTCACGACCGTCACCGGAGTCAACCGGCCCGGCTGCGACCCTCTGTACCTTAAGCGGATAAAGGTGGCCCGGGGCGACATGAGCTGGTTTCGCGGGCGGATGCTGCTGCACGGCCTGCCAATTGTGTCGCGCCTCTACGGCGGGATGTACGGACTGGACCGCCGCCTGAAACGGCGGCTCTGAACAAGGAGGACAGTATGCAGAACTTCACCTTCGTGAACCCGACAAAGATAATCTTCGGCAAGGCGGTAGTGGCGGAGCTGGGTCCGGCCGCAGCGGCGGCCGGGAAAAAGGCCCTGTTCGTTTACGGCGGCGGCAGCATAAAGAAAAACGGCGTGCACGACGTGCTGACCGGCGCGCTAAGGGAGAACGGCGTGGAGATAGTGGAGCATCCTGGCGTTAAGCCCAATCCCGTCCTCTCTCACGTGAAGGCCGGCATAGGGAAGGCCAGGTCGGCCGGCTGCGACGTCGTGGTCGCCGCCGGCGGCGGCTCCGTGATAGACGAGGCCAAGTCGATAGCGGCCGGCGTTAAGTACGGCGGCGACGTCTGGGACTTTTTTTGCGGCAAGGCCGAAATAAGGGAGGCCCTGCCCCTTTTCACGGCGCTGACGCTGCCGGCCACCGGTTCAGAAATGAACTCCGGCTGCGTGGTCACCAACGAAGCGACCGCGCAGAAGTTCTCCGCCCACGGCGCCGCGCTCTTCCCGCGCGTCTCCGCGCTGGACCCGGAAACGACACTGACGCTGCCACGCGCGCAGGTGGCCAACGGCGCCGTGGACTCCATCGCGCATATCATCGAGGGCTATTTCACCACAACCGACCGGGACGCCGGTGTGACCGACGAAATAGTGCACGCGCTGGCCCGCTCCGTGGTCGCCTCCACGCTGCGCATCTTGAAAGACCCGTCCGACTATGGCGCGCGGGCGTCGATGATGTGGTCGGCCACGCTGGCGCTCAACGGCCTGCCCACCTGCGGCTACGGCGGCATGAACTTCATAAACCACGCCATAGAGCACGCGCTCAGCGCCATCTATGACATAGCCCACGGCGCTGGCCTGGCCATAGTGATGCCGGCCTGGTTCCGCTACCACCTGGAGACTTCCGGGCCGGCGCGCCTGGACAAGTTCGGCGCAGCCGTCTTCGGGACGAAGGACGCGGAGGGAACTATAAAGGCCTTTGAAGACTTCTTCCGGAAGGCCGGCGCTCCGGTGCGCCTGTCCGAGGCGAAAATCCCTGCGGCAGACATCCCTAAGATAGCGGCCAACGCCATGGGCCTGATCCGTATGTGGGGAATGAAGCACGAGCAGCCGGAGATAGAGAGGATCCTCTCCAACGCCAGGTAGCCAGTTTCCTCCCGGAGCGAGCCGAACGGAAGAAGCCCCCGGGAGGGGGCTTCTTCTTTTATGGCGGGCGCCCGGATTACTTCAAGACGTAGTCCAGGTATCTGCCGTAGAGGAGCAGCGCGCGGTCCGCGGAGCGGAACACCGGCACGCCGAGCTTCTGCGCGTGGGCGCAATAAGGCTCGTAGAGGGTGCCGGCCGCCACACAGAAAATCAGCGGTTTGCGAGCCTCGCGGGCGGCTTCGGCCGCGCCCTTAATAAAGGACTTTTCCAGGTCGTCCGGCCAGGAGCCGCCTTTCGGCAGCGTGTTCATTGACGGCGTCAGCGGCACCATCGAAACCACCGCCCCGGAGAACTCGTCCGAGGACAGCGCCGTCCTCACCACGCCCGCTATGGCCTCGTCTGAGGCCATCGGCGTCACGTCCAGGGGGTTCTTGGCGTCCACTATCGAGTCCAGCCGGAACTCCCTGAGCGTCTTGTTTATCTCAGCCGCCAGCGCCGGCGACATATCCGCCGTCACGCGGCCAGAGACGCCGTCGGCCATGCCGGCGGCCTCGAAGCCTGCGTTGCTCATCAGGAAGGTATTGCCGTCCTTAGGCTCCAGGCAGGCGAAAGTGCAGGCCAGCGCAGCCAGGTCGCTGAAATCGTCGAAGGTCTCCGCCACGAGCGCGCCGGCGTTCTCCATGATCAGCCGCGTCACCAAGTAGTCGCCGGCGATGGAAGCGGTATGTCCCATCACGGCCTTCTGCCCCACCGCAGTGCGGCCGGCCTTGTACAGCACCACCAGCTTGCCCTTGGCCCGCGCCTTCTCTATGGTCTTCGCCAACGCCAGGCCGTCGCCGGGCTTGAAGCCCTCCATGTAGACCAGCAGCACCTTAAGGTTTTCCTCGTCGGCCAGCCGCTCCACGTAATCCGGGACGGTCACGTCCTGCTGGTTGCCGACGGTAATGCTGTAGGCCGGTTTGAGCCACGGCAGCTTGCTGATCGTAGAGATGACGAAGGCGCCGCTCTGGCTGACGAAGGCCGTCCCGGCCATGAACGGGTTCTCGCCGAGCGGGTGTTCCAGCTTGTACTCGGGTATGAAGAAAGTGTTGAGTCTGGCGCCGTTGAGCACTATTCCCATCGAGTTGCCGCCGGACAGCGCGAAGTCCGGGTTCTTCTCCCGCGAGCGGGCGATGGCGTCCACCACGGTCCCGGCCATCCCCTCAGAACCGGACTTCTCTCCCATACCTCCGGAGATCAGCACCACTCCGTTGACCTTGCCGGACCCGCCGGCCTCGGACAGGACGCGAGGCACCTCTGGCGACGGAACCGCCACCACGTACATATCTACCTTCTCGGGCAGTTCCGCCGGGGAGGCAAAGCACTTCACGCCGTCTATCTCCCCGACGCCCTCCTTGACCACGTAGGTGCGCTCCTTAGGGAAACCGGCCTTCAGGATGTTGTTCAGGATAATCCGGGCCATGTTCATCTTCTTCTCGCTAACGCCGACCACCGCGGCGCTGCGCGTGTGCACAAGCCCGTCCACGCCCTTTCTGGAGGGCTTCACCCGCGGCCCGGACCTCTTCGCCGGCCTGAAGCGCAGCACGCCATCAAGCGCCGTCAACCGGCCCCTGGAGACGGCCAGCGGGTTTATCTCAAACTCCTCTATGGCCCAGTCGGAGGCGCCGCCGTCGCGGAAATGCCTTGTCAAGTGCGAGAAGCCCTCCAGCCATTTCAGGACCTCTCCGTCCTGCGCGAGGCGCCTGCCTCCTCGCACCCCGCCGGAGACGTATCGCCAGATCCAGCTGTCGGCCAGGAACTTCTCCCATGCCGAGGAGTTGTAAGCCAGGTCGGCCGGAATCACCGAAGGAGCCGTCCCGGGCCGCAGCGACTTTATCAGCGCCTCGGCGTTGGTGCCGCCCGGGCCCAGAGTGATGACCGGGCCAAAAGCCTCGTCGGAGCGGGCTCCGAGCAACAGCTCCTCGCCCAGCGCGAAGGCCGCGTGCGGCACGAACTCGGCCGCCATGAACGCCTCCGCGTCCGGGAACCTGGCCGCCATGGCCTTCAGCGCCTCCGTCAGCGCCTCCGGGGTCTTATCGGCCACCTTCACGCCGCCGGACTCCGTCTTGTGCAGCGTTTTGGACGAGACCAGCTTCAGCACGGCCTTGTCCCCGGGCAGAGCTTCGCAGACTTGGGCCGCGGCGACGGCCGGGGTGAAGCCGGCGGCCGGGAACAGCAGGTGCTTAGGGGCCTCCAGCCCCGCGAGCGTCAGCACCTGGTAGACCTCCGTCTCGGTGAGGTTCCTGCGCCCCTGCGCGCCGGCGTAGGCCAGCATCTTCTCTATCGCGTCGAAGTTTTCCATGTTCATCTCCCGGAGCAGAAAGTATCCTGCGCCACAAGCGGCGCCTCAGCCCACTTTTACTACGGCGGCCTTGGATGCGTAGGACAGCGCCTGCCGCCTGTTTATAAAGCCAGCGCCCACGCTGAGACAGTCCGAGGCGGCCGCGCCGGCGGCCAACTGCAGCGTGCGCTCGAAAGCGAAGCCGTTCAAAAAGCCGTAGAGGAACCCCGCCATGAAGGAATCCCCCGCGCCTACGGCGCTGCGCAGGCCCCGCAGCCCGGGCGGGGAAATCCGCCAAAGTCCGAAAGGGGAAACCGCGTAGGCGGAGGAGGAACCGTCGGTAACGGCCAGCACCTTCAGGCCGCGAGGAGCCTTCCCGCGGAAGTACTCGGCCACCAGCCCCGGCGAGAAGCGGCGGCCGCAGAGTTCCTCGAATTCCTCCCTGTTCACCTTTATGCCGGCGGCCCCGGCGGCGGCGGCCTCTGTCAGCGCCGGGCCGCTGGTGTCGAAAATCGCGAAGCAGCCGCGCCCGGCCGCGCGGCGGACCAGTTTCGCGTAGAAGCCCTTCTTCAAGCCGGCCGGTGTCCTGCCGCATACGGCCGCCGCCCTGAAGCTGGGAGCGAGCGCCGCGAAACGCCGAAGGAAGGCCTCCTGCGCCGCGGCGGGGACCAGTGGGCCCTCTTCGTTCAGGTCGGTGGTCACGCCGCCGGAATCGGCCACGGTATAGCAAACCCGCGACTCGCCTCCGGCGTGGCGCTGCAGATAGGCCTTGAAGGCCTCCCGCTTAAGGCTTTCGGAAATCCAGCGGCCGTTGTGGCCGCTGACGAAGCCAGCTATCGGCGTCTCTATTCCGAGGGAGCGCAGGGCGCGGGCCACGTTAACGCCTTTGCCCCCGGGCATGGTCAGCGTGTCCTTTACGCGGTATATGCGTCCAGGCCTGAAGCCGGGGATCAGGACCGTCTTGTCAACTGAGAGGTTGAGATTGACTATCAGCGCGTTCATTCGTGAGGGCCGGGCGTGCGGCAGATAAAATTTAGCATTTTTACGGGGAGCGGGGAAAACGAACTTTTATATAATGGAACTTATGAAGAAATTCCTGAAAGTCTTTGCCTGGGCGGCGACAGCGGCGCTGCTCCTGGCGGCAACGGGCGCCATAGCCGCAAGGCTCTATTTCACTCCGGCCAGGCTCAAGGCTATGGCTTCCGCCTACGCGGAGAGTTCCCTGCACAGGCAGGTCTCGTTCGGCTCCATCGGCCTCACCTTCTCCGGCATCACCGTCTCCGGCCTGCGCGTCTCGGAGCGGCCGGACTTCTCCAGGGGAGAGTTTCTAAAGGCCGGGGAGTTTTCGGCCAGGCCTTCCCTGGCCGCCCTTCTGAGGGGGAAGGTAACGATAAACTCCGTTTCCGCCTCCGGCCTAAGCGTGAAGGTAAGGCAGCTCCCCGGCGGAACCTACAACTTTTCAGACCTGCTCTCTTCCGGTGCCGGTGCCGGGGCCGGCGGGGGAGAAGCCGGGGGAGGACCGCGCCTTTCCGTCTCCAGCCTGAAAGTGAGCGGTTCCAGTTTCTTCTACGCCAACGCCGCCGGAGACCTCAACGTGACCATGAAGGACATAAACCTGGAGGCCTCCAACCTTTCTCCCTCCGGGCTTTTCCCTGTGCGAGCCGGCTTCACGCTGGACATCAAGTCCCCGTACTTCACGGGCGAGGTGCCGGCGCGGATCTCCGGCAAGGCGGCCCTCGGCGGCTTCAATCCGGCTAAGGGCAAAGCCGAGATCTCCAAGGCGTCCGTCAGGCTGAACGGGATAAAGGTCTCTTTCAAGGGATCCCTCTCCGGCCTGCTGGAGCCCGATGCCAAGCTCAGCCTCTCCATCGCCCCCTTCAGCACCACCGACCTCGCCAGGTTCTTCAAGACCGTCCCTCGCGGCCTGGAGCTGCCCGGGCTCTCCGCCGACACGGATTTCAAGTTCGCTGCGGAGGGCCTGAAGCTGCGTTCAGCAGAAGTGACGGCCGGGCCGGTCAGGGCCTCCATAAGCGGGAACGCCACCTGGAGCCCGCGCTTTACCTACTCCTTCGAAGTTAAGGCCTCGGCCAAGACCCCCGCGGCGGACAGCGCGGCGCTGCGCAGGTTCGCTCCGGTGCCTCCCGGCCTAAAACTGCCAGCTTCCGACATCTCGGCGGCGGTCAGAATCGCCGACGGGCGGGCGGCGGTGCGCGCTTTCAGTCTCAACGCAGGCCAGGTTTCCGCAAACGGGACCGCGGTGGCGGACTTCTCCGGCAAGGCGCTCAGGGCCTCCGGCGTAGTGAACGCCGCCGTAAAGGACCTCGCCGAGCTGGCGGCGGCCGCCCCGGACCTCGCCGGCCCGTATTTACCTTCGGGCTCCGCGCGGGCCGCGCTGGCCTGGACCTACGCCGGCAAGCCTGCCGTCAAAGGCCGAGCCGAGCTTTTGAACGTGGGGGCCTCCTTCTCCGGGGAAAAACTCTCCGGGCTCTCGGGCGCCGTTGATTTCACCGCCGACTCGGCCGCGGCCGGGAAGTTGCTGGGCAAACTGGACGGGGCGCCCTTCACCGGTTCTTTCAGCGTTTCCGACGCGCTCGTTCACCCCAGGGTCCGTTTCACCCTCGATCTTGCCCGCCTGTCCCTGCCGGAACTGCCCGCTTCCGCCGCTTCGCCGGCGCCCGGAGTGGAGAAAACCCGGACGCCGGCGGCCGCGTTCTACGCGGACATCGCCGGTTCCATAAGCCTGGGCGCGGTGACGCATCCCAACTTCAACTGCGGCAAGGTCTCGGCCCGCCTGGACCTGAAGGACGTATCCGCGGATATGCGTAGGCTCAGCGGCACCGCCTCGTTCGAGACGGGGCCGGGAAAGCTTTCCGGGCTCTATAAGCTGGCCCAGGAGCACAAGACCGCGAAGGTGGCCCTCTATCCGCTGCTGGCTCTGCAGAAAGCCTCCAAGTTGGTGAAGGCCCTGCGCCTTCCGGACTTCGACAACGTGGATTTCGACTCCATACAAGGCGCCTACTCTTTCAACAACGGCCTGATGAAGCTGGACAAGTCTTTGTTCACGGCCCCGGTGGCGGACGTCTCCTCCTCCGGCTCCATAGACCTGCCAGCGGAGAAGCTGGACATGAAGACCAGCGTCAAGCTGAAAGCGGCCAGCGGCGTGCGCATGGGGGCCCCCGTCTCTATGCTGATAGGCGGCACTTTCGACCAGCCTTCGGTCAAGCTCGACCTCAAGTCGCTGGTCGAGCAACCGGCGGTAAAAGAGGCTGTTGAGAAGCTCGCGCCCAAGGCCGAAAAGCTTCTGAAGGGACTGTTCGGGCGATGAGAAGACTGTTCTATCCCGCGGCCGCGGCACTGCTCTGCGGCTGCGCCACGGCGCGCCCCGACGTCAGACTCACCAGCGAGCCCTCGATAGAGAGGGCCATGGACCTGCTCAACTCCACTCCGGACGGGAAGGATATGATGCACTTCCTGAACGAGCACCCGGTGGACTTCGAATATTCCAACACTCCCGACCGCTGCGACAGGTTCCTGCTGCACTCGGGGCGCATTTATATTCCGGATGACTACCGCGACCACGACCTGATAGCCGCGCTGGACATAGCGCGTGCTGCCTATATCTACCGCCTCTGGAAGGAAAGCGGCCTGGACGAAGTGATCTCCGAAGAGGAGGAACTCGGGGCGCTTTTCCAGGCGAGGCTGGCGGTGGAACTGAAGCTGACCAATGCGGATTTCGCCAGGGCCGGCGGAAAGACGGAGATAAAGAACGACCTCTGCGCCTATCTCCTGGAGGGCTCCTCCTACGCCATGGAACTGGCGCGCAAGGAGGCGCTGACGGAGGACACCGCCTGCCAGAGGCCGCTGGAGACGCTGGAGAACCAGAAGGTGTGGCTGGAGAAGACGCGCCAGGCCATAGACGACCAGACCTTCTACCAGCTGCTCTACGATAGGGACCTTGCGCGGGTGCGCAAGGGCTCCATGACCATGGCGGAGGCCATGAAGAGGGACGCCGAGATGCGCGCGTTGCCGCTCTACGAGGTCTACCGCTACCAACGCAGCTTCTACGACGACCAGAACGAGGTCTTTTCCCGCTTCGAAAAGCTTTTTAAAAGCGCCGTCCGCTCCGACGCCGAGTGGCGCCGCGCCAGAAAGAAAGACTTGGACGCCTCCAGCGAGGAGTTCTCAGCCTGCGAGCTGCGCTGAGGCGGACCGCCGGACATTTTTGATATCATCTTACTGATGAGCACACAGTACGACCTTTGCCTCGTGAGCGTCGGGGACGCGGAGACGGCGGAGAAGATCTCCTCGGGCCTCCTTAGGGAGCGGCTCGCGGCCTGCGTCTCCGCGGTGCCGGGGCTAGCCTCCTCCTACTGGTGGAAGGACCGCATCGAGAAGTCCCGCGAGATTCTGCTAATCATAAAGACCCGCAGGGCGCTGCGCGAGGACGTGATACAGTTCGTCAGACAGAACCATCCGTACAGTGTGCCGGAAGCGCTGTTCACGGAGATAGCCGCCGGCTCTCAGGACTACCTGGACTGGCTGGGCGCAAACACGGCGTTCTCCACCAACATACCCAAGAACGGCGATGCCGAGGAAAGGAAAGGCTCCCTATGAAGAACGCTCTGCACGTGATGATAGTGGTCGTAGTGGGTTCGCTGCTGGGTATGTTCATCGCCAAGCTGCTCAACATCTGGTTCCCCGCCGGCAGCCAACTGGCCGCCCTGGTGAACACCTCCATAAACACCGGGCTCAACCCGACAACCGTGGACCTGAACCTGGTGCAGATCACCGGCGGTCTGGTCTTCAAGTTCAATATCTCCAGCGTGCTTGGCATATTCCTGTCGGCCGTGGTCTACAAGCAGCTGGTGAAATAGCCGGGCCGCCCCCATGTCAAAGCCCACGCTGATACTCGCCTCCAGATCCCCGCGCCGCAAGGAAATGCTGGCTGAAGCCGGCATAAAATACCGGGTACTGCCAAGCCGTATAGAGGAACGGACGTGCTACAAACGCCCCGACCTGATCGTGCGAGAGCTGGCCTACAAGAAGGCTTTGAGCGTGGCGCTCAGCCATCCCGGCTCTCCGGTGCTGGGCTCCGACACGCTGGTCTACTGTAAAGGCGAGGTGATAGGCAAGCCGGACGGCGCCGCGCACGCCCTGCGGCTGTTACGCCTGCTCAACGGCTCCTGGCAATCGGTGCACACCGGAGTGGCGCTGGTCTGGCTGGAGAAGGGGATCTTCCTCGCCGGCAGCGAGGTCTCGCGCTGCAAGGCGCGCAGGCTGCCCAAAACCGAACTCCGCGCGATGGCATTTAAACATCATGACAAGGCGGGCGCCTACGCGGTGCAGGACACCGGGGACGCATTCATAGAGAAGATAGAGGGCCGCTACGACACGGTGGTCGGCCTTTCCATGAACCTGGTTCGAAAATTCCTAAAAAAAGCGGGGGCGCGCTGATATGTATTCGGTTAAAAAAACGTTCCACCTGGCCTACGGGCATCGCCTGCTGAACTACAACGGCAAGTGCGAGAACCTGCACGGCCACAACGGGCTGGTGGAGGTCACGCTGGCCGCGGCCGAGCTTAACGGCGAGAAGATGGTGATGGACTTCACCGGGCTGGGCCGCACGATGAAGACCTGGCTCGACGAGAACCTGGACCACAAGGTGATACTGGCCAAGGCGGACCCGCTCGCGCCCGTGCTTAAGGCGCAGGGCCAGGCCTGTTATCTAACCGACGACAACCCTACCGCGGAAACGCTGGCCCGGCTGATGTTCGACGTGGCGGAGCGGCAGTTAAGGCTCCCGGTGGGCGAGGTGGCCTTCTGGGAAACGCCCACGTCCATGGCCGCCTACCGGCGTTGAGTTCAAGGAGGAAATATATATGGCTGATCAGGAAAATCTCTTCGATATAGTTGTCATCGGTTCCGGCCCCGCCGGTTTCACCGCCGCCATCTACGCGGTGCGCGGCGGCGCCTCCACGGTGCTCTTCGGAGGCGTGGCCCCCGGCGGTCAGCTGCTGCAGACCATGGAGATAGAGAACTACCCCGGCTTCATCGACCCCGTGGTGGGCGCGGACCTGATGCAGCGCATGATGAAGCAGGCCTCCCGCCTGGGCGCTAAGGTGCTGCAGGAGTCCGTCGCCTCGCTCGACCTTTCGCAGCGGCCTTTCAGGCTCAAGTCTTCCGGCGGCAAGGAATACCTGGCCCGCGCGCTCATACTGGCCACCGGCGCACAGGCGCGCTGGCTGGGGCTGCCGTCCGAGCAGAAGTACACCGGCAAGGGCGTCTCGGGCTGCGCCACCTGCGACGGATTCTTCTTCCGCGGCAAGGACGTGGCGGTGATTGGCGGCGGCGACTCGGCGGCCGAGGACGCGCTGTTCCTTACCAAGTTCGCCAACAAGGTGTACCTGGTGCACCGCCGCGACAAGCTGCGCGCGAATTTCCGCCTGCAGGAGAAGCTGCGCGCCAACCCCAAGGTGGAGCTGGTCTACGACCACGTGCCGCAGGAGTTCACTGGCGAGGCCAAGCTCACCGGCATAGACCTGAAGAACGTGAAGACGGGGGAGATTCGCAAGCTCGCCGTCACCGGGGCTTTCATAGCAATAGGCCACACCCCGGCCACCGAGCTGGTGAAGCGCGCACTGAAGCTCGACGACGAGGGCTACGTGATTACCAGCGAGCGCACGGCCACCTCGGTGCCCGGCGTCTACGCCGCCGGCGACGTGGCCGACACCCACTACAAGCAGGCCGTAGTGGCCGCCGGCACCGGCTGCAAAGCCGCCCTCGAAGCCCTGGCCTTCATCGAAGGCTGCGAGAAGAAGTAGCGTACGCCAGGACAAAGAAGAAGGGCCGGCCGAAAAGGCCGGCCTTTCTTCTTTGCCGCGCAGTTCACGCGTGGGGAAGGACGTCGAGTTTGCGGAGCTCGCGGCTAGTGCGGCGGATGTCCTTCACGAAGACGCGCCAGCCCTTGAGCAGCTTCTGGCGCTCGGCCTCGCCTATGGACGGCTCGAAGGAGCGGGGGGCCGCCTTGGCCTGCCACTTCGGGTCCAGGCCCAGGCCGCGCGCGGCGGCCAGCGCCGCGCCCAGGGCCGTGGCCTCGGTCTCCAGCAACGGCACGATGCGCGCGCCTGTGATATCCGCCTGGAACTGCAGCAACCAGTCCACCTGCGACAGCCCGCCGGAAACCTTCAGTTCCTCTATCTTGAAGCCCTTCTTCTTCACCAGGTCGAAGGCGTCGCCCACCATGTAGGCTATGCCCTCGGTGACGCCGCGCACCACGTCGTACTTGTCGGTATGGGGGGAGAAGCCCGTGAAAGTGGTGAACGCGGTAAAATCCCAGTACGGCGCGCCCAGCCCGCCTATGGCCGGCAGGCAGTACAGCCGGTTCTTCGACCTGCGGCACATGCCGTCCACCTCGGAGATGTCGTTAAAGATGCCGAAATTGCGCTTTACCCACTCGAGCGCCGTGCCGGCCGAGTTCACCGTGCTCTCGGTAAAATAGCACACCTTCTTGCGCCCCTTACCTTCCTGCCAGCCGAAAGAGTTCAGCAGGCCGCGGATCTTGACCGGGCGCCGGCCCGTGTTCACCAGCAGGAAAGCGCCGGTACCGTAGTTCAGCGCCGCGGAGTTGGGCACCTCGAGCCCGAGCCCCAGCATGGCCGCCTGCTGGTCGCCCAGCATTGCCATAACCGGCAGTCGCCGCCCGGCGGCCTCGGCGAAGCCGAGCCGGCTTATACTAGGCTTTATCTCCGGCAGCAACTCGCGGTCTATACCGAAAGCGGAAAGCAGCCGCGGCTCCCAGCGCAGGCGCCGCAGGTTGAACAGAAGCGTGCGTTGCGCCTGCGAAGGGTCCGTTACGAAGGCCTTGCCTCCGGAGAGCCGCCACAGCAGGTAGCTCGCCACCGGCGCCACAAGCAAGCGCTTCTCGGCCGCGGCGGCCTTCACCTCTGGGTAGTTCCCTAGGGCCCAGGCTATTTTGGAGGCGCTGTAGTAAGGGGTTTTATAGAGGCCGGTGAGGTCGTGGATCTTGGTGTTGGAAACCGGGGCCTTGCCCAGGAGCTCTAGCGCGCGGCCGTCCTGCCAGCTGGGCGCGGGACACAGAGGCGCGCCGGTGCGCTTGTCCCAGAAGACCACGGTGGAGCGTTGGGAGGCTATGGCGAGCGCGGCAGGCTCGGAGTCCGCCGGCAGCTTGGCGAGCAGTTCCTCCAGGCTTTCGGCCTGCGAGGCGTAGAGTTTCTCGGCGTCGTACTCGGCGAGGCCGGGGCCTGGATACGCGGCCTCGAGCCTGCGTTGGGCCTTGTAGCGCGCGTTGCCTTCGAGGTCGAAAGCGAGCGCGCGGGAACTGGAGCTTCCCTGGTCTAGGACTATGATAAACTTTTCAGGCATGGTTTAGGTTCCCGGCTTGCGGACCACCTTTATCTCCACCGCGGTCTTCCTGACCGCGTGCTCCAGAAGGCGTTTGCGGGCCTCAGCCGAGAGGTCGGGGCTATCGAGCAGGCCGCTCAGCCCTGCCACGGTCACGTTCATCGCGCGCTGGTAAAGGTCGAACTGGTCAAGCACGCCCAGCACGGCCTCGCGGTCGCGGAACTCCCACTTGGGTATCTTGGTTACGCTGGCAGTAAAGGAGTCGCCCGCGTAAGAGCCCCCGTTTCCGGCGGCGCGGCCTATGCTCGCGGCCAGTTCATCTAACTGGGCCTTGATCTCGTCCATCTTCTCCTTCAGCCGGCCGTAACGGTCCACCAGGGCCTCTATCCTCTCTGAGGAGGCGGGCGCCCCGGGTTCCTCCGGGCGCGGATGGCCCCCGAAATACTCCGGGCAGCTGCTTTTGTAGTCGCACCACCTACACTCCCGTTCTCCCGGAGTGGCGTCGAACTTCAGCCCCTTTATGTTCTCGGCCGTTTCCAGCACCCGCTCCCAGAACCCGCCTATCTCGGAGTCGGAGGCGCGCGCGAAAGGGTACTCCTTGTTGGAGGGGACGTGGTAATAAAGCATCTTCTCTATCCTAACCGAGCCGACGCGCTGGCCGTAGTTTTCTGCTATCCTTTCCTTCAGCGCCGGGTCCAGCTCCATGATTTTCTGGTACATATAAAGCTGGGCGGGCTCGCGGCGTACGTCCTTGCCGGTCTTGTAATCCGTTATCAGCACGCGGCCGTCGCCTAGGTAGTCTATGCGGTCGGAGATGGCCCTCACCAGCAGACCGTCCACCGCCACGTCGGTGGAGTACTCCACCAGGAACGGTGGCCTGAAGGCGGCGCGGTTGTGCTCGTAGTAGGCCTTCAGCATCGCCAGGCCTTTGCGGTAGTCGTCATCGGCCTTGGCCTGCGTGCGGTAGCCCTTCTCCAGGTAGGACTTCCTCTCCCAGTCCATCCTGAAGGCCTCGCAGACCTCTTCCGCCGTAGGGAAAGGCGGGGCCTTCACCGAGTAGAGGAACTCCAGCGCTTTATGCACGCTGGAGCCGAAGGCGAAGTAGTACTTGGGCTCCTCGGGCAGTTTGTCGATGTACTTAAACTTGTACTTGAGCGGGCACTCCTCGTAGAGCGACAGGCGAGAGTACGAGAAGAACAGCAGGCCGTCCCTCCTGGCCGGGGCAGCGGGGGGGGTCGGCAGGTCCCCGAAGAGGCCGCTCTCTACGGCGGCCGGCGCGTCACTTTTTTTCTTCATAGGAAAGCAGCTCCGTTACCCTGTTCTCGAAATCCTTGCCGGCCACCGAGGTCAGTATCTTGCCTACCCATGGCGCGTAGTATTCATCTATCCACGACGGGAGGCCGGCCGGCTTGCGGCTTACCTTGACGCAGTCCGTGAACACCCCGGCGGCCACCTTCACCGTGAGGCCGGCGTCCTCCACGCGGAAGGTCAGCCGGCCCTCAGGGCCGCGGGACTGCCAGGTCTTGCCCTTCTCCAGCGGGTAATCCAGTATCAGCGTGTCCGTCCGGCCCTGGCGCTCGATGAAATCCGTGCCGGAAAAACGGTAGGTCTTGCTCTGCGCGCTTACCAGCTGGCTGCCGGCGTAGAAAGAGCTCCTTATCGTTGTCCCGCGGGAGCTTTGGCCGGTCACCTCCGTAACCTGCCTGGCGTTCCTGCCCAGGGTCTGCGAGTCGCCGTACCTCCATACCCGCCCCGGCCCCGCCGGGAAATAGTCCGGGCAGATGAAGATGCTGCGGAACGCGTTCTCCGGCATCTTGTAGCCCGGGTAGTCCCTGGCCAGGCGCTCCAGCAGCGGTTTGGACTCGTAACAGAGGTTCAGGTCCACGGAATAAATCCGGGCCGCCTTCCGCAGCGCCTCGGGTGCGTCGTGGGAGGAAGGGCGCTTGAAGGCGAAATCGCGGTATTCCCTGGCCGCCTGCAACAGACGCCCCTGTGACTCCAGTTTTTCGGCGTCGTCGTAGCGCGGTCCGCAGGCGGCCGCCACCAGCAACGGCAGCAAGCACAGGCCAATGACGGTCTTGACGCTCATTCGAGTCCTTATTATATAATAATCGCCCTTCCGCCCGGGGCCGGCCCAGGCGTATTTTGTAGAATCTCCATATATGAGGGACATCAATAGCCTGACCAAGAAGATTATAGCCTTCCGCGACAAAAGGGACTGGGCCCAGTTCCACAACCCCAAGGACGTCGCCATTTCGCTGGCGCTGGAGGCCGCGGAACTACTGGAGCATTTCCAATGGAAGGACTTGGAGGAGACGGCACGGCACGCCAAAACAGGCAAGTCTGAAATAGCTGACGAGCTGGCCGACGTCCTCTACTGGGTCCTGCTGATGGGGCATGACCTGAACATAGACGTGCTGAAAGCCCTGGGGAAAAAGTTGAAAAAAAACGCCGCTAAATACCCGGTCTCCAGATCTAAAGGACGCCACACAAAGTACGACCGCCTCTGAACCTATAAATTTGTACTTTAAAAGACAATATATTGTATATTTAAATACAGTATGATAAACATCAAACTCCTGCTTCAAGCCGCAGAGCTGGGCATAAAACCGCAAAAGACAGATCCCAACAGAACGCTGGCAGAGGCGGCCGAAAGCAGGGACTTGCGGCTGTGGGCGACTTTCCCGGCCATGCTGGCCAACGCCGCAGAGGGGGGGAGTTTCAATCTCAGGGCGGCCAAAGCTTTCCTCGGCGAGGACGGGAACAGGATGCTGGAACTGCTGATCTTCGTCTCGCTGGGCCTCTATGAAAGCCTGGGAGTAAGGTTCCCCTGGCGGAAAAAGCTCTTAGCCGCCTTTCCCGAACGCATGGTGTCCGACTTCGCCGAGAAGTTCGCGCTGGGCCGGACGCTGGAACTGGACGGCCTTGAAATAGGAGCGGAGGACTTCAAAAAAAGCTTCCGCCGGTATTTCAGCGCCGGCGCGGGGGACCGTCCGCTGCAGCGTTCCCTCTCCCGCATCTTCACGCCGCGCCAAGCCGAGCTTTTCTTCAAGCGCCTGCGCGGCGAGCGCATGACCAAGACGGAGAGGGAATACTTCTCGCGCGTCGTCAAAAAGAAGACGCTGGCGCTGGCCGACGAAGAGCTGCACTCGCTGGCGCGCCGCGTCCTTGGTAGCGTCCGACGTGAAGAAGGTCAGGACGAAGATTAATTTTTGTAAAATATAGCCCTGGGCCTTTACGTTAGGCCCTCTTCGCCCCCATAGCTCAATGGATAGAGCACCTGCCTTCTAAGCAGGTAATCCAGGTTCGATTCCTGGTGGGGGCATTTCCTTTTTCATTTACCGACCAGCATTTCCGGGGGGTGGAAGGCGCGGCCGCCGCTGAGCCAGGCCAGGACGTCCCCGGCGAGGTACAGGCTGCCGGCCACGAGAACCGTGCCGCTCTGCGGCGCCAGCTTCAGCGCGCGCTGAAGGGCCGCCACAGGGTTCTCCACCACCAGGGTTTTTTCGCGCCGCTCCGGATGGAGATGGCGCCTCAGGGCCTCCGGATCGGCCGCGCGGTAGGAGAGCGAGCGCGTGAGGATAAGTTTCTCGGATAACGCCGCCAGGGCGCGCACCAGCGGGGCCGCGTCCTTGTCGGACATAAAAGAGGTCACGCAGACGGCGGCGGGGCGTTCCGCGAACTCGCGCGTCAGGGCGGCCACGCCCTCGGCGTTATGAGCGCCGTCCACTACGATGGTCCTGCCGGCCAGGCGCAGCCGCTGGAACCGGCCAGGCGGGATGGCACGGCGCAGGACCCTCTCAGCCAGGGCCGGGGCCAAATTCAGCCCCGCCTTTTCCGCCGCCAGCGAGGCGGCCCGCAGCGCGAAGGCGCCGTTGGGCAACTGGAAAGCGCCGCAGTTCCTGAGGCCGGGCAGCACGCAGACGAGCGGGCGGTAGACGCGTGCCCCGGCGGAGGAGGCCGCCGTCCGGATGACGCGCCATGCCTGCTCTGGAACCGCCTGCCCGACGAGGACAGCCGCGCCTTTCTTTATGATCCCGGCCTTGTGCGCCGCGATATCCGCCAGGCGCGGCCCAAGCAGAGCGGCGTGCTCCAGGCTCACCGAGGTTATTCCCGCGACCGCCCCGGGGGCGGAGTTAGTGGCGTCCAGCCGGCCACCCAGCCCGGCCTCCACCACGGCGAAGTCCGTTTTTTTTAGCGAGAAATACAGAAAGGCGGCGGCGGTAATCGTCTCGAAGAAGGAGAGCTCTCCGGCGGCCACGGATTCCACGCGGAGAAAACAGCTCAACAGGTCCTTTTCCCGGATCTCCCTGCCGTTGACCTGAATGCGCTCGCGCAGCGAACGCACGTGAGGGCTGGTGTAAAGGCCAGTGCGCCAGCCGTTGGCCGAGAGCGCGGCAGCCGTCATGCACGCCGAACTGGTCTTGCCGGTGGAGCCCGTTATGTGCACCACGGTGCCCATACGCTCCTGCGGGTAGCCCAGCCGCGCGAGCGCGGCCTTCACCGGCTTGAGCGAATAATGCTTGTCCACGGCGGGCGGGGGGAGGGCGCGCAGCCATTCCTCGAGCTCCGCGTAGTCCGACGGCAGGCGGCGCGCGCCGCCCCGGTCCTTCAGGTCGAACAGCATCCTGGCGGGTGTCAGCCCGGTAGCCGGGTGACGCAGCCCCGGCGCTATCTCGGCAAGCGGCGCCAGCACGAACTCCCGCTCCACCAGGCGCGGGTGCGGCAGTTCCAGGCCGGGCGAGCTGAGCCGCAACCCGCCGTAAAAAAGGATGTCCACGTCGATGGTGCGGGGGCCGTTGCGGACAAGCCGGCGGCGGCGCAGCGCGGATTCCACCCGGCCTATCAGGACCAGCAGCCCCTCCGGAGAAAGTTCCGTCTCGCAGGCGGCGGCCATGTTGAAGAAGGCCGGCTGCTCCAGGTAGTAGAGCGGGGCCGTCTCGTAGACACGGGAGCGCCTGACCACCTTGCAGCCCCCGTCGGCCAGCAGTTCCAGGGCCCGCTCCAGGTTGGCCAGGCGATCGCCCAGGTTAGAGCCCAGCGAGAGATAAACCTTCACGCCGCCCTCCCGATGGCGTCGGCCACCAACATGGCCCTGCGGCATTCAGCCACGTTATGCACGCGCACTATGTCAGCGCCCCGCGCCGCACCGGCAGCGCAGGCGGCTATAGTGCCTGCCAGGCGCTCATCCGGCCCGCCCCCGGCGAGCTCGCCGATGAACCTCTTTCGCGACACTCCCAGCATCACCGGATAGCCCAGCGCGCGCAACTCGCCCAACCGCGCTATCAGCGTCAGGTTGTGCGCCAGCGTCTTGCCGAAGCCTATGCCCGGGTCCAGTATAATGTCCTTCACGCCAGCCTTCCCGAGCGCCTCGGCGCTGCCGGCAAGGAAGGCCTTTACCTCGCCAACAACATCCTTATAATAGGGGGCGACCTGCATGGAGCGCGGCTCGCCCTGCATGTGCATGGCTATTGCGCCGGCCCCGGTATCGGCCGCGCTCTTTACCATTGCCGGGTCCCGGAAACCGGTTATGTCGTTTATGAGGTCAGCCCCGGCCTCCACCGCCAAGACCGCCATCTCGGGTTTGCAGGTATCTACAGAGATCGGTATTCGCAGCCTGCCAGCCAGGCCCCGCAGCACAGGCAGGACCCGTCTTTTCTCCTCCTCCAGCGGCACAGCCTCGCTGCCGGGGCGGGAGGATTCGCCGCCTATGTCCAGCATATCGGCGCCCTGCTCCTGCATCTCCAGGGCATGGGCGATGGCGGCCTCTGTATCGTTCCAACTGCCGCCGTCAGAAAAAGAGTCGGGAGTAACGTTCAATATGCCGCAGACCAGCGTGCGACCGGCATGGAAACTGAGCTTTTTCATGCTTGGAATTCTACCAATTTAAAAACAACTTTACCCAACTTGCCGCAGCAAAGGGCTTTCCATGCCGAAGGGGGGAATAAAAAATGCTTATTTTTAAAGGTTTATTAAGAAGGGGGGGAAACTGACCCTTGACAAACTATACTATCCTATGCTATTCTATATCAATAGCAAGCAAAGTCTTTCACGGAGGAGAATATGAACACTCAAAGGTATATGCTCCAGAAAGAGTTCAAGGTGTGGATGTCCGCTACACTGGGGTTGCTGAAGGACGGTAAGATGGGCGCCAGCGTAGCCCGCGCAAACAGGATAAAGACTGCTCTGGCCTATACCGGGAAAGGAAGGTAAAATGAAACCACGCTACCAGATAGTCATCTCTCTATCCGAGGAAGACAACACGAAGCTTCAGCAGCTAAGGGAGGACGGCTACCAGATAGTGGACATCTTCCGCCTCGGCCTGACCGAGGCGGAGGACGCGGTCAAAAAGGCCGGGCTGAGGCGCAGGGAAAAACCAGACAAAGACAAACCTGCCCAAGACAAGCTTTTCTGAGCCACTCCCCGCTAGTCACAAACCGCTTCCGCAAAAGATCCCGCAAAAACCAGGCAAGAACGTAGGTCCTTAGGCCTAGGGAATACTGGGCAGAATTGCCCTTTCAAAAACAAGGCATCTTCCGTATAATATTGGCATGAAACACGCCAAAGCCATTTTCCTTATAGTAGCCGGGCTCTGCATGATTGCGACGGGCTTCGCCTTCGCTGATCCAGACGGGACCGCTTTCAGTCAGTTACAGCAGGAGGCGGCCATGCAGCCCTCGGTCAACATAAACATTTCCGGCGGGATCAGGAACGACGCCACGCTGCGCAGCGCTTCTCCCGCGGCGCTGAGATCCACAATCATACTTCCCAAGGTGGCCTACCCGCAAGTTGTAAAGGAGGACCCCCCCGCTCCCCCGCCGACCATGGGGCAGAAGATCAAGAAGTTTATCGTTGACAACAGGCCCACCATCTTCATGGGCGGCGTAGGGGCCTACATAGGCTTCGCGCTCATGGGCACCCTGGCCGGGGCGCTGACCGGCGGCCTCTTCTTTGTGGGGCTGCTGCTCTTCGCCAATCTCTAGGCCAAGCCCGCAAAAAAAAACCGCGCCCGCAAAGGCGCGGTTTTTTTTGCCCTGCGGCGGAGTACTCTCAATCCTCGCTAAATTTCTCTACCGTATAGACGTAAAGCTCGGTGCCCTTGTCCTTCCATGCGCCGGCCGCAAGCCCGGCCTTCTCCAGACAGAGCGAGGAGAGGAAATCCTCTTTATTGTCGAAATGCTCCCAGACCTGCGGCAGATAGGTGCCTGAGCGGCGTCCGCTCTTGACGTAAACGCCGTGCACCCCCGGCTGGACCTCTGCAGCCGAGGCTGCGCGCCGCAGCGGCGAAAGCAACGAGATCTCTATAGTCACCTTCTCCAGTTCCGCCCCGCTCAGCCCGGGGAAGCGCGGGTCCTCGAAGGCCGCGGCTCGGGCGTAGGAAGCCGTCATGTCCGCCAGCGTGCCGCGCGGCTCCAGGCTGCCTATGCAGCCGCGCAGACGCTCCCCGGCGCTGAGCGTCACGAAGACCGCCGCCGGCTGGTTGAACTCCGGGCGCCTGTCAAGACCGCGCTCCGCGGGTTTCGCGCCCTTCAGGGCCGCGGCTATGCTGCCGCGCGCCAGCGCCAGCAGTTCTTTTTTCATCTCTGCCGTCAGTTCCGGAGCGCCGTCCGGCTTGGGCGAGACCTCGGTATAGAAACCGGCGCCGTAGCCCACCACGGCGCTGTCGTCGCCGGAGACCTCGCCAGAATTAGTGTAGAGCGCCAGCTCGAAGTCGTTACAGCCGAGTTCCAGTGCCGCAACCGCGCCCGCCGTCATGGCCGCCTGGCCGCAGGCGGTGGTGTCCATGCCGGGGACCTTGGCCAGCAGCAACTCGTTGGCCAGGGAGAAATAAGAGGGGGAAGCGTTGCGCATCGCCTGCCGCAGCGCCAGCAGCACCGAGCGATCCGAAAGCTCGGCGACGTCGCCAGGCGGATAATGAGACAGGTCCGACGAGACGCAGAACAGCGCCTTGCGTCCCTTCATCGCGCGGCCTATCGTGCGCCCGGCCTCGGCCAGCAGGTCCGTGTCGGACGAGTTAAAAAGCACCGGCACTATCTTCACGGAGGCACCCTTGAGAACCTGTAGGAAAGGCAGCTGCACCTCCACCGCGTGCTCGGAGGCGTGCGCGCGCGGGGAATCTTCGAAAAGGCCTTTCTCCCCTAGCAGCTTCGCACAGAAGGCGGAGTCTATCTCCACGCGCCCCAACGGCGTCTCGAAGGAGCCCTCCGCCAGCAGCGCGCCGTTCTTCAGCGGCATTGTGTGGCCGGTGGCCATTATCACCAGTGTGTCGAAGTCCGCCTTCTTCAGACGCGAAAAAGCCGCGCCAGCCGCCGCGCCAGAAAAAACGTAGCCTGCGTGCGGCGCCAGTATACCGGCCGGCCGACCGACCGGAGCGTAGTTCTTCTTCAGGAAGGATTCCACGGTCGCGCGCAGCTTCCGCGGATCAGCCTCGTAGAATTTACCGGCGACTGCGGGTTTTCTTATCATGATCGCCCCCGCTGAGATTATACACAAAACACCCGCTACCACGGCGCAGGGGCGGCGCGGACCGCCATTGTCTTTCATGCCTCAAAAAGACTAAAATATACGCCACGGTGGTTGTAGCTCAGTGGTTAGAGCGCTCGGCTGTGGCCCGAGAGGTCGGGGGTTCAAATCCCCTCAGCCACCCCAAATTTCCGAAATCGTCTTTTCGCCCCTCGCCGCGCCCCGCGCGGCGTTAAAATTTTGCAGTTTTTCCCACGGAAAACTCAGTTTATAAGAAATCCGTTTCCCGCCAATAATTAAGTTCGAACCGATATTTTTCAATATTTGCAGGTTTTCAGACGGATTTCCGGAAACCGCGGCCTCTCCGACGTGACTCGCGGACTGATAGAAGGCCCTGACAGGTTCGAACCGTTTATCTCCCTGCCGCGCAAAAGCGGCGAGTTTCATTTCGATTTCCTTTTTCTCCTCAACGAATGAACGCTTTTTGAGGGCGTACTCGGCCTGCGTAAGCTGGCCGGACAGCACCATATCCAGTAGTGCGTTCATTCGTTGATTAAGGATATCTATTTTATCTCGCAGATTTTGGGCGGCCTCTTCCCCGGCCTGGGCCGCCTTTAATTTTTCCTTTTTTATGTTATCAAGAGCTTCGGCGGCCAGGGCCGGGGGTAAGGAAACTCCTTTTAAGATCTCGCGCACCTGGGCGTCTATGACCTCTTCGCGCACGAAGAGCTGACTGCATGGCGTCTTGCGCTTTGTGCAGTGCAGGTAGTTATGGCCTTTCTGCGTCTCGGTGGTGATGTAGCAGCCGCATTCCGCGCAGCGGAAGGCGGCGCGATAGACATAGGGCTTTAACCCTTTCTGTGCATGCGTGTGCCTGCTTTTGCGCGCCATTACCTCCTGGCACTTGTCGTAGAGCGCCTTAGAGATAAGCGGCGTGTGCTTACCCTCATAATACTCGCCGAGATACCTGATAACGCCGTAGTAGAACGGATTTTTGAGGATCTTCTGGTAGTTTGAGTTAGCCAAGTCTTTATCCCAACGCTTAAGCCCGAGGCCATTCATGGTATCTCGTAAATCTCTGATGGGATACCGGCCCGAAGCATAAAGCTCGAATGTGCGTTTTACGAGCGGGGCCAGCACCGGGTCCACTACTATAGTGTGATTCTTGGTGTCGTTCTTATAGCCGATGGGCGCAAGGGCGGGGAAAATGCCATTACAGAATGATATGTTGAGGTAAAGGTCAGTGTCGAGCCTCCCCTCGGATGATAGTTGTAAACTACATCCGAGGACCCACTAAAAGGAGGAATCATGAGACGGACCGATGCCTACAACGCTGCGGAC
>JAJYJH010000044.1 GCA_021789695.1 bacterium | reverse complement strand
CGCGGCGCGGGGAGGCCGCCGGCACCTCGAAGCCGAAGCGCGCCCAATCGTAGCGGGCCGCGCCCGCGGCCATCATCTCCATCGCGCAGCAGCGCAGGCCGAAGGTCAAGGTCCACAAAGCGTTGGCTCGGCCGGCGTTGATTGCCCACTCGGCCGCGGCCAAGACCACCGGCGCGCCCGGGACCTTCCTGACCAGCCGCGGGTCCAGGCCGTCCGTCAGTCCCATTTCAACTCTCCTTTCTTCCAGGCGTAAGCCAGGCCCAGCAGCAGCACGGAGATGAAGACGAAAATATCGATGAAAGGGGCCGCCCCCTGCAGCGAGCCGTACACCACCGCCCACGGCAGCAGGAACGCTGTCTCCACGGCGAAGACCACGTACATGACGGCGAAGACGTAGAAGCGAAGGCTGTAGCGCACGTGAGCCTCGCCTATCGGGTCCAGGCCGCACTCGTACGTGGTCAGTCTTTCCGCGCTCTTGCCACGCGGCATTAACAGGTAATTGGCTGCAACGCCCCCTATAACGAAGATATGGGCGAAAGCGAGGAAGACCAGCAGTGTTCCGTATTCCATTTATTACAAATTATGACAAAACTGAAAAACTGCGACGCACGGACCTCTGATGTCCCGAGCGGGGCGCCGGGAGAGGATAGAAACATTTTCTCAAAATTGGAGGGTTTTTGTCAATATTCGGGCCGTTTTCCGGCCCCGCGGTCATCTGCGGCGAAGGGCCGCGGTGAAGACGATCAGCGGCGCCGTCAGCCGCCAGCGGCCCGGGATTTATTTCTTCGCGGCGGTGAGGGCGGCCAGGAACAAGTAGTCGGAGAGGCGGTTCAGATAAACGGCTGTTTTTTTTTCTTTCAGTTCCCAGGCCAGGATTTCGCAGAGCCTGGCCCGCGTGCGGGCCAGGTGGGCCAGGGCCTCCGTCTCGCTGGAGCCAGGAAGGACAAACTTCCTCGGCGGCCTGACCTTCGCGGAGAGTTCGTCTGTAAGCAGCTCCAGGGCCTTTGTTTCCGCGGAGAGGTCGGCCCCGGAGCCCGCTATCGTCCCGGAGGCCTTAACCAGGCCGTCCTGCGCGGCGGAGAGCCCGGCGCGCAGCCGGCGGGCGCGCAACCCCGTCTTCAGCAGGCCGATCATGGCCGACAGGTCGTCCAGCAGAGCGTTGAGCTTGACGCGGCGGTGGGTCTTCGGGACGCGGCGCCCACCCAGCAGGTCGGTGGCGCCGAGGTCCCCTGTCCCCCTGTAGGGCTTAAAATGTTCAGGCATCAGGCCTTGAACCCCTTTATCTTTCTCAGCACGAAGTCGGCCAGCCCGCGCGGCATCCCGGCCGCGGCTTCCTCGAACTTCTTCGCCATGGGCGCGGGGTCAAAAAGACCGTCGGCCACCAGCACGGGAGAGGCTTTGTGGGCGCCGGAGTTCTCGCCGTCGTCCACCCCGGAATGGCGGTAGCCGTTCTTCTTTGTCCAGGTGAGGGCCCGCGAGCAGTACTGCAGGTCGTAGCAGAGCTGGAAGCCCCAGACCGAACCGTCCGGCTCCAGCCAGATTATGAGGTCGAAATAGTCGTCCGTGAACCAGCGCCGCCTGGGTTCCCCGGCTATCTGCCTGACGTTCCTGGCTTCGCGCAGCATAACGTAGATTTTACTACTTTACGCGCTTTGCCGGGCGGCCGGCCTTGAACGGGGCTTGAAGCGGACGTGCTATAATTTAGGCTGGTTCAAGGAGACTATCATGAAAGACAAGGTTGAAAAAGCGCTCTCCAAGATAAAGCCCATGCTGGCCGCGGACGGCGGCTCGGTGGAACTCATAAAAGTGGACGAGGCCAAGGGCGTAGTCACCGTGCGTCTGACCGGCGCCTGCGGCAGCTGCCCGTACTCCACGATGACGTTGAAGAACGTGGTCGAGCGCATGATACGCGAAGAGGTCCCGGAAGTCAAGGAAGTGGCGGTAGGTTGACCTCCGCCGGCGGTGCGGCGCGATGGCGCTGATAAACCTCCACAACCATTCCAACTACTCCGACGGCACGCTGGACCCCGGCGCGCTGGCGCGCGAGGCGGCCCGCGCCGGGATAGCCTATTTTTCACTGACGGACCACGATGTGACCGGCGGCTGGGCCGAGATGGGTCCCGCCCTGAAGCGCGAGGGGATTGCCTACTGCTACGGCGTGGAGATCAGCACCCGTCTGCACGAGAACCTGCATATACTGGGCTACGGCATCGATCCGGAAGACCCCGTCCTGGCCGCCAGGCTGGCGGAGTTCCGCGGCCGCCGCACCGCCCGCATAAAGAAAATACTGGATCTGCTGCGCGGCCTGGGCATAGGGATAGCTTTCGAGGAACTTCCGGTGCCGGAGGGGAGGACCGTCGGCCGCCCGCACGTAGCTGACCTGATGCGGCGGCGCGGCTTGGTCAACAGCCGCTCGCAGGCCTTCCGGCGCTACCTGGCCCCTGGCGCGCCGGCCTATGTGGCACCCAACGGCCCCTCGGTGGAGGAGGCCATCCGCGCTGTCAGGGAGGCCGGAGGCAGGGCGGTGCTGGCCCACCCGGGCGTGGTGGCGAAGGTGCTGGACCTGCCGGCCTGGAAGGAGGCCGGGCTTGGGGGCATAGAAGCCTTCTACCCGGCCCATACCGGCGCGGCCACGCGCGAGTTCCTCTCGCTGGCCGCGCGCCACGGTCTGTTCGTCACCGCGGGAATAGACTACCACGGCCCCGGCTCGGAGCGCGACAAGATGACCGGATTTGAGTACTCCGACGAATATTTTTCCGAGGTAAAGAAGGCCTTTGTATGAGGATAATAGCCCACCGCGGCGCCTCGGGCTACGCCCCGGAGAACACGCTTAAAGCTTTCAAGCTTGCCCTCGAGATGGGAGCTTCGGATTTTGAGTTCGACGTGCACCGCACGAAGGACGGCGTGCTGGTGGTCCACCACGACTACGACCTGAAGCGCACGGCCGGTAGCGAGGCCAGGATAGCCGGTCTCGGGTACTCCGAACTGCAGAAGCTCAACGTCGCGGCCCATTTCACGGCCGACCCGGCCTTCCAGGCCGCGCCCTCCCTGGAGGCGGTCCTGGACGTGATAGGCCGGGCTGCGGGGTTGCTGAACCTGGAGGTCAAGAACGACGGCAACGTCTACCCGGGCATAGAGGAGCAGCTGCTGGCCTTCCTTAAAAGCCGCGCCGGCCTGCCGCAAAAATCGCTGGTCTCCAGTTTCGACCACGGCACGCTGAAGCGCTTCAGGACCCTTTCCCCGGACCTGCGGCTGGGCTATCTGGGCCACGGCCTCAGCACCGTGCTGCTGGCCCCGGCCCTGAGCAGGGCCAGGGCCGTCGGGGCCGTAAATTTCCATATGGCGCTGCGCATAGCGTTCAAGGCCAACCTGGCGTTGATCCGGAAGGCGGGTTTCAACGTCTTCGTCTATACGGTCAACGGGAAGGAGGACGCGCTGCGTATGCGGGAGTTAGGAGCTGACGGCATTTTCACCAATTACCCGGATATAATGAAAAAATGACCATGGAAAAGACGCTTTCAGACGAGATCGCCAGGCTTATGGCGCTTGGGCTACACCGCCGCTGCGCCGACGGCGCGCTGGACTTAGTCGCCGCGCTTACGCTGGAGATAAACCGCCTCAAGAAGGAACGCAACGCTGTCATCTGCGCCCACGTCTATCAGACCCCCGACATTATTCTCGGGGTCGGGGACTTCGTGGGCGACTCCTACAAGCTGGCCGACGACTGCCGGAAGACGGCCGCCGACGAGATAATCTTCTGCGGCGTGCACTTCATGGCGGAGACGGCCAAGATACTGAACCCTTCAAAGAAGGTCTATGTCCCTTCGGAGAGGGCGGGCTGCTCTCTCTCCGAGTCCATTACCGGGGAGGACGTGCGCAAGTTGAAGGCGCAATATCCCGGCCTGCCGGTGATTACGTATATCAACACCTCGGCCGAAGTCAAGGCGGAGTCGGACTGCATTGTGACCAGCGCCAACGCCGAGAAGATCCTAAGGAAGATCTATGCGGGGCACGAGCGGGTCATCTTCCTCCCGGACCAGTTCATGGGGAGGAACCTGGCCAAGGCGCTGGGCAAGACGCCGGGCGACGACATCATCCTCTGGAAGGGCACTTGCATAGTGCATGAGCGCTTCAGCCCGGAACTGATAAGGATGTACCGTGAGAAACACCCGGGACTGGCGGTGCTGGCGCATGCGGAATGCCCGGAAGAGCTGATAGCGGCGGTGGACTTCATGGGCGGCACCGGCGACATGATGCGCTACGTCGAGAGCTCCAACGCTTCCGCCTATCTGTTAGTGACCGAATGCGGTTTCGGCGAGCTCGCCAAGCTGCGCTTCCCGGAGAAGAATTTTATAGCGATGTGCCGGCTCTGCCCGTATATGAAGTCGATCACGCTGCAGGCCATCCTCTCGCTGCTCAAGGACCCTTCCCCCAAGGAGGTCACGGTCCCGGCAGACATAGCCGCCCGCGCGAAGAAAGCCATAGACAGGATGTTCGAACTGGCGCAATAGCCGGGTTCCCGGCCCTTGCCGTCTCCAGGGGCCTGGGCTATAATATCGTCGTGGGCACGAACGCGACCAGAACGCTGCTGGCCCTGCTGCTGGCTGCCGCGCCGGCCGGAGCCGCCGGGGGGAACGTCTCCCCGCTGGAGCAGTTGCGCGCCGTCTCCGGCCCTTCGCGTCCGTCTCCTGTGCCGCCTCCCCGGCCGGCCCAGGATGATTCCGCTTGCCGCCTGGGCCAGACCCCGCCCTGCGCGGGGGAGGCCGCCGAGGCCGCTCTGGCCCATGACGAGTGGCTGAAGGCGGATAAGCTCTACGCCCCGGAGACCTTCGCGCCGCCGCCGCAGAAGCGCATAGACTCGGCCCCCAGTTACGACGTGATGTTCCAGTGCTTCCACTGGTTCGCGGACAACTACTGGCTGCACGAGGACGGCGGCTGGTGGGGCGTTATAGCCGCGCACGCCGACGACCTGAAGAAGGCCGGAATCACGATGGTCTGGTTCCCCCCCGCCGGCATAGGCAGCTACTACCAGCGCGAATACTACAATCTGCACTCGCAGTGGGGTACGCTCGAGGGGCTGGAAAAGGCGATAGCGGCCATGCACAGGGACGGCATCAAGGTGCTGGCCGACGCGGTGATGAACCACCGCAGCGGCCGCGACGGCTGGGCGGATTTCTACAGCCCCGACTGGCCGACCACGGTCGTGGTACAGAACGACTCCTGGCCCGGAGTGGCCGGAGAGCCGAACAACGGCAAGAGCCATGACTACGCCGAGGGTATGCTGGACCCGGGATCGCGCAACCTAGACCACAGGGACCCGCTGGTGATGCGCGACCAGATCGTCTTCCTGCGCTGGCTGCGCTACACTCTGGGCTACGACGGCTGGCGCTACGATTTCGTAAACGGTTACGCGCCGGTGCACGTCGGGGAATTCAACGAGGCCACGCAGCCGGTGTTCAGCGTGGGCGAGTACTGGCAGGGCGACCGTCAGGTGATAGTGAACTGGATGGACGGCACTGACAGCTCGGCGGGCAAGGAGAATGCGTCCTCGGCTTTCGACTACCCCACGCATTTCAACGTGCAGGACGCGATAGCCTCCGACGACTACACGGGCCTGAACGACAACGGCAAGCCGTCGGGCATCATCGGCGGGTGGCCGATGAAGGCTGTGACCTTCGTAGAGAACCACGACACCGCCCCGCGCGACCCGAACTTCGTCTTCACCAACGGCTACAAGGACCAGCGGATGACGGCCTATGCCTACATCATGACGCACCCGGGCATCCCTTGCGTGTTCTGGCCGCATTTCTTCGACTGGGGCCAGGGTTACCGGGACCAGATCGTGAAACTCATCGCCATCCGCAAGGCGGCGGGGATAAATTCTGTGAGCCCGGTGAGCGTGTTGGCTGCCGGTAAGGGGCTTTACGCGGCGCTTACCGCGGGCGACAAGCAGGAGGTGGCGGTGAAGCTGGGGTCTTCATGGGCCTGGAACCCGCCTGGTGCGGGCTGGACCATGGCCGCCAGCGGCAACGACTACGCCGTCTGGACCCGCCCGAAGTAAACTATTCGTTCAGGCAAGGAGGAGCCCCGTGCCGATCGGGTTCTTTTTGTGAGCGAAGAAGCGGCTTACAGTTCGGTCATGTAGGCTATCTCGTCGTACGGGGTCCGGTACAGCGGCTGCTTCAGGCGCTTCTGGTCGAAGATATGCCCGAAGAGGCCGATACTGCGCGCCACCACGAACAGCGCGTTCAGGCAGCCCATGTTCACGATGTCGTCTATCTCGTCCTTGCTGAACGAGCCGGTGCTGTGCAGCATATCCACGAAGGAGATGCCGATGCAGCCGTCGACGTTGAGGATCAGGTTGCCCTTCTTGGCCGTGGTCAGCTTCTCCACCTCGAGCGCGTAGTCCAAGAGCTGGGTGCTCTTGAAGTTCTTCTTGCAGAAGGCCTTCATCTGGGTCACGCGCATGTCCGGGTTGGTCACGCTCTTCACGCGGTGGCCTATGCCGGGGATCGGCACGCCTTTGCGCTTCATGTCGGAGATGAACTGCTCGGGGGTCAGCTTTGCGTCGTAGGCGCGCTTGAACTCCTGCGCCGCGCCGTCTATGGCGCCGCCGAAGCGCGGGCCGATGGTGAGCAGGCCGGAGACCAGGCTGGAGATGATATCCTTGCCGGCGCGGGCCGCGACGATGGCGTTATGCGCGCCGCTGACGGCCGGGCCGTGGTCCGCGCAGAGGATCAGCGCGGTCTCCAGGAACCTGCGGCCGTAGTCGGGCAGCTCGCGCTTGAACCACAGCAGGCCTATCACGCCGCCTATGCCCAGTTCCTTCTCGAGGACCTTGGAGATCGGGATGTTGAGGTACTCGAGTTCCTCTTTCTTCTCGTTGGAGATGGTGTTGATGAACGTGGTGGCCTTGCGGATCTTGCCTTCCTTCATCGCCTGCGCGAAGTCCAGCGGCAGGGCCGGCGCCGGAATGTCCTCGGCGGGCTTGATGACGCCTTTCTTCACCAGTTTCTCGTAGGTCTCGTTCACCTTCACGCCGTAGTCGTCGAAGGAATCCGGCACTATGGCGCCGGCGGCCTTCAGCGCCGCGTTCTTGGCGTCGGCGGTCTCCAGGTCGGAGCCGGCCTTCGCGCCCGCGTGGCCGAACTGTACGCCCGCGGGGAACATCTTGGAGCAGGTGCCGGTCACCCAGATGACGAGGGGTTTCGTTATCTTCTTCGCCTTGAGGGCCTCGACGATGCGCAGTTCCTCGGTGCCGCCTATCTCGCCCAGCGCCACTATCATCTTCACGGCGGGTATCGCCTCGTAGCGCAGGATGTGGTCCAGCAGCGTGGAGCCCGGGTAGGCGTCGCCGCCGATCGCTATACCCTCGTAGAGGCCGTCGGTGTTGCGCGCTATTATGTTGTAGCACTCGTTGGAGAGGCCGCCCGACTTGGAGACGAAGCCGACGGAACCGGGGCGGTGGAGCTTCGACTCCACGATGTTCTCGTAGGTGCCGGCGGTGTTGGCTATCTTGAAGCAGCCGGCCTTGATACCGCCCACGGTGGCGGGGCCGATGACCATCTTGTCTAGCTTCCTGGCGGTGGCGGCCAGTATGCGCGCCCGGCGCTCCGGCACGCCCTCGGCTATCACGGCTACTGTGCGGATGTTCGGGTGGTTGAGCGCTTCCATAGAGCTGTCGAAAGCGGAGCGGAAAGACGCGAAGTTTACGACCACGTCGGCCTTCGGGTGCCCCTTGGCGGCGGCCCCGAAGTTCTTGTATATCGGCAGCAGCACTTCGCCCTTGCCGAAGAAGACCTTGTGCACGCCCTCGCTGCCGGGGTTCACTATCGCGGCGACCGAAGGGGTTTTGCGGCCGCAGGCGTAGTCAAAGTCCAGCATACGCTGAATGGCGTTGACGTGGTAGCCGTAGACTATCGCGGTGGTGTCCTTGGTGAAAAGCTCGGGTTTCATTATTTCTTGCCTCCTGCGCGTACGGGCCTGCCCGGGGCTTTCGCCGGGGCCGGATTCAGCGCCATGGAGACCACGGCGGTCATGTGCGTCTCGGGGCCGTACACCTCTATCGGCACGCCCAGCGTCTCGCCCAGCTTGCGCATGTTGGCGAGGCCCTCCTTGTAGTTCGGGCCGCCGCGCCGCACGTAGATCTTCACGTTGCCCTCGACGAGCTTCTTCTGGTATTCCTTGAGCGCCCGGATGATGCCCTTGAAGGTCTTGGCCACGTCGGTGAAGTTGGCTATGCCGCCGCCTATGATGAGCACCTTGCCCTTCGGGTCCTTCTTGCGGGTCATCAGGTCCAGGATGGTCCTGGCGTACTGGTAGGTGTCCTCCTCGGACGGGTCGCCGGAGTACTCGCCGTAGTTGGCGAGGTCCTTGGAGAAGCCGAGGTCGCAGACGGTGTCGGCGTAGATCACGGACGCGCCGCCGCCGGCCACCATGTTCCAGACGCGGCCGTCGGGGTTGAGCATTGTGAGCTTGAGGCTGGCGCCGGTCTTCTCGTCTATGCTGCGGATGAATTCCTCTTCCTTGGTGTGATGCTGGCCGAACGAGGAGGGGAACTCCAGGTCGCCCCAGATCTTGGCGCACTCGAAGGCCGCGGTGTCGTCCACCCTCGCCACCAGGTCCAGCGGCACTATCTCGTCGCCCTTGAAGGTGAACGGGTTGATCTCCAGGTAGGTGAAGTGGCCCTCGGCGTAAACCTTATACAGCGCGCGGACGAATTCCTCTATCTGGCCCTTCCGCTTGCCGAACTCCGGCATATTGAGCTTCACGTCCTCTATGCGCGAGAGTATCGGGACCTCGGTCTCCTTGACCTTCTCCCAGTTCTCCTCCACGTAGATGCCGCCCTTGTCGGAGAGGTAGATCGTGTCGTGGTCGCGGAAGGCCTTTATGGCCACGTAGCATTCCTCGGCGTTCTCGGAGTGCGGCGTGAACGGCTCTATCAGAAAGGTGTGCAGTCCGCCGGTGGTCTTGCCCACGGTTACCGTTTTACCCATGCGCTCGGCTATCCAGGCCCAGGTCTCTTTGAAGTCCTTGTTCAGGCACAGCAGGCCGTGCTTGCCGCGCTTGCCGAACAGCTGGTCGGGCTTGGCGACGAGTTTTTCCTTGAGCAGCCACGGGTTGTCTTTTACCAGCTTCTTAGGGTCCGTGTCCGGGCGCACCGGCGCAAGTTTCCCGGCTTTGCCTTTGAACGACGGGAGATGTCTCGCCAGGCCCGTGAAAAGTATCTTCTTGCCTTCGTATTCCCTGATTCCGCGTTGTGCCATGGGTTTTTCCTCGGATATGCGGTTTAAAGCGCGCCGCGCGGGTTCTGAGGCCCGCGCGGCGACGGCGGCTTAATTCGCCACGGCCGTAAGGCGGCCGGCCACCTTGTCTATGAACGCCTCGGTGGTCTCGTAGCCCTTTGGGGCGGGCGTCATCAGCGGGACGAGGTCCTTGGTGACGACGCCGTCCTCGATGCAGCCGAGCACGGCCTCCTCCAGCCTTTCGCCGAACCTCGTCACTTCGGGCGTGCCGTCCAGTTCGCCGCGCTTTTTAAGCGCGCCGGTCCAGGCGAAGATGGAGGCCACGGAGTTGGTGCTGGTCTTCTCGCCCTTGAGGTGCTGGTAATAGTGGCGCCGCACGGTGCCGTGGGCGGCCTCGTACTCGTAGTGTCCGTCGGGGGACACCAGCACGGAGGTCATCATGCCGAGACTTCCGAAGCCGGCCGCTATCATGTCGGAGAACACGTCGCCGTCGTAGTTGCGCATCGCCCACAGGATGCCGCCCTCGTGCTTCATAATCTGCGCCACGGCGTCGTCTATCAGCAGGAAACGGTAGTTGATGCCGGACTGGTCGAGTCTGTCCTTGTGCTTCAACACTTCCTCGTTGAAGATGTCTTTGAAGCGCGCGTGGTACTTCTTGCTGATGGTGTCCTTGCAGGCGAACCATAGGTCTATTTTCTCGGATATCGCGTACTTGATGCAGGAGCGCGCGAAGGAGTGGATGGACTTGTCGGTATTGTGCATGCCCATGATGACTCCAGGGCCGTTGAATTCCTTGATCGTCGCGCGGAGTTCCGCGCTGCCGTCGTCCGGGGAGAATACCAGGTCCGCGCGGCCGGGGCGGTCCGCCACCAGTTCCATAGACTTGTAGAGATCGCCGTAGGCGTGGCGTCCCACGGTGATCGGCTTTTTCCAGCTGCGCACGGCCGGAGTTATGTTCTTAGCCACTATCGGCTTGCGGAAGACGGTGCCGTCCAGGATGCCGCGGATCTGGCCGTTGGGGGAAGGCCAGGCCCTCTTCAGCCTGTACTCGGTCACGCGCTCCGCGTCCGGGGTGATCGTGGCGCACTTCACGCCCACGCCGTACTGCTTTATGGCGTTCGCGGCGTCCACGGTGACCCGGTCGTCGGTCCTGTCGCGGTATTCCACTCCGAGGTCGTAGTACTTGAGATCTATGTCCAGGTGCGGCAGGATCAACTTGTCCTTTATCATAGCCCAGATAATCCGGGTCATCTCGTCGCCGTCCATCTCCACTACCGGTGTCTTTACTTTTATCTTGGCCATGGTGTTCTCCTATTTCCCCGTGGTGTGGTTGAGCAGGCCCCCTGCCGTCAGGATGGTCCGCTGGCGCCCGGAAAGGGCGCAGACGCACTCTATCGCGGTACCGGCGCGGCCGTTCCTCAAAACGACCGGTTTTCCTTCGGCAAAGGCCGTTCTCCAGTCCGGGCAGGTCAACTTGTC
>JAJYJH010000002.1 GCA_021789695.1 bacterium | reverse complement strand
TTCCAAAAACGGTAAGAAACTTGGCCGCGGCCTCCAGCAGGCCGGAGAGCTGGAGGTCATAGATGTAGACGGCATGACCGTCAGGGCGCGCGTGACGTACGCCCTTAGCGCCATACGAGCCGGCTATCTGGTCAAAAAGAAGTAAGCGGGCTTTAGGCCCGTCCGGGGGGGGGGAATGGGCTTTTCGGAGGCCGAGGAGCGACTGGCGCTGGTGCGTTTAAACTTCTTCGCCTGTCACAGGAACGACTGGCTGTTGCGCCTGCTGGAGCGCTATGGCGGGGCGGCCGAGCTGCTGGGACGGTCCGCCGCCGAGATCGCGGCCGAGGGCGGCGTGATGCCCGAGACGGCGGAGCGCCTGCGGGTCCAGACGGCGTCCGCGGACCCCGAGAAAGAGTTGCGCGCCGCCGAAAAAGCCGGGATCCATGTTCTCACCTTCAGGGACGAGGGATATCCGGAACTCCTGAAAAAGATATACGACCCGCCGTTTGTACTCTACGTGCGCGGAGAACTGAAGCGGCTGCCCGCGGCTGCCGTAGTCGGGACGCGCAAGGCAACCCCCTACGGCCTGCGTACCGCCGCCCGCCTGGGTGGGGAGCTGGCGCGGGCCGGTGTGGCCGTGGTCAGCGGGCTGGCGCGCGGCATAGACACGGCTGCGCACCGCTCCGCCGTGGAGGCCGGCGGCGTTACCTGGGCCGCGCTCGGCACCGGGCTTGGAAGGATCTATCCTGGCGAGAACGCCGAACTGGCAGGGCGCATAGTGGAGGCGGGCGGCGCTCTGCTTTCCGAATTTCCCCTGGAGAAGGGGCCGCTATCGGCCAATTTTCCCCGCCGCAACAGAGTGATCTCCGGCCTTTCGCTGGCCACCGTAGTGGTGGAGGGCGGCTTTGAGTCCGGGGCCCTGATAACCGCGCGCTTCGCGGTGGAGCAGGGGCGGGAGGTGCTGGCCGTCCCCGGTCCGGCGGATTCTCCGGTCAGCCGTGGGCCGAATTTTTATATAAAGAGCGGCGCCTATCTGGCTGAGAACGCAGACGACGTGATAGACTGTTTCCCCCCGGAATATCTTTTCGGTCTGAAACGGGGCGCAACAATTGGGCCAGGCAGTCCGTCCGAGGCCGCGCTGGGGGCGCTTTCCCCAGATGCGCTGGAAGCTTACAGGACGATATCTGTCTGCGACGGGGGGCTCAGCGCGGACGAGGTCACCGCGCGTCTCTCCTGGCCGGTACAGCGCGTCGCTGCCGCGCTCTTCGAACTGGAAACATCCTCCCTTCTCGCCTCCCGCAGCGGCCGCTACTGCCGCGGGATGTAGGGACACTATCCCCCGGAGGCATGGCCCTTGCGCCAGTGGGGACCAGCGCGGTTCGCTACGCGGTTTTGCGCTCATTGGAGAAAATATAATAATATAGATATTTAAATTATGGCAGAAAAAACATCCAGATCATCCAAAACCTCAGGCAAACGCCATCTCGTCATCGTGGAGTCTCCGACCAAGGAGAAAACCATCAGCCGCTTTCTTGACCCAAGCTACGTCGTGCGCAGCTCCTTCGGCCACGTGCGGGACCTTCCCAAGGACGAGCTCGGAGTCGATACGGCCGGCGAGTTCACTCCCAAGTACGTGCTGGTGGAACGCGCCAAAAAGATCATCGCGGAGCTTAACGCCATCGCGAAGAACGCCGATGTGGTGTATCTGGCCACCGACCCTGACCGCGAGGGAGAGGCCATCAGCTGGCACCTCAGCCAGGTGATAAAATCCGGGGCCGGCTTCAAGCGTATCAGCTTCCACGAGATAACCAAGTCGGCCATCGCCGAGTCGCTCAAGAGCCCGCGCGATCTGGATATGGCGCTTGTCAACGCGCAGCAAAGCCGCCGCATCATCGACCGCATCGTTGGTTATAAACTCTCGCCTCTCCTGTGGAGCAAGATAAAGAGCGGCCTGTCCGCGGGCCGCGTGCAGTCGGTAACAGTCCGGCTGATAGCCGAACGCGCAAAGGAGATAGCCGCCTTCAAGGAAGAGGACTATTACACTCTCTACGCGAGGCTCGCCAAAGGAGACTCCCGGGACTTCGACTCCAAGCTTGTGCGCTGGGACGGCTCGCCGGTGGAGCAGACCATCACGCTGAAGCTCTTCGCCGAGGACTACCGCTACAAGACTTCCGTCTTCAAGAAGACGGAGGACACGGTGGAGGCGGCCACGCACCTGCGCAACTCAGTGCTTACGGTCAGCAAGGTGGAGTCCAAGGCGGTGCGCCAGAAGCCCAAGCCGCCGTTCATCACCAGCACGCTGCAGCAGGACGCCTACAACAAGCTCGGCTTCTCTTCGGACCGCACGATGAGGGTGGCGCAGACGCTCTACGAGGGCGTGGACCTGGGCGGCGAGCGCTCCGGTCTCATCACCTATATGCGCACCGACTCCTTCAACGTTTCGGCCGAGATGCAGAAGGAGACTGCGAAGTTCATAACCGAGACCTACGGTAAAGATTTCTGTCCGGCCAAGCCGCCTGTGTACCTTAAGAAGGTCAAGGGCGCGCAGGAGGCGCACGAGGCCATCCATCCCACTTCCGTCTACAAGCGGCCCGAGGAGATAAAACAGTTCCTGAACCCGGACCAAGCCAAGCTCTACGACCTGATCTGGCGGCGCTTTATGGCCAGCCAGATGGAGGAGGCGATCTTCGACTCGCTCTCAGTAGAGTTCTCCGACGAAAAGGGCCGGGCCATGCTGCGCACCAGCGGCCGCACCGTCAAGTTCGAGGGCTACCTGAAGGTCTACATGGAGGAGAAGGAGGAGGAGGTGGCCGGGGAGGACGAGGACGAGTCCGGCATCCTGCCGCCGCTGAAGGAGGGAGACGTCGTCACGCTGAAGGACGTCGCCACCAAGTCTCACCGCACTAGCCCTCCGCCCAACTACAACGAGGCCAGCATCATCAAGACGCTGGAGAAGCACGGCATAGGGCGCCCGTCCACGTACGCCGTCATCATCAAGAACGTGATAGACCGCGGCTACATCAACCGCGAGAAGGACCGCAAGCTGCTGATTACGGAACTGGGCGCGCTCGTGACTGAGAAGCTTAAGGACTTCTTCAAGGAGATCATGGAAATCTCCTACACGGCCTCCATCGAGGATAAACTAGACGACATAGCCGACGGGGCCATGGACTGGATAAAGTTCATGAAGGACTTCTACGGCCCGTTCTCCGAAGAACTCGCCACGGCCGAGAAGGAGATGAAACGCTCCCGTCCGAACGTGGTCAAGACCAACGAGAAATGCCCGCTGTGCCTTTCGCCCATGGTGATGCGCGAGAGCCGCTTCGGCAAGTACCTGTCGTGTTCGCGCTTCCCCAAGTGCAAGGGCAAGATACCGCTGGACAAGGACGGCAACAAGCAGGAGTACTTCGCGCCGGTAAAAACAGGCAAGACCTGCTCCAAGTGCGGTAAGAACGAGATGTTGCTCAGGAAGAGCGCCCGCGGCTACTTCCTGGCCTGCTCCGGCTTCCCGAAGTGCCGCAACATAGAGCAACCGACCCCGGAGGAGGTGGAGAAACTGATCGCCTCCCGGAACAAACCGGCCTGAAGGCGTTCCCCGTGGGGAGAAGGCCCGGGCGCTCCCGGGCCTTTTTATGTGCGCCCGGCATGAAACCAAGCTTGGATGTGAAAGTCCTCCGGGGAGACAGGTCGCAGGAAACTCGGGCGAAGCGCAAGGCAGTGTGGCGCGAGGCACACGCTGAAAGAAGCGTGGCCGCGCGTTCGTGCGGTACGCCGAGGACGGGGATGTGTCCGTCCGGTCGGAGGCGGCTGCGCCGGGAGTGACGGAAACGTCGAAGCGCTTATGCGCCGGACTTCGGTTGAAAATCAACGGGGGCAAGAGCGGGGTTAAACGTGCGCGGGACAGTCGGTACCTCGGCTACGGTTTTTGGGCGGCCAGGGGAATTGCTGGCGGCCGGAGTTTCGGTCAAAGCCGCGGGCCTCGGTGTCGGCCTGCCCACGGCGTTAGTGGCGGATGGCCTGGACCTCGGCGCTGAACGTTGCCATGCCGAACAGCTGCTTTTTAAAACCGGGCGTTCCTCTGCCGGTGGAGGTTAAAGCCGCTTTCTGAACCGCCGGATGCTTACCCGCACGTCCGGCGGGGTGGGAGGGGGCCGGCGGCACATTTGCCTCCGCCCCTATCCCTATTGCTAGAATAAGCTGGGGGGGCAATGCGCTATAAGATTCTTTTCGTCGACGACAACCGGGACTTGCGCGAGGATTTTCCCTTGTGGTTCCCGGAATACGACGTGACCGCGGTAGGAAGCGCCGAAGAGGCGCTGCGCCTGCTGGAAAAGCCGGAGGAGTTCTCTCTGGTGATCATGGACGTGTACCTGCCCGGCATGGACGGCCTAAAGGCCCTTGAAAAGATAAAGGAACTGGCTCCGGGCAAACCGGTAATAATCACGACCGGCTACAGCACCAAGGATATCGCCGTTCACGCGCTGACGGCCAGGGCCGACAATTACCTCGAGAAGCCGTTCGACCACAGGTCGGCCCGGGCCGTCATAGCTAAGGAAATCTCGCGGGCCGGCGGTCTGCCTTCGCCAGGGGAGATGGGGATAGCCGCCAAGATAGAGCATGTGCGCGGCTTTATAGAAGGCAATTGCTTCAAGAAGATAACACTAAAGGACGCCGCGGACGCGGTCTTCCTTACGCCAAAGTACCTCAGCAAGGTCTTCCGCGAGAGGACGGGCGTCGGCTTCAAGGACTATATGCTTAAGGTCAAGATGGACCAGGCCAGGAAAATGCTGTCCGCTTCGCCCATGAACCTGAAGCAGATCTCCTCCCGCCTCAGCTACGCCAACGTGGAATCTTTCATCCGGCAGTTCGAAAAAGTGGTCGGCACTACGCCTTCCGGTTACCGCGATAAAACCGGGTCCCGGCGCCGTCCTGGTTCCACCGCAAAGGGAAAAAAGTCAGTATAAAGCGGAAACAGACAATTGTAAACTTCCCGGCGCGGCTATATACTATAAGCGGGACCGGAGATAAAGGTCGGGTAGCATTGAGAGGGGGCGGGTGAAATGCTATGGGAAGACCTGACGGAGCTGTGATCCATAACGAGTTCGGGGATATTTTCGGAGAACTTTCCCAGGCTCCGGTCCGGCCCGCGCCGCAGGGCCTGGCAGCGGCGCCCAAGCCGTTTTCCGCTTCCCCCCGGCAGGGAGCGGGCCAGCGTACGTCCGGGCCTCAGGCGCAGACGGCGTCGAAGACCGTACTGGTAGTCGACGACAACAAGGATTACAGGGATTTGATAACACACCTTCTCTCCATCCACCATTTCAAGGTGCTGGAGGCCGTGGACGGCGAGGCCGCGCTCGAGATCATCAACCGCGCGCTGCCCGACCTGGCGCTGGTGGATTTCAACATGCCAAGGATGAACGGTTACGAACTCATCCAGGAGGTGCGCAGCAACTATGACCTGCGTTCCATGCGCATCATAATGTTCACCGGCGCAGCCAACAGGCAGCACCTCAAGACCCTGAACATGGACATCTCCGATTTTCTTGAGAAGCCGGTGCCAAACGCCAAGCTGCTCGAGAGCGTCAACAAGGCCCTCTCCGTGCTCCCGCACCCGGCGCCGGCGGCAAGGCAGGCCCCGGCGAGGCTGTCTGAAGAGCCGCACGAACCTCTTTCTCCCGCGTCGGAGGAGCTGCAGATAGAGCATTTCGGCGTCCCTGAGGAGGAAAGCCGGGACGTGGAGCCGGCCCGGCGCCAGGAGCTGGTGGAACTGCCTCCAGAGGCTTTCGCGGATACAGAAGCCGCCGCGCCGCGGTCCCAGCCGGCGCCAGAGGCCGGGAAGGAGCCGAAGCCGCAGATCCCCGCTCCGCGGCCTGTCCCGGAAGTCCGCCAGGAGACGGCTGGGCCCGGACCGGCGCCCGCCACCGAGGAGGAGGCCGTGGCGGCTCCCGAGGAAGAGGAGGCCCCGGAGATGGACCAGGTCTTCACTGCCGAGGATACGCACGAACTGGAGTTGATAGACGGCGAGGCGGAGAAGAAAAAGGAGGCCCAGGAAGCGGCCGGCATAGAGCGGCTGGGGATCGATTCCCCGCTGATACAGATGGTCAACAAGATCCTGGTCAAGGCCGTGGAGCTGAGGGCCTCGGACATACACATGGAGCCGCAGGAAGACAGGGTGATGGTGCGCGTGAGGGTGGATGGAGTGCTCAGACAACTGACCACCCTGCCGGTCGCCATTCACCCGCGAGTCACGGCGCGCATCAAGATCATGAGTAACCTGGTCATAACCGAGCGGAGAATACCCCAGGACGGACAGTTCCGCGTAAATATAAAAGGCACTAAGATAGAGTTTCGGGTCAGCACGCTGCCGTGCATAAAAGGCGAGAAGATAGTGATGCGCGTGCTGGGCCAGAGCAAGCTGAACGCCAACCTCTCGAGCCTCGCCTTCACGCCGCGCGAACTGCACGCCGTGGAAGCCTCGCTCAAGAGCCCGAACGGTCTGATTCTCGTGACAGGGCCCACCGGCAGCGGCAAGACCACGACCCTTTACACGATGATCAACGTGCTGAATAAACCCGAAGTGAATATCATGACGGCAGAAGACCCGGTGGAATACGAGGTCCCGCGCGTCAACCAGGTGAAAATACTGCCGGCCGTCGGGCTTACGTTCGAGTCCACGCTGCGCGCGTTCCTGCGCCAGGATCCTGATATCATGCTGGTGGGCGAGATCCGCGATCTGGAGACGGCCGAGATAGCGATAAAGGCTTCGATCACCGGCCACCTGGTGTTCTCGACGCTGCACACCAACAGCGCTCCCGCCACCGTGCTGCGCCTGACGCACATGGGCGTGGCGCCGTACCTTGTGGCCGCCAGCGTAAAAATGGTGATAGCGCAGCGCCTGGTGCGCACCCTCTGCCCGCGCTGCAAGAGGCAAGAGGCTCTCTCCGAAAGCGACGCGCAGTTCCTTACCGGTGAAGAGCGAAAGATGCTGGGGACGGTCTGGCACGCCCATGGCTGCCACAGCTGCCAGCAGAGCGGCTACGCGGGACGGAAAGCCCTTTTTGAAGTAATGCCGGTGGAGAGCTCGGCGATGAGGCAGATGATAACCTCAAGCTCCGACGTGGACAAGCTCAGCGAACTGGCGGCCATAGAGGGAATGACCTCGCTGCGGCATGCCGCGCTGACAGCGGTGGCGCAGGGAACGACCTCGATGGCCGAGGCCCTGAAGATAATGATGGGGTGATGATTATGAACCCCGCCGAACAGGATTACGTTTCCGGGCAGGAACAGCCCAGCGAGGCCCATGGGAGCGCCGACCGCGCCCGCGTCTACGGCGTCACCTACGATGAGCTCTGCGGCGAGTTCCTTGCCGCACTTTCCCACACGGCCAAGAGCGCCGCGCTGTACACTCTGACGCACCCGCTGGTCACCGGCGCCCTGGGCCGGGCTTACGCCGCCCTCGGGGAGGTGCTGGATTCCTCGGGCGAATCGTCCCTCACGCTTTCCTTCCAGAACGATTTTTGGCTTTTCAACGAACGGCAGACGCCGGTGCCGCCTCTGGAGGCAGACAATCTCATGCAGCTTTTTAAGGCGCACGGCGTACGCGGCATAATCTTCGAGACCGGATTGCGCGTTTCCGAGCTGGCTGCGCTCTGCGAGTTCCTCGGCGGTTCGGCGCGGAGCCTTCCGCCCGGGTCCCTCGGCGTGTTCCTGGAACGCAGGGGCGTGAAACGCATACATCCGGTAGAGCTGCGCTATGTCAAGGAAAGCGCCCGCGTGAATCCGGAGGCGGCGGTTCCCCGTCCGGCGGCGGTAAGTCCCGCCCCGGAGTTGACGCCACGGCCGGGGCCCGTCGCCCCTCCGGCAGCTCCTTGCCGTACTCCGGCCGCGCCTGAAGCCTCGCCAGCGTCAGGCAAGGGCGCCGGTCAGGGACCGAGCGCCGGGGGCGGTAGGGGAGAAAGGCTGGAAAGCCTGCTTGGCGGGCTGAGCCTCGGCTCGCTGCTGACAAAACTGGTGGAGTCGGCGGTAAAAGACCCGAACGAAAGGGTGAAGATGTACCAGGACGCCATGAAAATAGTGAAGGACGGCATGGCAAAGCAGGTAACCGAGGCCACGAGGCAGCTGGCCGCGGAAAAGGAGCGGATACTCAGCACCAGGACCCGCACCGAGAAGATGCTGGAGAACGTGGCGGAAGGCAAGGTGATCGTGGATAAAGATGGCCGGATACTGATGATGAACAGCGCCGCCGAGGAGATTTCCGGCAGGAAGCTCTTCGAGGTGGCGGGCAAGCACGTCAGCGAACACCTGAACCCGGCCGAGCACGTGCTGACTATCTCCAAGGAGATGGATATCCTCCCAGGCCAACCCGTCACCGGAGCGGTCAGCGTTTCTGGGGACGCCGAGGTGAGCGGGGCTATACGCCGCTCCATGGCGCTGGTCGAGGACGCGGAGGGGCGCGTGGTCGGGGCCTACATGACGCTGCCGGAAGTCACCAAGTTCAAGCAGGCCCAGCGCCTGCAGGATGAGTTCCTCTCCCGTGTCACCCACGACCTGCAGTCGCCCCTTTCCTCCATAAGCTCCGCTCTCGAGATGCTGGAGGAGGCCTCCTCAGAAAAACTGGACGAGGACGGGAAGAACTTCCTCGCTATCAGCGTGCGCAACAGCCGCCGTCTCAGCGAGATGATACGCGGCATACTTGATTTCTCCAAGTTGCAGTCCGGCAAGATGCCGGTACACCCGGAACCCTGCCCGCTGGAGCCCATCCTGAGGGAGTCGGTGGAAGGACTGCTGCCGTGGGCGAAGACCAAGCAGATTCGTCTTACGCTGAGGCCGCCGTCCGGAGAACTGATAGTGATGGCCGACCATCAGCGGATAGTGCAGGTGGTGACCAACCTGATCTCCAATTCGCTTAAGTCCACTCCGCCCGGAGGGACGGTAGTGGTCGCGGCGGCCCGCGCTGCCGTCCCGGACCCGTGCGCGCTCATCGGGGTCAGGGACACCGGGCCCGGAATCTCCAAGAAGGACCTGGACCGCATCTTTGAGCGCTTCGTTCAACTCGATAACGGCGGCAGGCGCGAGGGCGTGGGGCTGGGGCTTTCCATAGTGAAGGAGTTCGTGGCCCTGCACAAGGGGCGGATCTGGGCCGAAAGCGAGCAGGGCAAAGGGGCCACTTTCTATTTTACGATCCCGCTGGCGCCCGGCGGCGCCTGACGCGCGGGCGGCGGGGACGCCGCCGAAATGCTAGAATCTGAGCATGAAGCAGCTGGCGGAGCAGTTCCTGCTGCATCTTCGGGCGCAGCGCAATTTCTCCAGGAACACCATAAAAGCCTACAGGTTCGACCTGGACGAATTCCTTTCTTACGCGTCGTCTAACAGGGCCGGCGCTCCGGCCGCGCTCGACCGCCCGTTGCTGCGCGGCTACATCTCGTTCGTCGCCGAAAAGAAGGTTTCGCGCAACACGCTGCTGCGCAAGATCTCTGCCGTGCGCTCTTTCCTCGGCTATCTTCGCGAGACCGGGGCTATGGAAGGGGACCCGTTCGACCTTATAACGATACCCAGGAAGGAGAAGCGCCTGCCAAGGTTTCTCACAGAGGGGGAGGTCGGGAAACTGCAGGATTACAACAGGCCGGAGGAGGTCGACGCGCGCGAGAAGAACTACTACTTTGCCCTGCGCGATTTCGCCCTTTTCGAACTGGTCTATTCCAGCGGCCTGCGCCGCTCCGAAGCGTCCGGCCTGAACATAGGGGACCTGGATTTCTATTCAGGCTTTGTCCGCGTGATGGGCAAGGGATCCCGCGAACGCCTCGTCCCCGTCGGGGAGAAGGCGCTCGCGGCCCTGCGCGAATACCTGGATACCCGTCCCAAGCCGCTGGTGCACGGCCTGCCTCTTTTCCTCAACAGCAGGAACGGACGTCTGACAGGGGCGGGTATGGCGCTGGTCTTCAAAAGAATGGCCAGGCGCGCGCGCTTCGCCAGGCCGGTGAACCCGCATTCGGTCCGTCATTCCTTCGCCACGCACCTGCTGGACCGGGGCTGCGACCTCAAATCGGTGCAGGAGATGCTGGGGCACAAGAACCTGCAGACCACCGAGATCTACACGCACGTCTCCCTCGAGCGGCTGAAAGAGGTCTACGAGAAGGCTCACCCGAGGGCCGGGGGCGGGAAGCGCTGAAGGCGCGGCTCTATGGCGTACGATCCCTCGCTGGACAACGCTCCGGAGTTGCTGGCCCGCGCCGCGGCCGGCGCGGCACGGCGCCCTGACCTCACCCAGGGCGGAGGCGGAAACGTCTCGGTCAAGGCCGGCGCCGAGAGGATGTTGATAAAGGCCACCGGCTCCAGGCTCAGGGACCTCGCTCCGCGCTCCGGCTGGACGCTGGTGAACTACGCAAACATACGCAGGCGCGTCGCTTCCGGCCCCGGCGGAGAGGACGAGTTCTCCGACTACATCTGCGCGCAGGCGTTAACGGTGAAGGGGGTGGCGCCGGCCAGGCCGTCAATAGAGACCGGCTTCCACGCTCTGCTAAATACCGTCGTCGTCCATACGCACTCCGTCTACGCGAACGTCCTCAACATGAGCGCCGAGGGCCATGCGCTGGGGCGGGAACTGTTCCCTGGCTACGAGTTCGTCGCGTACAGGGCCCCCGGGCCCCAGCTCTGCACGGCGATAGCCGGGCGTGCGGCCCGGTCTGAGCCGCAGGTCTTTTTTTTGGCCAACCACGGTCTGGTGACAACTCACGCCGGGGTGGAAGGGGCGCTCGCGCTCAGCCTGAAGGTTAATGAGACGATAAGGCGAGGTCTCTCGCTGCCGCCCTATCCGGCGGCTTGGGCGGGGGAAGGGCTGTCGCCTTATAACGCGGCGGCCCTGGCCCGTCGCGGCCGCGGCTTCATGCTCAATAACGTGCTTTCGCCCGACCAGGCTCTCTACTGCGGCCCGCGGACGCTGGACGGCGGGTGCGGTCCCGACGAGAACGAGGTGCTGACGGCCCTTTTCTATATTCTGGATTGCATAGACCTGCTGAGGCTGACCCCGAAGTTCCTGACCCCGGCGGAGGCGGAGCACCTCTCCTCGATGAAGAGCGGCCGCTACGGCAGGGGATAACGTGGTTTCCTATTGACAGCATTTGCAGTTCTGCTTAAAATGTAAAAGATACGTTTCACGGGAACGGCTGAAAGGAGGTCGGATTTGCATAGGAAGTTCCAGGGCGTTCTATTGACCTTGCTGTTAGTCTCTGCCCCGGCCTCGGCCGCGATGCTCAGCCTTTCTGCCAAGGAAGCCAACGTGCGCAGTTCTCCGGGCGGCGGGGTCCTGTGGGTGGCGTACAGGTTCACCCCTTTCAAGGTGTTGTCCAAGCGCGGAGGCTGGGTAAAGGTGGGGGACTTCGAACAGGACTCGGGCTGGATATCCGGCTCCGTCCTGGAAAAGATCCCGTCCCTGATAGTGAAGACGGATAGCGCCAACCTGAGAAAAGGTCCCGGGGGGAATTACGAAGTGCTCTGGGTTTTACAGAAAGGCTATCCGTTGAAGAAGGTGAAGAAGCAGGGGGAGTGGTACAAGGTAACCGACGGGGCGGGTACGACCGGCTGGTTGCACGAGAGTACGGTCTGGGGATTCACGGAGTAGTGCGGGATGGCTGAGGGAATGCTTCGCCGAATATTACGTTCACATTTTTTCCGCCCCTGCGGACCGGTCCTCGCCGTCGCCCTCTGCCTGCTGATGCTGCCGGCGGCTAAAGGCGCCGGCTACGATATCTCTTACGTCTGGCGGCAGGACCTGGCCGCCGTGAAAGCCTACAGAAAAAAGGTAGCCTACGTGCTCGGCCCTGCGGCGGCCGACAGGCTGCGCCTGGTCAGGGAGGCCGGAGGCTTTGGTCTGGTCTATCTGCGCGGCGGGAGCAGGGATTCCACCGCGGAGGTGGCCAAGGCTCACTCCAGGCTGCTGAAAGCCGCGGGGTTGCAGCCGGCCGAAGCGGTCCATTCCCGTGACTGGGCGCGGGCGGACCCTGGGCCCGCTCCGCAAGCCGCGGCGCGCAGTTTGACCGGACTGGAGAAGGATATAGAGGATTATGTCGGCGAGCTTCGCCGTCAGGGCCTTATCCGCGCGGACGAGCGGACCGCGTGGATAGTATACGACATCTCCTCCGACAGGAAGTTGGCCGGGATAAACGAGGACGTCCCGATGGAATCGGCCAGCCTGATAAAGCCCTTTATCGCCCTGGCCTGGTTCCATGAGGTGGAGGCCGGGCGCAGGAAGTACGGCGCCGTGGAGCGCGGGCACATGGAGAACATGATACAGGAATCCGACAACCGTGCGGCTGACTGGTTCATGCGGAGACTCGGCGGACCGGCCGCAGCCCAGAGCATACTGAAGAGGAATTACGGCGGGCTGCTGCGGGACACGAAACTGGTCGAGTACATCCCGGCCGACGGACGCACCTACCGCAACAAGGCCTCGGTGCACGATTACAGCCGTTTCCTCTACGCTCTGTGGAACGGTTCCCTGCCGCGCTCCGCGGAGATAAAGCGGCTGATGAACCTTCCTAAACCCAACAGGCTCTACACCTCAGCCCCGGGGGTACCCGAGGGAACCGAGGTCTACGACAAGACCGGCACTACGAGCAGGCTCTGCGGGGATATGGGCATACTTGTGGCCCGCCGTCCCGATGGCAGGACCTTCCCGTATATAGTCGCCGGCGTGATACAGAAGTCCAACCCGGCTTCTTCCTACGGCGACTGGATGCGCTCCCGCGGCGACGTGATAAGGCACGTTTCCGAGATGGCTTACGAGGCCGTCTCCGGCAGCCACGCGTTCGCCGACTACGAGCGCTCCAGCGCCAAAAAGGCGTTCGCGCAGGACGGCGGTAAGGAAAAGTCCGGCGGCGGTTCGTCTTGAGCGGCTGGCCGCTCGCGCTTCCGGTCCGCCTCGGGGCCAGAAAGCCGCGACGCGCTGGACCGGAGAACTCTTCTATAGTTCCGCAGATATGGAAATCCCGCTATTCGCGCTGTTACTGCTGACGGCCCCGGCGTTCGGCGCCGGCGGGGCTCAGAACGCCGAGGAACGCCTCGCCTCAGGGCCCGGGATGCAGAACGCCTCCTGGGGCCTGGACGTCGAGGACGCCGCGGGGAAGACCATCGTCGCGCGCGGCCCCGACCTCAGCCTGACGCCGGCCAGCACGTTAAAACTCTTCGTTACTGCGGCCGCGCTGGACAGGTTCGGTCCGGAAAAACGTTTCTCTACCCGGCTTTACTACGACGGGACCATCTCCGGCGGCACGCTGGAAGGGAACCTCTATATAAAGGGCGGTGGAGACCCTTCGCTGGGTTCCAGGCTGGTGAGGGGGGCTAAGTCTATGGAGGCGGTCTTCGCGGACTGGGCCGCGGCCGTGAAGGGCGCCGGGATACGCTCGATAAAGGGCGCCGTGGTGGGGGATGATTCGGCCTTCGACAGCGTCCAGCCCGGGTCCTGGGCCTGGGAGGATATAGGCAACTACTACGCGGCGCAGCCGTCCGCCCTAACAATCAACGACGGGCTCTACGAACTTTATTTCAAGCCGGCGAAAAAGGCTGGAGAGCCGGCTGCCGTGCTGCGCACCGATCCGCCGGTGGCGGGGCTGAGTTTCGAGGACCACATGAAGACCGGACCCGCGGGTTCCGGGGACGACGGTTATATTTACGCCTTCCCAGGCCAGTTCCGCGCCGTGCTCCGAGGGACCATCCCGCAGGGCCGGCCGGACTTCGCGATAAAAGGCGCGTTGCCGGACCCGGCCCTTTTCGCGGCCCAGGCCTTCGGAGCCTACCTCTCGAGCGCCGGGGTACTCCAGTCTATGGCCCCTGGGCGGGGGGCTCCGCCGCCGGCCGACAGGCTTACGCAGGTGGCGGAGACTTACGGGGCTCCGCTGAAGGAGATCGTGCGCGTCACCAACAAGCGGAGTTTCAACCTTTACGCCGAACTGCTGCTCCGGCAGCTCGGCGGCGGCGACCCGGGGGCCGGGCTGAAGGCGGTAAGGAGTTTCCTGTCGGAGAACGGGGCGGACGTGTCGGAGCTGAAACTGTCCGACGCCTGCGGTCTTTCCTGGCGCGACGCTGTCAAAGCGCGCAACTTCGCCCGGCTGCTGGTCTCGCTGCTAGGCAAGAAATATTTCCCTGAGTTCCGCGATTCGCTGGTCTTCCCCGGCGACCCGGACGCCACCGGACACGTTCGTAAAATGGGTTTGGGAACCCCGCTCGAGAAGGACCTGAGGCTCAAGTCCGGCTCGATCAACGGGGTCCGCTCCTACGCCGGCTACCTGCGAACCAGGAAAGGCCGGACGCTGGCTTTCGCCTTCATCGTGAACAATTATTCCTCTCCAGGCGGCGATATGGACGCCCTGGCGCAGGGGCTCCTGCTGGGGCTCTACAAGGATTACTGACAATTCCAGGCCGCTCAGCCCAGGATCTTCTTTAGGAAGCCGCCTGCCTTCTTTATCCGCGCTTCGGCGGCGGCCTTGCCCAGGCCAAGCCGGGCCATGACTATGGCGGTCTTCACGTCGTTGCCGGTCAGGTCCAGCAGGCGGCGGGCCTCGTTCTGCCCGACTCCGCCTACTGTGGCCGTGATGCGCTCGGCGCGCAGCACGAGCTTTTTAGAGGTGGTCTTCACGTCCACCATCCAGTTGCGGTATACCTTTCCGGAGATCACCATCGAGGCTGTCGAGAGCATATTCAGCGCCAGCTTGGTGGCCGTGCCGGATTTCATCCTGGTGGAGCCGGAGACCGGTTCGGGCCCTACGTCGATGGCGATGCGTATCGAGGCCTCCCGCGCCTTCTCCCTGGGGTTGCAGGTCAGCAGCACGGTTACGGCTCCGGCCCTTTTGGCCGCGGCCAGGCCGCCGCGCACGTACGGCGTTATGCCGCTGGCGGCTATGCCTATCACCGCATCCCCTCGCCTGACAAGGCCGGCTATCTCCCGGCGGCCGTCCTCCAGCACGTCCTCAGCCCCTTCGCGGGAAAGGAAGACGGCGCCGCTGCCGCCGGCCATCAGGGCGGTGAAGGTCCCCGGAGCTACTCCGTACGTGGGCGGGATCTCCGCCGCTTCCAGCACGCCGAGGCGGCCGCTGGTGCCGGCGCCGATGAAGTAAATCTTCCTGCCGGAGAGGTAGCTCCTGGAGACGGCGCGGGCCGCCTTTTCAATGCCGGGGATGGCGGCTTTCACCGCGGCCGGGACCAGCGAATCCTCGTAGTTGAGCTTGCCGAGAACTTCCCGCAGCGGCACGCGGTCCAAGTCCCTGGTGCGCGGGTTGTTCTGCTCGGTCGGGAGCTCGGAATAGAGCCTGAAAGCGTCTTTCTTTTTCATGTCAGTAGTCGGGGTAGTCCGCCCCGCCCGTTCCATCGTTCGCCCCTTCCTGCCCGCCCCCGCCGGGGGCCTGCGGCTGTTGCGTGGCGCCAGGAGGCAGGGCGGCCGGCGCCGCCGTAGAGTACAGCACTATCTCCGGGAGGCGCGGGGCCAATATCCAGTCCAGCACGCGTGAAGCGTTGTACCTGGTTATCAACTGCGGCCCGAAGCCGGAAGATTCTATCATCACCGAAACGTCGTCCTTGCCGCTGGTCAGGCGCGCGATGTCGTTGAGCAGCAGGAATTCCTTGAACTGCCTGCCGTTTCCGGCGCCGCCTATCATCAGAATGGGTCTGCGGCCGTAGGCGCGCAGCGGGTTGACGGAAAGCACCCCGTTGACGTTGAGAACCGGCGATATGGCCACGACGCGGGAAATCTCCGGATGAATGGCCGCGGCCTTGATGGCCAGATTGGCGCCGAGCACGTCCCCGGCCAGCACGATCTGGTCGCCGGTGACGGAGTTAGTTGAAAGGTAGACCAGCGCCGCCTCTACGTCCCGCAGCATCTTGTTGTACTCGTTGTCCGAGCCGTTTGGATTGAATGCCCGCCAGCTGGTGGTGGACCCGTCGGGCGCCACGAAACTGTCGCCGTGCCCGCGCAGGTCCATCGAAAGATAGCCGAAGCCGTAGCACTTCAGGGCCGGCAGCCATGGCCTCCATTCCGAGTGGTCGCTCTTTTGCGAATGGACAAGCACTACCGTGGGCGCGCCGGGAGCGGCCTGCAGATAGCGGGCGCTCAGGTCCCAGCCGTCCTCGGTGGCTAGCGTTATACGCTGCTCTATCCTTTCCTCGGAATGTGCGAGGAGTGGCAGGAACAGCAGGCAGGCCAGCAGCGCGGTCTTTTTCATCGCTCTTGCGCTCAGGCCAGCTCTTCCGGCCTGAACCAGATGGCCACCTCGCGTTCCGCCTCCTCCGCGTTGCCCGAGGCGTGAACGACGTTCTCGAAGATGCCGGTCCTGGCGGAGACGCGGCCGAAAGCCCCTCTTATAGTGCCGGGGGCCGCCGCCTCGGGGTTGGTCGCGCCTACTATCTCGCGCACGCCCTTTACCGCGTTCTCGCCCCGGTAGACCATGGCCAGCACCCTGCGCCCCGGGACGTTGTTATAGTCGCCTTTTAAAAAATTTATCAATTGCTGATACTTGGTTTTGTCTGCGAAGACTCCCTGCCCTTCGAGCAGCGCGTAGTGCTTCCTGGCCAGTTCCTCGGTGACCGAGACCACTTTCGCCGCCGCCATCTCAAAGGGGGAATTGTCCAGTCTGTCTATGCAGAGCCCCGCCAGGCGGCGCTGCATGCCGTCGGGTTTCACCAGTATCAAAGTCTTCTCTATGGCCATGGTGCCTCCTAAAGACCGCGGGGATATTCTACATTTTGCGGCCGTGCCTGAAAAGAGCGCGTCCGCCTGTCGGTCTTGTACTGGGGCGGTATTATTGATAAAATTAAATACTTTACAAGGCGCCGGGCCGCGGTGGCTTTGCCGCGTCCCGGATAACGGGAGACTTATGGCCAAAGTGATGGTCGTGGACGACGAAAGGGACGTGGTATACCTGATAAAGGTGCTGCTGGAACGCGAGAAGCTGGAGGTCATGGAGGCCTATAACGGATTGGAGGCCTACAACAAGTTGACCTCCGCGGGTCCCGACCGCATTATCCCGGACGCGATGATTCTGGACATAATGATGCCGGAGATGGACGGTTATACGCTGCAGGCGAAGCTGCAGGAACTCGACGGGCTCAACCGCATTCCGATAATCATCCTGACCGCCAAGGGCCAGATGAAGGACCTGTTCGAACTTTCCTCCAACATCTTCGCCTTCGTTGAGAAGCCTTTCGAGCCAAAGAACCTGGTAAAGATAGTGAAGGACGCGATAACCTCAAAAAAATGAACACCACGCACGACACACCGAACACTCCCAACTCCAGCATCACCGAGATAGTGGCCAACAACTACGCCAAGATCAAGGCGGTACGCGAGAAGGGCGTAGACCCGTTCCCGCACCGCTTTAAGACCACGCACGCCGTGGGGGAGGCCGCCAAGCTCCAGCCCGATACGCAGGTGACTATCGCCGGGCGCATGATGTTGATGCGCGTGATGGGCAAAGCCACGTTCGCGCACGTCAAGGACGGCACCGGGAAGATGCAGATTTACGTCAAAAAGGACGCCGTCGGGGAGGAGTCCTACGAGCTGTTCAGGAGGCAGATGCACGTCGGCGATTTCCTGGGCGTGGAAGGGAAACTGTTCGTTACCAAGACCGGCGAGCTGACCGTGGACGCGCAGAGGCTTACCGTGCTGGCCAAAAGCGTGCGGCCGCTGCCGGAAAAGTTCCACGGTCTGACCGATAACGAGGCCCGCTACCGCGACCGCTACCTGGACCTGCTGACCAACGACGACGTGCGCGCCATCTTCCTGAAACGTTCGCAGATCGTGGCCGCGCTGCGCGAGGTGCTTAACTCCGAGGGGATGCTCGAGGTGGAGACCCCCGTGCTCTGCGGCCAGGCCGGGGGCGCGTCCGCCCGCCCGTTCATCACCTTCCACAACGCCTACAAGAACGAACTGTATATGCGTATCGCGCTGGAGCTGCCGCTCAAGAAGCTGCTGATTGGAGGCTTCCAGGGCGCCTACGAGATAGGCCGCGTGTTCCGCAACGAGGGCGTGGACACGCGCCACAACCCGGAGTTCACGATGGTCGAGGCCTACAAGGCCTACTCCGACTACCATGGCATGGCCGCGCTGGTGGAGAAGCTCTTCGAGCGCTTCATCCGGGTGATCGGCGCCGACGCCGTGGACTATAACGGTCACAAGATAAACCTGAAGCCGCCGTTCCGCCGTCTGAGCCTGCCCGACGAGTGGAAGGCGAAGACCGGAGAGGACATCCACAACATCCTGGAGGGTAAGCGCTTTAACCGCCCGAACCTGGTCGCGCTGGCCAAAAAGCTGCATATCGAGTGCGCCCCCGACACGACCTCCGCCAAAATCTTCGACCGCATCATGGACGACAAGATCCTCTGCGAGCTGGTCCAGCCGACGTTCGTGTTCGACCACCCGACCGCCATCACGCCGCTGGCCAAGTGCAAGCCCGGAGACGAGTCGCTCGTGGAACGCTTCGAGTTCTTTGCCGGCACCGAGGAGATAGCCAACGCCTACTCCGAACTCAATGACCCCGAGGACCAGAAAAGCCGTCTGGTCGAACAGCTCCGCCAGCAGCAGGAGGAGAACAACGGCGAGGCCGACATCCTCGACAAGGATTTCATTGTCGCGATGGAGTACGGCATGCCGCCGATGGGCGGCATAGGCATAGGCATTGACCGCGTCACGATGCTCCTGACCGGCAAGCCGTCCATCCGCGAGGTCATCCTGTTCCCGCTGCTGAGGCCTGACCAGGCCTAAGCGCGTTCCCGGACGGCGCCGGGCCCGGGTACCCGAAGGACGCATAGTGTGACGAGGCGCGGACGGCGTTTGTGGCGCCGCGTTTTTTGGTCCGGCCCTTGCGGCGCCCGGTACGGTGAATAACCGAATGTCCACGGAATTCTTCATAGCCAGACGGTATCTGCTCGCGAAGAGGAAAGGCCTCTTCGCGATGATAACCACCGTGATCGGCGTAGCGGGCGTCGCCCTCGGAGTGGCCGCGCTGATAGTCACGCTGGCCATTATGGACGGCTTCCAGTCCGACATCAAGAAGAAAATCATAGACGCCCAGGCGCATATCACCATTTACGGGCGCATGGGGCCGGGCGACCTGGGGCGCGTAGCCGCGGTTCTCAAGAGCGACGGCCGCGTGCGGGCGGAGTCCCCGTTCGTGCTGGGGCAGGGCATCCTTACCTTCGACGGGCGTTCGACCGGCGTGGTCCTGAAAGGCTTTGACCCGTCCTCTGAGTTCGCGGTAAACAATCTTAAAAGCGACCTTACTCACGGCTCGTGGGCGGAGCTTTCGGCGCCGCCCGGCGGTTCGCCCCCGCCGGTAGTGCTGGGGGAGGAGTTGGCCAAGGACCTGGGGCTTTGGACGGGGGACGACGCCGTGCTGGTCTCCCCCGAGGAGGCCATGGACGCGGGACTGGGCCTGCTGCCGAGGATGAAGAAATTCCGCGTGGTAGGACTTGTGCGCACCGGCTATTTTGAGTTCGACAATACTATGGCCTACTGCCCCATCGGCGTCGCCGGGGATTTTTTTGGCCTTAAGAACGGCGCCAACGGCGTCGGGGTGCGGCTCAATGACATCAGGGACGCGCGGGCTGTGGCTGCCTCGCTGCGCAAGTCCCTGGGTTTCGCCTATAACGTCAAGACCTACGCCGACATGAACAGCACGCTTTTTGCCGCGCTGAAGCTCGAGAAGTTCGTGATGTCGCTGGTGCTGGCGCTGATCATCCTGGTGGCCACGTTCAATATCGCCTCGAACCTGCTGATGATGAGCGTCGAGAAGCTGCGCGACATCGGCATCCTGCGAGCGATGGGCGCCGGCCCCGGGTTCATCCGCCGCGTCTTCTTCTGGGAGGGCAACCTGATAGCCATTACGGGCATAGCGCTCGGACTTGGCCTGGGCATAGGCATCTGCCTGTTCATCGCCAGGTATCCTGTCATACAGTTGCCGTCGGACATCTATTACGTCACCAAGGTGCCGGTGGATCTGAAGCTTTCCAACATACTGTTGACAGTGGCCGTCAGCTACCTGCTCTGTATGCTGAGCGCGCTTTACCCAGCGCTCAGGGCCTCGAAGGTCAGTCCGGTGGACGCTATACGCTATGGATAACGTAGTAGAGATAACCGCGCTCAGCAAGGCCTACACTCAGGGCCACGAACAGATCCTCGTGCTGGAGGAGCTGGATTTTTATATCGCGAAGGGGGAGTTCGTCGCCATCGTCGGGCCTTCCGGCTCCGGAAAGTCCACCTTCCTGAACATCGTCGGCCTGCTTGACGACGTCTACAGCGGAGAGGTGCGGCTCTTCGGCCGCCGCGTGGAGGACCTTACGGAGCGGGAGAAAGCTGTGTTAAGGCTGGAGAACATAGGCTTCGTGTTCCAGTTCGATTCGCTGCTGCCGGAGTTCACGGTCCAGGAGAACATCGAGATGCCGGCCAGGGTGCTGGGACGGGAAAAGGGGGGGAAGGCGCCGGAACTTCTGAAGCGCTTCGGACTGGAGGAGATAGCGTGTAAGTTCCCGATGGAGATTTCCGGCGGCGAGAAGCAGCGCGCCGCGCTCCTGCGCGCCCTGCGCAATTCTCCCGCGCTGCTGATAGCCGACGAACCGACCGGCAACCTGGATAGGCACAACTCCGCCGTGGTGTTGGACGATCTGCGCCGCGCCGCGGGCCTCGGGACGGCGGTGTTGATGGTCACTCACAACGAGGACGCCGCCCGCCGCGCGGACAGGGCGCTGCACATGGACGGGGGCAAGCTGACCGGGGGGGCGGGCTGATGTTTTGCGAGGAGTGCCGCAAGAACAAGGCCGTGGTCTTCCTGAAGCTGGCCGTCAACAACAAGGTGCGCGAGATGCACCTGTGCCCGGCCTGCGCCGCCAGGAAAGGTATGGGCTTCGGCCTGGAGGCCGGGGCCTTCAACATCTCGGAGATAGTAGGCAACATGAGCGGCTATTTCAAGGATTTCCTGCCTCAGGAGCGCAAGACGCTGCGCTGCCGAGCCTGCGGGCTGAAGTATTCCGAGTTCAAGGAACGGGGGCTGCTTGGCTGCCCCGACTGTTATTCCAGCTTCGAGCCGCAGTTAACCGAGCTGATGGATCGTATACACGGCGCCTCGCAGCACTGCGGCCGCGTCTACTCCGGTGGTCCGTCTCCGAAACTTTCCAGGGCAGAAACCACCAGGCGTCTCGAGGAACTCAGGGCAGCCCTCAAGGAGGCGGTGGAGAAGGAAGATTTTGAAACGGCGGCCAGGCTGCGGGACGCCATGCGCGGGCTGGAGGGGCGCCATGGGTGACGTTATAAAGTCCTTCCGTCCTTATGTCGCTTGGGCCAACGCGCGCGGCGGCTGGCCGGACATGATCTTCTCCACCAGGGTGCGCTTCGCCCGCAACCTGCAGGGCTTCCCTTTCCCTAACCGTGCCGAACCTCGTCAGCTGGAGGAGATAAGGAGGCTGGCGCTCGCGGCGGTCAAGGAGACAGGGATTTTTCAGCGCGGGCATTTCCTGAAGATGGAGGCGCTGCGCCAGCAGGAAAAGCGCTTCCTGGTGGAGCGGCACCTGGTCTCGCACGCTCTGGCCTCCGCGGTGCTGCCTGCGGCGGCCGTTGTTTCGGGAGACGAGGACCTGTCGGTCATGATTAACGAGGAGGACCATCTGCGGCTTCACTGCCTGAGCGCCGGTTTCGCCATAGAGGAGGCCTTCAGGTCCGCGCTGGCGCTGGACGAGGCCCTCGGCAGAGCCCTGCCCTTCGCCTACTCCCCTCGTTTCGGGTTCCTTGCGGCCTGCCCGACCAATACAGGCACCGGCATAAGGGTCTCCTGCCTGGCCCATTTGCCGGCGCTTTCCCGCCTTGGCCGTATGCCGCAGGTACTGGAGAACCTGTCCCGCCTTGGAGTTACCGCGCGAGGGATATACGGGGAGGGCACCTACGTGTTGGGCGATTTCTACCAGATTTCCAACGCCACCTGTCTCGGCCGCTCCGAGGAGGATTTCTGCCAGAACATAGACCGGGTGATACGCAACCTGATACGCCAGGAGATCTCGGCCCGCGAGGAGCTGCTGAAAGGCGGGCTTAAGCTGCGGACCGAGGACGTAGTCTACAGGGCGCTGGGCCTTCTGAAGAACGCGCGGACGCTCTCGTACGAGGAGTTCATGCAGAACATCTCCCTGGTGCGGATGGGCGCGGCGATGGGGTGGCGGATGGGTCTGGATTTCAGCACTTTCAACCAGGTGACTCTGCTGATGCAGCCGGCCCAGATACAGGCCGCAGCCGGCAGGGAACTTAACCCGGCCGGCAGGGACGCGTTCAGGGCAGAGTCCGTTCGCGGCAAACTGGCCTGAGGCGCCGGTTGCTTTGCGGCGCCATTTATATTTTAATGTAATTTATGTATCAGAAGCACTGGGACCTTAAAAAGCTTCCTTTCGAGAATACCCCCGACACCGAGTTTTTCTTCGAGTCGGAGAAGCACGAGGAGGCTTTCTCCAGGCTCTCATACGTCATAGCGGAAAGGAAAGCCTGCGGCGTGCTGACCGGCGCCTACGGGACCGGCAAGACGCTTATCCTGAAGTCGCTTGAGAGCGACTTCAGGAAAAAAGGCTGCGTCTTCTCCTTCGTGCAGAACCCGCGTCTCGACGACCTGGGCCTGCTTAAAATCATCCTGCACAACCTGACCGGTTACAGCGTCCCCAAGCAGAAAGAGGACGTGCTTATGGGCATAGAGCGCTTCCTGAAGGACACTATGCAGGACGGCAAGCACGCCGTGGTGGCCATAGACGAGGCCCAGCTGATAAACGACGAGAGCGTCTTCGAGGAGTTGCGGCTGTTGCTGAATTTTCAGACGGAGACGCGTTTTATGCTGACGCTGCTGCTGAGCGGACAGCCGGAGCTGAAAGAAAAACTGGACGCCAACAAGCAGTTCAGCCAGCGCGTGACGCTGAGCTATCACCTGAAGCCGCTGGACTTCGCGGAGACCAGGAACTACGTCCTGCACAGGCTCGAGATAGCCGGACTGCGCGGAAACATTTTCGACGACAAGGCCATGGACCTGATTTACGCCAGGTCGGGCGGCATCCCTCGCTGGATAAACAATATAGCCGGGATGAGCATGCTGGCGGCCTATTCTAAAGGAGTGAAGTCCATCACGGAGGACCTGGTGGCCGAGGGCGCGGAGAGCAGCAGATAGCCGCCGGATTAATAACATGAAGATACTCGGAATAGGACCGCATCCCGACGACCTGGAGTTCGGCTGCGGCGGGACTTTCTGCAAGTTGGCGGCACAGGGGCATGAATTGAACATGCTGGTGATGACGAACGGCTCGGTCGGCGGGGACCCGCGGGCGCGCCGGGCCGAGCAGGAACGGGCGGCGGCCATGCTTAAAGCCAGGCTCTACTGGGGCGGTTTCGAGGACACGTCGGTGCAGCTCGGCAGGGAGCTGATTCACGCGGTGGAGCAGCGTCTGGAAGAGATCGAGCCGGACCTGGTCTTAGTGAACTACGCCTCCGACACCCATCAGGACCACCGCAACGTGGCCCGCGCCGTGGAGACGGCCGCGCGCTATTCCAGGAACCTTATCTTCTACGAGGTGCCCACCACTCTGGACTTCACTCCGGGTGTCTTTGTCGATATCGGGACGGTGATAACCCGGAAGGTGGCCCTGCTCAAATCTCATCGCTCGCAGGTCTACAAGACCAGGGTCAAGAACCTTTCCATAGTCGAGAGCGCTAAGGCGGCGGCAATGTTCCGCGGCTACCAGGACAGGGTGAAGTACGCGGAAGGCTTCGTGCCGCGCCGCCTGCTGCTGGATTCTCTTATCTGCCCCAAATGACGGCTCTGGAGCGCGATCGCGGGGGACCGGCCGCATGACCATCCGGCGGCAGGGCGGCCTTGTCTCCTTGATAACGCTGGTCATGCTGGGGGCCATGCTGCCGCCGGGCGGTTTTTCCGCCTGGACCTGGACGGAAGGCCTGCGCTGGCTGTACCTTTTCCTGATAGCTATGTCGGCGGTCTTCCTGCTGGCTCCGGCCAGCGCCTGGCTGGCGGTGCGCATAGGCGCGATGGATATGCCCGGGGCACGGAAGGTCCATTCGGTCCCGGTGCCGCGCATAGGCGGGACGGCGGTTTACCTGGCCTTCTGCGGCGCAGTGCTGCGCAACCAGCAGTTCTCTCTCGAAGTGTGGGGCATACTTCTCGGCGGGACTATCGTCTTCCTGCTGGGTTTTCTGGACGACTGGAAAGGACTTTCGGCTGGGACAAGGCTTTTCTGGCAGCTGGCCGCCGCCATGGTGGTCACCTTTTTCGGCCTGCATTTCAGCTTTCCGCTGAATTTCCCTGGCGGCGTCCTCGCGTCCAGGCTGCTCTCCGCGGTCTGGCTGGTGGGCATAATAAACGCCTTCAATTTCATGGACGGCATTGACGGGCTTGCCTCAACGATGGGGGCCGTCTGCGCGCTGTTCTTCCTGGGGATAGGCTGGAATTCCAGCCAGTACCCGCTCTCATTCATCTCCGCCGCCCTGGCCGGCGCCTGCGTCGGCTTCCTGCGGATGAACTGGCGCCCGGCGAAGGTCTTTCTCGGAGACGGCGGCTCCACCTTCATCGGCTTCATACTTGGCTGCCTGGCCCTTTACGGCAGCTGGGCCACCAATAACCCGGCGGTCTCGTTCTCCACTCCGCTGCTGGTGCTGGGTATCCCGATTTTTGACATTATATACACCACGATCTCCCGCATACGCAACGGCCAGGTCTCCAGCGTCAGGGAATGGCTGGAGTACGCCGGCAAGGACCACTTCCATCACCGGTTGATGAAGCTCGGCCTCGGTGTGGAGCAGACGGTGGGCTTTGTGGTCCTGCTGAACATCTGCCTGGGCCTCGGCGCATGGACGATACGCTATACCGCTTCCACGGTCGGGACCTGGCTGTTGTTGACGCAGAGCGTGCTGATTTTCCTGATAGTCGTGGTGTTGATGATACTGGGCCGCGAGACGCCGCGGGCGGCCAGGGAGAAATTATGAAAAGTTCAGTCATAAACAAGGCCTCTGTGCGGAAACTGGACGCGGAGCTCTTCACGCCGTTCACGATCTCCAGCGGCAGCCACAGCAGCATGACGAACGCGCTGTTCACGCTGCAGAGCGCTGGCGGAGAGAAAGGCTGGGGCGAGGCCGCGATAGCTACGCACATAACCGGCGAAACCAGGGCCGCCACGATGCGCAATCTGGAACGCGCCGGGGAGGCCCTCCTTGGGCTTGACGCCGCGGACTACCTGGGCGCCATGTGCCTGCTGGAGAAGCGACTGGACGGCAACAGGGCGGCCCTGGCGGGCGCGGAGATGGCGCTGCTGGACCTGGCGTCCAGGCTGCAGGGCGTATCGTTGTGGAGATTCTTCGGCGGCAGGCAGGCGCGCCTCAAGACCGACATCACCGTGGTGATAGGCTCGGCCGACGCCGCGTTGGATTTTACCCGGAAGATGCGCGCGCGGGGTTTCCGTATCTTCAAGGTCAAGACCGGCTCGGACATGGACGAGGATTTCCGCAGGCTCGAGGCGGTTCGGAAAGCCGCGCCCGGCTGCCCGGTCTACCTGGACGCCAACTGCGCCTACACCGCTGCGCAGGCGGAAGGCTTCCTGAAGGGACTCGCCCGCAGGGGCATAGTGCCGGAGGTGGTGGAGCAGCCGGTGAGGAAGGGCGACGACGACGGGCTGGCCTGGCTCAGCCGCAGGCTGCCGATGCCGGTCTGCGCCGACGAGTCGGCTTATTCTCTCGACGACGTCTTCCGGCTGCTCCGCAAGAAGGCTGTCGGCGCGCTCAACATCAAACTGACCAAGCTGGGCTTCCTGCGCGCCCGCGAAGTTTGGACGCTGGCCAGGGCCAAGGGCCTGAAGCTTATGATGGGCGAGATGGTAGAGAGCGAACTGGCATCCGCGGCGGCCGCGGCTTTCGCCGGCGGGTTGGGCGGCTTCGATTTTATAGACCTGGATACCCCGTTCTTCATAAAGGACAGCGGCCTGCGCGGCGCTTCTTTCCTGTCGAGGAACGGGGTCTACTCTCTGGACCGCGTCAAGGCCGGCATAGGCGTTTCCCCGGCGGGGGGCAGGTGAGAAAAAGGGCCCTGCTGCTGCTGCTGGCGGTGGCGCCGGCGGCCGCGCAGAACCTGCCCGATCTGCCAGACCTTGGGGACCTGCCGCCGCCATCACGCTATCTGGCCGGTTACGTTTCCTTCGGTGTCGGGCGCAGCGTGCCGTTCTCCGGCCACTGGGGGGACGGGACCGTTGGCTTCAAATCCTCCGGGACCATGCAGTTGTCCGCCGCTAAACGGGTGGACGAGACCCTCAGTTACGGCCTGGAAACTTTTTACGCCGGGGACTATGTGAACCGGTCCATGCCAGGCCTCAGTATCAGCGTGATATCGCTGACGCCTTTCGTCAAGGTCTCCGTGCCGGGGGGGAACCTGGATTATTACGGCGTGCTGGGGGCCGGAGTATACCAGTGGAAACAGCCCGCTTTCACCTCAGGCGGTGTCTCCTTTGCCTCCGATGCCGGCTCCAGCCTGGGCCTGAACCTCGGCGGAGGGGTATCGTTCCCTTTCATGTTCGGGACCAGGGGCGGTCTGGAACTGCGCTGGCACCATATCTTCGATCTGAAGGGAGATAACATGGACCTCGGTTCCGCCGAGAGTTTTAACCTGTCCTTCACGCTCACCTACGCCGTCTGGAAAGACAGGAAAAAGGACGTGTCAACCCCCCCTTGACAACTCCGGATAGTCTGCTATACTATAGCCGGACGCCGCCTAGCGGCCTCCAAGTGTGAACTCCCCGAAGCAAGGGGAAGCGATAACCCGCCAAAAGCGGGTTATCGCTTTTTTTCAGGCCTCCCGGTCTGCGCGGGCCCTAGTCCTTTGGCTCGGAATTTAGTTTAATTATCTATATTATTGGCGGGCATCCGCTCAGGAGGCTTCATGGGTAAATTCGTGGAGTGTGTCCCTAATTTCAGCGAAGGCCGCGATATTTCCAAGATAAACACGATAGTCGACGCCGCCAGGACCGTGCCGGGAGTGCTTATCCTGGACGTGGAGAAGGACGCAGACCATAACCGCACCGTGCTGACCTTCATGGCCCCGGTGGAGACCGCCGCCGACGCCATGTTCGCCGTCACGAAGAAGGCCGCCCAGCTCATAGACCTCAACTACCACAAGGGCGAGCACCCCCGCATGGGCGCCACCGACGTGGCCCCTTTCATCCCGATAATGGGCTCAACTATAGAAGACTGTATAAAACTGGCGGAAGCCGCCGGCGAACGCATAGGACGAGAGCTGCAGATCCCGGTCTACCTCTACGACCGCGCCGCGAGGTTCGAGCACAGGAAGGACCTCGCCAAGGTGCGCAAGGGCCAGTTCGAGGGCCTGCGCGAGGTCATCGGCAAGGACCCGGAGCGCGTGCCGGACTTCGGCCCGAACCGCATACACCCCACCGCCGGCGCCATGGCCGTGGGCGCCCGCAACCAAATCGTCAACTTCAACGTCAATCTAAACACCACCGACATGGAGTTTGCCAAGGGGCTGGCCAAGAAGATCCGCACCTCGGGCGGCGGCCTGCCGGCCCTGCGCGCCAAGGAGATCTTCCTGGAGTCCAAGGGCCAGGTGCAGATGTCCACCGTGCTGACCGACTACAAGACCACCTCGATCAAGCGCGTGATGGACGAGATGCGGAAGGACCTTGAGCCCAAGGGCGTCGCCGTTAGCGGCACCGAGCTCATCGGCTTGACCACGCAGGACGCCATCACCGACTACGCGGTGGAGAGCCTGCAGGTGAAGGATTTTAACAAGGAGACGCAGGTGCTGGAGACCAAACTGCTGAACCTGCTGTCCTCCTGGCAGACCGGCGCCAGCCTGTTCGTGGACGCGCTCGCCAACACGGACCCTACCCCCGGCGGGGGATCGGCGGCCGGCGTCAGCGGCGCGATGGGTTGCGCGCTCGGCCAGATGGCCATAGGCATCACGCTGCGCGGCAAAAAGCTCGAAGAGGCCAAGAAGCCGGCCCTGCGCGAGCTCAACGCCCGCCTCGGAGAGCACAAGGCCGCGCTGCAGAACTGCGTAACCGAGGACGCCTCCTCGTTTGACGGCTTCATGGAGGCCATGAAGACCCCGAAGGATAACCCTGAGCGTAAAATGAAGATGCAGGCTGCCCTGAAGCACGCCTCCGAGGTGCCGCTCAAGACCGCGCGCCTCGCCTCCGAGGCGCTGGCCGGCCTGACGGTTTGCTCGGGCTCGATCTCCTCGCACGTGATAAGCGACTTTAAGAGCGCCCGCTACCTGCTGGAGGCGGCCATACGCTGCGCGGCGGAAAACGTCTTTATCAACGCCGAGAGCCTGGAGGATAAAGCCTTCGCGGGAAAAATAGCTTCAGAAGTGAAGGGCTATCTCGCCGCCTGCGAGACGGTAAAGGCGTAGCTTTAGACTTGAAACACAGAGGTAAAAATGGCAAGTATAGACGTTATATCCCGTAACTTGATGCTGGACAGCCTAAAGGAGTACGCCAAGAGGCGCATTCCGTACGACCTGATCCGCGAGCTCGACGATAAAAACGAGTTCCCGGCCGACATCCTGAAGGAAATGTACGACCCGGAGATCCTGGGCGTGCACCTGCTGATGATCCCCGAGGAGTACGGCGGGGTTTCCGGCGGCACCTACGATATCTACCGCGTCTGTGAACAGCTCGCTCGCATAGACCTTGGCATTGCCACCGGCGTGTTCGCCACCTTCCTCGGCACCGACCCGCTCAACGTAGGCGGTACCGAGGAGCAGAAGGAGAAATGGCTGACACGCATAGCCAGGGAGAAATTGCTGGTGGCCTACGGCGCCACTGAACCGGACGCGGGCTCGGACCTCGTGAACCTGCGCACCCGCGCCGAGCACGTGGTCAAGAACGGGAAGATAGTCGGCTACCGCGTCACTGGCCAGAAGCAGTGGATCTCCAACGGCGGCGTCGCCGACCTCTATACGATACTCGCGCTGGCCCCCGGCGGCCCGTCGTGGTTCCTCGTGGAGAAGGACATGGAGGGCTTTTCGCCCAACAAGCACGAGGACAAGCATGGCATCCGCCTCTCCAACACCGCGGGTCTCTCGCTCGACAACGTTTATGTCCCGGCCGAGAACCTCATAGGCATGGAGGAGGGCAAAGGCCTTCTGCAGGCGCAGGCCGTGTTCGGCTACACCCGCCTGATGGTGGCGGCCTTCGGCTTGGGCGCCGGCACCGAGGCGCTCGAGCAGGCCGTGCGCTACAGCCAGCAGCGCATCCAGGCCGGCACCCCGCTCTCGGAAAAGCAGGGCTACACCCACAAGTTGATAGTGCCGACCGCCTGTCGGCTCGAGGCCTCCCGCTCGTACATAGAGTATACGGCCAACCGCCTGGACGGCGGCGAGCACGGTCTGCAGACCGAGGGCGCGATAGCCAAATACACCGCCACTGAGGCCGGCAACCGCATGGCCGAGGACGCGATCCAGGCGCTCGGCGGCTACGGCTACACCAAGGACTTCCCGGTGGAGAAGATTAAGCGCGACGTAAAGATTACCTGCATCTACGAGGGCACCAGCGAGATTATGGAGATGACGATTTACCGCGGCCGCTGGCAGGAGCACCTCAAAACCCGCGGCCGCTACTATCTGGACCAGGCTGACGAACTCGACCGGCTGCACGCCCAGGTCCCGGGCGTCGGCGCCCACGCCGCGGCGCTCGCGCTGCGCTCGCTCGGCGCCATCATGGAGGAGTGCCGCGTGCGGAAGTTGACCCGCCACCAGCACGTGACCTTCAAACTGGGCCGGTTGATAGCCGATGCCGAGGTGGCCGCGTGTTTCGCGAAGGCCGCGGCCCAGCAGAAGTACAGCGAGACGGTGCGCTTTGACAAGGAAGCCTGGCAGGCGATGGCCCGTGTGTTCGCGCGCGAGACCACGCTCGCTACCGCAGTGCAGGGCCTGGCCCTCGTGCTCGGCGCGGCCGAGCAGGCCGGCAGCCTTTCCGACGCGGTGAACCTGGAGGCCGTGCAGGCCGAGCAGAAAGGCAACGTGGCCGACATGGACCTGGTCGCCGCCAAACTCAAGCAGACCTTCAAGGCTAAATAAAGTTCAGGAGACAACAATGAACATAGCCGTACTCATCAAGCAGGTTCCTGATTCCACCGAGGTGAAGATTAACCCCGAGACGGGGACCCTGATACGCGCCGGGGTGCCCAGCATCCTCAACCCGTACGACCACTACGCTCTCGAGGCCGCCCTCGAACTCAAGAAGAAGCACAACTTCAAGGTGACCGTCCTGTCGATGGGCCCGCCGCAAGCCAAGGCCGTGGTGCAGCTGGCACTTGCGCTCGGCGCCGACGAGGGAGTGCTGCTGTCCGACATGGCCTTCGCCGGCTCGGACACCTGGGCCACCTCGTACGCGTTGGCCAAGGGAATCAAGAAGCTCGGCAAGATGGACATCATCTTCGCGGGCATGCAGGCCATAGACGGCGACACCGCGCAGACCGGCCCCGCCGTGGCCCAGCAACTGGGCATCCCGCAGGTCACCTTCTGCGAGCACGTAGAGGTGGACGGCCGCCGCATACTCGCCCGCAAGCAGATAGACGGCGGCCACGAGCTGCTGGAGGCGCGTCCCCCAGTGCTGATCACGATGATTATGGGTAAGGACTGGACCCCGAAGCATCCGTCGTTTCCGGCCGTGCACGCCGCGCTGAAGAAGCCGTTCCACGTGTGGAGCGCCGCCGACGTTGGCGCCGAGGCGCAGTACCTTGGCCTGAAGGGCTCGCCCACTCAGGTCAACAAGATCTATCCGCCCCCGCAGAGGGAAAAGGCGGCCATGTTCAACGGCTCCGGCCAGCAGGGCGCGGAGAAGATACTCGAGCTGCTGAGGGCCGAGCACTTCATAGGTTAGTAAGGATAGAGCGTGCGGAGCACGCGACAAATTCAGTATTTAGGCGCCCGTCCGACGAAGGCCGGGCCCGGTGTGTAAAACGGCCCCGCGTTGCGCGGGGGTGCGAGAACCAGGAGATCAAGATGATAGAAGTTTCCCACAAGTGTATAGGCTGCGCCAAGTGCGTGCCGGTCTGCCCTTTCGCGGCGATTAACATGATGGACAGGAAAGCGACGATGAACGAGGCCTGCACGCTGTGCGGCGTCTGCGTCCAGGTCTGCCCGGTGCAGGCCATCACGATCACCCGCGAGGAAGGTTCGACCCGCGACCTATCCGGCTATAAAGGAGTATGGGTCTATGTGGAACTCTCCGAGACCGGGGACAAGACCCACCCTAAGAAGATAAAGCAGGTGGCCTTCGAGCTGCTCTCCGAGGGGCGCAAACTGGCGGATAAACTTGGCGAGGACCTCTGCGCAGTGCTGATGACCGACAAGGAGCACGGCTACGAGAAGGAACTGGGCGCTTATGGGGCTGACAAAGTGTACCTGGTGGAGCACGAAGAGCTATTCGAATACAACACCGACATCTTCACTACCGTGATGGTCTCTCTGGTGACCCGCCACAAGCCGTCCGTAATCCTCTACGGCGCCACCATACAGGGCCGCGACCTCGCGCCGCGCGTGGCTTCCACGCTCTACGTCGGCCTGACCGCCGACTGCACCGCGCTCGCGATAAAGGACGGACTGTTGCTGCAGAGCCGTCCCGCATTCGGCGGCAACATCATGGCCGACATTCTGGCCCCGAACTCCCGCCCGCAGATGGCCACCGTGCGCCCTAACGTCATGAAGATGTCGGAGCCGGTACTCGGCCGCTCGGCGCTGGTGGTCCGCGAGACCGCCAAGCTCGACAAGAGCCTTCGCCGCGTGAAGGTGCTGGAGCGCAAGATCGCGCACGACGCTGGCGCGGTAAGGATAGAGAACGCCGATGTCATAGTTTCCGGCGGCCGCGGCATGAAGACGAAAGAGCGGTTTAAGCGACTGGAGGAACTCTCCAGGCTTCTCGGCGGAGTGGTCGGCGCCTCTCGGGCGGCCGTGGACCTCGGCTTCAAGGAGAAGAGCCACCAGGTGGGGCAGAGCGGCACCACCGTGTCGCCCAAACTCTATCTCTCGTTCGGCATCTCCGGCGCGGTGCAGCATATAGTGGGCATGAAGTCCTCAGACGTGATAATCGCGGTCAACAAGGACCCCAACGCCCCTATCTTCAACGTGGCGAAGTACGGCATCGTGGGCGACGCCCACGAACTGGTACCGAAGTTGATCGAGGCTCTCGCAAAGTGATCTGGGGCCGTCCCGCGGTTTTCGTGAAGGCAAAGTGACACTGCTTAATAGGCTGCTGCTTATAGTGTTCGGGGCCGGCGTCATCCCGCTGGCGCCGGCGGCCGTTTTTCTGTTTTATTTCCAGGCCCGCGCCCGCCACGATATAACCACCCTGCAGGAGAACGTCGCGCAGATGGCTTCCCTGATGATGGAGCGCGAAGCCCAGGACCTCTCGGGACGCTTCGACCGCATGTGGGACTCCGACGCCGCATATGTCAACGAGGCTGGGTTGGAGCGCGCGCTGAAAAAAAACCCTGAGTTCCTCTACCTGGCTTTCACGAAGGCCGACGGGCGGGAGGTCCTGAGCGGCGGGGTGCCAGAGCTCAAGCGTTACTTCGGGCTGCTGGATATCTCCGGGGATCAACTTTTCAGGAAAGCGGTCAGCCGCAACGTCCCGGCCATCGGCGGCTTCACGATGATTTACGATATGCCGGTCTGCAGGCTGGTCTATCCGGTCGGTCACGGCTATTACGCTTTCGCGGCGGTCAATCTGCGGGATCTCTTCGAGAAGCTCCGGGCGCAGCGGCTTGGAACCACCGGCGGCCTGCTGCTGGCGGACTCGGAGGGCAACGCCCTTCCGCTTTCCGGCTCGTTCGAACGCTTTAACCCGGAGGAAGTGCGCGCGATCCTCGGCAAGGGGCCTGTGTTCGAGATCGGGGGACGCGACGGCCCGTACATCGGCGCCGCCTCCCGGGTGCGCGGTTTCGGGCTTTACATGGTCGCGCTTGAGAACAAGGCCGAGGCGTTCGCCGGCATAAACCGCATCTCCTGGTTGGCGGCCTTTTTCCTGCTGGCCGTTTTCACCGTGTTCTATTTTTCGGCGCTGCTGTTCACGCGCAGACTGGGCCGCCCGGTGGCCGAACTGATGAACGGTGCGCGCAGGGTCTCGGGAGGGGATTTCAGGACTCCCGTGGCGGAGGAAACGGAGTTCTCCGAACTTTCTGCGCTGCTGCGCGCCTTCAATTCCATGATGCGGGAGGTGGACCGTTACCACGGTATCCAGGTGGAGAAGCTCTTCGAGGAGAAGCGGAAACTGGAACTCCTGGTCAGCTTGATGCACGACGCCATCATCCTGGCCGACCTGAGGGGGGAACTGCTCTACGCCAATTCCGCGGCCAAGGTCGTTCTCGGCCCGGACGCCGTGCCCGGAGAGAACGAGAGGGTGCGCCGCCGTATCGCCTCTATTGTGGACCTCAAGTCCAAATCCAGCAGCGGCGTGGTGGAACTGGAGACGGTCGTAGGACTTAAATTTTACCGTATCAGCGTGCAAACCCTGCCGGCCAGAACGCAGACGCCGGGGATCTTCATCGTGCTGCGCGACATAACGCTGGAGAGGCGCGTGCAGAAGATGAAGGAGGATTTTTTTCATTCCGTGGCGCACGACCTGCGCGCGCCTCTGCTGACCATGCAGGGCTACATCAAACTGCTGGAGAAAGAGTTCCCTCCTGAGGCCAGGCAGGCCGGCTACGTCAGGAACGTTAAGGAGTCCAGCGACCGCCTTTTCAAGCTTCTGGAGAACGTGCTCGATATTTCGCGCATGGAGGCCGGCCAGTTGCGGCCGGAGATGCGGTCCGTGGATGCCGCCAGGTTCCTCGCAGAATCCATAGAGGGGTTCAGGGCGATATTCGATGAGAAGGGCGTGGAACTATCCATGGACGTTTCGGGCTCCGGAGGAGCGGAGTTCTACGGGGACCCGTCGCTGTTGCGCCGCGTGCTGGAGAACCTGATTTCCAACGCGTGGAAGTTTACCCCGCAGGGCGGCAAAGTCTCCGCCTCCGTTAAGAAGGACGGCGAGGACGTGCTGTTCGCTGTGGAGGATACCGGCCCCGGCATACCGGAGGCTCAGCTCGAGGCCGTTTTCGATAAGTACAAGCGTCTGAGAGAAGAAGGCGGCTCCGGTTTCGGGCTCGGTCTGGCCATCGCCAGGAAGATAGTGGAACTGCACGGCGGGCGCATATGGGCGGAGCCGGGGCCCGGAGGGATTTTTAGGTTCAGGGTCGGCGCCGGCAAAGCGTAAAAGGGGGAACGGGAATGAAAAGGCTGCTAAAAAAGATACTTGGCTTGAGACTATACCTGGGGATATTCCTTTTTTCCGCGGTCTGGCTGGTTTTGTCAGTGGTCGGTTTTTCCCATCAATTGAATTATCAGTGGGACAACTTCATGGCGAACCTGCCGGCGGACCTGTACAGCCTCTCCGGTCTCCTGCCATTCAACGTCGATCAGGGCCGCTCTCCGTACACCTTTCTGTTCGGCAAGTATTACAACAAGCCTGGGAACGGGAAGGTAGTGATAGCCGCCATAGACGATTACACGGTCAAGAAATACGGCTATCCGTTCAAACACAGGTATTACGGTCAGCTGGTGGACAAGCTTAAGGCCCTGGGGGCTAAGAGCATAGGGATGGACGTGCTTCTGCTCGATCCGGACAGGGACGAACCCTACAACGACAAACTCTATGTCGACGCCGTGGCTAAGACAGGTATAGTCGTCAACCTCGTCAACGTGGACTACGGCACCTGGAAGATCTCCAAGCCTTTCCCGCCGTTAGTGCGGGTCAGCGCGCTGATAGCCGAACCAAACGTGGACGTGACCCAGGACAACGACGGCCAGGTCAGACGCTACGCGCCGTTCTATCCCGGCATGGACACCAACGGGGACAGTTTCCCGGATAAATTTTTAACCTACCAGCTGGCCGGCCTTACCGGTGTGCGCTGCTGGAAGGATTGCAAGGACGTCTCCATCCCCTCGCTGGGCATGGCTACCTACGCCGTTTACTCCGGGAAGTCCCTGCCCGAACTGGAGATGCGCTATGGCTCGCAGGTAATACTTAACTACAGGTATCCCGTGTTGCGCCGTCTGCATCCGGAGTGGAACAGGAATAAGGACAATCTCCTGGATCCGGAGGTCTACCGAAATATTTCCGTGGCGGACATACTGCAGGGGCGCCTGAGCGGCGGTGAAAAGGCCGCTATAAAAGGCGGGATAGTGCTGGTCGGGTCCACGGCCCTGGCGGCCTTCGACCACATCCCCAGCGCTTTCCAGAAACAGATGCCTGGCGTTTACGTGCACGCGAATTTCATCGACGATCTGCTGGCCGGGGATTTCAGGGCCCCTCTGGGCTATGTCTCGGAAACCATCCTTATACTGTTTCTGCCCTGGATTCCGGTGCTGCTTCGCCGGTTCTCCCTCGGGACCCTTCTGTCGCTGTCCGCGCTGGCCATGCTACTGCTGGTCGTGTCCTATGTGGCGCTGCTGGCTCATTACGTGTTGATGCCGTTCGCCTCGGTCTTCCTGGCGCTGTTCCTGCCCTTCGCCTATATCGCCGTGAACAAAGGGCTGTCTGAGAGCAGGGAGAAGAAATGGATAAAGAGCACCTTCGGCCAATACCTTTCCCCAAAGGTCATAGAGGTCATCACGAAGGACCCGTCCAAGCTTACGCTCGGAGGCGAGAAGCGTGATATGACGGCCATGTTCTGCGACATCGCCGGTTTCACGACCATCTCCGAAAGGCTGGAGCCGGAGCAGCTGACGGAGATGCTGAACGTATACCTCTCCGGACTTACCGACGTAATCATGAAGTACGACGGGGTGGTGGATAAGTTTATCGGCGACTGCATAGTCGCTTTCTGGAACGCCCCGCTGGACCTGGCCGAGCACCGTAGGATGGCCGTGACGGCGGCGGTGGAGTGCCTGGCCATCAACAATAAGCTTAACGCCGAGGCCCGGGACAAGACTATACAGCCGATGTTCCGCATCGGAGTGAACTCCGGCCCGATGACCGTAGGCAACATGGGTTCCCGGAACAGGTTCTCTTATACGGTGATAGGTGATGCCGTCAACCTGGCCTCGCGCCTGGAAGGGGCCAACAAGTTCTTCCACTCCCGCGTGATGGCCAGCGCGGACACCTTCGAGAGCGTAAAGGACTTTTTCGACTACCGACTGCTGGGCAGTATCCGCGTGGTCGGCAAGGCTATCCCGGTCAGGGTTTACGAGCCGTTCGCCCGCAAGGGCGAGGCGCCGCCAGAAGTGAGGGCCATGCTCGGGCCCTACGCCGCGGGCGTGGAAAAGTTCTACAAGGGGGACTACAAGGGCTCTCTTGAGGATTTCAGGGCGGCCCAGAAGGCCAGGCCCGGGGACGGCCCGTCACAATTCTATATAGGGACGGCGGAGGAGTTCCTTAAGGAACCGCCGAAGGACTGGGACGGGTCCATTAATTTTACGTCGAAAGGCTGACCCATGGTTATATTCTGGAGACTGGTACTGGCGCACCTGCTGTCGGACTTCACGCTGCAGTTCGACTTCGTCAACAGGCTCAAGCGCAGGAACTTCTGGGGCATGCTGATACACTGCCTCACCCACCTCGTCATGTCGGCGTGGTTGACTTGGCGCTACCTCGGCGACACATGGTTCTCCGCCGGCCTTTTCGCCGTGACCGGATGGGAAGCCCTTCTCATGATGTTCGTCCTGCATTTTGCGGTGGACGAGTTCCGAATCTATATGATGAACTCGTGGTACCGCGATAACACCGTGAGTTTCCTGATGGACCAGTTCGTGCACCTCTACGTGCTGTTCCTGATCTCGCCGGTGGCCATTTCCGGCCCCGGCCTGCTGATGGGGGAGAAATGGGCGGCCATAGCCTCGATGTTCGTGGTGGTCACCCATTTCACCACGGTGCTGATCTACTTCCTGGAGAAAGATCTGTTCGGCAAACCCTTCCCGGGTTTTGACGAGAAGTATTTCCTGATCTTCGAACGCGTGGTCATCTGGGCTTTCTTTTTCGCGTCGGGGGACTGGTGGCTGCCTTTCGCGGCGGCCTGGGTCCTGCAGCTTTTTTATGTGCGGCGCAAGCGTATAATGGACCTCAGCGGGCTCAATGTCTGGGTCAGCGTGATAGTGGGCGTCGGAGCCGGGATCTGGACAAGGGTGATCTGCTACGGCGGCCTGTGAGACTGCTTCATACAAGATGAGTACCAGAGAACAAAAAATAGACGACGCGGTCTTCACCTTCATAGACGTGGAGACCACCGGCCTTTCCCCGCGCTCCGCGCGTGTCTGCGAGGTGGCGGCCGTGAGCTTCCGCGGCGCGCAGCGGGTGGGGACGCTCTCGGAACTGGTCAACCCGGGGGTTCCTATACCGCCGGAGGTCTCCCGGATACACGGGATCACGGACTCCATGGTGCGGAACAGCCCCTCTTTCGGCGGCGTGGCGCCGCGCCTGCTGGACATGCTGGAGAACTCGGTGCTGGTGGCGCACAACGCGGAGTTCGACCTGGGATTCCTGCGCGAGGAGCTCTCCCGCGTGGGGCTGCGCCTGCCTGACCTGCCGGTCGTGGACACGCTGGCCATAGCCAAGAAGAACTGGAAGTTCCAGAGCAACCGTCTAGGCAGCATCGCCGCCGAGCTCAACATCTCCAACGAGGGCTGGCACAGGGCGCTCTCTGATGTGGAGATGACCAGGAAGATCTTCGAGCATTTTATAGCGGCTTTCAAGGCCGCCGGAGCCGTCACTGTCGACGACCTAATCTCGAGAGCCGCCGGCCCTGGAACCGGGGCCGGGCGGCGGTAAATATTGTTCGTCTAAGGAGGAATACGATGGCTGTAAAAGTTGGAGCTGGTCCGCTTACGATGGAGGACGTGGTGAAGGTGGCCCGCCACGGGGAGAAAGTGGAACTCGCCGAGGAGGCCGTGGCGCGCATAGCTAAATGCCGCGGCATGCTGGAGAAGAAGATCTCTGCCCGCGAAATCATGTACGGGGTCAACACCGGCATAGGCGAATTCTCGGAGGTCGTGCTGAGCGACGAGCAGGTCAAGCAGTTCCAGAAATACCTGATCTACAACCACGCGGCCGGGATAGGCGATCCGGCGCCGGTGGAGCACATCCGCGCCGCGATGCTCAGCCGCATAGCCGTGCACACGCGCGGCCATTCCGGCTGCCGCCCCGAGATTACGAAGACATACGTCGAGATGCTCAACAAGGGCGTCACGCCGGTGGTCTGCGAGAAGGGGAGCGTAGGCGCCTGCGGCGACCTGGCGCCGATGAGCCAGGTCGCACTGTCGCTGATGGGCGAGGGGGAGAGCTTCTACAACGGCGAACGCATGCCCACGAAGAACGCGCTGGAGAAGGCCGGCATCCCGGTACCGGGCCTGCAGGCCCGCGACGGCTTGGCGGCGATAAACGGCTCCAACCTCATAACCGGCATGGGCTGCCTTGAACTTTACGACTCCGAGCGCTGGGTCAAGCAGGCCGAGATAGCGGCCGCGATGTCGCTCGAGGCGCTGATGGCCAACATGAAGCCCTACGACGCCCGTCTGCACGAGCTGCGCGGTTTTAACGGCTCCATCACCTCCGCCGCCAACATCCGCGCCGTGGTGGCGGGCTCCGACCTGGTCACCGGCAAGATGAAGGTGAAGGTGCAGGACGCCTACTCGATGCGCTCCACGCCGCAGGTAATAGGCGCGTTCCGCGATCACCTGGCCTACGCCAGGAAGCAGTTCGAGATAGAGCTTAACGGCGTGGCCGACAACCCGATCTTCCTGCCGGACGTGGACACGGTACTGACAGGGGCCAACTTCCAAGGCACGCCCATCAGTATGCCGCTGGACATGGTGGGCGCTGGAGTGACGATGGTGAGCGTGCTCTCCGAGCGACGCCTGAACCGCCTGCTCAACCCGGCGCTCAGCGTGGGCCTGCCGGCCTTCCTGACCAAGGGCGCGGGGATGTTCTCCGGCCATATGCTGAGCCAGTATACTGCCGACATGCTGATAGTGGAGCAGAGGATACTCAGCACGCCGTCGTGCATACAGTCCATTCCGGCCGCAGCCGACCAGGAGGACTTCGTCAGCATGGGCATGAACGCCGCGCTGAAGACCAGACAGATACTCAATAACGCCGCCGGCGTGCTGGCCATAGAGCTTATCGCCGCCGCTCAAGGCCTGGACTTCCGCGACTTCGGCTTCGGCCGGGGCACGAAGGCCGCCCACGCAGCCGTCCGCAGGGTGGTGGAGCACCTCGAAGTGGACAGGCCGCTCTTTAAGGACCACAACGCGATGACCGAGGCGGTCAAGCGCTGTGAGGTCCTCGAGGCCGTGGAGAAGGAGATAGGCGGGCTGAAGGGCTCCTGGTAAATTCGGGAAAGGCCCGGTGCTGCCGGGCGGGAGAGGGAGAGAAAGACATGGCAAAGACTATAAGGGCCCCGAGGGGCAACAAACTGTCGTGCAAGGGCTGGCAGCAGGAGGCGGCCCTGCGCATGCTGATGAACAACCTGGACCCGGAAGTGGCGGAGCGGCCAGAAGAACTGGTGGTTTACGGCGGCCGCGGCAAGGCCGCGCGCAACTGGGACTGTTACAACGCGATCGTCTCCTCGCTCAAGAAGCTGGAGGGCGACGAGACGCTGCTGATACAGTCCGGCAAGCCGGTCGGGGTCCTGCGCACGCACGAGTACAGCCCGCGCGTCATCATCGCGAACTCCAACCTGGTCGGACACTGGGCCAACTGGGAGACCTTCGACGAGCTGGACAGGAAGGGGCTTATGATGTTCGGCCAGATGACGGCGGGCTCGTGGATCTACATCGGCACGCAGGGCATCCTGCAGGGCACCTACGAGACTTTCGCCGAGTGCGCCCGCAAGCATTTCAGAAGCGACCTTGCGGGAAGGCTGACCGTGACCGGCGGCCTCGGCGGCATGGGCGGCGCCCAGCCGCTCGCCGTCACGATGAACGGCGGCGTGGCGCTCTGCGTGGAGGTCGACGAGACCCGGATCCGGAAGCGCCTCGACACCCGTTACGTGGACGTGATGTCCCGCTCGCTCGACGAGGCTCTGCTGATGGCCGAGAAGGCCATGAAGGCGAAACAGCCCCTCTCCATAGGCCTGCTAGGCAACTGCGCCGAAGTGATACCGGAGATTGCCCGCCGCGGCGTTAAGGTGGACGTGCTGACCGACCAGACCTCGGCTCACGACCCGCTGCGCGGCTACATCCCCAAGGGCTACAGCCTGAAGGCCGCGGCCGAGCTGCGCGCGAAGGACCCGAAGAAGTGCGTGGATCTGGCGATGAGGTCCATAGCGCTTCACGTAGAGGCCATGCTGAAGATCCAGAAGGCCGGCGCCGCCACGTTCGACTACGGCAACAACATCCGCACGATGGCCTTCAAACAGGGCGTGAAGAACGCTTACGATTTCCCCGGCTTCGTGCCGGCCTATGTCCGGCCGCTGTTCTGCGAAGGCAAAGGGCCTTTCCGCTGGGCGGCGCTCTCCGGCGACCCGAAGGACATCGCCGTAACCGACGCGGCCATCAGGGAGTTGTTCCCGAAGAACGCCCACCTGAACCACTGGCTGGACATGGCGGCGGAAAAGGTTCATTTCCAGGGCCTTCCCGCGCGCATCTGCTGGCTGGGTTATGGCGAGCGGCATCTGGCCGGTCTGCGCTTCAACGAGCTGGTGAAGAAGGGGAAACTCTCCGCGCCTATCGTGATAGGCCGCGACCACCTGGACTCGGGATCGGTGGCGAGCCCGTTCCGCGAGACCGAGGCCATGAAGGACGGCTCCGACGCGATAGCCGACTGGCCGCTGCTGAACGCCCTGGTCAACACCGCCTCGGGCGCCAGCTGGGTGTCGTTCCATCACGGCGGCGGGGTCGGCATGGGTTACTCGCTGCATGCCGGGCAGGTAACCGTGGCCGACGGCACGAAGGAGATGGAGAAGCGTCTTGAGCGCGTACTGACCAACGACCCGGCGATGGGCGTGCTGCGCCACGCGGACGCTGGCTACAAAGAAGCCCGCGACTTCGCCAAAAAGAAGGGCGTCAAGATCCCGATGATGAAGTGAACGGGGGCTCCGGCCCGTGCCGGACCACGTTTAACGCTATAAAGGAGAGGATATGGCTTCAGAATTCAGTTTTGACGTGGTTTCCAAGGTGGATTATAACCTGGTGGACGAGGCGATAGCCACTGCGATGAAGGAGATAGTCAACCGCTATGACTTTAAAGGCGTGACCTCGGAGATAAACTTCGACAAGAAGGCCAACGCCATAAATCTGCAGTCCGCCGACGAGTACAAGCTCAAGGCCCTCTACGACGTGCTGTTGACCAAGCTCTCCAAGCGCGGCTTGCCGCTGAAAAACTTCGCCCCGCAGAAGGTCGAGAGCGCTCTCGGCGGCACCGCCAAGCAGGAGGTGAAAGTGCAGAACGGCATCCCGCAAGAAAAGGCCAAGGAGATGGTAAAGGCCGTCAAGGACCACAAGTTCAAGGCCAACGTTTCCATACAGGGCGATGCGCTGCGCGTCACCTCCAAGTCCAAGGACGAGCTGCAGGCCGTGATGGGAGTCCTGCGCGCCGGCGACTTCGGCGTGACAGTGCAGTTCGACAACTTCCGCTGATGGCCGTCCTTTTCACCGGCATAAAGCAGCTGCTGACCTTCGCCGGGGACGACGCTCCCCGCGCGGGAACGGCCATGCGCGAGACCGGGCTGGTGAGCAACGCGGCGGTGCTGGTGGAGAACGGCGTGGTAGAGGCCGCCGGCCCCCGCGCCGCCGTGCACCGCCACCGCCTCGCGAAGAAGGCGAAGGTGGTGGAGGTCGGCGGGGTCTGCCTGCCCGGCTTCGTGGACAGCCACACGCACATGGTCTTCGCGGAGCCCCGTTTGAAGGACTTCTCGATGCGCGCCGCCGGCGCCTCCTACCAGGAGATTAGGGCTGCCGGCGGGGGGATAGTGTCGAGTATAGACGCCATCAGGAGGCAGGCCCCCGGGGCCATGGCCGCCCAGCTTGCGGGCCGCGCGGCCCGCTTCCTCGCCTGCGGTACGACGACGGCAGAGGTGAAGAGCGGCTACGGGCTGAGCCTTGAGTCAGAACTGAAGATGCTGAGGGCCGTGCGCGGGGCAAAAAAGCTGACGCCGCTCGAGATGGTCCCCACCCTGCTCGCCGCCCACACCGTGCCGCCGGAGTTCGCCGGTGACGCCCGTAAGTACCTGGCCCACATCGCCGCCGAGATACTGCCCAAAGCGGCGGCCGAAAAGCTAGCCGTCTTCGCCGACATCTTCTGCGAGAAAGGCTATTTTACTCCCGAGCAGACCACGGCCTACCTGAAGGAGGCCGCGCGCCTGGGCCTTAAGCCTAAAGCTCACGCCGAGCAGCTCTCGAACTACGGCGGCACGCGGGCGGCGGCCGCGGCCGGCGCTGTCAGCGTCGATCACGCGGACCATGTCTTTGCCGAGGATATCGCTGCCATGCGCGACTCCGGCACCATAGCCGCGCTGCTTCCGGCCTCCAACTATTATCTAGGCCTTTCAAAGTACCCGCCGGCGCGCGAGATCATCGCCGAGGGCGTGCCGGTGGCGCTGGCCACGGACTTCAACCCGGGCACGTGCCCGTGCTGGAACATGCAGTTCGTACTCTCGGTGGCCTGTACGCACTGCGGGATGACGCCGGAGGAGGCGCTGTGCGCCTCCACGGTTAACGGCGCCTGGGCGCTGGGCCTGGGCGGCTCACGCGGCGTCGTTGCGCCGGGCAGGAAGGCGGACCTGGCTTTCTTCGCCGCAGACGACTACCGCGAGCTGTGCTACTACTTCGGCGCGAACCAGTGCTCGCTGACGGTCAAGAACGGCCGTATAGTTCATTCGGTTTAGCGGTGTTCTTTTGAACTTAACGGACCGGAGCCGCTTGCGTAGCGCGGCGATGGAGTAGCCGCGAGGCGGCCAGGTCTCTATGACGAAATATCGCACGGCGGCCGCTTGATGCTAGTAGCGCCTGCTGCGGCACGACCATAGGCCGGTGCGAGTGGCCGGGACTGGGAAGATAAATGAAAATCATACTTTTTGACATTGACGGGACGCTGGTGAAGGCTGGGGGGGCCGGCGCGCGCGCGCTGGACCACGCCGTGGAGGCCATGACCGGCCACAAGAACGCCTGCGCCTCCGTACAGCTGCAGGGCGCCACGGACAAGGCCAACTTCGTCAACGCCTTCGCCGCCGGCTCCGGCCGCCGGCCCACCGCGCGCGAGCTCGCCGCGTTGACCCGCAAGTACGTGGACCGCCTGCCGCACGAGGTGCTTTGGTCGGTAAAAACGAAGAAGTATTTCAAAGTGAAAGGCGTGGAGAAGTTCCTCGACCGGCTCGCCGGGCGCAAGGACGCGCTGCTGGGGCTCGGCACCGGCAACCTGAAGAACGGGGCTTTCATAAAGCTGGAGCCCTCCGGCCTGACGAAGCATTTCGCCTTCGGCGGCTTCGGCTGCGACTCGCACCACAGGAGCGAGGTGTTGAAGAAGGCCGTGCAGCGCGCCGGCCGGCTCGCCAAGGCCCCGATTAAGGGCGGTGACGTGTTCGTTATAGGCGACACCCACCGGGACGTAGAAGCGGCCAAGGAGGCCGGCTACCACAGCGGCGTGGTGCTGGACGGCTTCGGAGACAAGGCCGCGATAATGCGCTCGAACCCCGAGCTGATAGCTAAGGATTTTTCCGACATGAAGCCCTGGCTGATCTGGCTTGGCCTCATGAAGGACCCGCGCGGAGTCAGGCGCGGCACCTATATCTGCCCGGATTCCCCGATAGAGCACGCCCATTACGGCCGCACCGGCATGGACCTGCGCGACATAGAACTGGGGATGAAAAAACTTCGGGAAGCCAAAAAGAAGGCCGCCGGGAAATGAAGACGAACATACAGGATACTCTGACCTTCAGGGATATAAACGAGATCCCCTCGCTGTTAGAGGAATTCTCCGCTCGCGCCGGCGAAATAAAGCGCCTCGCGCTGCGTTCCAGGGAAAGGACCGTCTACCTGGTCGGGCGCGGTTCCTCCGGCACCGCCACGCTGTTCGCCAAGTATATATGGGAGACCTACGCCGGCACGATAGTCAACTTCATCCATCCGCATTCCATCTTCGAGGCCAGGAAACCGCTTAATTTCAAGGGCCAGGCCGTCTGGGCCTTCTCCCAGTCCGGCCGCAGCCAGGACATAGTCGCGTGCCTTGGTAAACTGATGAAGTGGGGGGCCGGTGGCGTCGCCGTAACCAACGAGGACGACCTGGAGCGCAACCCGCTGGCCGGGCTGGCGGGGCGTCACATCCTGCTTTCCCATTCCAAGGAGCTCCCCGTAGCCGCCACAAAGAGCTTCGAGCTGCAGCTCTGGGCGGTGCTGTGGACCGCGCAGACTTGGGCCAGCTGCTTCAGCCCGAAGGATTTCAAGCGGACTATAGCCGCCGCGCGCGCGGCCGCGGCCGAAAATTACGGCGGGGCGGAGCTGGTGGCGCGCATCGGGAAGGCCCATATGCTTGGCTTTGTCGGGCGCGGACCGTTCAACGCCGTGGCCGAGGATTCGGCGCTCAAGTTCCGCGAGATGGCCAAGGCGCACGCGTTCGGTTATTCCGCAGCGGAGTTCCTGCACGGCCCCGTCGGAGCCTACTCGCGGAAGGACCTTGTGTTCCTGTTCACGCCTTCGTGGAAACTTCCGGAGGACATCCTGAAGGTGAAGTTGGCGCTCGAGGAGCGCGGCACGCCGTTTTACGTGGTGGAACCGGGCTCGCTGAAATACCCTTTCAACTGCATTCCCGTGGACATCCGCATGAAAAAGCTTGCCCTGCGCCTGGCCCTGGCGAAGGGATTAAACCCCGACAATCCGAGGGGCCTCAACAAGGTCACACAGACGTTCTAGCGCGCCCCAGGGGACAGGAGGGCCCGGGGTTTGCTTCGGAAAAATCGGGTTGATGAAGTCCACTTTAGCAAGGGCGTAGAACTAGTCCAGACTTTCCCGACCACGCGCCTCGACGTAAAGGCCTAAAACCTGGCCCAGAGCTTCTTGGCGAGCTCCGTTGACTTGCGGGCGACCTCTTCCTCGTCGAGGTCCAGCTTGAGCACCTTGTTCTCCATCAGCACTTTTCCGGCGCAGATGGTGGTGTCCACCGCGCTCTGGCTGACGCCGAAAATGACGTGGCCGGCGAAGTTGGAGGCGTCCATCGGCGTGGGGGGAAGGTAATCCATTATCGCTATGTCCGCCGCAAAGCCGGGCTTCAGTTCGCCCAAGTTGCCGAAATAACGGCCGGCGATCTTCGCGTTGTTCACGAGCAGCGCGTTGGCGGTCTCCATGAAGCCGCAGGCCGGGTCGCGCTTGAGGTGCTGCAGCCAGAGGCCGCAACGGACCTCCTCTAGCATATTAACTGTCATCGCGTCGGTGCCGAGGCCGACCAGAACGCCGCTGTCGCTCATCTCGGTGATGTCGGCGATGCCGACGGCGTTGTTGGCGTTGGATTGTGGATTGTGAACCACCGCGGTGCCGGTTTCCCGGAGTATCTCGATCTCGGCCGCGTTGACGTGCACGCAGTGGGCCGCTATGGACTTGCGGCCCAGTATGCCGAAGTCGCGCAGCCGCTCGGCGACGCGCATCTTGTGATGCGACTCGCACTGCAGCTGGTCGGACGTTGACTCTGCGAGGTGGATATGGAAGCCGGTCCCCGTCTTGTGTCCGCGGTAGGCGGCCTCCTCCAGCGTTTCGTCGCCTAGCGTGAAGGAGGCGTGCAGGCCGAACAGCGCCTTGACCATGTTGTCTCCGCGGGCACTGCAGGCTGCGATGAACGAGGAGTTCTCTTCGAGGCCCTCCTTCGCCTTCTCCTTGCCGTCGCGGTCGGAGACCTCGTAGCAGAGATTCGCGCGCAAGCCGGTCCCGCGCACGGCCCTTTCTACGGCCGAGAGGGAGCCGGCTATGGAGAACGGGCTGGCGTGGTGGTCTATTATCGTGGTCGTGCCCTTGCGCACCGCGTCGATCAGCGGGCCGAGCGCGCTGTAGTAGGAGTCCTCGTTCGTGAGCTGCTTGTCCAGCCGCCACCAGAGGTTATTGAGTATCTCTACGAAGTTCTTCGACGGGGCGGCCTTGCCAAGCCCGCGCGCGAAGGTGCTGTAGAAGTGCATGTGCGCGTTGATGAAACCAGGCAACACCAGCTTGCCGGAGGCGTCGATTACTTTGGCGTACTTGCCCCTGAACGTCTTCTGCGGGGCTATCCTCTTTATCAGTCCGCCCTCTATCAGCAGCGCGTGATTGTAGAGAACCTTGTTCTTCTCGCCGAGGGTGGCGATGGTGCCGTTCTTGATCAGGATGGTCTTGGGGTTGTTCTTCTTCATGATATCCTATTCTGGGCAGGCCTTGAGTTCGGCCGCGGTGCGCCGGCGCATCTTCAGCGCTCCGGAGAAGCACTTTTTCACGCACAGCGAGCAGCCTATGCACTTGGACGCGTCGAACTGCGGCACCTTCTGGCCGTCGAGCTTCACGGCCAGGTAGCCGCAGCGCTCGCAGTTGCCGCAGTGGCGGCAGAGGTCCGCGTCCACCGACGGGATGTTCTTGACCGGAGTGAGGTCCGGGAAGCTGGTGACGGGGTGCGGCAGCGCGCAGCCGATGAATTCGCCTACGGACTTGTAGCCCTTTTCCTCCAGCATGTGGCTGAGGCCGCTCTCTAACTCCCCTATCACGCCGAAGCCGTATTTCATCACGACGGTGCAGAACTGCACGGACTTGGCGCCGAGCGCCAGGAACTGCGCCGCCGCCTTGTAGTCCATAGGGCCGCCGTTGCCGGAGATCGGTACGCCGAGGTTGACCGCTTTGGAGATGGTCAGGTTGCTGATCGGGGCCACGCCCTCGCCGCTCATGCCCACTATCATGCCCTCTTCCCAGTCGCCCTTGCCAGAGAGGCGCTTGCGGAAGGCGAGTGCCGGGAAAGAGTTCGCGAGCGTTATGCCGGCCTTCTTGTGCGGGTATTTCGCGTAGACCTGTTTTATCGCGTTGACCACCTGCCAGATGGCGGTGACCGCGCCGGTCAGCTTGAAGAGCTTCGGTATCTCCGGGTCGGAGACTTCCATCACCCAGCCTATGATTTTGGCCGCGAGTTCCGGGTCCTGCGAGACTATGTCGCCCTTGGTGCCGTCGCCGCCCTGCGGGCAGGACAGCGAGTATTCTATCGCCATCGCGCCGGCTTTCTCGAGTTTAAGCGTGTTGGTCTGCCAGCCCTTGCGGTCGTGCTCGTCGTTGCCGGTCACCGGGCCGCCGGTGGAGGCGGCGGTCAGGCGGTCCGGGTAGTCCTTCACGAGGCGCGCCACCTCTTTGCAGACGCGGTCCAGCGGGTGGCCGGAGACGTTATCCGAGTTGCCGTAGGTGCTGCCGGTGAAGGTCACCATGTATTCTGACGGAATATGAATGTGCAGTCCGTCGAAAGCGGTCTTCATCACGACGCCGGGCCAGCCGGCCTCGTAGGCGCGCTTTACCTGGTCGTAGCCGTCGGAGTGTGGGGAGGCGGAGATGATGAACGGTGACTTCAGCTTGCGGCCGAAGAAATCGGTGGCAAGGTCCACCGGCCTGAGGTCGCGGCCGGCCAGGATGACGTGGCTCTTCTTGTTGTCCGGGATGGCCGGGGCTTTTTTACCCTGCATCCAGGCGTGGGCTTGCATCGCGGCGTTCTTGGCGGAGGCGGTGCCTTCCACCACGGTGGCCGCTCCGTTGCGGCAGTCGCCGGCCAGAAACACGCCTTTCTGTTTCCTGTCCTCGAAGACGGGGATGTTCTTGATGGCGAGCACGGTGAACTGCACGTCCGTGCGGACCTGCTCCGTGCCGGGGATATCTTTGGCCTTGTCGTCGAGGCGGACTATCTTTATTCCCTTTCCACCCCTAATGATCCCGGTAATGCGGGAGCGGCCGTTGATGTTGACGCCGGCCTTCAGGATGTCCCTGAGCTCGTGCTCGGGCAGCTGTATGTCTCCTATGTTCTTGCGGGTGAAGATCTCCGCGCGGGCGGCGCCGCGCTCCAGCGCCTTCATCGCGCAGTCGGCGGCCACGGCGCCGCCACCGATGACCGCTACATTCCTGCCCTTGACTTTGTACTTGCCGGTGTTGCGCAGGTACTCCAGGCCTTCCACGCCTAGCTCTTCGTTCTCGATGCGCAGCTTCAGCTGCTCCTCTACGCCGGCGGTCACTATCACCGAATCGTACTTCTTGAGCAGCGCGGCCGGGTCCTTCACGGCGGAGCCGGTCTTGATCGTTATGTCGCCGAGCGACTTTACCCATTCTATCTCCGTGCGCAGCACTTCCTTCGGAAAGCGCGCGTCGGGAATAAGATTGCAGGCTCCGCCGGCCTGCTGGTCTTTTTCCAGTATCTCCACTTTGTAGCCCAGTTGCGCCAGCGTGCCTGCGGCCGAAAGGCCGGCCGGGCCGGCGCCGATCACCGCTACTTTCTTACCGTTGGGCCTGGCCTTTTTGAACCTGGGCATGGCGCTCAGTTCCTTGGCTTTCTGCACCACGGTCGCTTGCACGGCGGGGATATTGATGGGGTTGTCGAAGAGCTTGCGCGAGCAGGCCTTCACGCAGAACCAGTCGGGGCAGACCGCGCCGCAGACGCCGCCGAAGGTGTTGTGCCCCATGATCAGCGCGGCGGAGCGCTTGAAGTCCGACTTCTCCGCCTGGCGCGCGGCCATGATGAAATCGGCCGGGGAGCAGTCGGCGGGGCAGGCCTTCTGGCAAGGCTTGTCCTCGCAGTAGAGGCAGCGCTCGGCCTCGGACTTCAGCTGCGCGTCGGAAAGGAACTGGATGCTCTGCTTCATGTGGCGCTCCTGTCTGCGATGTTCATGTCTTTATTTTATAACTTTTCAAGAAAAAATATCAGAGCGCCCCCGGTCCTTATCGGATGCGCCGCCGCGCTTCAGCGTCGCGTCGTGAGCCTTGTAACCACGCCCATGCCGCCGCGGCCTATCTTCGCGTTTACGGAATACTGGCCGATCTTGTCGCCGGGATTGAGCATAGCGATTATTTGATTTTACTATAATACTCGAAACGCTTGGATTCCGGAGGCCTTGATGCGACCTAGAACCCTTCTCATAAAGAACGCGCTGGTGCTGGCGACTATGGACAGCGCCGGCCGCGAGATCAAGGGGGGAGACGTATACATCGAGGGGCCGGAGATAAAGAAGGTCGGCAAGGGGCTCAAGGTAAAGGCCGATACCGTCATAGACGCGAAAGGCTGCGTGGTGATGCCCGGCATGGTTAACACCCACCACCACCTTTACCAGACGCTGACGCGCAACCTGCCTAAGGTGCAGGACGCCGAACTTTTCGACTGGCTGGTCTATCTCTACGAGATCTGGAAGCGCGTAAATCCCGAGGCGATCTACGCGAGCACGCAGGCTGGGTTGGGCGAGTTGTTGCTGACCGGCTGCACTACGAGCTCCGACCACCTTTACCTGTTCCCTGAGAAGGATAGCGGTTTCTTCATAGACACGCAGATAGAGGCCGCGCGCGAACTGGGGATACGCTTCACCGCCACGCGCGGTTCCATGTCGCGGGGCCGCTCCAAGGGCGGCCTGCCGCCGGATTCGGTGGTGCAGAAAGAGGATTTTATCCTAAAGGACTGCGAACGGCTGATAAATAAATTCCACGGCAGGCAGAAGTTCGCGATGACGCATGTGGCGATGGCACCGTGCTCTCCTTTCTCGGTCACGACGGAGTTGCTGAAGATCACCGCCGAAATGGCCAAAAAATGGGGCGTGCGCATGCACACCCACCTGGCCGAGACCAGGGACGAGGAGGCCTTCTGTAAAAAGCTCTTCAGGATGCGGCCGCTCGAGTACATGGAGTCCGTAGGCTGGGTGGAGGAGGGCAACGCCTGGTTCGCGCACTGCGTCTACATCAATGAGGCCGAGGCGAAGAGGATGGGGAAGACCCGCACCGGCGTGGCGCACTGTCCGTGCTCCAACCTGCGGCTGGGTTCCGGCATAGCCCCGATACCCATGTTCCTGCGGCACAACGTGCCCGTGGGGTTGGGTGTGGACGGCTCCGCTTCCAACGATTCCTCGGACATGCTGGGCGAGGCGCGCCAGTGTATGCTGGTGCACCGCCTGGATAACGTGAAAGCGATGCCGGCCCGCAAGGCGCTGGCACTGGCCACGCGCGACGGCGCCGCGGTGCTGGGCCGTTCCGATATCGGCTCCATAGAGCCGGGCAAGGCCGCGGACATAGCCGTCTTCGACGTGAGCGGCCTGGACTTCATCGGCTCCCACAGCGACCCGCTAGCCTCGCTGCTCTTCTGCGGCGCCTCGCACCGCACAAAGTACACCATAGTCAACGGCAAGGTTGTGGTGAAGAACGGCCGCCTGGTGAGCGTGGATGAGCGCAAGTTGACGAAGCGCGCCGCCAGGGCCGCGGCTTCCCTCTACAGGAAGGCCGGGATATGAACGTCACGGGGGTGTCATGCCGGCGCGAAAGAAGATAAAAAGAATAGCGCTCAGCACCGGCGGCGGGGACGCGCCAGGGCTGAACGCCGTGATCCGCGCGGCCGTGATAGCGGCGCGCAACAGGGACTGGGAGGTCTTCGGCATCAGGGACGGGTACAACGGGATGTTGAACCCAGAGGACTATCCCGACGGCGGGCTGGTGCAACTGCACCGCCGCAGCGTGCGCGGCATCACGCATCTGGGCGGCACGATACTGGGCACGACCAACAAGGGGAACCCGCTCAAATACCCGGTCAAAGGGCGCGACGGCAAATGGCGCGAAAAGGACCGCTCTGGCGAGCTGGCGGCGGCTTTCCGGAAGCGGAAGATTGACGCGCTGGTGGCCATAGGGGGAGATGGTTCGCTGGCCATCGCCAACGCGCTCGCCGAGAAAGGCCTGCGCGTGGTCGGCGTGCCTAAGACCATAGACAACGATCTGGAGAAGACCGTGGCGACGTTCGGCTTCGACAGCGCGGTCTCGTTCGCCACGGAATGTCTGGACAGGCTTCACTCCACGGCCGAGGCCCACCGCCGCGTGATGGTGGTGGAGGTGATGGGACGCTACGCCGGCTGGATAGCGCTCAACTCCGGAGTCTCGGGCACGGCCGACGCTATACTTATCCCGGAAATTCCCTACGACATCCGCAAGGTGGCCTCGAAGATAGGGGACATGGAGAGTTTTGGCAAGCATTTCGGCATCGTGGTGGTGGCCGAGGGGGCTAAACCCAGGGACGGCGGGTATTCCGTGGTTTCGCGCGAGCTTGGGCGCGCCGACAAACTGGGCGGCGCCGGCGAGCGCGCGGCAGGGGAACTGGAAGCCCTGACCGGCAAGGAATGCCGCACCGTGGTGCTTGGCCACCTGCAGCGCGGCGGCAGCCCCACCACTTTCGACCGCCTTCTTTCGCTCCGTTTCGGCGCTGCCGCCGTGCGGGCGCTGGCTGAGGGCCGCAGCGGGGTGATGGTCGCGCTGGACCCCCCGCAGGTGCGTTACGTTCCTCTGAAGGAGGTCTCAGGCCGCATGAAGACCGTGCCGCTTGACTGCGATACCGTGCTGACCGCGCGTACCCTCGGAATCAGCTTCGGGGACTAGTATGCTCTCGGCGATAGTTCTGGCGGCCGGGGACTCCTCCAGGATGGGGCGTCCCAAGGCCCTGCTGCAGTGGAACAGGAAGCCTTTCATCGAACATGTCTGCGAGGCGCTGCGCAGGGCCGGCGTCACTGACCGCGTCGTGGTGCTGGGCAGCGCCTCGCGCGAAATATTGACGTGCTGGCCGCCTGCGGGGGAAAAAGTGGCGCTTAACCCACACCCGGAGCACGGCCAGCTTTCCTCGCTGCGCGTCGGCCTGAAAGACGTCTCGCAGTTGGCGGAGGGCTATATGGTCTGCCTCGCGGACCAGCCCACCGTGCCGGTGGAGACCTACAGGCGGATAATAGAGTTCTGGGACGAGAATAAGGATTTCCTGGTGATTCCGAGGACGCTGAGAAAATCCGATTCCAGACTTAAGCGCGGCCACCCGATAATCATCCCGGCCGCGCATAAACATCTGTGCCTCGAGGGTCCGCTGGAAAAAGGCCTGCACTGGGTAACCCACCATGCGTCGGTGAAAGTGGCCGACCTGGACGTGAAGGACCCGGAGATAATCCGGGACTTCGACACTCCGGAGGATTACGCCGCGCTCCTGCTATAGCGGTCTCCGGCGGCCCATTCCACATGTTCCCCTTACTGGTCCTGGCAGCCGTCTTCCTGCTGATAGCCGTGCGGCGGGTAGGGCGCTTCCGGCCCGCGATGTGGCAGGTGATGTGCGCCGGGGCGGCCGCCGTGCTGCTGTCCGGAGACATCAGGCCGGCAGCGGCGCTGGCAGCCGTAGACCCTGGCGTCGTGCTGTTCCTGTTTGGTATGTTCGTGGCCGGCCAGGCGCTGGAGGTCAGCGGCTGGCTGGCCCACGCCGAATACGAGGTCTTCAAGCGCGCCCGCACAGAGGAGGGACTTCTCCTGCTGCTGGTGGTCTTCATGGGGCTGGCTTCGGCCCTGCTTATGAACGACACGCTGGCCGTGATAGGCACGCCGGTGGCGCTGCTGCTGGCTCGCAAGCACGGCATCGCCTCCAAGCCTCTGCTGCTGGCGCTGGCCTTTTCCATAACCACGGGCAGCGTGATGAGCCCCATTGGCAATCCGCAGAACCTGCTGGTGGCGGTAAGGGGCGGGGTACCGTCACCCTTCCTCACTTTCCTGCGGTACCTGGCCCTGCCGACGCTGCTGAACCTGGCCGCCGTCTTCCTGGTGGTCAGGCATTTCTACCGCGGCGAGTTCGGGGCCGCGGAGCTGAAACATTCGCAGGAGCCTGTAGGCGACGCGGAACTGGCCCGCCTGGCGCGCGTAACTGTCTGGACGCTGGGACTGGCCATAGCGGCCAAGATATTCCTGGTCATGGCGAGTCCCGCGCTGGATTTCAGCCTGACGTGGATAGCGCTGGCCGCGGCCGCCCCGGGCCTTCTCTTCAGCCCGCGCCGCATGGAGCTGCTGCGCAAGATAGACTGGGGGACGTTGGCCTTCTTCGCCGGGATGTTCGTGCTGACCCGTTCCGCCTGGGACACCGGCTTCTTCCAGTCCCTGATAGCCCGCTCCGGGGCCGGGATAACGGCGCCTGGCGTGGTCATGGCGGTCAGCGCGTCGCTGAGCCAGTTCATCTCCAACGTTCCGCTGGTAGCCCTCTACCTGCCCCTGCTGAAGCAGGCGGGCGCGGGCACGCCGGCGCTTATGGCCCTGGCGGCGGCCTCCACTTTCGCCGGTAATCTGTTCATACTGGGGGCGGCCAGCAATGTGATAATAATACAGGGCGCGGAGAGGAAGTCCGGGGAGACCCTGACCTTCGCCGAGTTCGCGCGCGCCGGGGTCCCGCTGACGCTGATAAATGCCATAATATACTGGTTTTTCCTGAGGTGACGATGGCGGGAACGGAATCGGAAAAAAAAGACGGAAAACTGGCGGCCGGCCTGATGGCCTTTGCCTTCATCCCCTACTGGCTTGGTATGCTCGGGGACAGCTTCGTCCGCATGTACGCGGCCGCCTTCCTGCATACGGACTCGGCGGCCGCCGTTAAGGTCCTGCACAGCGCCAGCTCTTTCGGGCCCGGCACCGTATTCCTGATAGCCTATATCTGGGCGCGGCCCGCTATCCTGTACAAGAAGAGGCCGTCCCCGGAACTCCGGGAGACGGTGAGGCGGCGCTTCGGCAGGATACATCTCCATGCCGCAGCCCTTCTGGTTATCTCGGCCTTGCCATCCTTCATCCTGCTGGCGATGTTCCGGCGCAACTACTACGGGGAGTTCATGCTGGAGGCCTTCTCTATCTCGCTCGCCGCGCAGCTCGCGGTGCTGCCCACGATTATAGACTGGATCAGGTCCAGGAACGGGGCGCTGATGGAAATGCTTTACGACACGGACGAACTGCATTCGCTTCGCCCGGGCTTCTCGGTACCGCTGGGGTGGAAAGTGACCCTGCTGATAGCGTCCTGCGCGCTGCTGCCTTTCGCCCTGGCCGCGGCCGCGTTCCGCTTCGGGAACGCCCCGCAGGCTTGGAGCACCGCCTTCAGCAGCCTCATGCTCATGTGCTCTTTTACGCTGCTCGTAGGGCTGGGCGTGGTGTTCTACGGCGTGCAGCGCCCGCTGAACGGGCTCATCTCCAGGATGCGCGGGCTGGCCTCCGGGGATTTTACCAAGACCCGCATCTATTTCCAGGACGAGGTGGCGCGCCTGAAGGCCGGCTTCAACGAGATGGCGGACGGCCTGAAAGAGCGCGAGGAATTGCGGGACACCTTCGGTAAGTACATGTCGATAGAAATAGCGCGCGAACTGATAAAGAACCGCAGGGTCTCTCTGGGCGGAGAGACGATAGAGGCCGCGGTGATGTTCTGCGACATCCGCAACTTCACGCCGCTTTCCGAGAGGCTGAGCGCCGCCGAGGTCGTGGAATTCCTTAACAATTATTTCCGTTACATCACTCCGGGCATTTCGCTGAACAACGGCGTCATAAACAAGTTTATCGGCGACGCCGTGATGGCCGTGTTCACGCCGCGGCTGGGCTCCTCGGACTACGCGGCCGACGCGGTGCGCTGCGCGGCCGCCATGCGCCGCGACCTGGCCGAGTTCAACGCCTCGGGCAAGACGCCGGTCAAGGTGGACTTCGGCATAGGCATACACGCCGGCAAGGTGGTGGCCGGCAACATCGGGACCTTCTCCCGGCTGGAGTACACCTTTATCGGCGACACGGTCAACGTAGCGTCGCGCCTGCAGTCCAAGGCCAAGGACTTCGGTACCGATATCGTCGTCAGCGCCGCCGCCGCGGAAAAAGCGCGCGGTTCGCTGGGCGGCTCGGTCGCGTTCGAGCCGCTGGGCAAGGCGCAGCTCAAGGGCAGGACGGGGACGCTTGAACTTTACAAACTTTCCTGATGCGCCGCTCCGCGCACGGCGTTCCGGCGGTAACTATCCCTCGGAAAGTTAGGTAGAATAATAAGCATGAAAGAACAGAAGAACCTGATCAAACTGCTCTCGGAGGCTATCGATTCCGGCCGGAGCGCGGCCTTCGTCACGGTCATCTCCGTCGGCGGCTCCACTCCGAGGGAGGCCGGTGCCAAGATGCTGGTCTACGAGGACGGGGCCATAGAAGGGACCATAGGGGGCGGCGCGATAGAGGCTCTCGCTATCAGGCAGGCAGTGGCCTGTATAAAGAAGGGGGAGGGCGGCAAGTTCGTCTTTTCGCTCAAGCCGGGTGGCAATACCGGCATGATCTGCATGGGCGACATGGAGGTGTTCATAGACGTCTACAGGAATCCCTTCAAGGTGCTGATACTGGGTGCCGGACACGTCGGTCTGAAGATAGCGGAGGCCTGCCGGCTGGCAGGCTATCCCTACCTGGTGGCCGACGACAGGGCCGAGTTCGCCAACGCCGATCGCTTCCCCGGCGCGCTTAACATCATAACCGAGGCGCCGCACAAGGCGGTGGCGCTGGCAGGCGTAGACAGGGATACCTACGCCGTCATCGTCACTCGCGGCCACTCGCTGGACAAGGAATGCCTCGAGGCCCTGCTGCCGACGGAGGCCGCGTACATCGGCATGATAGGCAGCCGTGACAAGGTGGGCGAGGTCTTCCGCCGGCTCGGGAAGAAGAAACTCTACCCGCTGAAGGACCAGCGCGTGCATTCGCCGATAGGCCTGAACCTCGGCGGCAAGGCGCCTGGCGAGATAGCCGTTTCCGTGCTCTCCGAGATTATGAAGGTGTATTACAAGCGCGACGCCGCGCACATGCGCGATGCCGGAGATAATAGGCGGTAACATGGAAAAACTCTCTTACGTCGGCAAGTCGCTGCCGCGCAAGGACGCGGAGATAAAGGCCACCGGTGCGGCGCAGTACGCGGCTGACAGGGACTTCGCCGGCATGCTGCACGCGGCGGCCGTGCGCTCACCCAGGCCGAGGATAAAAATACTCTCCATCTCAGACGCGAAGGCGCGCAAGGTGCCCGGCTATGTGACTTTGGTCACGTACAGGGACATAAAGGGCGTCAACAAGTGGCCTGTAGTCATGCAGGACTACCCTTTCCTGCCGGAGAGGGAAGCCCGCTTCGCGGGCGAGACCGTGGCGCTGGTCGTGGCCGATACGGCCCGCGCGGCAAGGAAGGCCGCGGCGCTCGTCGAGATAAAGTACAGGGAGCTGCCGTACGTGGACGATCCGCTGAAGGCGCTGGAAAAGGGTGCGGTGAAGATTTACGGCAGGGATAACGTCATCTCCAGCTTCGTCATAAAGAGGGGGGCGGTCGACGAGGCCTTCAGGAAGGCCGCTTTCACCGTCGAGGGGGAGTTCTCTACCAATTACCAGGTGCACGCCTATCTGGAGACGCAGGGCTCCGTAGCCGTGCCGGAGGCCGGCGGCGGCATGACGGTGCACAGCACCACGCAGTGCCCGTTCTACGTGCTGGACGCGGTGTCCGCCGCGCTGGGCATCCCCTACCACAAGGTCAAGATACTCCAGACCGTCACCGGCGGCGGCTTCGGCGGCAAGGAGGACGTGCCGGCGCTGGTGGCTTCGCACGCCGCCCTCTGTGCGGCCAAGACCGGCCGGCCGGTGAAGCTGATCTACGGGCGTAAGGAGGACTTCCAGAGTATGTCCAAGCGCCACCCCGGTTGGGCGCGCGTGTCCTACGCCGCCGACAAGAACGGGAAGATAACGGCCTGCCGCGTCAAGTACGTCCTGGACGGGGGCGCTTACTCCACCCTCTCGCCGATAGTGCTCTGGCGCGGCACCGTGCACGCGGCCGGGCCCTACAAAATTCCCAACGTCGGCATCGAGACCTTCGCCGCCGCCACCAACAAGGTGCCGGCCGGGGCCTTCCGCGGCTTCGGCCAGCCGCAGATCTGCTTCGCGCAGGAGTCGCTTATAGACGAGCTGGCGGAGAAGGCCGGCTTGGACCCGGTGCGGTTCCGCCTGAAGAATTTGCTGGAGCCCGGAGACAGGACCGTCACCGGCCAGAGGCTCAAGTCCTCCTGCGGGCTTTCCGAACTGGTGCAGGCCGTCAGGAGCAGATCGGGCTGGGATAAGAAAGCGGCGACGCCGCAGGTCAGGGGTGACATCGCCACGGGTATAGGCTTCTCGGCCGTTTATTACGGCGTGGGGCTAGGCGCCAAGGGTCGCTACCTGGACAGGGCCGGCGCCTTAGTGAACGTCTATAAGGACGGCTCCGTCGGCGTCAATGTCGGCAACGCCGAGATGGGGCAGGGCGCGCTGACCGTGCTGGCGCAGATAGCGGCCGAGACGCTCAACGCCCCCTACGCCGGCGTGCGCGTGGAGGAGGTGGACTCCTCCAAGGTGCCGGACTCCGGTCCTACGGTGGCCAGCCGCACCACGCTGATGAGCGGTAACGCGATCATAGAGGCCGCGACGCCTATACGCGAACGCGTTTTCAAGACCGCCCACTCCATGCTGACGGGCCTTGGCGCCGACCCCTCCGGGGGGATGACGGCCGCCGGCGGCGTGTTCTCTATGGGCGGCAGGTCAGTGGCTTTCAAGGCCGTGGTGGCGGAGTGTTGGAACCGCCGCCTGAAGATGGCCGAACAGGGCTGGTACGCCGCCCCCCGCACCACCTTCCGCCTGCGGGACGGCCAGGGCGATGCCTACGGTGTCTACTCCTACTCGGCCGACGCGGCCGAGGTGGAGGTGGACCTGAAGACGGGCGTTACCCGCGTCAAGAAGATCTGGGCCGCTTACGACGTGGGGAAGATAGTCAACCCGCGCCTGGCCCTGGGCCAGGCCCAGGGGGGGATACTGCAGGGCATGAGCTGGGCCCTGTACGAGAACCTGGTCTATAAGAACGGCATAATGGTGAACCCCAATTTTACCGATTACGTGATAGCCACTACCGCAGATAAACCCGAATATGATATAACTTTCATAGAAAAACCCTACGCTGAGGGGCCGTACAGGGCCAAGGGCATGGGGGAAGTTCCTTTGATAGGCGTGGCGCCCGCCGTGGCCAACGCCATAAAGAACGCCTGCGGCGCGCGGGTGAAGTCCGTCCCGTTGCTGCCGGAGAAGGTCTGGAAGGAACTTAAGAAGGGTTAAGGGAGAACATGAATGAAGAACACCTTTAAGACGCTGCTGGCTCTGAGTCTGCTGGCGCTCGCTCCGGCCGCCAGGGCCGAGGATCAGTACGACAAACTGGCCAACGACCTGACTGCGGCCGGGATCGCGCTGCAGGGACAGAAGATCGCGATCATTCCGTTCTCTTACGCCGACACCAAGGACACGGCCAGCAAGGACGGTTCGGTCATCGCCGCGCGGCTGACCGTGAAGATGATCAACATGCACAAGTTCGACATCATCGAGCGCAGCGCGCTCGACAAGGTGATGAACGAGCTGAAACTGCAGTCCTCCGGCATCATGGACGCCAGCTCAACCCAGAAACTGGGCAAGGTGCTGGGTGTGGAGGCCATCATCACCGGCACGCTGGTGCAGACCGACAACGGGCAGATAGAGGTCAACGCCCGCATGATAAAGACCGAGACCGCGCAGGCCATAGGAGCCTCGCAGGTGGACATTACCAAGGACTGGGTCGGGAACGACACCACGGCCCCGCAGCCGCAGGCCGCGGCCCAGCCTGAGGAACAGCCGGTCGCCGCGGCTCCCGTCAAGAAGACGGCGCCGGTCCGCGGGCCGAACCAATACGGCTTCTTCGACGTGATAGGCGGCGTGGGCGCCCAGACCACCGACATCACCTGGGACGCAACCCGATATAACGTTAAGCAGACCGGTCTCCTTACAAGCGGCGTGGGCCCGGTGGGCTTCCGCGTGGGCGGCTACGGCGACAGCGCCATCGGCGGAGATTTTGAGTTCTCGCTTTCTAAACACTACATCGATTCTCAGCGCGGCACCATTGTCAACGGCTACATATATCCCAATGTCACCATCCCCGCAGGTTACCTTAACGTGACCTCGCTTGGTTTGAGCGGGGACCTGCTGCTCAGGACCATGACCAAGGCCCAGTTCTATCTCGGCCTCGGACTGGGTATGTCCATTAACAACATCCAGTCGACCGTCATCAGGGACGTTCAGAACACTCTGTTGAACGAGACGGACATCGGCTTCATGTTCCGCGTGCCGGTCGGAGTGCGCTTTAACACGGACAATGCCACGTTCTTCGCCGAGTGGCGTGCCGAGATAAATGCCACTTCCTTTAACGGGGGCTACTCCGGGGTTACGAACAACGTGACCTTCACCGGCTCCAGGTTCGTGTTCGGAGTGGGGACCAAGTTCTGAAATGCGGCCGTTCGCTCTCAAGTGCAAGGTGAACGGCCTTGCCATAGAGCGGGAGATCCCATCCTCCCGCTCTTTGCTTGACTTCATCCGCGAGGACCTGGGACTGAAGGGCACCAAGGAAGGCTGCGGCGAGGGAGAGTGCGGCGCCTGCCTGGTGCTGCTCGACGGTAAAGCGGTAAATTCCTGCCTGATGATGGCCGTGCAGCTGCACGGCAAGGAACTGGTCACTATAGAGGGCCTGAAGGGCCGCGACGGCGGGCTGCACGCGCTGCAGAAGACCTTCATGGAGGAGGGAGCGGTACAGTGCGGCTTCTGCACGCCGGGCCTGATCATCGCCTCCGAGGCCCTGCTGCGCCGCAAGCCGGACGCCACGCTGGAGGACATAAAGCAGGAGCTCACCGGCAACCTGTGCCGATGCACCGGCTACGAGAAGGTCCTTTCCGCCGTGGAAAAGGCCCGCGACAACAGAAATGCCTGAATTCATAGCAAAGCCGGCCTCGCTCAAAGAGCTCTGGAAGCAGCTGCCCTCCCTGCCGTCCTCCCGCCGCTACCTGGCCGGAGGCACGGACCTGGTGACGGCCGACAACGCCGGCGCGGACCATTCCGGGTGCTGGATAGACATCGGCGATCTCCCGGAACTGAGGGCCGTAAAGGAGACAGCCTCCTCCCTTTTCATCGGCTCGGCGGTCAAGATCTCCGAGCTGGAGCGCTCGGCCCCGGTGCGGAAATGGTGCCCGGTGCTGTCGGCCGCGATACCGCATTTCGCCAGCCCCAGCCTGCGCAACATGGCCACCCTGGGCGGCAACGCGGCCAACGCCAGTCCATGCGCAGACGGCGTCTGCGCGCTGGTGGCGGAGGACGCCTCCGTCCTGCTGGCGCTGAAAGACGCGAGGCGCAGGCTGCCGCTCAAGGATCTTTTCACCGGGCCCAAGAGGACGGCGCTGAAGAGGGATGAGCTGATACTCGGTTTCGAAGTGCCCAAACGCCCGCATGCCGGCGCCTATTTCAAGCTCGGGCCCCGCGCCCGGTTCGGCATCTCCAAGGCCGCGGTGGCGCTGGCGGCCGAAATTTCCGGCGGCAGGGTGAAGCGGGCCGCGGTGGCGCTGGGCTCGGTGGCCCCGGTGCCGCTTTACGCCGCCCGGACCTCGGCGTGGCTGGCCGGACGGGAGCTTTCCCCGGAGACAGCCGCGGAGGCCGCCGAACTGATCAAGTCCGAGGTCTCGCCCATCACCGACGCCCGGAGCGAGGCCGCCTACCGCCGCGAGATGTGCGGCGTGCTGCTGTCCAGGGCGCTGGAGTCAGCGGCGGCCTGACCGCCCGGCGCCGGAATCTATCCACGCAGGAGGAACCGTGAAGAACATCAGATATTACGCCTGTCCGTCCTCGGTGAAGGATGCGCTGGCCATGCTGAACAGCAGGAAATACAAGGCCATGGCCCTGGCGGGAGGCACGCTCGTCGCCAAGACGTTGCCGGATACCGTCGAGACCTACCTGGACCTGAAGGCCCTGCCGATCAAGGGCATAAAGTTGCAGGGGGGCGGCCTCGTGATAGGCGCGGGCGCCACCTTCGACGAGATCGACAATTCGAAGGCCTGCCGCGCCTGGGCCGGCGGCATAGTTTCCAGGGCGGCGGCGGCCTGTTCCAGCCAGCTCGTCCGCAACATGGCGACCATCGGCGGCAACATAGCCCGCCCGCACTCCTTCAACATCTTCCCGGTGGTCCTGCTGGGGCTCGACGCCAAGGTCCGGGTGGTTTCCTCCAAGGGTTCCGAGTTGCTTGGCCTGCCGGAGCTCTACGCGGCCTCCCCGCGGCTGCGCCCCGGCGCCAACTGCCTGATCACAGAGGTGCTCTTCCCGGCCGCGGCCTCGAAATGGAGGTGCGAGTTCGTCAAGCTGGCCAAGACGGATTCCAGCTGGGAGTCGTATATAACGCTTTTCCTGGCGGCCGAGAAGAGGGGCGGCAAGGTCGCGAAGGCCCGCGTGGCCGTCGGGGCGCTGTCGCCCAAGCCTTTCCGCGCCGCCGAGGCCGAGAAGGCGATACTGGGCGCCGCCGGGTCCGGACCCGCCGCCTTCTCCGCGGAGCTGGAGGCGGCCCGCGCGGGGGAATACCGCGCCGCCGCCGGCGCCGCCCTGCTGGGGCGTTTCATAGCTTCTCTCTAAGGTGAGGAACATGAAGAACGAGATACTTGAAACCAAGGACGGACTTTTCACCGTGACCGTCACGGTCAACGGGGGAAAGACGACGCTTTCGGTACGGAACTCCGAGTCGCTGCTCGACGCGCTGCGCCGCCACGGCTGGAAGGGGACCAAGAAGGGCTGCGACACCGGCGACTGCGGCTCCTGCACCGTGATCCTCAACGGCAGGCCGGTGCTCGGCTGCCTGACCCCCGCCGTGACGGCCCATAACGGGGAGATAACCACCATAGAGGGCCTGGGGTCGGTGCACGAGCCTCACCCGCTGCAGGAGGCCTTCGTGGAGGCGGGCGCCGTGCAGTGCGGCTTCTGCATACCGGGGATGATACTTTCGTCCAAACACCTGCTGGACAACAACCCGAAGCCCACCGAGGCCGAGATCCGCAGGGCGCTGGACGGGAACCTGTGCCGCTGCACCGGTTACGTCAAGCAGGTGGAAGCCGTTAAGAACGCCGCCGCCAAAATGGCCCGCGGGAGGAAGAAATGACAGTTTCCAGGACCGAAACCAGCATGGACGCCAAAGACCTCAAGGTAGTCAACAAGCCGGTGCGCAAGCAGGACGCGCTGGGCCTGGCCTGCGGCGAGCCCGTTTTCGCCGACGACCAGGAGTTCAAGGGCCTCCTCCACGCCAAACTCCTGTGGAGCCCGCACGCGCACGCCCGCATAAAGAAGATAGACGTCTCCGCCGCGCTGAAAGTGCCGGGCGTCAAGGCCGTGCTGACCTACAAGGACGTGCCGCGCGTGCCGCATACCACGGCCGGGCAGGGCTATCCGGAGCCGTCCCCTTACGACACCTATACGCTCGACAGCAAGGTGCGCTACGTCGGCGACCGCGTTGCCGCGGTGGCCGCCGAGACCCCCGAGGCGGCGCAGGAGGCCGTCTCGAAGATAAAGGTGGACTACGAAGTGCTTCCCGCCGTGCTGGACCCGTTCGAGGCGATGAAGGACGGGGCGCCGGTAATCCACGACGAGCCGGATTCCAAGAACATCCCCGACGCCAGGCGCAACATCGCGGCCAAGTTCGACTTCGAGGTGAAGAACGGCGAGTGGTTCAAGGAAGCGGACCACGTGCTGGAGCACAGCTGGTCCATCCCGTACCTGCAGCACTGCGCGCTGGAACCCCACACGAGTATAGCCTATTTCGACAACTTCGGCCGGGTCGTGCTGCGCACCTCCACGCAGGTGCCGTTCCACGTGCGGCGCATCGTCGCGCAGGCGCTGAAGCTCCCGGTCAAGAAGATCCGCGTGATAAAGCCGCGCATCGGCGGCGGCTTCGGCAGCAAGCAGGAGGTGCTAGAGGATATCGTGGCCGCGCTCGCGCTGAAGACCAGGCGCCCCGTTAAGCTCGAATACACCCGCAAGGAGACCTTCGTCTCGTCGCGCACGCGCCATCCGGCGGTCTGCCGCATGAAGGCCGGCGTGAAGAACGACGGCACTATCACCGACGCCGAGATGGAGATAACGCTGAACACCGGCGCCTACGGTTCCCACGCGCTGACCGTGATGATGTGCTCCGGCTCCCATACAATCCCGATGTACAGGGTGAAGAACAATATCAGGTTCGTAGGGCGCAGCGTCTACACCAACATGCCGGTGGCCGGCGCGTACCGCGGCTACGGCGCCACGCAGGGCTTCTTCGCGTGGGAATGCCTGATGGATATGCTTGCCGAGAGTATAGGCATGGACCCGGTGGAGTTCCGCCGGAGGAACTACATAAAGCTGGGCGAAGGTTCGCCGGTCTTCAAGGCCATGGGCGAGGGCCGCGAAGGCGTGGAACAGGTCATCACCTCCACCGGCCTGTTCGAGGCCATCCAGAAAGGCATGGACGAGATTAAGTGGGCGGAGAAGCGGGCCAAATACGCGAAGCAGAGCGGCCCGGTGCGCCGCGGCGTCGGCGCGGCCTGCATGATGCAGGGCTCCGGTATCCCGGAGGTGGACATGGCCTCGGCGACGATAAAGATGAACGAGGACGGCTCGTTCAACCTGCTCGTGGGCGCGGCCGACCTGGGGACCGGCTCCGACACGATACTGGCCCAGATAGCGGCCGAAGTGCTCGGAGTGAAAACCGAGGATATCGTCGTCACTTCGTCCGATACCGACGTCACTCCGTTCGACGTCGGGGCTTACGCCTCCTCCACCACGTTCATCTCCGGCGGCGCCGCCAAGAAGGCCGCCGAGAAGGTCAGGGACATGGTCCTGGCCGTAGGCGCGAAGATCCTGGACAAGAAGCCTGAGGCGCTCAGACTGGAGGGAGGGAAGGTGGTCGCCGCGGACGGCGCCTCCTGCGCGCTCTCCGAGGTGGCCAACACGTCGCTCTACTACTACGACCAGCACCAGATCTGCGCTACGGCCTCGCATTACGGACATACCTCCCCGCCGCCTTTCCAGGCGAACTTCGCCGAGGTAGAGGTGGATACCGGGACGGGGAAGGTGAAGGTGCTGGACTACGTTTCCTGCGTGGACTGCGGCACCGCGATAAACCCGCAGCTGGCCGAGGGCCAGAACGACGGGGCCGTGGTCAACGGCATCAGCCACACGCTGTCGGAGGAACTGGAATTCTCTTCCAACGGGACGCCGCTGAACGCCAGTTTTAGGCGCTATAAGATACTTTCCGCCGCGGATACCCCGCCGGTGCGCACGTTCATTATCCCGACCTGGGAGCCGGCCGGGCCTTTCGGCGCCAAGTCGGTGTCGGAGATAGGCATCAACGGCCCGCTGCCGGCCATAGCGAACGCCATCTACGCGGCCTGCGGGGTGAGGCTCTTCGACGCGCCGTTCACTCCGGACAGGGTGCTGGCCGCCATAAAAAAGGCCGGAAAGCGTTAGACATTCCGGCCTGGTTCCGGGAAAAAAGAAAGCCCGCTAAGGCGGGCTTTTCTTTTTTCCGTAGCGGAAGGCGCGGCTAGGATTCTACCGGCAGGCCAGCGGCCTTCCAGCCTATGATGCCGTCTCGGATATCGTGGGCCTCGGTGAACCCCATCCCGCGCATGATCTCCAGGGCCAGGCCGCTGCGGTGCCCGGTGCGGCAGTAGATTAAGAGTGGGTCCTGCCTGTTCAGATGCGCCAGTCCTTCTCTGAAGCCCGGAGCCAGGTAATCCACTAGCAGGTCTGTGCCCGCCAGGCGGAAGAGCTCGTTCTCGTCCGGGGTCCTGATATCTATGACCACTGGGCTGCGCGCCTGCATGAAAGAGGCTGCCTCAAGGGGGGACAGTCGCTCCGGAGCGGCGGCCGCCGGGAATGGGGGCTGTCGCGGGACTTGCGTCCCCGGCGCGGCGGCGGCCGTTGTTGTCGTCTCGAGAGGTGTTTCCATGCCGTTCAGGGCGGCCCAGACCCGGATCCCGGAACCGCTCCGTATATTTTAGCAAAACTGCGGCGCGCCGCGCGTAACGGCGCGGACAAGTTTTGTATCATATGCTTAAATATGTACAGGAAGGTCGGCTTCCCCACGCTCCTCGCCGCCGCTGCCTTGGCCCTGCACCTCTACGCCGGGTTTTCCTTCATCGCCGCGTCCGCGCCGACATACGACGAGACCGTGCACCTTTCCAGCGGCTATTCCTACCTGCATACCGGGCGCTACGTGATGAACATCATGGACCATCCGCCCCTGGACGAGATGCTTTCCGCGCTGCCGCTGACCCAGATGAGGCTGGAGGCCTTCACCGCGCACCCGTATTTTTCCAATTTCATGCCGTACCATTACGGCGACCTTTTTCTTTTCGACAACATGGCCTCCCCCGGCCGTATTCTGGACACGGCGCGTGTCTTCACTTTCCTGGTTTGGACCGCGGTGTTCGGATTGTGCATCTGGTTCTTCGTTTCCAGGCTGGAGCCGGGGCCTGCGGCCTCCTATTCGCTGGCGGCCTTCTGCCTGATGCCGGTCTTCATCTCCAACGACGCGCTTGTGACCACCGACGCCGGCGCGGCGGCGTTATATTTCGCATCTTTCGCGCTGGGTTGGCTGTTCACTACGGCCTCCGCCCGGGCCGGCGGCAAGGAGGCCAGGGAGAAGGATAGCGGCGCGAGACGCGTCCTTCTGCGCCGTGCCGGGCTGGCCGGGGCCGTATCCGGCCTGGCGCTGGTTTCCAAGTTCAGTATGTTCGTGGTGCCGCCGATGATCGCCGCTTTCTGGCTGGCCGACAATTACCTCCGCCCACGGATGAAGTTCTCCAGGCTCTGGGGCTATATCCTGGTCTACGCAGCCTCGTGCCTGCTGGTAGTGGCCCTGGTCTACAAGTTCGACCTGCTCCTTTTCTGGAAGGGTCTTTATGCGACGCTCACCAGGCTGGACCAGGGACGTTCCTCCTTTATAATGGGCCGCTACACCGTCAATGGCGTCTGGTGGTATTTCCCCCTGACCATACTGGTGAAGACGCCGCTGATAATACTAGGTGCGGCCGCCGCCGGCGTCTTTCTCGTCCTGAGGCGTTTCCGCAGGGACTACCTGTGGCTGCTGCTCCCTCCGGCCTTCTTTTTAGCCGCGGCCCTGACCGCCAAGGTGCAGATAGGTTACAGACATATAATGCCGGTCATGCCTTTCCTGGCCGTCCTGGCCGGGCTGGCTCTTTCACGGCTGCACGGGGTAAAACGCGGCGCCTGGCTGGCCTGCGGCCTGCTCGCGCTCAACGCGGCCTCGGTCCTAGCCGCCGGCCCGTACTACCTGGCCTATTTCAACGAGGCCGCCGGCGGCCCGGCCAACGGGTACAAACTGCTGGTGGACTCCAACCTGGACTGGGGACAGGACGTTAAGACGCTGGCCCGCTATCTGAAGGCGCGCGGGAACCCGCCCGTGATCTTTTCCTACTTCGGGACGGCCAGGCCTGAGGCTTACGGTATAAACTATGTTCCGCTGGAGAACATCTCCAACGTGGACTTCTCCGGCACCGGGGTGCAGGTCTGTGCCATGAAGCGAATCCTGCTGGCCGTTTCAGCCACCAACCTGCAGGGAACTTATTACCCCGACAAGAGGACGTTCTACTGGCTCAAGGAGCGCAGGCCGGAGTTCGTGGCCGGGCACACCATTTTTCTCTACGATTTGACAAAGGACAGGGCGGGGCTGGAAAAATTGTCCGCCATATTCGATCAGCGCGGCCGCAACGCCGAGGCAAACTGCCTGTACAAGAAGGCGGGAGACTGAACCGCACGTACTGGACCACGCCACATGGATAAAGCGAAGCTCGTCAAGAACTCTGTCATGTTCATCGTCACGGCAGTACTGGCGTTCGCTCTGCTCCATATCTGGGCGGGTTTCGACAGGACGTCCTGCTTAAGCGGGACCGGGGACTCAGCCGTGTCCGCATGTTCCTTCCTGATAAACTTGCCTTTGGGAGGGGACAAGGCCGAGGCTCTTTACCGCAGGTCCAGGCTCTATTCCGCCGACAGCGACTGGAAAGACGAGAGGGCGGACCTGGAACGGATACTTTCCGGCGGCGTGGCCGGCCTTCCCAAAGAACGGCAGGCGCAGATCTATACGGCGCTGGCCGCGGTCAGCTCCCGCCTGCAGGACAAAGCCTCTGTAGTCAAGTACTCCGAGCTCGCCGTGGACTCGGGCGCCTCCGATCCCGGCATTTACCTTGCGGTGGCGGACGCGTTCATAGACGGGAAACAATACGACCGGGCCGTGGACATCCTGCTGAAGGCGCCCATCCCGGCCGGCCAGAAGACCCATCCCTATTACGACGCGTTGGCCGCCGCCTATTCCGGCATGGGGAATTACGCCGGCGCCTACGAGGCCCTGGGCACGGCGCTCAGGAACGTGAAAGCCCCCAGGCCGGTACTGGCCGCCACCGCCAAACAGATGGGGCTGGTATGCTACGAATTGAAACGCTACGACGAGGCGAAGCTCTATCTGGGCTACGCGGTGAAAGCTGGCGTCGACTGCCCGGAGTGCCCGCTTCTGCTGACCACGATAAACGGCTCGCTCGGGGACTAGCGGCACCAGGGCGCGTAGATGGGGAATACTGCGTTATTAAAAAAAGGACGCGGCGCCGCGGCAGTCAAATATGAGAAAACACCTCTGCTTCTGGACTATGCTGGCGGCCGCGTGTCTCCTGCCCTGGCCCTCGGCCGCGGCCCAGTTCACGGCTTCCGCTTACGTCTCGGCCGCGCTTTCGGCCTCTCCGGCCATGCGGGCGGCGGAGGAGTCTTTCAGACAGGCCGAGGCCGTCTACATGGCCTCGGTCTTCGACGCGGCGTTCCCTTCCTTCAACTTCACGATGGGAGAGAGTTTTTACGACGACCTCGACCCCAGGCTGCGCGTCGCCAGGAGCGCCGTCACCAGCGGCCTCTCGGCCTCCTGGAGACTGTACGATTCCGCCTCCAGTCCGTTACTGAAGATAAAGAAGGCGGGCCTGGACTACGAGACTGCGGAGCTGACGCTGCTTTCTGCCAAGCAGAGGGAGGCCATCATCGCCCTGACGCGCTTTTACTCCCTCTACTCCGCGCAGCAGCGTACCGTCATAGCCAAGATGAACCTGGCCTCCCGCGAGCGGCAGTACAAGGATACCTACGAGCAGTTTAACTCCGGCACGCAAGGCCGCATACAGGTGACGCAGAGCGAAGGCGATAAACTGCAGAGCGAGCTGGACCTGGCCCAGGCCGAAGCTGACGAAACCAAGGCCCTGATGGCCTTCAACGAACTGCTGAACGCCGGGCCTGACGCGGCAGAGCAGGTCGAGGTCAGCACGCAGCCGCCGGATATAAAGCTGCCGCTGCCGCGTTCGGACGCGGATAGGGCGCTGAAGAACAATTTTTCGATACGCAGCCAGCGGCTGGCGCTGGAGAAGGCCCGCCTGCAGCGCCATAGCGATGTCGCCTCCTATTACCCGAGGCTGAGCCTGGACGCCTCCTGGAGCAAAACCGGTCTTGGGCTGGTCGGCCCGGGCTATTCCGGGGCGGGCAATCCCTCCTACGGCCTCGCTGCCACGCTGAACTTCCCTTTCGGCTTTTTCGGAGTCCAAAACCGCGTCAGGAAGCGCGAGGCCGATTCCGTGCTGAGGTCCGCGGAGCTGGCCCTGGAGGATTCGGAGCGTACGCTCAAGACCTCGGTGTTGAGCTCGCAGAGCGACATAGCCTTGCAGGTCAAATCCCGGCAGCTGCTCGATTTTCAGGTCAAGGCGCAGAAGGAGACGCTGGACAACGTGCAGAGCGAATACGCCCTGGGCGGGGTGGACTTCCTGCAGCTGGACAGCTCCCAGACCAAGCTGCTGGACGCCAGCAACAGTCTGGTCTCGGCCATCGACGACCTCCAGCTGGCGCTGGCCAACTACCGGGCCCTGCTCGGGGAGAAGATCTGGGAATAATCCGGAGCCCATATGAAAAAACTAGCCAAACACTCAGCGTGGTTCATAGCGCTGTCCGTCCTGGCCGCCGCTGGACTGGCGGGCTACACCCGCTACAAGAAGATGCTCGTCAGGAAGGACCTCTCCGATTTTATCCGGCAGGTCAGCCGCGGCGACCTCAAGGTGGACCTGGAACAGTCAGGCGAACTGGTCTCGCGCGACAGCGTGAACGTCTTCCCTCCGGGCCGCGGCTTCATCGTGGAGGTGGACAAGAAAGAAGGGGAGTACGTCAATAAAAACGATAAGATTATGATGTTCAAGGGCGGAGAGCGGATAGACTCAGACCAGTACAAGCCGGTCCCCATACTGGCGTCGAGGTCGGGGCTCATTACCCGCTGCATAGACTCCTACGGGAGGACCGGCGACGAGGTGCGGGCGGGCAACAGGGTGGATAATCCAGGCAGCTGCATCGTCCGCATAGTAGACATGAACACGCTGGCGGTCAACCTGCAGGTCAGCGAGCTTGATATCTTTAAAATCAGGCGCGGCATGCCGGTTTCGATAACCTTCACGGCCCTGCCGGGCGAGAAGTTCGCCGGCAAAGTGGACGTCATCGCCCCGATGGCGGAGACGAAGAGCAATAGCTGGGGCGGCAGCGGGGATAAGGTCTTCCGCGTGGTGATAAGCCTGGACAAGCCCAGCAAGGAACTACGCGTCGGTATGAGCGCGGTGGTGACCGCAGCCCTGGAGGCGAAGAAAAACGTGCTGAAAGCCCCGATAGAGACCCTTTTCAAGGAAGGTTTGAACTATTACGTCTACCGCCAGAAGGACGGCTACAGCGCCGATAAGCTACAGGTGTTCCCCGGCCTAAGGTCGGAGACCGAGGTCGAGCTTGTCGGGCCTCTTAAGTCCGGTGATAAACTGTTCACGGCCGTTCCGGAGACGCTCAAGTGAGCATAGTCTGCACGGACCTTACCAAGGTATACGAGGGCGGCAAGTCCGGCTGGCCCGCCCTGCGCGGCCTCTCCTTCGAGATAGGGAAGGGGGAATTCGTCGCGGTAACGGGGCCTTCAGGCTGCGGCAAATCCACGCTGCTCAACATCCTGGGCCTGCTGGACGAGCCGACGGGCGGAGTCTACAGCCTGAACGGCAGGGACGCGGGCGTGATGTCGGATTCGGAACGCTCGGCGCTCCGGCTCGGGGAGATAGGCTTCGTGTTCCAGGCCTTCCATCTGCTCAACAGGCTTTCCGCCCTGGACAATGTCTGCCTGCCGCTGCTTTACGCAGGGGAATATGGCAGCGAAATGCGCCACAGGGCCGCCGAACTGCTGAGGAAGGTGGGGCTGCACGGCAAGGAGCGAAAGACGCCGCTGGAACTTTCCGGCGGAGAGCGCCAGCGCGTGGCCATCGCCCGGGCGCTGGCGAACTCTCCGAAGATAATACTGGCGGACGAACCGACCGGCAATCTGGATTCCGTCTCCAGCGGGGAAATAATGGAGATGCTGCGGCGACTTAACTCCGAAGGAATCACGGTCGTCATGGTTACCCATGACCCGGGCCTGGCCGGGCGCGCCGGGCGCAATATCCGCATCCGCGACGGGAGGATAGAGCCGTGAGGGAACTTTTCAACGCCGCGCGCACCGGCTTCGCCGAAATCTGGGCGCATAAGATGCGCTCCGCGCTCAGTTTCCTGGCCATAGCCGCCGGTTCGATGGTCTTTATAGACGCTTTTTCCGCCATCGTCAACACCTATTCCCGGCTTGAGCAGCAGAAAGAGGTCTCCGGGCTGGCGCGCCTGAAGGTCACCAACAACAGGAGCCTCTCCCTGTCCAACACCGACGGCTACCAGATACCCCCGGTGATAGATTACGAGGAGGTGGCCGCGCTTCGCCGGCAGTTCCCTGACCTCTACATGGTCTCCCCGGAGGGGCGGGACTGGCGCGAGGTCCTTCAGTACGACGGACGCAACGTGGTGACCAGTGTCACAGGCGTGACGCCGGACTGGACAAAGCGCGACTTCATCTACAAACTGCACGGAAGGTTCATAAACAGGTACGACATGGACCACAAGCTGCGCGTCTGCGTCATTGTCAGGAAGGCCCCTCCGCCCCCCAGCAACGACTATTTCAAGCAGAGGCGGAGGGAACGGGACTTCACCGCTTCCTTCGACGAGCTCGCTGCGCACAACGACCTTCTGGGCAAGACCGTCAAGATAGGCAGGGTCACGTTCACAGTCATCGGCGTGCTGGACGCTCTGCCTTATTCCGAACGCCCGGAGAATCTGCTCGGCTATTCCAACGACTATCAGGTGCTGGCCCCTGTCACCACGATGTACAGCTACAATATGCTGGGTCCCTACAACTCGCTGGAGGTCAACGTCGACACCGGCAACGAAGCGACCTTCGACGAGACCGTCCGGAAGATGCAGAACTTCTTTAAGGTCCGCTTCGGTTCTGAGGACGCGTTCGTGATAGAGAACCAGATGGGATTGATACGCGAACGGATGGCGGAAAGCGTGAGGTCTTCGCTGGTCACGGTCTCGCTTGGCATGCTGGCCTTCCTGGCCGGCGGCATAGGTATCATGAACGTGACACTGGCCACAGTGTTCGCCCGTACCAAGGAAATAGGGATACGCCGGGCCATAGGCGCCAGCCGCCGCGACGTCATGCTGCAGTTCATGGTGGAGGCTGTCATGCTGGGCCTTATAGGCGGCGTCATAGGTTCCGTCCTCGGCTGGCTCTGGGACGTGCCGATAAAGGTCATTCTCGGGATGGGGGCGGCGAAGATCTCCGCCTGGATACCGCTGGCCTCGGTGCTCATCGCGGCCTTCACGGCTTTCGCCTTCGCCATTTACCCGGCCTGGGTGGCCGCCGGTCTGAAGCCGGCAGACGCCCTGCGCGCGGAGTAGAATGCCGCGCGTCCGCCTCCCCTCTGACGCCGGACAAAAAAAAGAACGGCCGGGGTAGACCCCCGGCCGTTCTTTACCCCGCCGCAGAACCGTCAGCTCTCCGGCTCGAACTCCTCCTTGCCGGCGCCGCAGACGGGACAGACCCAGCCTTCGGGCAGTTTCTCGAAAGACGTTCCCGCCGGGACGTTGTTGTCCGGGTCGCCGACGGCGGGATCGTAAACGTAACCGCAGAGCTTGCAGACGTATTTTCTCATGTTCTCTCCTTGGGCTCAGTCGGGCTCAGGCTTTCCAGAGCCCGTGCAGATTGCAGTATTCGCGCGCCGAGACGGACTTCGGCTCGAGGTCCAGGCAGAAAGAAGCCTCGGGAGGCATGCCCGGCTTCAGGTACTCGCGCAGAACCTTGCCGTCGGCCAGCAGCTCAATCCACTCTATGTAGTGCTTCTCCTCCATCGGGTGCGGCACGGAACCAACCTTGATCTTATAGCCACTGGCGGTCTTTTCTAGGACGGGCACGTGCTTTTCTTTGGCGGCGTCTACCGTGTTCTCCTTGAACAGCTTCATGTCCTTGCCGCAACAGACCAGTTTCCCAGGTCCGCCGTGCATCACTTCCACTATGTTCCCGCAGGCTTCGCACTTGTAAACCTCGTTCCTGTCAGCCATTTTAGTCCTCCTTAACCCGGTATCAGACCAGCGCCTTAAGCGCGGTGAGAACTTCCCCGTAATCCGGTTCTTTCGTCACTTCCGGCACTACCTGTGCGTATTTCACTACGCCGTCCTTGTCCACGATAAAGACCGCGCGCGCCAGCAGGCGCAACTCCTTGATCAGGACGCCCCAGTTTTTGCCGAACTCCGCCTTCTGGTAATCCGAAAAAGTCCTGACGGCCTTGACCCCCGCCGCGCCGCACCAACGCTTCTGGGCGAAAGGCAGATCCATGCTCACTGTGATGATGTTTATGTCAGGGCCCAGGGTCTCCGCCTCCTTGTTGAAGCGGCGCGTTTCGAGGTCGCAGACCGGGGTATCCAGCGACGGGACCGACGCTATGACCGTAAGTCTTCCGCCGAAAGTGCGGGAGAACTTCATCGGCAGCATGTCGTTGTCCACCACCTTGAAGTCCGGGGCAGGCATTCCGACTTTTATCTCGTCCCCGGTCAGCGTCATCGGCCGGCCCTGCATTGTAACCGTGCGCTTCACCGCCTCATCGGCCCTCTCGTTGGCGTTCTCTTCCATATATCCCTCCGTTACCAGTTCTCGGCCAGAATTTCAAAATAGGCTTTCGGGTGCAGACAGGCCGGACAGGTCTCCGGGGCCGCGTCTCCCTCGTGCACGTATCCGCAGTTCAGACAGCGCCAATACACCTTGCCGTTCTTCTTGAAGATGGTGCCGTCCTGCAGGTTCTTCAGCAGGCCGCGGTAGCGCTTCTCGTGCTGTCTCTCGGCCACCAGGACAGCCTCGTACATCTTCGCAACCGGCTCGAAGCCCTCCTCGCGCGCAATCCTGGCGAACTCCGGGTACAGTTTCGTCCATTCCTCGTTCTCGCCGCCCGCGGCGGCCTTCAGGTTGGCCGCGGTGCCGCCTATCGCGCCGGCCGGATAGGTGGCGGTTATCTGCAGGTCGCCGCCCTCCAGGAATTTGAACATACGCTTGGCGTGCTCCTTTTCCTGGTCGGCTGTCTCCTCGAAGGCCAAGCTTATTTGCACGTAACCTTCCTTTCTGGCCGCGCCGGCGAAATAAGCGTACCGGTTGCGGGCCTGCGATTCTCCAGCGAACGAAGCGAGCAGGTTCTTTTCGGTCTTGGAACCTTTCATATTCATGGGCTGACCTCCTGTAGAATAATGGCCGGGGCACTGCCGGTCCCCGGTCGGCAGCAACAGAGAGCGAATATATTCTACAAAAAAACCGGCGCCCCGCCCCATTAGCAGAATTATCCAATGAGTACGTAAAAGACGTTAACGCGCTGGCGCAAGGGAAGAACGGCGGCGCGGCGAAACGGAAGACTGCCGAAAGAATTACTCCGGAGCGCCGGCGGATGATTTCATGCCCATCTTCTAACCGGAAAATGCTACTGGGAACCGCATCAGTGCGCGTTGTTCCCGCGGATGCCGGCTCGGGTAAGAGCGAAGTCGTACTTCACCGGGTCCAAAGGCTCCATGCGCCTGAAGTAGGACGTAATCTCCACCGCCGTTTTCATGGACGTGTCCTTGCGTTTCGTGATGCCCATCTTCATCGAGACCTGCCGCATGTGGGTGTCCAGCGGGATTATCAGTTTGGAGGGTGGGACGCCTTTCCAGACCCCTGGGTCCACGGCGTCCCTCCTGACCATCCAGCGCAGAAACAGGTTCACGCGCTTGAAGGAACTTTTTAGTTCCGTGCACGGCGTCAGCGTCGGGGCGCAGGCCCTTGTATTGAAGGCGTCGATGAAACGGTAGAGCGCCAGCTCCACGGTGGGCTCCTCCCCGCGGTAACCGGCCAGGAACAGCTTCTCCAGCGAACCGTGAAGCTTTAGCGCGTCCTTGATGTTGATGAGAAAGACGGCCATCTCGGCGCCGGTGGTGAAGCGATGCTTGAAGCCGGCAAGAGTCTTTTTTATCTCCGCCGGCGGCGTTCTCTTCAGCCAGGCGGCCGGGGACTTGCCCATCGGGGCCAGCGCCTTCTCCACGCTCTTCAGAATCTGGTTGACGTTGCCGTAGGCGAGGCAGGCGGCTATCAGGCCTACGACCTCGCGATCGGCGGCGCTTTTGTAGCGCCGGACGAACTCCAGCGGGTCCGGGTGTATGTACTCCGGCCTGTTCATCTCCCGGTATGTTCTCTCAAGGAAAGCTCTGGTCGGCGGCATGATGGTGGTATTATATAAAATAGGGGCAGACGCCCTATTCCTTATTAAGTACATTATCCGGGAACGCCGGAAAAACGGGTGACTGTCCCTGTTCTGATAAGGGCCGGGTGCGGGACTTCTTCCCGCACCCGGCCCTGCTGTAGCCGCTTAAGCGCGGGCCTTGGCGCCGAGGATGGCCTCCAGGTCCTTCTCCGGGGTGGTGATCGGCATGATGTTGAATTTCTCCACCAGCACCTTTAGCACGGCCGGGGTCACGAAAGCCGGCAGCGTGGGGCCGAGGCGTATGTTCTTGATGCCGAGGAACAGCAGCGTCAGCAGTATGCAGACCGCCTTCTGCTCGTACCAACTGAGCACCAGCGAGAGCGGCAGTTCGTTGACGCCCACGCCGAACGCCTTGGAGAGCGCCAGCGCCACCTGGATCGCCGAGTAGGCGTCGTTGCACTGGCCCATATCCAAGAGGCGCGGGATGTCGCCGATGTCGCCGAACTCCAATTTGTTGAAACGGAACTTGCCGCAGGCGAGCGTCAGCACCACCGTGTCCTTCGGGGCCTTCTCCGCGAACTCCGTGTAGTAGTTACGGCCGGGCTTGGCGCCGTCGCAGCCGCCGACGAGGAAGAAGTGCTTTATCTGCCCCGCCTTCACCGCGTCTATCACCTTGCCCGCCACCCCCATCACGGTGTTGTGTGCGAACCCTACGAGTATGGTTTTCTGGCCGCCGTCCTCGGCGAAGCCGGGGGCCGCGAGCGCGGCCTGCACGGCCGGGCCGAAGTCGCCGTTCTTCAGATGCGTCACTCCGGGCCATTCCACCAGGCCGGTGGTGAAGATGCGCGCCTTGTAGCCGTCCAGCGGCTTCTGGATGCAGTTGGTGGTCATTACGACCGCGCCGGGGAACGCGTTGAACTCTTTCTGCTGGTCCTGCCACGCGCCGCCGTAATTGCCGGCCAGGTGCTTGTATTTTTTTAAGGCCGGGTAGCCGTGGGCGGGGAGCATTTCGCCGTGGGTGTAGACGCTGACGCCCTTGCCCTCGGTAGCCTTAAGGATATTCTCGAGGTCTTTGAGATCATGGCCGCTGACAAGCAGGGCCTTGCCCTTGAGCGGATTGATGCGGACCGGGGTCGGGACCGGGTGGCCATAGGCCGTGGTGTTGGCCTTGTCGAGGAGTTCCATCACGCGCAGGTTAACCTCGCCGCATTTTATGTTGTAGCCGACGAGCTCGTCCACGGTGGGATCGGGCTTGGTCAGGAAGTTCAATGCTTCGTGGATGAAGGCGTAGACCTTCTCGTCCTCAACCCCCAGGATCAGCGCGTGGTCGGCGTAGGCGGCCATGCCCTTGAGGCCGTAAACCAGCAGTTCCTGCAGGCCGGCCGCGTCGTCGCCGAGGGCTTTCTGGCGGGCTTGTATGCCCTTCTCAGGCGCTTCGGCGGACAGGGCCTTGTGGTCGGCGGGGGGGACCCACGCGGCGGGGCCGTCCAGCTTGGGGTTGCCGGCCAGCGCTTTCGCTTTCTCCTTTATCTGCTGGCCCTTCCGCACCAGCGCGGCTATGCTCTTGGCGTCAAAGTTGACGTTGGTGACGGTAGTGAACAGCGCTTCCACCACGAAGACGTCTATGGCGCGGTCGCGCTTGCCGGCCCTGGCTGCGGCGTGCGCGTACTGGGCTATGCCCTTGGCCTGCCACAGCAGCAGGTCCTGCATCCTGGCCGTATCCGGGTCCTTGCCGCAGACGCCCTGCACGGTGCAGCCCGTGCCCTTGGCGGCCTGCTCACACTGGTAACAGAACATATTGTCGTTCATTATATTTCTCCTTTATTTTTACCCTTGAACCTAACCGAAATCACTTCCGCCTTGAGAACTCCGAGATCTTCTGGTTCAGCACTTTCTCGAAGCGCCGGTTGGTGTCGGCCAGGAAACGACCGAACAGGCAGTCCTTGTGGCGGCAGACCTTGGCGCCCATCAGGCAGGCATGCGTCTGCACCGGGCCGTCTAGGGCCGTCATGATATCGCGCACGGTGGCTTTGAGGCCGGAGGGGGAGAGGGTAAAGCCGCCCTTGGGGCCGCGTACGGCCAGCACGTATCCGGACTTGGTGAGGTGCTGGAGCACCTTGGATAGGTGGTTGTAGGAAACGTCGAGGCCCCGCGCTATGTCCTGCGCGGAGCAGAGGCCCGGGCGCTTGGCCATGTAGTCGGCCGCGTGCAGCGCTATGGCCGCGGCCTCTGAGATCTTGAGTATGGTCTGCATGTGTTCTGCGGCTCCTAACTGGTATTCTGGTATTAGTATGCCAATATATCCGGGGCTTGTCAAGCCTGCCGCGGCGCCGCATAGAGTGCCGTGCCCATCGGGTGGCCAGTGGGGAACGCGGCTGTATTCTCGCGGTTGCTGCCGGCCGCGGTCTTACGACGGGCGTGGAACCGCGGATTTGTGTGCGAAAACTTAAAATCGTAGAATATCTGTGTCGTAATACTCTCACTTTCCAGTTTTGAGGTGTGTATGCTGAAAGCAGCCATCGTCATGGGAAGCGATTCGGACCTGGGAGTATTGTCGGCGGCCGCCAAAGTTCTAGAGCAGTTCAAAGTCCCCTTCGAAATAAAGATACTTTCAGCCCACCGCACCACGCGGGAGGCGCTCGCTTTTGTTTCTTCCGCCGAAAAGCGCGGCTTTGGCGTCGTCATCGCCGCCGCCGGCGGCGCCGCCCACCTGCCAGGCGTGCTCGCGGCCGCCACGGCGCTCCCGGTGATAGGCGTGCCGGTCAACGCCACGCCCCTGGGCGGCCTGGACGCGCTGCTTTCCATAGCGCAGATGCCGGCCGGCATACCGGTGGCCACTGTGGGCGTGAACGGCGCCAAGAACGCCGGCTTGCTCGCCGTTCAGATACTCTCGGTCAAAGAGAAGTCCCTGCGCGGCAGCTTTAAATCTTACCGGGAGAACATGAAGAAGGAAGTCCTCAGCAATAACGCCCGGCTCGGTAAGATAGGGTATAAGAAGTATCTGGAATCATTGAAGTAGTCAGCGGGCCTGCAGTCTACCTGAGCGTCGGCGAAGGAGATGAGCATGGAGCTGAAGCTGGTACACCAGGGAAAAGTGCGCGACCTGTATGCGGCGGGGGAGAAGTATCTCCTGATAGTGTCGTCCGACCGCATCTCCGCCTTCGATTTCATCCTGCCGACGCCGGTGCCCGGCAAGGGCGCCCTCCTAAATAGAATCAGCTCCTTCTGGTTCAATCGGACCAGGCACATAATAAAGAACCACATGGTTTCCACGGATATGGACGAGATAAAGCGCCTCGTCGCGGCTCCGGCGGGCTTCGACTGGGACTATATGCGCGGCCGGGCCATGCTGGTGCACCGCGCGAAACGGGTGGACTTCGAGTGCGTGGTGCGCGGCTATATAACAGGCTCGGGCTGGAAGGAATACCTGAAGCAGGGCAGCGTCTGCGGCATAAAGCTGCCGGCCGGCCTCAAGGAAGCACAGAAACTGCCGGAACCGGTCTTCACCCCTACGACCAAGGCCGACAAGGGCCACGACGAGAACGTCACCTTCGAGGTGATGGCCGCTGCCCTGCCTCCGGGTCTGGCCGAAAAGATCAGAGATACGAGCCTGGTCCTATACGACTTCGCGGCCGCGCACTCCGAGAAGGCCGGCATACTGCTCGCCGATACCAAGTTCGAGTTCGGCCTGCTGGACGGCGAGCTGATACTGATAGACGAAGCGCTGACTCCGGATTCCTCCCGGTTCTGGGATGCCGCGAAATATAAGGTCGGCACCAGCCCGGAGAGCTACGACAAACAGTACGTCCGGAACTGGCTGGAGGGCGGCGGGTGGGACAAGAAGTCCACCCCGCCGGGACTGCCCGCCGAAGTAGTGCGGGGCACCCTCAAAAAATACGAGGAAGCCCTGCAGAAAATAACCGGAGCCGGGTGAGCTGCAACCCGGCTTCTTCTTTTTTAGGAACGCCAAAATGATAATCGAGATACGGACCAGGGAAAAATACTCCGAGAACGAGGAGACGGGCTTCATCGGACGCATGGCGCACGCCGGGCTAAAGGTGAAGGCGGCGCGGCTGTCTCGGCTGTACAGGGTGGAGGCTGACTTCGGCAGGGCCGAGTTCGACCGGCTCGGCGCGGAACTGCTGACTGATCCTGTCACCGAGACCTATTCTCTCGGCCGGCCCAAGGCCGGTATAAAGGGCTGGCGGGTGGAGGTGTGGCTCAAGGACTCCGTCACTGACGTGGTGGGGGAGAGCGTCAAGGGTGTCATCTCGGACGTTCTCGGCAAGGAACCGAAAACGGTGCGCTTCGGCCGCGCCTATTACGTGGCCTGTGATTCGGAACTCAAGTTAAAGCGCGCCGTAGCCGGGACGCTGGTCAACGAAACCGTCAATAAGTTCGGGATAGAGAAAATATGAACGAACTCGCTGAGTTCAATTCGCTTAACCCCAAGCAGTTGGAGGCCCTGGACAAGGCCGCGGGTTGGTCGCTTAACGCGGCCGAGCTCGCCGAGGTGCAGCGGCAGTTCCGCAAGACGGACCGCCAGCCGACGCGCGGCGAGCTCGAGACCATAGCGCAGACCTGGTCCGAGCATTGCAAGCATAAGACCTTCTCCGGCCCGGTGGCCTACCGCGACGGTCCACGGACAAAGAAATATAAAAACCTCTTTAAAGAGACCATCGTTAAAGCTACCAAGACGCTAAACCGCAGCTGGTGCCTGTCGGTATTCAAAGACAACGCCGGCATAGTGGAGTTCGGCAAGGACGGCAAATGGGGTCTTGCCTTCAAGGCCGAGACTCACAACCATCCCTGCGCGGTGGAACCCTACGGCGGCGCCGAGACCGGCGTGGGCGGCGTGATACGCGATATCCTGGGCGTGGGCCTGGGCGCCAAACCCGTGCTCAATACCGACACCCTCTGCTTCGGGCGCCTCGACCGGAAGTACCGGCTGCCCAAGAACGCGCTGGGCCCCGAGCGCGTCATGCGCGGCGTCGTAGAGGGAGTGCGCGACTACGGCAACCGCATAGGCATACCGACGGCGGCCGGTGGCATTTATTTCGACGACGGCTACCTCTTGAACCCCCTTGTTTACGTGGGCTGCGCGGGGCTGATACCAGTGGATAAGATAAAAAAGAGCGTCGTCCCGGGCGACCTCATAGTTTCCATCGGCGGCCGGACCGGCCGCGACGGCATACACGGCGCCACGTTCTCTTCCGCGAACATAGAAGAAGAGACCGGCTCCTCGGCGGTGCAGATCGGCCACGCCGTCAACGAAAAGAAGGCGCTCGACGTGCTGATGCGGGCGCGCGACCTCGGGCTTTACAACGCCGTTACCGACTGCGGCGCCGGCGGCTTCTCGTCCGCTATCGGGGAACTCGGTTCCGAGACTGGCGCGCGGGTGCGGCTAGAGAAAGCCCTGCTGAAGGACACCCGGATAGAGCCGTGGGAGATCTGGGTGTCGGAGTCGCAGGAGCGCATGATACTCTCCGTGCCGAAAAGTAAGCTCAAGAGACTCGCCGCCCTGCTAGGCGCCGAGAACTGCGAGTATTGCGTGCTCGGTGAGTTCCCCGGCGACGGCCGCCTGCTGGTGACCCACGGGGACGCGCTGGTTGTGGACGTGCCGATGGCCTTTCTGCACGGCGGGGTGCCCAATCTCGAGAAGCCGGCGGTCAAGCGCTCCGTTAAGGTCAGCGGCAAAACCCCGGTGGCGCCAAAAGATTTCGGAAAGGCCCTCGAGGCCTTGCTCGCTCATCCCAACGTCTGCTCGCGGCATTCAATCATCACGCAATACGACCACGAGGTGCAGGGCGGCACGGTGGGCAAACCGCTGCAGGGTCGCTTCGGGGACGGCCCCGGCGACGCGGCCGTAATCTGGCCGCAGACCGCCACGCTGGATCTTAAGGATTACTCGGGTTTCGCCGTCGGCCACGGCTTCGCGCCTGCGGTAGGGCGCCTAGACCCTTACCAGATGGCCCTGCATTCCATAGATGAAGCGGTCAGGAACCTGTTGGCCGCCGGCGCCGACGTGTCGCGGGTGGCGATACTAGACAACTTCTGCGCGGCGAGCCCCCGCGACCCGGAAGTGATGGGCGACCTGGTGCAGGCGGCCGAGGGCTGCCTCGACGCGGCGCTGGCCTACGGCGCTCCGTTCATCTCCGGCAAGGACAGCTTCTACAACCAATCCAGGGACGCCGATGGTAAAGAGTACCCGATACCGCTGTCGCTGCTGATCTCGGCCACGGCCCCGGTAGAGGACGTGCGCAGGACGGTGACGATAAACTTCAAGGAGGCCGGCAACCCGGTGTACCTGGCCGGCGTTAGCCTGCGCGGAATGGGCGGTTCGGTTTATAACGAGCTGGCGGATACCGGCAACAACGCGGTGGCAGGGCTTGATATGAAGGCCGCGGTGAAGCTCTACGCGGCCTTGGCCAGGGCCATGAAGGCCGGCTGCGTGGCCGCCGCCCACGATGTGTCTCAGGGCGGCCTCGCCGTGACGCTCGCCGAGATGGCCTTCTCCGGCGGCCTTGGCGCGGAACTGGACCTCTCCGCCGCCGTCCGCGAAAAAGGCCTGACAGTTACCGAACTGCTCTTCGGGGAGAGCCCGGCGCGGCTGGTGCTGGAGGTTACGAAGGAACGCGAGACCGAATTTCTCAAAATAGTCAAAGGCCTGCCGGCGGCCGAGATAGGCTATGTAAAAGAGGAGCCGGAGCTCTCCGCGGCGGAAGGCGGCGGGCAGTTGTTCTCGGCCTGCATAGAAAAGCTGAAAACCTGCTGGAAGAAGGAACTGATATGAAGAAGCCCAGGGCGATAATACTGCGCGGCACCGCCACGAACTGCGATATCGAGACGTTCAACTCCTTCAAATACGTCGGGGCGCAACCGGAGCTAGTGCATATCAACCAGCTGCTGGCGGGGGAGAAAAAGGTGCTGGACTACGACCTCATGGCCTTCCCCGGCGGCTTCTCGTACGGCGACGACATCTCTGCCGGCAAGATCTACGCCGTCAAGATGGCCAGGCTCTCTAAGGATTTTAAAAAGTTTATAAAGGGCCGCCGGCCGGTGATAGGCATCTGCAATGGCTTCCAGATCCTAGTGAAAACCGGTTTCTTGCCGGAGAACAGGGCCAACGCGCAGCTCTCGACGCTCTACACCAACGACTGCGGCCATTTCATCGCCAAGTGGACGAGGCTCAAGGTGAACCGGCGCAGCCCCTGCATTTTCACGAAAGGTCTGCCCGACGAGATAGAACTGCCGATAGCCCACGGCGAGGGCAAGTTTATAGTCGAGGACAGGGAAGTGCTAAGCGCGATAACCGCCGGAGATCTGCACGCGCTGACCTACGCGGAGAACCCCAACGGCTCCATGCTCGACATCGCCGGCATCTGCAGCCGGTCGGGCACCTGCTTCGGCCTGATGCCGCATCCCGAGCGCAATTTCTTTTCCTGGCAGAACCCCGGCAGGTCCGGGGCGGTCCGCGGGGCCGAGGCGGCCGGCTTTCAGTTTTTTAAGAATGCGGTGGACTATGTGAGGTAGACCATGTGCGGAATATTCGGCATAACGGACAATAGGGACGCGTCGAGGCTGGCCTACGTCGGGCTGTTCACGCTGCAGCACCGCGGCCAGGAATCGGCCGGCATCGTGGCCGACGACCACGGCACGCTCAGGCACTACGCGGGAATGGGCCTGGTCAACGAGGTCTTCAATAACGACGTGCTGGGCGGCCTGAACGGCAGGAACGCCATAGGGCATATCCGCTACTCCACCACTGGCTCCAGCCATATAAAGAACGCGCAGCCGCTGGTGCTGAACTCCTGCCTCGGCGCGGTGGCGGTGGCGCACAACGGCAATATCACTAACTCCGACCGGCTCAAGGCGAAGCTGCAGAAGGAGGGGGCCATCTTCCAGTCGTCGAGCGACAGCGAGGTGATACTGCATCTCGCGGCGCGCTACCGCGGCCGCACGCTGGAGGATACGTTCGCAAAGAACCTCCCAAGGCTCTCCGGCGCCTACGCCTTCCTGTTCCTCGTGCCCGGCAAGGTTATAGGCGCGCGCGATCCCTACGGCTACAGACCGCTGGTGCTGGGCCGCATAGGCAAGTCCTATATATTGGCCTCCGAGACTTGCGCTATAGACGTGGCTGGGGGCCAAGTCGTGCGAGAGGTGGAGCCGGGAGAGATGGTGGTCATCTCCGGCGGCAAGTTGAAGTCGCGCCGCTTCGCCCCCGTGAAAAAGTTCACCCGCTGCATCTTCGAGCAGGTCTATTTCGCCAGGCCGGACTCCGTAGTAGCGGGCCGTTCGGTGCAGACCGCCCGCTACGAGATAGGTGCGCTGCTTGCCCGCGAACTCGCCGGCGTGAAGGCGGACCTAGTCAGCGGCGTGCCGGATTCGGGCACGGTCTACGCGTTGGGCTACGCCAAGGAATCAGGCATACCATATCAGACCGTCTTCATGCGCAACCATTACACGGGGCGCTCCTTCATTCAGCCGGACCAGCGTCTGCGCGAGTTCACGGCCCACCTGAAGCTCGCCCCGATAAAGGACGTGATAAAGGGCAAGACTATAATCCTGATAGACGACTCGCTGGTGCGCGGCACCACATCCCGCAAGATAGTGAAGGACTTGAAGCGCGCCGGAGCCAAGAGGATAATAATGGCCATCGCCTCGCCGCCAATCGGCGCGCCGTGCTATTTCGGCATAGACACCCCGACGAAAGGGGAGCTCATCGCCAACCAACTTAACCTGAAGGGGATAAAGCGCTTCATCGGCGCGGACGCGCTGCGTTACCTGAGCTTGCCCAGCCTGGTGGAGGCCTGCGGCGGGCACAAGGACAGGAACTTCTGCGTTTCCTGCTTCACCGGAAAATACATGGAGGCGCTGTGAACGTACTGCTCATAGGTTCCGGGGGCCGCGAGCACGCGCTGGCCTGGAAGATAAAGCAGAGCCCGATACTGGGCAGGCTGCACTGCATACCTGGGTCCGCGGCCATAGCCGAGCTCGCGGCCTGCGCGCCGGTGAAGCAGGAGGACCACGACGGCATCTACGCCTACTGCCTGGCCGAAAAGATAGACCTCGTAGTAGTGGGCCCCGAGGCCCCGCTGGCCAAAGGTCTCTCCGATTTTCTCTCGGCCAGGGGTGTAAAGGTCTTCGGCCCGTCGCGGAAAGGGGCTATGCTGGAGGCCTCCAAGCAGTTCGCCAAGGAGTTCATGGACCGAAACGACATCCCTACCGCCGGTTTCACCGTACTCTACTCCCCGGTGTTCGCCAGGGAGAAGATAAGGTCGGTGAACGAATATCCGGTGGTCATCAAGGCGGACGGCCTGGCAGCCGGAAAGGGCGTGCGCATCTGCCGGAACGAGAAAGAGGCGCTGGCTTCCGTGGAGGACTTTATGGAGCGGCGCATTTTCGGCGCTTCCGGCTCCAAGGTCGTCATGGAGGAATTCCTGACCGGCCGCGAGGCCTCGGTGATGGCGCTCACCGACGGAGAGAGCGCGCTGCTGCTGCCCGCCGCGCGCGACCACAAGCGTCTGCTGGACGGCGACGCCGGGCCCAACACAGGCGGTATGGGCGCCGTCTGCCCGGTGGAGATATCAGAAGAGGACATGGAGACAATCAGGACGCGGGTCGTCCGGCGCTTTCTGGACGGCATAAAGCGCGAACGCATCCATTTCTGCGGCGTCATCTACGCCGGGCTTATGTTCACCCCGCGCGGCCCTAGAGTCCTGGAGTTCAACGTGCGCTTCGGGGACCCGGAGACCCAGGCCATCATGCCAGCGCTCAAAAGCGACCTGCTGCCGCTGCTGGCCGCTTGCGCCGGAGGGAGACTGGAGGGCAGGGAACTTGAACTGGAGGACGGGGTCTGCGTCTCGGTGGTGGCCGCCGCGGCCGGCTATCCGGACGCTCCGGAGAAAGGCAGGAGGATCACCGGCCTTTACGCGCCGCCCGAAGGAGTGCACGTTTTTCACGCTGGTACCGTCAAGAAAGACAACGCCTACGAGACAGCGGGCGGCCGCGTGTTCGCCGTTACTGCCCGCGGCGGTGACGTCGCGGACGCCAGGGAGAAGGCCTACGCAGCCCTCTCCGGCATAAAATTTGAAGGCATGCAGTACCGCAAGGATATAGGACTTTGATGGGAAGAGCGTCAGGGGCCCGCAAGGGCGCGCATTCTTCAGGCACGGGGCCGCGCATACCGCGCGCGCCCCTCGTCACTCGGTTTTCGCGCTGCGCAAACCCGGATTTCTGTGACGGCCTTTATAACGCGCGTCCTTGCGAGCCCGCGCGGGATCTTGCACCAGGATCAATGGAGGAATGATGACCACCTACAAGAAGAGCGGCGTGGATATAAAACTGGCCGACAGGTTCACCGAGTTCCTGGAGAAAAAATCCAAGGCCATAGGAGGCTTCGCCGGACTGCTCAGCATTCCGGAGACCCGCGGCGAATACAGCATGGTCGCCTCCACCGACGGAGTGGGCACCAAACTTAAAATCGCCTTTCTCTTGGACAGGCACGACACGATCGGCATAGACCTCGTCGCCATGTGCGTCAACGACCTGGTCTGCTGCGGCGCCAGGCCCATGCTGTTTCTGGACTACTACGCCACTGGCCGGCTCGACCTCGCCCGCTCGAAAAAGATCATCGAGGGCATCCTCGAAGGCTGCCGGCAGGGGGAATCCGTGCTGCTTGGCGGCGAGACCGCAGAGATGCCCGGCTTCTACAAGGCGGGGGAATACGATCTCGCCGGCTTCTCGGTGGGCATAGTCAGGAACTCCGAGGCTTTTGATGGCCGCAAGGTGCGTCCCGGCGACGTCCTCGTCGGCCTGCCGTCCACGGGTTTTCACTCCAACGGCTTCTCGCTCATCCGCAAGGTGCTGGACAGGAAAGGGCTGCTGGAAAAATACGCCGCGCGCCTGCTGACCCCGACGAAGATCTATGTGAAGGACCTAAACAGGCTGCGCGCCGCGCTGCGCAGGCAGGGCCACGACGTGCTCGCCCTCGCGCACATCACGGGCTCCGGCATACCCGGCAACCTGCCGCGGGCGCTGCCAAAGACCATGGGCGCGGTCGTCCTGAAGGATTCCTGGGAAGTCCCGCCCATCATGCGCGAGATACAGCGTTTGGGCGATATCCCGGAGCGCGATATGTGGAATTCTTTCAACATGGGCATAGGCATGATAGCGGTCATGCGCCCCGCCGCTGTGAAGACCGCCCTGAGAACAATGAAAGGCGCGGTCGTAGTCGGCGAAGTTGTGAAGGGAAAGAACGAGGTTTTGCTGAAGTGATGCTGACTGGCCCTTATCCACGGCGGAGTCGGATTTCAGGAGGACTATGAAGAATATCGTGGTATTTGCTTCTGGCGGCGGGACGAACCTGCAGGCGCTGATGGACGCCTGCCGGGAGGGACGCATCGACGGCAGGATAACCCTCGTGGTCTCCAGCAGGAAGGAAGCTGGGGCGCTGCTAAGGGCCGAGAAGGCCGGTATCGCCGCGCGCGCGGTGGAGTCTAAGGATTTCGCCCCGGGCAAACACGATGAGTACCTGGCCTCGCTCTGCCTGGATCACAAGGCCGACCTGATCTGCCTGGCCGGCTATATGCTCAAGCTGGGGCCGAAAATGCTCTCCGAGTACAAAGCCCGCATCCTCAACGTGCACCCCGCCCTGCTGCCATCCTTCGGCGGCAAGGGCTACTATGGCGTAAAGGTGCACGAGGCTGTTCTGGCGGCGGGGGTGAAAGTCACCGGAGCCACAGTGCATTTCGTAGACGAGAACTACGACCGAGGCCCCATCGCGCTGCAGCAGCCGGTGCCGGTGCTACAGGGCGATACCCCCGAGACCCTGGCCGCGCGGGTAAATTCCGCGGAGCTCGCGATATATCCGCAGGCGGCGGCGCTTTTCTGCTCGGGCCGGCTCAGGCTGAACGAAGGGAGGGCCGAGCTCGCCCCTCCTGGCCCGGAGAACGGGAAGGTCCGCCGCGCGTTGATCTCGGTCTCGGATAAGACCGGCCTGCTCGACTTCGCCAGGGGCCTGGTGAGGGAAGGCGTGGAATTGGTCTCCACTTCCGGGACCTACAGGGCGCTCAAGGAAGCCGGGGTGCCTGTGCGCGCCCTTGAAACTTTGACTTGCTTCCCAGAGATGCTCGACGGCCGCGTGAAGACGCTGCATCCCATGGTTCACGGGGGCATACTCTATAAGCGCGACGACCCCGGGCACGCGGAGACCGTTTTTAGGTTTGGCATCGAGCCGCTGGACATGGTGGTAGTAAACCTTTATCCCTTCGCGGAGACCGCCAAAAAGGCCGCTCCCTGGTCTGACGAATTGATAGAGAACATCGACATCGGCGGCGTGGCTCTGCTGCGGGCCGCCGCCAAGAACTGGAAGTCCGTCGCCGTGCTGAGCTCGCCGGGCGACTACGCCCGGGTGCTGGCCGCGCTTTCGGAGGGTAAGGGCGTTCTGCCTCCGGACCTGTTGAAGTCGCTTTCGCTAAAGGCTTTTTCTCATACCGCCTCCTACGACGGAGAGATAAGCCGGACGCTCTCGCCTTCGGCCGTCTTCCCGGACCGGCTGGAGATCCGCCTAAACAAACTGCGGGACTTGCGCTATGGCGAGAATCCGCACCAGGCCTGTGCGCTGTACTCGCGCAGGGAGGCTCTGCCTTTCAGGCAGCTGCAGGGAAAAGGACTGTCGTTCAATAATATCCTGGATGCCTACGGCACCTGGCAGGCGGTGCAGGAATTCGACAAGCCGGCCTCCGTGATTTTTAAACACGTCACTCCGTGCGGAGTCGGCACCGGCGCCGACGTCGCCGAGGCCTTCGAAAGAGCCTGGAGCTCCGACCCGCTGTCGGCCTTCGGCGGCATCATAGCGGTCAACAGGAAACTGGACGGCCGTATAGCCGAGTTCCTTTCCAGGAAGTTCGTGGAGGTCATCTGCGCGCCGGACTACGACGAGAAAGCCCTGCAGGTCTTCGCCAGGAAGACCAATCTGCGCCTGCTCAGATGGGAGCCTTTCCCGAAAGGGCACCGGGTGCTCCGCTCGGTGGGAGAGGAGGTCCTGGTCAGCGGCGAGGATGACATACTGCTGGGGGAGAGGTGGGAAACGGTCACCAAGCGCAAGCTCACGCCTAAGGAAGAGGAGGCTCTGCGCTTCGCCTGGACGGCCGTCAAGTACGTGCGCTCGAACGCCATAGTTTTTTCCGACACGTGCAGGACCGTGGGCATAGGCGCCGGCCAGATGTCGCGCGTGGACGCGGTTTTCATGGCCGGCCATAAGTACGAGGCCTATTTGAAGGATAACCCAAGGCCGGAGACCATGGTCATGGCCTCTGACGCCTTTTTCCCTTTCCCCGACGCTCTGGAGGAAGGGGTGAAGATGGGCGCCTCCGCAGTGGTGCAACCGGGCGGTTCAGTGAAGGACAAGGAAGTGATAGCGGCGGCGGACAGATTGGGTGTGGCGATGGTGCTGACCGGCATGCGCCACTTCAGGCACTAAGGGGAATCATTCCGCGGCGGGGAAGTAGATGGTGAAGACGGCCCCGCCCTCTGGGCGGTTCGCGACGAAAACGTGCCCGTTGTTCTGCGTGACAATCCCGTAGACCGAGGACAGGCCGAGACCTGTGCCTTTGCCCTTTGGTTTCGTGGTGAAGAAAGGCTCGAAAATGCGCGGCAGGGCCTCTTTCGGGATGCCGGGGCCCGTGTCCGAGAACTCCAGTACGGAGTAGCGCTCCCCCAGCAGATTCTGCGGGACGCCGTCGGGCCCGGAGTTATAGGTCTTTATCGATATCCCGCCGCGGCCTTCCATGGCGTCCCGGGCGTTGACGGCCAGGTTCATGACAGCCTGCTTGAAGTGCTCGGGCTCAATCTTCGTCCGGGTCAGGTCGCCGGAGAGCGAGTAGGCAACGGAAATGTCCTTGCCCAGCAGCCTGTCCAGCAGCGGCTTGAGCTCGTTGAGCGGGGCGTTCAGCGTGGTCAGCGTCGGGTTGCTCTCGTGCCGGCGCGCGAAAACCATCAGGTTTTTGATGAGCGAGGAAGATTCCTTGGAGGAGCGGAGTATCTCGACGGCGAGTTTGCTGCCGACCGAGCCGGCCTTCAATTCCTCCGTAATCAACTCCATGGAGCCGATGATGACGGTGAGCAGGTTGTTGAAATCGTGCGAAATCTGTCCCGCCAGCAGGCCAAGCGACTCCATCTTCTGGCTCTGGTTGAGCTGCTCTTCCAACTGCAGCTCTCGGGTCACGTCCCGGCGCGTGGAGAAATAGTACTTGATGTTCCCATCCGCGTCCCTGACCGGGCAGATGCGCTGCTCGTCCACGTACGTGGCGCCGTCCTTGCGGCGATTGACCAGCCGGCCGCTCCAGTGCCTGCCAGAGCGTATCGTGGACCAGAGCTCGTGGTAGAAAGCGCGCCCCATCTGCCCGCTCTTGAGCAGGCTGGGCTTGCTGCCGATGGCCTCCTGGCGGGAATAGCCGGTCAGTTCTTCGAAGGCTGGATTGACGTAGAGGATGGTGCCCGAAGAGTCCGTCAGGAAGAAAACCTCGCAGCTCTGGGCCAGCGCGGTGGCCAGCAACTCGCGGATCTCGGGGCTGTTCTCCATAAGCGATATTGTACCAAAACTTATGATTTCCACGACTTCCCCTATTTTGGTAGAATTAGTTGCAAGACCCCGTTCCGGGCTGTTCTTGCGAACATCGGAACGGGTATCTTTTTGGAGGGTCCATGCCTGAGCGCAGCATTAATGCCGCAAGTCCTCTGGACGGCAGATACGCCGGCAAGACCGGCCGCTTGCCGGAGCTGGCCGGCGAGGCCGGGCTGGCCCGCTACAGGGCGCTGGTGGAATGCCGTTACCTGGCCAGGCTCTGCGCGACCCCCGGCGTAAAGGCCCGCCGCCTGAAACCGGCCGAAAAGAAGTTCCTGGAGAAGCTGCCGCGTCTTACCGACGCGCAAGTGCGCGAGATTATAACGATAGAAGAGAAGGGCCTGGGCGGAGTCCCGGCTACGCGCCACGACGTGAAGGCGGTGGAGTACTTCCTCAAGTCGCGTCTGCGCCGCGCCGGCATGGGAGACCTGCTGGAACTGGTCCATTTCGGCCTGACCTCCGAGGACGTTAACAATATCTCCTACGCTCTGATGCTGCGGGACATGCTGCGCGGCGAACTGCTGCCGGCCCTGGACTCCGTGCTGGCGGAGCTGGACTCGCTGGCCATAAGGTACGCCGAAGCCCCGCTTCTGGCCCGCACGCACGGCCAGCCGGCCGTGCCGACGACCTTCGGCAAGGAGTTCCGCGTCTTCCACGCCAGGCTGTCCCGCCAGGTCACGCAGTTGAAGGCCGCGCGGATCTGCGCCAAGCTCAACGGCGCCTCGGGCAACTACAACGCGCACCAGGTCGCCTATCCCGGCGTGGACTGGCGCGGGTTCTCCCGCGGGTTCGTCGAAAGCTTTGACGGGCTGGAATACAACCCCTTTACCACGCAGATAGAACCGCACGATTCCTACGCCGAGCTCTTTGACGCGCTGCGCCGCGCCAACACTATACTTATCGCCCTCAGTCAGGATATGTGGCGCTACATCTCGGCCGGGCTGGCGAAGCAGAAAGTCGTGGCAGGGGAGGTGGGCTCCTCCACTATGCCGCAGAAGGTGAACCCGATACACTTTGAAAATGCCGAGGGCAACCTGGGCCTGGCGAACGCGCTGCTCGGCTTCTTCTCGGCCAAGCTGCCCGTCTCGCGGTTGCAGCGCGACCTCTCCGATTCCACGGTGGAACGCAACTTCGGGGTCGCTTTTGGCCACTGCCTGTCGGCCTATTCTTCGCTGCTGACCGGGTTCTTACGCGTCTCGCCGGACCCGGCGGCCGCGCGGGCGGAACTTGAGGCCCACCCCGAGGTCATCGCTGAGGGCGTCCAGACAGTTCTGCGCCGCGAGCGCGCGGGCCGGCCTTACGAACTGCTCAGCAAGTTCACTCGCGGCAGGACGGTCGGCGCCGGAGAGATAAGGGATTTTATAGACGGCCTCGAGCTCAGACCCGGAGTAAAAGCGGAACTCAAGAGCCTTACGCCCAGTAATTATACGGGGCTTGCGGGGAAACTGGCTAAACAGCGGAGGTAAATGACATGCCCGTAGACATAGTGGTAGGCGGACAGGCAGGCGACGAGGGGAAAGGCAAGATAACGGCGTACCTTGCCGCTAAGAATGATTACGATTATTCCATCCGCGTGGGCGGGCCCAACGCCGGCCACACGATTTTCTATAAGGACAGGATCTACACGCTGAAGACCATGCCTGGCGGCTTCGTCAACCGCCGCACGAAACTGGTGCTCGGCGCTGGCACCTACATCATCACCGACTGGCTGGAGAAGGAGATTGCGCTGACCGGGGCCGGGAACCGTTTGATCATAGACCCGCACGCGGTGATAATAGAGCCCCGCCATACCGCCGCCGAGCGCGGCGACGCCCGCATGATGGGCAAGATAGGCAGCGTCGGCACCGGTCTGGGCGCCGCCGTGCGCGACCGCGTGGAGCGCAAGAAACTGCGCTTTGCCAAGGACGAGTCGCGCCTGAAGAAGTACGTGCGGGACGTCCCTGAATTGCTGAACAAGGCTCTGTCCAAAGGCTCCAGCATGCTGCTGGAGGGCACGCAGGGCATGAAACTCTCCAATCTGCACGGCGAATACCCGTACGTGACTTCCAGGGACACCACCGCCTCTACCTTCATGGGCGAGGCCGGCCTGGGGCCAAAATACGCCGGAGAGGTCTACGCTGTCTTCAAACCTTACGTCACGCGCGTGGGCCCCGGCTTCGTAGCCAGGGAGATGACGGACAAAAACAAACTCGACAGGTACCACACCGCCGGCCGGGAGGTGGGCAGCGTCAGCGGACGTCTGCGCCGCGTGGGGGAGTTCGAGATGGACGTCGCGCTGCAGACGGTGCGGATAAACTCCGTTACGCGCCTGGCGATAACGCACATGGATATGCTGGCCGGCGCCGACATCAGCCGCGGCGCGAGGAACTTCACCGGCGAGGCGAAGAAGTTTATGGGTACGCTGGCTAGGGTCTGTTCCGTCTACCCTTACCCGAAGGTCTCGCTGATCTCGTATGGTCCCGGCCTCGATGAGGTCCTGGAACTGGCGTAGCCCGGAGGCGGGATATTCCAGGCCCGTCCTTAAAAATGCTACTATTAGAGGCGCAGCAGGACTACGTTTGCCGCGGTAGCTCAGTGGTAGAGCACTGGTCTGAAAAACCAGGTGTCGCTGGTTCGATCCCAGCCCGCGGCATATCTTTTTTTGGGAGACGAGGATGCCGCTCCACAACAAAATCCTGATAGCCGACGACGATTCCGAGATGCTAGAGACCCTCAGTTCCATGCTGGAGGCGGAGGGTTATTCCGTGATCAAGGCCGAGAACGGCGAAGAGGCGGTGGAGTTCTCCCGCAAGGAACTGCCGGCGCTGGTGATGCTGGATATACACATGCCCAAGATGAACGGACTTGCCGCCTGCAAGGAGATAAAGTCCTCGGCCGCCACCAAGGCCATTCCGGTGGTGATGCTGACGGTGGAGGGGAGCATAAACGAGATTCAGCAGGCCATCTCTTACGGCGCCAAGACCTACATAACTAAACCCTCCAGCCGCGAGGAGATCTTGAAGGTGGTAAAAAGCATAATCTGAGTCCCGGAAAACTGACCGGCCGGAAAAAGGAAAGGACCCACAAGGGTCCTTTCCTTTTTCCGGCCGGGAGGCGGGGCGCTTAGAAGATCTTCAGCAGCGCGAAGTGCAGATATTCGGTTTCCGGCATGGCCAGCAGCACGGGGTGGTCCTTGGCTTGGCCGCGCAGCTCCGTCACTACGGCGGCGCGGCCGGCCCTGGACGCGGCCCCGGCGAGGGTCTCCAGGAACGCACCGCGAGAGATGTGGTGCGAGCACGTCGAGACCGCAAGCAAGCCACCCTTTGGAAGGGCCTTCATGGCTTGGGAGGCCATGCGGGAGAACATCTTCAGCGCCTGCGGCAGGTGCTTCTTGTTCCGCACGATGTTGGGCGGGTCCAGCAGTATGAAATCCGGAGTCTCCGGCAGCTGCCCGGACTCCAGGGCCTCCAGAAGGCGCTCGGCTTTTTCCTTTCTGAAGATTATCCTGTCCGCCGCGCCGTTGAGCCTGGCGTTCTCTGTGGCGCACTCGAGGGCCTTTTCCGAGGAATCAACGGCCCAAACAGCGGCGGCCCCGGCCCTGGCCGCGGTTATGGCGAAGCCGCCCAGGTAGGTGTGAAGGTCCAGGACCTTCCTACCGGAGAAGAATGGCGCTATGGCCGCCCTGTTCTCGCGCTGGTCGAAGTACCAGCCGGTCTTCTGCGCGCCGGCCATCGGCACCAGGTATTTTAGGCCGTTCTCCTCTATCTCCGCCTTCTCCGGCATGGCGCCGAAAGCGGTCTCCTCGTAGGAAAGCAGGCCCTCCAGTCCCCGGAAATGATGTGTGTTCTTGTATACCAGGCCGCGGGGGCGCAGCAGGTCCGTCAGGGCCTGCGTTATCTCGCCTTTGAGCAGCTCCATGCCGGCCGAAAGTATCTCGGCCACAAGGTAGTCGCCGTATCTGTCCACGACCAGCCCGGGCAGGCCGTCCGATTCCCCGAAACAGAGCCGGCAGGCTCTGTCCACGCCGAGCTCCTCGCGGTATCTGAGCGCGGCGGCGAGGCGCTCCTTTACGAAACCCTCCGGTACGTCCAGAGAGCCCTGCACCAGCAGGCGCAGGGAAATGAGGCTCTTCGGATTGAAGAACCCCGCGCCGGCCGGCCGGCCGTCTGGGTGGAGCAGGCCGCAGATGGTGCCGGGCAGCACGGAGGTGTCTACGGTCTCCAATTCGTTGGAGAAGACCCAGAGGCGCCCCGGCCCCCTGCGGCGCGCGGCGGCTGGCTTCAGCTTGAATGTCTTAGTTATGTTCATCGAAAGAGGTTATAGCCTCTACCTCCGCGCCTATTTTTACGTCGAAGGTCCTGGCAAAGCTGCCGTTGCGCACCGCAAACTCCAGGAAGCCGAAGGAGCCGATCAGCGCCAGAGACTCACCTTCCGGCACCGAAGCGTAGGTCAACTTGAGCCCCTTCATCATGCGATCTGCCACGTTGAAGACGGACCTGGCCCCGACGTACTCGCGGGAGATATTCGTTATCGCGTTGCCGAAGTGGTCTATGGCGATGATCTGTCCCGTGGTGCGGTTGCCGGCCTTGACCGGCAGCGGGAACGGGAATCTGCGGTAGTCCGGGAACAGCGGCCCTATATTCTTCTCCGGAAGTCCTTTGGCGACCGCGGCGGCCACGGGGGCCATTATGTCCCTGCCGTGGAAGGTGGAGCTGATTGTCTTCATGAAAAGAGCGGAGTTGTTGATAAAGCGGGCCTCGCGGATCTTCTCCCGTTGCTCCACCCAGCTTATCAGGCCGTTATCGGGCGAGATGAACTGGTGGCTGTCCGTCCTGGCCCAGACTATCCCGCGCCCGGTTCCCACGGTGGGGTCCACCACGCAGAGGAACAGCGTCCCTTTTGGCATATACGGCGTGGCCGCCATCAGGTAGAACGCGGCGGTCTGTATGTCCTGAGGAGGTATCTGGTGCGTTATATCTATTATCGTGAGCCCCGGAGCCTTTGTAAGAAGGACCCCTTTCATGGCCCCGACGAAAGGATCATGCGTGCCGAAGTCGGAAAGAAGCGCGATGTATTTGGTTCTCATGTCGGACGATCTCCGGCCGTGAAGGCCAGGCTTGCCGCCAGTTATCTAACGGCTCCGGACGGAGGGGGACTCCGGGCCTATTCCTGGTCGTGCACGTGGTGCACGGTCGAGCCGGGTATCGTCAGCGGCAGCTTCTGCCTGCAGAGCGGACAGTTGTCCGGAGGGAAAAGCTGCAGCGGGTAGGAGACCAGGCCGCGCACGGGCACGTTGAGCGGCAGGTCGCCGGTGGAGCGGTCCACGATGGCGGCTACGCCTATCACCTTCGCGCCGTAGCCGCGGGCCAGATTGATGGCTTCTCCGCACAGGCGGCCGGAGTTCAGGACGTCGTCCACGACCAGCACGCGCTCGCCCTCGGAAATCTTGAAGTCCCGCTTCAGGACCATAACGCCGTTGATCTTCTCGGTGAAGATGGAGCGGGCCTTCTTGACGCGGGCCACCTCCTGGCCTATCGCCATCGCGCCGACGGAGGGGGACAGCACGACGTTCACCTCCTGCGGGAACTTGGCGGCCATCTCCTTGGCCACCTTCTGGGCGAGATGCGGGTACTGCAGCACCAGAGAGGGCTGTATATAGGTCTGCGTGTGGAAGCCGGACGGTATCTGGAAATGGCCGTTAAGAATGGCCCCGTGCTCCTGCAGCAGTCCCACCACGTCGAATTTGCCGAGCTTGGACATTATTTTTTCCCTCCTGCGAAACTGTTTATCCTGGCGAAATCTATGTCGACGCCTTTCCTGGCCGCCGCCGAAATCATGTCCCCGCTTTCCTTGGCGTTGAGCATTTTGAACTCTGGGGACTTCATCTTTCCTTCCAGCGTGAAGGCCAGCGCCGGTTTCCCGCTCTTGTCCGTGAGCGCCTCCGGGAGGCTCCCCATGGTGTCGTACTTACCTGATATTGTATAAATTTTTACCTTCATGGTCTCGTTGTTGAAATCCAGCTGGCCGGTGACGTAGGCCGAGAACTGCTTGCCGGTTATGAACGAGTTCCTGATGTAGACCTTCCCGTTGTCCAGCGTGTAGTCCCCGCCTATAGAGCTGAAGGCCACGTCGTTTACCTGGGAGGCGAACTGCAACGCCCCGAGGCGGTTCATCTTGTGGATGAAGGTCAGCGGCAGGGAAAAAATGTAGTAAACGTGGTCCTTCTCCGAGGTCTCCTGCACGCTATAGAAGATACCCGGACCGGACTTTATGGAGATATCGCCTTTTATCTTTGAGATGTCGCCCGCGATATTCTTCAGCGAGGCCGAGAGGTAAAAATCGTCGGCGTGCAGATACTGGTGCCGGAAGCGGCTTGTCTTGTAGAGCAGCTTCACGGAAGAATAGCCCATCGGTATGGAGTTCTTGAGCTTCTTGAGCCAGGCGAGCTGGGACTTGAACTCCGGCACGCCAGTGCGCGGCCCGTGCAGTTTTTTTATGTCCAGCACCAGGTCTTTGAGACTGTCGTAGGAGATGTTGGAGGAATAGCCCAGATAGTCGACGCTCCGTTTTGGCGTGAAGGGCCGGTGCACCAGGACTCTGCCTTTGGCCGCCTGACCGTCGAATTTTCCGGAATAGTCGAACTGGAAACCGTTCTTGAGAAGCTCGGCCTTTAGCCTCAGGCCGGAGAAGATGTTCTTCCCCAGAGCCAGCCTCCCGTTGGAAGCCGTAACCCGGCTGTCCGAAACTGGCTTCGTCAACAAGGCCGCCGCGTCCAGGTCGGAGACGGAAAGCGCGCGGTAGGAAAAGCCGGCCCCTGCCACGTTGACGAAGGCCCTCGAAAAGACAGGCTTCCCGTCCTTTGAGGATATCCTGATCCTCGCCTGGGCCTTGCCGGAGGGTTTCTGCAGCGGGATGATGGCGCCGTAGCGGCGCAGCTGGTCCATCGTGAGCGGCGGCACGGAAACGGTGAAACCGTAGGCCGGCACCTGGCCGGAGAGATTTATCTGCCCGTCTATCTTCAGCCCCAGCGGGGTGCAGTAAAGGCTCGTCTCCACGGTCCTGGACGAGGAGACAACGGCGTCTATCTTCCAGTGGGAGCGCGGAGCCGAGAATTTGAACGGGACGCTGAAAAGGTAGTCCACGTCGTCCCCAGTGAAAGACGGGGTTTTCGCCTCAAGGGAGATTTCGGGCTGCCGGAGGTCCTTTATATCCCCGGTGAAATTTATCGTCTTGTCCTTCAGCGTAAGGTCGGCCCGTAAGTCCTTTATCTCGGAGTTCTTCCAGTTGAAGCCTGCCAGGTTCAGCCTGCCTTCGGCGTAAAGTCTGCCTTCGAGCGGGGCCCTGAGGGAATCGCTTTTCAGGAACACCGAGAGGTAGAACGGCGTGTCGGCGTCCGGCTTAAAGCCGCGCAGCGTGGCGTTCAGGTTCTCGAAGCGGTAGCTGGCCCCTGTACGCAGGTAGGTCACCGAAAGCTTGCCGTCCCTTATCTCAGCGGAATCTATCCTGCTCAGCAGGGAGCGGCCGGAAGGCTTGTGATAGGCGGCCAGAATGTCGGAGATGTTCCAGGTCCCATCAGTCCTCTTGAACAGCGTTATGGACGGGGAGACCAGCACGACGCTGTCAATGTCCAGCTTGCGCTGCAGCAGCGGCAGCAGGCGGTAGGTGGCGTATATATAATCGGCCCGCAGAAAATCCACCGCTTCCGGGCTCGGTTCCACCACGCGCAGGCCCTTTATCTTGATCTCGCCGGTGTACGAGATCCTCGCCCACTCTATCTGCACCGGACGTTTCAGGATCTGCTGGAACTGGTTCACCATTATCGACTGCAGGTTGGCCGGCGTGAACATCACGCGCAGGGTGATCAGGGCGGTAGCGGCCAGCCCCGCCGCAAGGATCAGCGGCAGGAAGATGACGCGGAGCATTATCTGTTTTAAAAGCCTCATGTTCTGAGATACATTCTAGCAGTATTGGCGGCGTACCGGGCCGCCGCATAGAGGGCCAGGTACGTCTGCTTCTGCGCGCGCAGCAGCCCGGCGGCGTACCCTCTTGCGCTCAGCAGCTCCGGGAAGAGCAGCTTGAGTGCCGCGGCGAGGCCCAGGCAGTTGAGCAGCACCAGCAGCGGTATGGAAAAAACTGGGCCGCCGGCTTTTTTGAGGTCGCTCTGCACCGGACCCGCCAGGATGTCCGCCGTGTGCAGCAGGTGGAAAGCCAGAGTAAAGCCGGCCGCGGCCAGGAACCATGGCCTGAACCTGGAAAGGTCCAGGAAGCGGCCCGCGGTCCAGTAGAGCGCGGAGACCGTCAGCGTATAGAAAGGTATGAAATAGGGCGCAAGAGAGATCAGGAGATTGGAGGAGTCTGTAACGACGTAGCCGCTGTTTTTCCTGACCGAAATACGCCGCACCTTCACGCCGCTGGCCAGCGCGGCCAGAGCGTGAGTAAGTTCGTGGGCGGCCACGTAAAGGCGCTTGCCGCGCCCGAGCCAGTGGAAGGCGAGGCAGGCGAACGCCCCCGCCAGCAGCGGGAAGGTGGTGGAGAACCTGCCCAGCGCGGGTGCGAGGGCGGCCGCAGTGGCCCAGACGGCGGCGAAGGCCGCCGGCGCCAGAACAATGCCTATCAGCGGTCTTGCCAGGCGCATGGTCACTGAAGCATCCAGGTTTCCGGCTTCAGACCTTTCGCTTTAAGCTCGGCCCGCCAGGCCGCCAGGGCCTCAGGGAGTTTCTCCCCGGCTTTTCCCGCCCATGGGTTGAGCGGGGAGGGGAAATCCTGCGCCGCGGAGCGGTACCAGAGATAGGCCTGCTTGGCCGAGCTTTCGGAGACGCGGAAATCTCTTTCGGCGGCGGCGAGCTCCAACTCCCTGTCGGCCTGCTCCGCGGTGAGGGCTCCGGCGGTCTCTTCTTTCTTTATCCGGCCGGCCTGATCTTCGTAAAGGGCCCTGAAGTGGGCGGCCTTGTCGGCCGGGTGGGCGCCCCAGTATTCCTGCCGTTCGGCCCGCAGCAGGGCGCCCCTGGAGCGCAGCGCCAGATCCGCCGCGGCGAGCAAAAAAAAGGCCGGGACCGCTATGGCGGTCCAGGCCGCGTACCGCTTGAGCCGCCTGCGGGACACGCTTTACCTCCTGAGCGGCGGCTGGGTCTTGAGCAGTTTGTGGAGCAGGATGCTGAGAACCTGCGGCTTCACCGGCTTTTCCAGGAAATCCTTAACGTTGGGCTCCTGCTTTATCATGTCGGAAGTGGACCGGTCGGTGTAGCGTCCGGTTATTATGACTATCGGGATGGTGCCCGTCTCATCAGACTGCAATTCCCGCAGTATCTCGAAGCCGCCGAACTTGGGCAGCATCAGGTCGAGGAGAATGAGGTCGGGGTTCACAGAGCGGGCCTTGGACAGGGCTTCCTCGCCGTCAGCGGCTTTTTCCACCCTGAAGCCTTCCTTCTTGACGATGAACTCTATAAGATCCCTTACCGACTCGTCGTCGTCCACTATCAGGACGAGCTTGTCTGCCGGCCTGCCGAACGTGGAAGTGTTCTCCATTTACGTGGGTTCCCAACTCAGATATTGGTGGTGACCAGCGTCTCGGTGGTCTGTACGCCGTGTATGCCTCGCACTTCACGGACTATCAGGCCGCTGAGTTTGTCGATCGTGTCTGACTCGGCCACCAGGATTGCGTCCCAGCCGCCGAAGGTCATGTAGACGTCCTTCACGCCGCGGATGCTCTTTATTTGCTGTACGGCCTTCTGTTCAAGGCCGGCCACCAGTTTGCAAAGCACGAAAGCTATCATGAACCCTCCTATATACGCTCGTTCCAGGCGGCGGTGCTGTACTTTTCCTTGGCCAGTTCCGCCGTCCTGCCGGCCGTCCTTCCCGGCATGGCCGCGGTCTCCCATTGCAGCCCGAACTCGCCGCCGAGAGCCTTTATTATCGCGTTCCTGTGCAACGGCGCGTTCCCGCGCGCGTCCGGGGCCTGGAAGGAGGCTTGGTAAAGCATATAATCGCCCAGCTTCCTGAGCGCTCCTCCCAGGACTTTTTTCCCATTATACAATATATCCTTATCCACCGGTTTTGAGAAGCAGTTCATGACCGGGTCGTTGACGGCGTAATCCTTAGTCTTTTCGCTCAGCAGATCGAACGGGATGCCCAGCCGGGCGTATTCCGCGTTTATGGCGCTGTGCAGCCGGTCGTAGACCTTGCCGGGCTCGAAGTAGACCCCCGGCTGGTGGAAGACGAAGGAGAACGTCAGGTCGCTCTCATGGAAGACTATGCCGCCCCCAGTGGGCCGGCGCACGACGCTAGTTATGCGGCTTCCGGCCGCGGCTACCGCCTCGGCTACGGCCTTGCGCCGCTGCGAGTAGCCGAACGTGATGCCGGGCGACTTCCAGTTGTAGAAGCGCAGCACGTACCGCGCCGGCAGCGCCTCGCACAGCGCCTCGTCGGCCGCCATCTGCCCGTAAACATCAAGCGGCGGCGTTTCGACTATCAGCCCTTTTTCCATACGCTTATTCCCGTGATGCCGTCTGCCAAGGGGGCAGGAACGCAAAACGTGCCTACGCATACCGTGCGCTCGCCCCGCGATTCGGCCCTCGCGCTTAGGCAAGCTCGGGCCTCACGAGGGTTTTGCTTATCCTGCCCCCTCGTCAGACGGCAGGCGGTTCAACTCACCAGCGCAGGTTAGGCTGCCTGGCGGCCTGGACCTCGTCGAGGCGCTTCACCGGCTGCGTCACCGGGGCGTCCTTGAGCGCCTGCGGGTCGGCCGCGCCCTGGGCGTGGACGTCCCGCATCGCGGCGATGAACTCGTCCAGCGTTTCCTTGCTCTCGGTCTCCGTCGGCTCTATCATGATCGCCTCGTGGACGATCAGCGGGAAGTACACTGTCGGGGCGTGGAAGCCGCGGTCGAGCAGGCCCTTGGCCACGTCCAGCGTTTTTATCCCCTTGGCGGCCAGGTCCGCGCCCGGGGTCAGTACGCACTCGTGCATACAGTACTCCTTCGAGTAAGACGGGTAGAGGTCCTTGAGCCTCGCGGCCACATAGTTGGCGTTCAGAATGGCGCATTCCGCTATCTCGCCGAACTCCTTCGCGGAGTGCGCCAGCATGTAGGCGTAGGCTTTCACCAGCACGCCGGTGTTGCCGAAGAACGCCTTAACCTTGCCTATCGTGCGCTTGTCGCCGAAGTCGGAGACGTATCGGCCGGCGTCTTTTTTCACCGTCGGGACCGGCAGGAACGGGGCCAGGTGCTTCCTGCAGGCTATCGCGCCCGCGCCGGGGCCTCCGCCGCCGTGCGGGGTGGAGAAGGTCTTGTGGAAGTTGAGGTGCATCATGTCCACTCCCATGTCGCCGGGCTTGACCAGACCTATCAGCGCGTTCAGGTTGGCGCCGTCCATATAGAGCAGCGCGCCGGCGTCGTGCACGGCCTTGGCTATGGCCTCTATGTTGCTTTCAAAGATGCCGACGGTGTTGGGGACGGTCAGCATCAGCACGGCGGTCTTCGGGCCCAGGTGCTTCTTTAGCTCTTCTACGTCCAGGCGGCCGTCGGGCTTGGAGGCAATGTTGACCGTGGTGAAACCCATCATCGACGCGGTGGCCGGGTTGGTGCCGTGCGCAGAGTCGGGGACTATAATCTCGCTGCGCTCGCCAACCCCTTTGTCCTCAAAGTAGGCCTTGGCGAGCAGCAGGCCGGTGAACTCGCTGTGCGCGCCGGCGGCGGGCTGCAGCGTGATCGCGTCCATGCCGAGCAGTTCCGTAAGGCGCGAGCCCAGGTCGTGCAGCAGTTCCAGCGTGCCCTGTGAGCAGGTGTCGTGCGCGAGCGGGTGCAGCGCGGCGAAGCCCTCCAGCGCGGCGGCCTCCTCGTTGAAGCGCGGGTTGTATTTCATTGTGCAGGAACCGAGCGGGTAGAAGTGTGTGTCCACCGAGAAGTTCAGGCGGGAGAGGCGCGTGTAGTGGCGCACCACGTCGAACTCGGCGAGTTCGGGCAGCCGCGGGGCGGCCTTGCGGCGCAGGTTCGCCGGGATCTTTGCTTTAACCCGCAGCGGGTTCTTGCAGAACAGGCCGCGGCGGCCGGGGTCTGACTTCTCTATGCTCAGGCGGTTGTCCAGTTTGTCGGCGCGGGTCATATGGCCTCCTTGATGGCGGCTTCAAGCTTCAATATGTCGTCGGCGGTTTTGGTCTCGGTGGCGCAGACCAGCAGAGTCTCGCCGAGCTCGGGGTATAGCGGGGCCAGCGGCAGGCCCGGGTCTATGCCCTTCATCGCGAGCACCTTCTCGCGTAGCGCCGCGGCCTTGCCCGGCACCGTGAGCACGAACTCGTTGAAGAACGGAGATTTGAACTTGAGCGAGCAGCCCTTTATCGCCGAGAGCCGCTCGGCCGCGGCTGCGGCCGAGCCGGCGTTGGCTTCGGCCAGTTCCTTTAACCCCTCGGGGCCGTACAGCGCCGAGTAGATCGTCGCGGAGAGCGCGCAGAGCGCCTCGTTGGAACAGATGTTGGAAGCGGCCTTGTCGCGGCGGATGTGCTGTTCGCGCGCCTGCAGCGTCAGCACGAAGCCGCGCTTGCCGTCGCGGTCCTTGGTCATGCCGCAGATGCGGCCAGGCATCTGGCGAACGTGCTCTTTTTTGCAGGAGAACAGGCCCAGATACGGGCCGCCGTAGGCGAGCGGCAGCCCCAGGCTCTGCCCCTCTCCGACGGCGAAGTCCGCACCGTACTCGCCGGGGGGTATCAGCAGGCCTAGGCTGACCGGGTCGGCCGCTGCCACCAGCAGGGCGCCGGCCTTACCGACCATATCGGAAACGCCGTCCATATCCTCTATTACGCCAAGGAAGTTGGGGGTCTGCACCGCCAGGCACGCCGCTCCCTCGAGCAGATCGGGCAGCGCCGCCTTATCCAGCGCGCCGTCCTTAAGTGGCACCTTAACGTAGGAGTATTCCGGAGAGTGGGCGAAGTAGGTCTTCAGCGTGTCCATATACTGCGGGTTCATGCCGGCCGCGTAGACTATTTTTTTGCGGCCGGACACGCGCACCGCCGCGCGCACGGCCTCGGCGAACGAGCTCGCGCCGTCGTACATCGACGCGTTGGCGTAGTCCATGCCGTAGAGCGAGCAGACCGTGCTCTGGAACTCGTAGATGGCCTGCAGCGTGCCCTGGCTGGCCTCCGGCTGGTAGGGAGTGTAGGCGGTCAGGAACTCGGTGCGGGAGGTTACGGCCTTGACCACCGCCGGGGTGTAACGCTCGTAGGCGCCGGCTCCGAGGAAACTCAGCGGTCGGCGGTTCTTCTTTGAGAGCTCGGAGAGCTTCGCGGCGGCTTGGGCCTCGTCGAGGCTTTCCGCGGGGAGGCTTATCTTGGGCCGGAGGAACTTCGAGGGGACCTGCTTCACGAGGTCACCCAGGGAGGAGGCCCCTATTGCCTTGAGCATCTCCTCCTTATCGTTTTTAGTGTGGGGAATATACATGAGAACTCCTGTATGGGATAGCGGTGAACGAAAGTGGAAAACCTCCAACGGCCGGCGGCCAGGTAAGGTTCGGCGTCGCCGTCCCGTTCCCTGGCCGCAGTTCGCAGAGGCGCAGCTTAGTGCGCAGCCTGTTTTACGAATTCCTTGTAGGCTGCCCAGTCCATCAGCGAATCCGCTTCGGACGGGGTGGAGGGCTTCATCCTGAACAGCCAGCCTTTGTCGAGCGGGGACTGGTTAAGGAGCGCCGGCTCGCCGGTGACGGCGGAATTGACGGCTATCACCTCTCCGGAGACCGGGGCGTAGATGTCGAAGGCCGACTTGACCGACTCCACCACGGCGCAGGGCTTCTCCTTCTCAAGCTTCTGGCCGACTTTGGGCAGCTCGACGAAGACTACGTCGCCCATCTCGTGCTGGGCGTGGTCGGAAATGCCCACGGAAGCCTCGCCGCCTGGCAGAAGCCACTCGTGCGTCTTGGTGTACTTTACTTCCTCGGGTTTAGCCATTTTTATCTCCTTGCTCTCTACTGGATCCTGCCGGTTTACTTGCCGGTATAAAGCGTCTTGTTGAAGGCGCCGCCCTTGTAGAACGGCACGGCGGCTGCCTCGGCCTTCACGCGGCGACCGCGTATCTCCACCTCTAGCTGGGTGCCGGGCTTCAGGTTCGGCGGCGTCATGTAGCCTACGCCGATGCCTTTCTTAAGGGTGGGAGAGTAGGTGGCGCTGTTCAGCTCTCCTATCGCACGCCCGTCCAGGAAGACCTTGCAGCCGGTACGCGGGACGCCGCCGGTCAGCGTAAGGCCGGTGAGTCTGCGCTTGACGCCGTTGGCCTTCTGGTCCACTAGTACCTGGCGGCCTATGAACTCGCCCTTGTCCAGACAGACCACCCAGCCGTAGCCGCTCTCGTAGGTGGTGTGGACGTCGTCCACGTCTGAACCGTACAGCAGGTAGCCGCTCTCGAGACGCAGCGTGTCGCGCGCGCCGAGGCCGCACGGCACTATGCCATAGGGCTTGCCGAGCTCCATCATCTTCTCCCAGATCTGCACGATGATCCTGTGCGGAGCGGTCACCTCGAAGCCGTCCTCGCCGGTGTAGCCGGTGCGGCTGACGTAGCAGTGCTCGCCGAAAAGCTCCTTCTCCACTATGCCGAAGCGGGGGAGTTTGAGCGCCTCGGGGGCGAACTCCTCGAACATTCTGGGAACGTTGGGACCCTGCACGGCAACCATCGAGAAATCGTCGCTCCTGTTCTCCACCTTCACGTGCATCCTGGCGCCCTGCGCCTTGAACCACTCGTAGTCCTTGGTGGAGGTGGTGGCGTTTACGATGACGAGGTAGCGGTCCGGGGCCAGGCAGAAGGCGATGATGTCGTCCACCAGACCGGCGTTTTCGTTGGTCACGTGAGAGTAGACGCCCTTGCCTGGAGTGGCCTTTCGCAAATCGTTGGCGTTGGTCTTCTGCAGCAGTTTGAAGGCGTCGGCGCCGGTCACGAACACCTGGCCCATGTGGCTGACGTCGAAAATGCCAGCCGACTTGCGGACGGCCTCGTGCTCCTTCAGGATGCCGGAGAACTCTATCGGCAGCTCCCAGCCGTGGAAGTCCACCATCTTGCCGCCGTACTTCCTCATGGTCTCGTTCAAAGCGGTACGCCGAATGGTGGTCGCGGTGGACATGGTGCCTCCTGAGATTTTTGTGGGCAGGTATTTGCGGGGAACTTCCCCTACTCTTAAGGAAATTTATAACAAATATGGGTTGCGCTGGGCAAGGACGAGGACGGGGGGGGGCGGCCCGGAGGGGCGCGACGCCTAGTTTTGTATCATGTGGCTATGAGCAGGGCTTTCGTCAAGGAGGACGGCGCGGATCCCGGCGAGCCGGTTATGCGTCAGGGGAGCGGCAGGCCCAACTACGTGACGCCGGCGGGCCTGGCGGCCCTCAGGAGGAGGGCCGCCGAACTGGCCGAACTGCGGGCCGGGCTTTCGGCCGGGCAGCGCCCGGAAGAGCCACGCGGGCTGGAACTGCGGCAAACAGAAGCCGATCTGGCGTACTGCGAGTCGCAGATTAAGCGCGCCATACTTGTGGACAACAGCGGACTGGAGTCAGAGTACGTGCGTTTCGGCGCCGCCGTGACCGTGCGAGAACGGGACGGCTCGTTGAAAGAACTGCTGATCGTGGGAGAGGACGAGGCAGACCCCGCCTCCGGCAGGATAAACTGGGCCTCCCCTCTGGCCGTCTCCCTTCTGGGGAAGAAGAGCGGAGACCGGGTCCTGCTCTACAGGCCCGGCGGCCCCTCAGAAGTTGAAATAGTCTCGGTCGGCTATCACGGGAACTCCGGAACCGGGCGTTGATTCTTTAGCGAAGAAAGTTAAGTCTTCAGCTCAATCCCGACCGGGCAATGGTCTGATCCCTGTACCGCGGGCAGGATAAAGGCGTCTTTCACCAGCCCGGCCTTTTCCCGGTTCACGAAGAAATAATCTATGCGCCAGCCGACATTGCGCTCCCGGGCGCGGGTCTTGTAGTCCCACCAGGTGTACCGGTCCGGCTCCGGGTGGAGCGCACGGAAGGTATCTACCCAGCCAAGAGACGTTATCTTGTCCAGCCAGGCGCGCTCTATGGGCATGAAGCCGGAGTTCTCCGCGTTCTCTTTCGGGCGGGCCAGGTCTATCTCCCTGTGGGCTGTATTGACGTCGCCGCAGAAAACTACGGCCTTGCCTTTGCCGCGGAGTTTTTCTATGTGCTCCAAAAAGGCGTCGTAGAACTCGAGTTTGTACCTGAGCCGCTCCGGGCCCTGCCCGCCGTTCGGGAAATAGACGTTGAGCAGGCGGAACCCCGGGTACTCCAGCTCCATCACGCGGCCCTCAGCGTCGAAACGTCGCTCGCCGACGCCGTTCCTGACTGCGAGGGGGGCTTCGCGGTAGAACGCCGCGACGCCGCTGTAGCCCTTGCGTTCCGCGCAGTTCCAGGAGGAGGCGTAGCCGGCCACCGACCGCTCCTCCTCGGTCAGCTGGCTCTCGCAGGCCTTCACCTCCTGCAGCCCCAGCACGCCGGCCCCGGAAGCCGCCAGAAAGCCGGCGAAGCCCTTCTTGAGGACGGCCCGGTAGCCATTGACGTTCCAGGAGAGCAGCCTCATTATTTCAGCAGCGCCTCGTGTATGGCCTCGGCCATGGTCGGGTGCGCGTAGATGATCTCTCGGAGCTCCTTTTTCTTGAGCCTGAGCTTTACCGCCAGCGCGATTACGTGGATGAGTTCCGTGGCCTGGCCGCCCACCAGTTGCGCGCCCAGCACGGTCTCGTCGGCGGCGTCGAACACCAGTTGTGCGAAGCCCTCGGTCTCGTCAGTGGCCACCGCCTTGCCGATGCCGAGGTAGAAGGAACGGGAGGTTTTAACCAGCAGGCCCTTGGCCTCGGCCTGCGCCTTGTTCAGCCCGACGGAGCCCACCTCCGGCCAGGAGTAGACGCATTTTGGAACTATCGAGTCGTCGAAAACGTGGGAGGCGCCCATGATGTTCTCGGCGGCAATCTCCCCCTGGCGGCTGGCCGAGTGAGCCAGCAGCGAGACGCCGTTTACGTCGCCGACGGCGTAGATGCCGGGGACCGCGGTGCGCATGCCGGCGTCCACTTTCACGCCCTTACGGTCCCAGGTCAGGCCTATGCTCTCCAGGCCCATCCCGGTCAGGTCGGCCGCCCGGCCGGCCCCGACCAGTATTTCCTCGGCTTCCAGGCGCGCGCCGTCCTCCAACACCGCCGCTTTGAGGCCGCCGGAGAACTCCAGCTTTTCCGTCTTTTTGCCGAGGTGGAACTTGACCCCGCGTTTCTCGAACGAGGAACGCACCGCGCGCGTCACCTGCGGGTCCTCGCCGGCCAGGATGTCCGGCAGCAGTTCCAGCACCTCCACCTTTACCCCGATCGAGTTGAAGAAGCAGGCGAACTCCAGCCCTATCACGCCGCCTCCCACTATCAGCAGGGACTTGGGCAGCCGCGGCAGGTCGAAGATGGTATCGGAGTCGCTCAGCCGCTCGCGGCAGTCCCGGAACGGCGGGGGGAACGAGGGCCTGGTGCCGGCCGCGAGTATTGCCGCGTCGAAGCCCCTCTTCGCTTCTCCCTGGGGGCCTGTTATCGTTACCTCGTCGGGGGCGGAGAAGGCGGCCCTGCCGCGTACGACCTCAATGCGCTTGGCCTGGAATAGTTTCTCGAGCGAAGTCCGCAGTTTAAACACTACGTCCGCGCGCCGGGCCTTCACCTTTTCCCAGTCCAGCATATCCGGAGAGAAATTGACGCCTGAGCCGTCCTTCAGAAGCTTCCGCAGGCCTTCGAAGGCGTGTATGCGGTGCCCGGTGTCCAGGAAGGCTTTTGACGGGATGCAGCCGCGGTTGAGGCAGGTGCCGCCGAAGTCCAACTCTTCCACTATCGAGACGTCCGCGCCTAGCTCCTTCAGGCGCAGCGCGGCTGGATAGCCGCCGGGGCCGGACCCTATTACTATAATCTTTTTAGACATGTTGTTCTCCGGTTACAGGGAATATTCTCAAAAGCGAATTCTCCAGCGCGGTCAGACCCTTCCTCAGTTCGGCCTCCAGCGTGGAGGAGAGCAGGGGTTTTATCTCCGGCCTGGCAAGGGGGCCGGAAGCGGAAAGATTCAGTCTTCCGCCGCCCAGCGCGGCGTCCAGCCTGGCCTCGGCTGTCCGGGCTTTGCCGTCGATCTCCAGCGCGGCGTCTAGCGAAAACGGATCGGAGCGCAGCGAGACGCCGCTCAGGCAGAGACTGGAGCCCTTCAGTGAGAGCGCGGCCTTCAGTGAGCCGGCCTTGAAGTCGCCTCCAGCAGGCAGCTGCCTGCCCGTCACCCTGGAGAACAGGCGCAGGGCCTCAGCGATACTGCCGGCGGCCTCGCTGTCGTGGGCCGGCACCAGGAGGTCCGCCGCGGCCGCGTCGACGGAGTAGTTCTTGTCCGGCAGCGGCCTGCGGATATTGAAGAGCTTCCAGGCGGCGTTGAAAGATCCCAAAGTCGCGGCGCCGTAGACAATGTCGCTGGCCGCGAAACTGCCGTTCGTGGAGGAGAGCCCGCCGTAATCGAAGTCGGCCTCCGCGTCCAGCTTCGCGGCGCCGGAGAGCAGCCGGCCGCCAACCGCCGTACTGACCAGGCCCGAGGCCCTGACCGAATAGTTGCCGCCGAAGGCGGAATAGTGCGTCAGGTCCAGGTCCGCGTTTTGGACGGACAGGGAGAAACCGGAAGTCCCCATGTCGGCCTCCACGGAGGCGTTCCTGAGATAGAGCTCGCTGGTGTTCCAGGTGAGGTGCAGGCCTTTGTTCGTTTTTGGCAGCAGCGCCAGGAGGTCCTCGAAGTCCCAGCGGCCGTCCTTTTCGCGCAGCCTTATCACCGGCTTGTCCAGTTCGACGCGGGCGAGGTCGAAGCGGTCCCTCAGGAGGGCGCCCAGGCGCGGGCGTACTATGACCCGGTCGGCGCAGAAGAACTCCCCCTTTGAAAAATCCGGTCTGCGCGAGAGGCAGGCTCCCCGTATGGTCACACCGCTCAGCGGCGAGAAGGAGACGCCGCTCAGGCGTACCTCGCGGCCAAGCCTTTTGGACGCCTGCGCGCCGGCCTGGTCCGCTATGAAGGCCGCGAGACGCCGGTATTTGAGGTAGAGCAGGGCCGCGGAGCAGAGCAGCAGCGCCGTCAGGAAAAGCAGGAAGATGCGCGCGCGTGGCGGTCTCATGGATAAATTATAGGTTCTTAGCGGAGCGCTGGGCAAGGACGGCCGGCCCGCCTCAGCGCGGCATCGCCTTTGCGATGGTGGTCCTCAGCAGGGAGGATTGCTCCCGGTCCAGAATGACTAGGCGGTAGTTGCAGTAGCCTTCCCGGTCGCGCGCGGCTTCGGCTATCCTGGTTCGTATCGCGGGAAAAACGGCCCCGCCAAGCTCGAAATCCAGCACCAGCTCCCTGCCTTCAGGCAGGTGGAAATGGCTGACCAGCTCGGCGTCGGAGGGCGAGAGATAGGCCAGGCGCCCCCAGAGCTGAGGCAGGTCCAACGCGGTCCGGAAGGAGACCGGAATCCAGGAATCGGCCCTATTTCGGCTCATTTCTGAAGAAGGCCAGCGCCTTGTTCCCGTCCTCCGCCGTGAACCAAAGCCTGCCGTCCTTTGAGTCCATAGCCGTGACCTTGAGCGAGGGAGACCCGTACTCATCCACCGGCGTGGCGGAGACGATGCGTTCCGGATCGTCGAGCGAAAGCTTTACGACCGCCTTCAACCCGGCGTCTGCCGCCCAGAGGAAGCGGGTATCGCAGGCTATGGCGGAGAGTTCCTTGCCCGGGTATTTGAACTCCTTGATGACCTCCAGCCTGTCGCCGGGCATATGCTTGGCTATAGTGCCGGAGCGGGAATCGGCCGTCCAAAAATAGAGGCCGTCGAAGCAGGCGCTGTCAGGGACAGGCCTGAAAGGCTTGGTCTGCGACGCTTTCGTGTAAGTCCGGTCCAGCAGGCGCCGCTCTATTACCCCGTCGGAGCGAACTATCCAGAGCGAGTCCCGCGAGGCTGTCATCGCCACCGGCGTGATGTCCGGCAGGCTGGTCACGCGCCTTATGCCGAAGGTCTTCATGTTGTGCTCGTAGAGCCCCTGGCTGAACCAGTCGCTTATCAGCACGGTGTGCGTCTTGGCCACTATGCCCGTGGGGTGGAAGTACGGCAGATAGAAACTGTGTGGGGCCAGGGCCCGGGGGGAGAACCTGCGGAAGCCGTAATAGAGGCCTCCCGCGAAGCCCGCCAGCCCCACTGCGACGGCCAACGCCAGTGCCAGAGAGCGCCGCTTGCGGCGCAGGCCCAGGCTGTCGAGCTCTATGAGCGTGCCGCCGAGGCTCAGGGCCTTGCGGTATAACGGGCGCAGTTCCTCCTGCGTCCACGGGCCCTGGGCGCAGTCCAGCGCCCCGGCCTTCATCAGCTCCACGGCCCGCGAGGCGTCGCGACGCTTCAGCAGCGGTATCACCGGCAGGAACGGGGCCACGCGGCGCAGCTCCCGCAGCGTTATCTCCGCCGGCGGCTCCTCGCCGTCGGTCACGAAGACCGCCGCGGGGCGGGTCTTCTCCAGCAGCGCCAGCGCGTCGTTGAGGTCTAACGAGAAGACGGCGTCGGCCCCCAGCGCGGAGAAGATGCCGCGCAGCACGGCCCGGTCCTTTTCCGAAGCGCAGATAATCTGTACGGTGTTTAACATGGCATCCTATTCCCCGTCGGCCGGAGGAGGGGGGATGGTCAGAACAGAGCCTTCGACCGGCAGGCCCCTTGAAATGTGCTTTTCGTTGGCTTGGTAGACGCGTTCCCAGAGGTTGGGGTCGCCGTAGTACTTTGAGGCGATGGAGCGCAGCGTCTCTCCGGGGGCCACCTTGTGCAGCCTGGGCCAGCGCGGCGGCGGGGGGATGTACACCTTCTTCGGGACCGGCGGATTCTCCTTCCTATAGAGGGCTTCCACCGCCTGGGCCTGCAGCACCTTTATCTTGTCCTCCAGGTCCCGCATACGGCCCTGCATCAGCGTGAGGTCGGAGGCGAGCATGCCCTTGTTGACGCGGTAAGTGGCGATGTCGTTATCCAGAGCGGCGCGCTGCGTGCGCAAATCGTCGATCTGCGTGCGCAGGTCGCTGGCCGTTCTGGCCGCGTCGCCAACGAACTTCTCGCTGAAGGGAGGGGCGCCGAAGCGGTAGCCTACGTCGAAACCGTAGTAACCGTAGAGCTCGTGGTAGCCCGCCCACGGCAGCGACCACGTGAAGTCTGTCTGCCACGGGGAGGCGTTCACGCCAAGGCCCATGGCCAGATACTGTCCGCCGCCGAGCGACTGCCCCTTGCCGGCGCGGACCTCCAGCAGGCCGTTGAACAGCGACCGCTCCGCCCCGAAGAAGAGCTCCGAGTATGAGCCGCGCGCCCGCAGATCGGCCAGCAGTGTCAGGTCGCCTATCCGGAAGGAGTTGCCCAGGGTTATGGTCATCAGCGGGCGCCCTGCGCCAAGCAGCACGTTGGAAAAGACCAGGGCGGTCCTGAGCCCCAGATTATTCTCTATCTGCAGGCCGCCCTCGCCGCCCAGAGCCAGGTGGCTCTTGTCCCCGCGCAGGCTCATCAGCTTGAAGCCGCCTCCGTAAAAGAGCGGCTTCTGAAGGTATTTTATGACCGTGCGGTCGCCGAGGCTGAAGGTGAGCGAGTCCAGCGCGTTGCCGCCCTTTTGCCTTATCGCGTAATAGCCGAAGCCGGCCACTTTGTTCTGGGTGTCGGGGACGGGCCTCACATAGGTGAGGGTGGATTCTCCTTCCGGGGCGTCCGGGGTAAGGCGGCGGGCCGTCTCCACGTTGACCCCCATGTCGCTCAGAGTGGTCAGGTCGGCCGGGTTGTAGAAGACAGCGCACGGGTCGCCCGTCACGGTGGAGAAGGCGCTGCCCACGGCGTTGGCGCGGGTGCAGGGCATCATAAAAGTGAAATCCGACGCGGCGGAAAGGCCCGGTAGAAGGAGGATAAAAGCGGCCAGGCTGGCCAGGGGTATTTTTTTCATAGTCGCCGGTTTTGTATATTATCATTGTAACGGTCCGTTGTCGAATTTATGTTTCATTTTTTTTAAAGTCTATGATTCGAAACCCGGCACTTCCAGTTTTCATCCTGCTCTGTTCCGCGCCGCCGCTTCTGGCCGGCCGGATCAATTTCGTCTATCCGCCGGAGGGGGCTGCCCTGCCGGCGGTGGCGAAGACCTTCGTTTTCGGCAACGTCTCGCCTTCCACGGCCACGCTGACCATAAACGGGCAAAAGACCGACGTGTACAAGGACGGAGGCTTCATCGCCTATCTGCCGGTGCAGGGCGGCACCTTCACCTTCAGGGGAGAGCTTGGCGACGGCACTACGGCGCAGCGTTCCATACGCGTCGGCCAGGAGGAACCAGTCCCTGCGCCTTCGACCGGGACACTCAGCTTGCGGTTCACCTCCAACCTCTCCGACGAGGAGCTTTCTCCCGGCGACTATCTCAAGGTGACGGCCGTGGGAACTCCGGGACACAAGGCGCTGTTTTCGCTGGAAGGGGTCTTCGAGGACAGGGAGATGCAGGAAGTCCCTCCGGATTCTGGCAAATACTACGGCTCCTACTTGGCGGGCAAGCCAGGCGGAGGGGAATTGACCGCCCGCTTCAGGACGGGGCTTTTCGGCAGGAACGCCGAGGCGCGGGCCAAGGGAAAGGTGCGGATTATGGCCCGCCCGGAACTGCTCGAGACCTCCACCGACACGGTGGTGCTGAAGGACGCCCCAGACGGCGGCTACCTGATGTTCCTGCCCGAGGGGGTGAAACTCGTCTCCGATGGGGCCTCCGGCGGCTACCGCCGGGTCTATCTGGCCCCGGGGCAGACCGCATGGGTGGAGGCCTCAAAGGTCGAGCCGCCCGGAGGGCTCCCGTTCCCGTTCGGCTACGGCAGCGAGACAGGCTCGATAAAACTCTCTAGGACCGCCTTCGGCACCTCAGCTTCCGTCGGCCTTTACAGCAAGCTGCCCTATTGCGCCGAGGTCACGCCTTGGGGGCTGCGCCTGACCTTGTATTACGCGCACCTTCACACCAATTACGTCATGTACGACTCCTCCGATACCTTCGTCAAGAACGTGACGTTCCGCCAGGTCTCCACGGACAGGGCCGAGATAGATTTCGAGACGGCGCCGGGCGCGCTGTGGGGCTATGACGTTTCCTACCCTCAGGGCAGTACCTCCCTGCAGGTGGACCTGCGCTCCGCCCCTAAGCCATCCCTGGCCTGGCCCAAGCCGCTTTCCGGTCTCGTCGTGGTCCTGGACCCGGGGCATTCGGTCTATTACAAGTGCGGCGAGAGACGGGTCCCGATGAAGGACTATTCGTTCTCGACCATGCCGTCGGGCTGTTCGCTGGACGGCGCGGTGGGTCCGATGGAGACCTTCGAGGTGAACGTGAACCTGGCGATAGCGCAGCGCGTGCGCGACAGGCTGGAGGCTTTGGGCGCAGTCGTGAAGATGACCCGCTCCGGAGACGAGGACGTGGAGCTCCAGAACCGGCCCAAGATCGCCAAGGAGCTTGGCGGCGACATCTTCATCAGCCTGCATAACAATGCCATCCCGGACGGGGAGGACCCTTTCGGCTCCCCGCGCGGCTTTACCGTTTATTACTATCATCGCCAGAGTCTGGCGCTGGCGGAGGCGCTGCACTCGGCCTATCTGCGCGACGTCCCGCTGCCTGACGAGGGGCTTCGCTATGGCGATTATCTGGTCGCGCGCTTGACCTGGATGCCGGCGGCGCTCATAGAGAGCGCGTATATGATCCTGCCGGAGCAGGAGGAGCTGCTCAACAGTCCTCAGTTCCAGGATAAGCTCGCCGGCGCGGTTTCCGATGGGCTGCTCGGTCTGTTCAAGGTCCCGGCGCACCCGGCCGCCAAAAAGGTGAAAAAATGAGCGAGATGCTTGAATTCATACTGAAGTTCGCGGAAGGCCTGTCGGAGGAGGCCGCCAAGGGCGAAGAGGCTCTCTGGGAGTACCTGGCCAAGCGCGGCGCGGGCATCGTCAACTGCCACGCCGCCAGTTTTTTCGAGGCCGACGAGGTGAAAAAGCGGCTTACCTTCCGCAAAAGCATCGGCCCCGTCGGGGAGTCGTTGGTCGGGGTCAGTTTCGGATATCAGGGTGTGGCGGGCTTTTGCGCGGAGTCCAAGCAGGCCATATTGGTCAACGACGCTGAGACCAGCCCGCTCTTCACCAAGAAGGTGGACAAGGGCTCCGGTTTCACCACCAAGACGGTCATCGCCGTCCCGGCGGTGGCCAATTCTGAGCTGCTCGGAGTGATAGAGTACATCAACTCCATCCCCGGGCAGTTCAGCGAAGAAGAACTGAAGGCCGCCGAGCTGATCACGGCCGTCACGGCGCGCGAGGTCTACATAAGGCGTCTGGAGGCCACGATAAAGCAACTGAACCTTAAGGGAGAGAGCACTATTAACAACCTTTCCGGCGGCTTCATCGGAGCCGACATGGAAGGCAAAGTGATCTTCTTCAACCCGAAAGCCTGCGAGATCTTCGAAGTCGGCCAGGAGTACATCAACAGACCGGTGGTGGAGTTGTTCCAGCTCTGCCCCGACGTGGTCGGGGCCATCGGCGACGTGCTCAAGCAAGGCAAGACCGTGCGCAGACAGGAGTTCCGGTGCAAGGTCAACGGCCAAGAAAAGACAATCGGGTACAGTTCCATCAATATCAAGGGCGTCGACGGGAAGATTATCGGCGCCGGTGTAATATTCCAGGACATAACCGACCTTTGACGCCGCAGCCGGCCCGTGAAGTTCCAGGCGCGGATAGGCCGATATGCCGTCCGTGTCCGGGGGCACGGCTCTGCCGCGGCCGCTCCGGAGTTCACGGGAGGGAGATTGGAAGTTCAGGATGCGGTCCAGTCCGGCAGCGCTCCTAAATGGGCGCCGCCGGATTTTAGGCGGAGGGGTTACTTTAAGCCGTTCTTAGGGCAGAGCGCGGCCAGCGGGCACCCGGGGCAGAGTGGCTTCCGGGCGCCGCAGACCGCCCGGCCGTGCAGCACCAACGCGTGCGCGAACCAGATCCAGTCTCCCCTCGGCACGGCCTTCATCAGGTCCCGCTCTATCCGCGCCGGGTCGGTTTCCCCAGTGAGGCCGAGCCTGAAGGCCAGGCGCTTGACGTGTGTGTCCACCACCACGCCCGCCGCTATGCCGTAGGCCGAGCCCAGCAGCACGTTGGCCGTCTTGCGGGCTACGCCGCGCAGCGTCAGCAGCTCCTCCATCGTCCCAGGCACCTTTCCGCCGAAGTTTTCTTTTATGGCCCGGGAGGCTTCCTTGAGCGAGAGCGCCTTGTTCCTGTAGAAACCGGTGGAGCGGATCATCGCCTCTATCTCGGGCAGCGGAGCGGCCGCCAGCTCTTCCGGGCCTGGGTATTTTCTGAACAGCGCCGGGGTCACCATGTTCACGCGCTCGTCGGTGCACTGCGCCGAGAGTATCGTGGCCATCAACAGTTCGTACGGGCTCCGGTGGTCCAGGGAGCAGGAGGCTTCAGGGTAGGCTTTCCTGAGAAGTCTTATAAGCTCCGCGGCGTCCGCGCGGTTCTTCATGGCTCGATTACTCTCCTGAAGAAAATTTTTTTACCTCCGGCCACCATGGCGTTCTCCGCCGCCCGGAAGGGGACCCCGAACTTCTTCTTGAAGCTCACCTCGCGTACCGAGTTGCTGTCCCCGGTGGCCTCTATCAGGCTGCCGCGCCCGGAGTAGAGCATGACGTGCGTTATGTCCATGGGCTCCGAGGCGTCGGAGGAGAAGATCAGGTCTCCGGGCAGCAACTCCGCCCTGGCTATCCTGCGGGAGGCGTAGAACTGGTCTCCGGCGTTGCGCGGAAGATCCACGCCCCAGGCCCTGAAGGCCAGGCTCACCAGACCGGAACAGTCCACGCCCCAAGCCGAGCGCCCTCCCCAGTAGTACTTGTCCCCGAGAAAAAGGCGGGCCGTGCGGAGCGCCCCCCGGCGCAGCACCGCCGGCGCCGGCGGCGTCAGCCTGTTGAGCGAGCGGGCGGAGGGATTGCGCTCCGGCAGTGAGGAGTTCAACTTCACGCCGAGAGAGAAACTCCTGCCGCCCGAGGAGGCTGTTTTCGCTTTCACTACGCTGTCCGGAGGCAGCGGCGGCCTGAAGGCCAGGGCCGCGGCTTCCGTCCAGCCCTCGTACGGAGCCAGCGTGCGGCCGTCGGCGCGCAGGCTCTTCTGTTCACAGGCCCGCACCCTGGCCCAGCGGCCAGAGAGCTCCGCCAGTTCGACCCTTTCGTTGAGCAGCAACTGGCTCTCTATCAGCTTGCGCCGCCCAGGCCTGCCGCCGGGCGGCGTCTCGTAAAGTTCCGCGTACGGCCATTTCACCGCCAGGAACCTGCCCAGGTCCTCCGTCACTATGTATGAGAGTCCGAACTTGTTGCCCAGCCAGGCCTCTTCGAACTGCCGCCTGTTGTAGACCCGCTCCACTGTGCTGTTGTCGGGGGCTGCCGGGTCGTTAACTACGACGTCCCCGTTCCCGGCGAAGCCGGTAATTGCCATCAGATGGCCGCTGGTCCTCTTCAGCGGCGCTCCGCGCAGCCCGCCGGGGCCGAAGGTCAGGCTGGCTATCACCGGCACGCCGGCTTCGATATAAGCCCTGGCCTCATCCAGCGAGTTCAGCCTGGTCAGTACCGAGTGCAGCCCCAGCGAGCCGGCGTAGGCGGTGTTGAAGAACCAGTTGCCGAAGATGGCCCGGGCCTTGTCGCGCACAGCCGCTGCGGTGTGAAGGGCGGGGCTGCGCTTGCCTAGCCCGGCCAGCACCATCGAGAGCGAGACCGGGCTGCAGATGTCGCGGGAATGCGGCGCGTTGAGCGCTATCTGGGAGCGCTTGGGCAGGTCCAGTTTCATCGCCCCGGTCCCTGCCGCGGTCTGCGGCCTGAAAGGCAGCGAAGAATCAGTATAGCAGGCGGCCGCCAGGCGCAACAGCGGCGGTTTGGGGCCTTTCGGGCGCAGCAGCAGCCGGTAGCGGAAGGCCGAAGCCTTGCGCGCCAGCTTCAGCACGTCGGTCTCCATCCTGCCGAAGCGGTTCTCTGTAGATCGGCTGGCCGAGCCGCCGGGCCTGAAGGTTCCCCAGCTGAACCACGGGCTCCAGCCGAGCGGTGTCTTCGCGCGGGCCTGCGCCTCCAGCTCCCCGCCGGAAGGAAAGACGACGTTGGCCGAGAGCAGCAACTGGTCGAATGGGAAAAGGGTGGCTATCTCAGGGGAGGTGAGGCGTGCCTGGCGCCGCTGGTCCTTTACCCTGAAAACCGCCCCCGGGAAGGCGGCCTGGATCAGGTTTTCGGCGCGGAAGCCGGAGAAATCCCCGGGGAGGAAATGGACCATCGTCCAGGAACGCGGCGCGGAGGAATTGTTAGTGCGCGGCATGGGGTTATCGTATCAAATTGAAAAGGTTTTTTAGAATATATACCATTTACGCTTCCGGTTATAAGGAGAAAAAATGAAAAAACTGGCTTTGCTGACCTTGCTGTCATTACCCCTCTGGCTGTCCGCCGCGGAGGGGCAGCGGACCCTGAAGGGCGTTGCTATGCCGCTCTCCGTGCAACTGGACGGCAAGACGCTGGTCCTAAACGGCATGGGCCTGCGCACCAAGTTCTTCTTCAAGGTCTACGTAGCCGGTCTTTACCTGGAGAAGCCCTGCTCCGCCGGCGAGGAGGTGGCTTCCTCCGAACAGCTCAAGCGCCTGGACCTGGTCTTCCTGCGTTCCGTAGGCGGCAAGACGGTGGCGGAGGCGCTGGCCGAGGATTTCGCCAACAACGCGGGCGACGCGATGCCGGCGCTGAAGGCCCGCATAGAGAGGTTCGAGAAGTTAATCCCCGACGTCAGGAAGGGCGGGCGGATGAGTTTCGTCTACAGGCCAGGCGCCGGCCTCGAGGTTCTGGTAGACGGCTCCGGAGCGGGGAGCATAGAGGGCAAGGATTTCGCCGATATGCTTTTCAGGGTCTGGGTGGGGAAGAAACCGGCGGACAAGGCTCTGAAGGCCGGCCTGCTGGGCAAGTCATAGGGCCCGCGCCCTTGCGCCGGGCGGTGGCATGAGGAGGCTTTAGGGAATTTTATCGGGGCACCGGGAATCGAACCCAGAACTCATGCTCCCAAAGCACGCGTGAGAACCATTTCACCATGCCCCGACCTGGGCCTCGCCGGCGAGCCTGACCGCTTGCCGTGTAAGCAAGCGCGGGCCCGCGCGGCATAAAGAACCAGAATATTCTACTAAATAGCCAGGCGGGACTTGCTGATAAAAGCCTCCGAGACCTTATGCCGGCGCGTCTTGCGCACCATTATCTCCAACTGCCCTATCCTTAAGTTCTCGCTGCCCTTTGGCTGACGGCCCAGGCTTCTCTCCAGCCAGGCGGCCAGAGTGACGTTGCCTGCATCTGGCTTCAGTCCCAACTTGCGCATCACCTCGGCCATATCCGCTCCGCCTCCGGCAATCAGGCCGCCGCCTGCCGTGTAGAGGTGGGGGGGCAGGCGGTCGTACTCGTCCTTTATAGGGCCGCCCACCAGCTGGCCGATAAGGTCCTCGAGCGTCAGCAGGCCCAGCGCCGTGCCGTCGCCTTCCGTCACCAGCGCCATATGCACTCCGCGCGAGATCATCTCCTCCAGGGCCTTCGGTGCGGGCGTGCCGGCGCGCACCTTCTCTATGGGCCGGGTTATGCCGGCCGCGTCGGGCGAACGTGCCTTCATCTTCAGCGCGTTGACTATGTCCTTGAAGTTCAGGTAGCCGATTATCTCTGACGCGTTCCAGTCCGTCCTGGTCACCGGGAAGCGCGTGTGCAGGTCCATGTGCGCCCTTATCAGCGCCTGCGTCAGGCTCATGTCCGACGGGATGGAGGAGACAGCCGAAAGGGGAATTAGCAGCTCCTCCACTTTCCGCAGGCCGAGTTCCGCGGCAGCGTTGACGATGCGCTCCTGCATGCCCCCGATGAGGCTCTCGTCCCGGGCCTGGGCCGCCGCGTGGCGCAGCTCCGCCAGCGCGGCCTTCTCGCCCCGCCTGCGTCCCGAAGGCAGCAGCAGGTTGATGGCCCCCATGACCGACTTAACGGTGCGTTCGAAAACGAACAGCAGCGGGTAGAAGAGAGTGTGCAGGGCACTGAAGAACGGTGAGGCGTTCAGCAGGATTAACTCCCTGTTCTCCATCGCGAAAACCTTCGGGACCAGCTCCCCGAAGACGATAGTGACGGTCGTCAGCGGCAGCACGAACAGTACTATGCCGGCGGCCTCGGCCGCCCCGGCCGTAAGCCCGTAGCGCGTGCTCAGGACCGGGACAAGGTATTCGTTTATCCCGGCGCCGCCGGTGGCCGCCGCGGCCGCCCCGGCCAGTGTTATTCCCAGTTGTATCAGCGAGAAGCTGGCCTCCAGCTTCTCCTTCATGAACCAGGCGGAGGCCGCCCCGGGGACGTTCTTCTCCTTTAGATGCCTTATGTGTGCCTTTGGCACGGCGGCCAGCGCCATCTCGTAAGCCGCGAAAGCGGCGTTGAAGACGAGCATAAGCGCGATGACGGCCAGTTCCGCCCAGAAACCGTGCATACCCCCCCGTGTTTTGAACAAATCTCAGGAAAAATATATAATAACAAATATATTCCGGGATGGTGTAACGGTAGCACGAGAGACTCTGAATCTCTTTGTCTAGGTTCGAATCCTAGTCCCGGAGCCAGATTGAACAGAAGACCCTTTGGCCAACAGGTCAAAGGGTTTTTTGTATAGTCGCCCATCCAGAACTGGGCCGCGACGATTTTCCAACTGGCAGTGTTTTTTTGAAGGGAGGGTCAGGCTGGGGGAAAATCGGCGTTTACACAGACTTTTTTACATTCTCGCTGTATTACGTGCCGGTGCTGGTACCACAGCGGGATATAGACATGCCCTTCGGACCGCTATTGGCCCAGGTATTGCCGCTCTTCCGGGGAGGGCTGCGGCTCAGGCGGCCAGCCGCGGCCGCGGTAGACGGGGAGGCGGTTGATGCCGCGGCGCAGTTCGCGGTCTAGGATGTCCCCGGCGGCCTTGTCGTCCGCGGGGCCCCAGATATGCCCCTTGCCCAGCCGGCCGTAGTACGTTTTTAACTCGGCCAGGGCGGCGTTCGCGAAGCGGTCGAAATCCTCCTGGCCGGGGTAAACGCGGCGGCCTGAAATGGTTTCCAGCCACGTGTTGTTGACTCGCAGCGTCAGGCGCATACAGACGCGCACCAGCTCGCGGTCCGGGGCCTCGCGGCGCGGGAAGCGTTCCCGCAGCTGACGGATCAGCTTTACCCGCGCCATAGCTGACGCCGAGCCGAAACGGGCCACGTAGACGGCCGGCTTGCTGACGGCCACGGCTATGGCTTCGGCCTCGGCCTGCGTGATGACGGCCTGCGCCCCCGGTTTAACAGGTCCCGGAGGCCCGGAGAAGACCGGGACGGCGAGCAGCGAGGCCAGCAGGAGGCCCGGGCCGATTAGTATTGTTTTGCCGCCTGTATGTCCGTTCATGGTCCCTCCCGCCGTCCTTCCCACGTATCTTACAAAAATTGATACCCGGGGCCAAAGGCCTACTTGTAGCTGGGCCTTCCGGGTCTTGACGAAAATCAGGGGCGGGGTAGACTATGTAAGACCATGAAGAGCCTGGCCCGCAAACTAGGGTTGCTGACGCTGATGGCCGCCGCGCTAGCCGTTGCCGGCCATATTTACGCGCATTGTACGGTCCTTACCGCCGGATCGTACGCCGCGTGCAGTCTCTGCAGCGACATACAAGGCACCTCCGTGGGCGCGGCCGTGCGGGTGGACGCCGGCCTGGTCTTCCTGCGGGTAGAGCGGCTTCAACCGCTGACGGCCGTTTCCGCCGAAAAAACGTATTCCGAAACTTCCAGGGCGCCGCCCGGCGCCGTCCTTTCCTGAGCAGTCCGCGGCCGTTAGCGGCCACATCCACTTAAACCGGGACGCTCCGCGTCCCGCGCTGGTGTCCTCCACACTACGGAGGGGCTATGAACGATAGAATTTCAAAGACGCTGTTCGCCGGTGTCATCCTCGCCGCTGCCGCGTTCTTGTTCCAGCCGGCGCGCGTATCCGCCGGCTCCATGGAAGGCCTCAGGGCGCAGAACCCGCTTGCCGGGTTCGACCTTAAGACGGCCGCCCCCGATATCCCGGCGGCCGCGGCTCCGGTGCCTGATGCCGCCTATAAGGCCGCGGCTTCGGCGCTTCCCAACTTCGCCAAGGTAAGCGATGCGCTCTATCGCTCCGGGCAGCCGACATACGCCGGAATGGCCCAGATAGAAGCCGCAGGAATTAAGAGCATACTCAAGCTCAACGACAACACCCCCTCGGAGTCAAATTGGGCGCAGCAGGACGGCATCGGCTTCAACTACATGCTGATGCCCACCAAGCAGTCGCCCTCCTACGACCAGATAGACCAGGCGTTGGCCTTCATTAACGACCCGGCCAATCAACCTGTCCTGGTGCATTGCCATCTTGGCCACGACCGTACTGGAGCCGTGGTAGCCGCCTACCGCGTTACCGTGCAGGGCTGGAGCGTAGACAAGGCCGCCGCCGAAGCCATGCAGATGGGCTACAGCGACCCCTACTTCCAGGAGATTTCCGCCTACCTGCAGGGCTATGTGCAGCATCTTCAGCAGCGCAGCGTGGATTCTACTGCCACCCGGGCCCCCATGGCCGTCCCCAACTGGAGCGTAACCCCCGGCAACCTGTGCACCCCCGGCGACCCCAACTTCAAAGAATACCGCTATACAGAGCACATCGCTTACTGCAACAGGAACGTTACCTTGCAGATGAAGCAGCAGGTCGCCGCCGAATATAATGTGCCACAGTCTGACTGGTCCAGCTACGAATTCGATCACCTGATTCCGCTGTGCATAGGCGGCGACAGCAGCGTGGATAATCTCTGGCCTCAGCCCCGCGGGATGAACGGCGGGTCTGACGACAAGGATAAGTTGGAAAATCAGCTTTACAAAGAGATGGCTGCCGGCACCATAACCCAGAAGGCCGCGGTGCAGCAGATATACGACTGGTTCCAGGGCTATGCGGCGCGCCACCCGGAACTGCCCGCTCAACTTCGGACGAAGCTCTCGACGCTTGGTAATTAAGCCGGGGAGGAGCCCGGTGATCGGGTGATGTTCCAGGGGTTGAGTTGTTAACCGGCCCCTGGATTTGGTAGAATTAAGTGTCGTCGTTGTAAGGCTGCATCGTAGTTTCCGTATCTTACAAGCCGTGCTGGTATCCTTAAAGACCTAAGACTACCTGCCGCGGTGATGTCCTTCCAAAGTATTCGGAAGGCGCGTTAAGTTTCCACCTACCTCATAGGAACTTAGCACAAAGTATCGGGAATATAATTCAGAATTATATTTCGGAGGCTTGTTCCTATGCGTAAATCTGTTAAGTCCGTTATATCTTCTTTGGTTCTGTTGATTCCGGCCCTCTCGTTCGCTCAGACCAGCGTCCTGAGCCGCGTTATTGCCCGCACCGATAAGCAGTTGTCGCCGTCGATAAACGTAGTGGCCGAGCTGCCGGCAGTCCCTGCGGTGTCCGCTCCGGCCGCGGTCGCGGAGGAACAACAGTCCGCTTTGTCCAAAAGCGATTATTTCCCGCTGAACAAGCGCCTCGTCCTGGTCTACAGGTATACGTCCAGCGAGTTTTCCGGCGCCAAGACGATAAGAGTGGAGCAGTTGCGTTACTTCCCCAAGGACAACGCGGCCACGTTCATGCGGACCACCTACTATAACGGCACGTCCTATAACGAGGTCTATGGCGCGCACGCCAACCAGTCCGGTGTTTATTCCGTGAACGGACTGCTGGGCGGCGACCGGATGGAGTTCTCCCTGCCGGAGCGGGTCGGCAGCACCTGGCGCAAGGACTCCAACGGCAGCACGATAGAGTCGCTCAGCGCCAGGGTCGGAGTGCCTGCCGGCGACTTCTCCAACTGCCTCAAAGTGACTACCGAACTGGGCGGGGGGGATGCTGGCATCTCCGAGCGGTATTATGCCCCCGGCATCGGTCTTGTGTACGAGAACGTGGCCGGCGAGGCCGCCCGGGAGACGCTTAAACTGGTTTCTTATGCGATACAGTAACGTCTGATATCCCAGGACAGAACCCCGGGGCATCACGCCCCGGGGTTTTTCTTTGCGGGATTGGATCCGGGGCCCTCTATGCGTGAAAGAGGCGGCTGTAGAGCGAGCGGCCATTTTCTTCCCCCGGCGGCAAACATAAGCATTTCCCCCTGTTGTCTCCCCAGGTAAAGACATTATGCCGCTTTCCCCGCGCTGAACGGGGGGGGGGGAACTGTCTCCTGGCTCCCGGGCCAGTCCGGAGGAAAGTCGGGCCGCGCTAAGGATATTTTTTGCCGGCTGTAACCTTTGGGCGCGCAGCGCATCAAATCAGTGCGGGTCAAGTTCGCGGATATGAAGGAGCGCTGATGCAGGGCATTGGAGTCGCGGCGTGGACGGCGGCGGGGGGAGTTCTGGGGTATCTCTGGCACAGGCTGGTGGGCTGCTCCACCGGGGCCTGTCCTATAGTGCGCAGCCCCTATCTCAGCGTAATCTGGGGCGCCGCGCTGGGGTTGGCTTTCGCGCTTAATCGTTGACGGAGGGAAAATGCAGAAGATAGACACCGAAACGTTCAAGACAAGGGTCTTCGACTTCGAGAAGAACACGGAGTGGAAATTCTCCGGCGACAAGCCGTGTATAGTGGATTTCTACGCGGACTGGTGCGGCCCGTGCCGCATGGTCTCGCCGGTGCTGCAGGAACTGTCGGAAAAATACGCCGGCAAACTGGACGTCTACAAGGTGGATACCGACGCGGAGCAGTCGCTGGCCGCGGCGTTCGGTATACAGAGCATCCCGAGCATGCTCTTCGTGCCGATGTCCGGGAAACCGCAGATGGCCATGGGCGCGCTGCCCAAGGATATCATCGAAAAGGCCATAGGCGAGGTTCTGAACGTTAAGTAGCCCCTGAGGGAGTTTTAGCGGCCGCCGGCTTTACGGAGGTCCCTGGCGAAGTCCCCCATCATCGTGGCGGCGGCGTTCTCCACCGCCTGCAGGGGGGTGTCGCCGCGGCCGTCGTCGGAGTCCACCCAGACGACTGCGCCGTTCTTGATGTCTATCAGGCGCGCCGTCACCGAGATCTGGGAGTATTCCCCCACCACCTCGTTGCGGTGGCGGGTCCTGTAGGTGACCCGCTCTTCCCTCCGCGTCCTCTGGACCAGCCTGCCGTTGGGCAGTCTTTCCGTGGACCTGGCCAGGAACGGGGTCCTGGTCTCGTCGGTGAGAAGCATGCTCTCCGTTTCCTTCTTGTTGGGCTTGAAGAAGAGCACCTGCACTACCATTATCGCGTCGGCGCCAAGCACTCCGGGGTCTATTCTCTGGCCGCCCTTCAGGAGGCCTTCCAGCGACATCTTCTGTTCGGTGAGGACCGCGTTTATCCTTTCCCGCTCTATCACGGAGAGGCCGTTGCTGATAAGGTATTTGTCGAAGATCGAGTCTATCCCGTTCAGGACGGCCGGCGTGCCGGGCGAGGCCATCACGCAGACGCTCTTGAAGTCCGCCCAGTCGTAACCGCGGCTGATGACCGAGGTCTGGGTGGCGCAGGCGGAGAAAAGGAAGACGGCGAGGAGAAGTGGAAAGGCTCGTTTCATGGCTGGTCCTGGGATTAATGATATCATAGTTGCGGCCGTCGGGGACAACGGCGCGCGCGGGGCCTGCCCTCCAGGTTACGCGCTTTGCGCGGAATTGGTAAGATATCCGCATGCCCCTTTCCGCCTCGCGCATACGGCGCCTGTTCCTGCTGTCGCCCGACGTGATCTTCCTGAACCACGGCTCCTTCGGCGCCTGCCCGCGCGAGGTTTTCCGTGATTATCAGCGCTGGCAGCTGGAACTGGAACGCAATCCCGTGGAGTTTCTGGGCCGCCGCTCCGGGGAATTGCTCTGGAACGCGCGTTCCGAACTGGCGGCTTTTCTGGGCGCCGGGCCGCGGGACCTGGTTTTCACCACCAATTCCACCACGGGCGTCAACGCGGTGGCCAAGTCGCTGGCGCTCAAGCCCGGAGAAGAGGTGCTCTCCACCGATCATGAGTATGGGGCCTGCGACAACGCCTGGCGGCTGGCCTGCGCGGCCCGCGGGGCCGGTTATGTGAAGGCGTCCGTGCCGTTGCCTTTCGAGCCGGCGGAGTTCGCAGACCGCGTGTGGGAGAAGGTGACGACGCGCACCCGGCTGATCTTCTTCAGCCACATCACGTCGGCCACGGCGCTGCTCTTCCCTGCCGCGGAGTTGTGCGCCAGGGCCCGCAAGGCCGGCATCCTGACCTTCGTGGACGGGGCCCACGTCCCCGGCCAGATAGACCTGGACCTGCGCCGTCTGGGCGCGGACTTCTACGTGGGCAATTGCCACAAGTGGCTTATGGCGCCCAAGGGCAGCGCCTTCTTCTACGCCCGAGGTGCGGCTCAGGGGCTGGTGGAGGGGCTGGTGACCAGCTGGGGCTACAGCGAGCGCACGGCCGCCAACGCCGACCAAGAGGCCTACGCCGGCACCGGAGTCTTCGAACGCCGGCACCAGTGGCAGGGCACGCGCGATATAGCGCCTTTTCTGGCGGTGCCCGCCGCGATAGGCTTCAGGCGAAAGTACGGCTGGGCCGGGCGGCAGAAGACCTGCCGCGAACTGGCCGCGCTGACGCAGAGCCGCGTGCTGGCGGACAACGGCCTGGCCCCTGTAACCGGCGAGGGACAATTGCAGATGCTGGCCATCCCGGTGCCGGCCGCGGGCGCGGAAAAACTCTCTAAATGGCTGTTCCGCGCGCGGCGTATAGAGGTGCCGGTGACCGGCTTTGGCGACAGGCGCTTCGTGCGCGTCTCCGTGCAGGCCTACAACACCCGCGCCGACATGGACGCGCTGGTCTGCGCGCTTGCCGATTTCCGCGGGGGCCGCGTTTGAATACGCCGGTGATACAACTGCAGGGCATAACGCGTTCCTATCCGGTCGGCGGAGAGGAACTCGTGGCGCTTAAAGGGATAAACCTCACGGTGGAGCCGGGGGAGTTCCTGGCCATAATGGGCCCTTCCGGTTCCGGAAAATCCACGCTGCTGCAGATCCTGGGGTTGCTGGACAGGGCCACCGGCGGAACGTACAGGCTGCTGGGCCGGGACGTCACCGCGATGAGCGACGACGAGGGCGCGCGGGTCCGCCTGCACACGCTTGGCTTTGTCTTCCAGATGTTCAACCTGCTGCCCAGGACCCCTGCCCTGGAGAACGTGGAACTGCCGATGATCTACTCAGGCGTCCTCTCTCGGCGCGAACGCGCCGGCAAGCTGCTGGAGGAAGTGGGCCTTGGAGACAGGCGCGATCACAGGCCTAACCAGCTTTCCGGCGGGCAGCAGCAGCGCGTCGCCATAGCCCGCGCGCTGGTCAACCACCCCAGCGTAATCTTCGCCGACGAGCCCACTGGCAACCTGGCCTCCGACCAGGCGGAGGGGATACTGGGACTGCTGACGAAGCTCAATCGCGATGGCGTGACCATAGTGATGGTGACGCACGAACCCGACATCGCGGCCTATGCCGGCCGGGTCATCACGCTCAGGGACGGGGAGATAGTCTCCGACGCGAGGCGCGCGGCGCCGCAGGAAGGCTGGGCTGGGAGCCCGGCGCATTTCCCCCGCGCGCCTGGCCCGGTCACGACCGGGGCGCGCCTGGCCCGCGCGGCCGAGTACGCCGCTTCTGCGCTTAGAGGCGTTGCCTCCAACAAGATGCGCAGCGGGCTTTCGATGCTGGGCATCATGATCGGGGTCGCCGCCGTCATAACCATGCTCGCCGTGGGCCGCGGCGCTCAGGAAGCCATAAAGACCAGGCTGGCCAGTCTTGGCTCCAACGTAATCATGTTGTTTGCCCACGCACAGAATTTCCGCGGGGTCAGCACCGGCAACGCCTCTTACAGTCGTCTGACGCTTGATGACGCCGCCGCCATCCGAAAATCCATTCCCGGCATAATCGATATGTATCCCGAGGCCGAGGGAGACGTGCAGGCCATACACGGGAACAGGAACACCATCGTAGAGATGCAGGGCGTCACCAGCAATTACGCCTCCATCCGCAACTCCTGGCCTGAATACGGCCGGTTCTTCTCCAGTGAGGAAAACCGGGACAGGGAACGCGTGGCCGTGCTGGGGGCCGAAGTGGTGCAGGACCTGTTCGGGGATGAAAACCCGCTGGAGCAGACGATAAAGATAAACAAGGTTGCGTTCCGGGTGATAGGCGTGCTGCCGCTCAGGGGCGGGGGGGGAGGCGGGGACCAGGATAATCTCATCTTTGTCCCCATCAATACCGCCATGACGAGGGTCCTGGGAGTGAAATATCTGCATGAGATGGCCATCCAGTGCGCCTCTCCGGAGATCATCCCCGCGGTCATGGACAGGCTGGAGAAGTTCATGCGCAAGCGCCGCCGCCTTAACTCCTACCAGGACGACGATTTCCGGATACGCGACAACGCCGAGTTCCAGAACATCGTCTCCGGGACGGCCAGGACTATGTCCCTCCTGCTTGGGGTCATAGCCGCTATTTCCCTGGTCATCGGGGGCATAGGCATCATGAACATAATGCTGGTGTCCGTGAACGAGCGCACGCACGAGATAGGCCTGCGAAAGGCGGTGGGGGCCTCCAGGCGGGCCATAATGGCCCAGTTCCTGATAGAGACTCTGCTGCTTTCGGTCATGGGAGGGGCGGCGGGGATAACCCTGGGCTGGCTGGCTTCAGAAGCCCTTTCCATTTTCGCCGGCTGGGCGGTCGCTGTGACATTGCCCGCCGTCCTGCTGTCCTTCGGCTTCTCTGCCGGAGCGGGGATAATTTTCGGCCTGTGGCCGGCCCGCAAGGCTTCGCTGTTTTCTCCCATTGCCGCTTTAAGGTACGAGTAGCTTTTTCCCCGCCCGGGACTTTAGTCCTACGTGCTGGTAGGTCCTGCGGCCCTTGGCCGGTTGACCTTCGTCAGCTAAAGTATAGCCGCAGACCTTGTAATCCCCGGAATAGGCCGGGGAGCATCCACCGCCGGACCGGAATCCGGCGTTCCCAGGGGAAGCGGCGGCAGTCGCGCCAGCTCCCCTTTTTTTTATTCGGAGGAGCCATGATAGCCAGAACTTTAAAATTGATATTCTCCGCGGCGGCGATCTCGGCCTGGGCTTTCATGGCCGGGCCTGCGAGGGCGTCGGCGTGTACAATGGAGACCCTCAGGGCTGGAGCCGTGCTGGACGGCTTTTCGGCGGCTTCCATGGGGCCGGCCGGCGCCTCGGCCGTTCCGGGTGTCCGCGCCCCGGTCCCGGCCGGAGACGCCGCGGCACGCAAGGCCTCCCCGCTCCCCAACTTCGCCAAGGTCAGCGACGCGCTTTACCGTTCTGGCCAGCCTACGCAGGCCGGTATGGATCAGCTTAAGAGCTACGGGATTAAGACCATCCTTAAACTCAACGACAATAATCCCGCCGAGTCGCAGTGGGCTTCGGACGACGGGATTGGATTCGCGCCGATGCTGATGGGCACTCAGCAGTCCCCTTCTTACGACCAGATAGACCAGGCGCTGGCGGTGATCAATGACCCGTCGAAGCAGCCGGTGCTCGTGCACTGCAAACTCGGTCACGACCGGACCGGAGCCGTGGTGGCGGCCTACCGCGTGACGGTGCAGGGCTGGAGCGTGGATCAGGCCGCCTCGGAAGCCTTGCAGTTCGGCTACAGCGATCCTCACTTCGAGAACATCACTGCCTACCTTCAGGGCTATGTCGCGCACGCCCAGCAGCGCGCCGCCTCCGCCGGGCAGCCCCGCCGTTAAGCGGATCTTTTAGTTCTTACCGCGCCGGCGGGGGCCAGGCGGGAGCAGCGGTTGTCGCACTCCGAGAGGTACTTCACGCGCCTGAAATCTCCGGTGTGCAGGATGCGGCGCCGCAACGGGTTCTCTAACGGTCCCAGCTCGTCGGCCAGCCGCGCGGCGGTGCACTTCTTCCTGGTCCCGAAGGATATGTTCGTCCTGGCCATCAGTTTGCCGTTGTCGGGATGCAGCACCGCCAGATTCACCCAGGCCCTGGTCTTCCGGGTCCGGGCCTTCTTCTGCTCCGCCGGCGTCAAGTTGGCGAAGACGTAGTTGACTATCCGCGGCTTCCTGGCGAGCATACATTCCAGCAGGCTTTTCTCCACCAGGCCGGATGCTCTCATTTCGGCCTCCTCGCCGCGGATATACCCGATGAAGATCTGCTACTCGGCTGTTGAGGTATCCCCTGTGTTTTTCGGACAGCTTCTGCAACCCGGCCTCGGAGGGGAGCGGCGCCTTGGGATCCGGGCCGGTGACGTCGTAGAAGGCGCGTTCGTCGCAATCCGCTGGGATTGCGATGTCGCCGCGGCAAACGCCGAATTCCCGGAAGAAGTGGCGGTACATATCCTCGCCCACCTGGCGGAGGTCGTTGGTAGAGATGGCCTTGTAGAAGAGGGCTATCCTGCCGCGGTGCTACTTACGCTCGCGCGCGAGGATACCGCGCAGACGCCGCAACTCCGCGCGGAACCGGGCGGTTCTCCCGCTCTAGACTTTGCTGCCCGGGGCGCGCGGTTATACTGCGGCCAGCGTCAGTGGTTGAAGAATTGCATGGCCGCGGCCAGGGCCGGCATCAGTATCGAGCCGATTATGGCCTCGCCGGCCACCAGGCCGGAAGCCAGCGGGGTGGCGTACAGGTCGAACGAGCCGCCCTCGTCGGGCGAGAACTTGTTCCAGACGGCCGAGATCACGCTGCCGATGGCCGTGCCGATGTTCAGCGAGGCCGGCAGGATCAGCGCGAAGCCCACGGCAGCCGGTATCGGTACGAACCAGAAGCGGCTGACCTCGTGGCCCTTCTCGTCGGTCTTCTTGAAAGCCAGCAGGACCTCGCAGAGGATGCCTATGATTATGGCTACGGCGGAGGCCGTCAGCGCGCCGTGCGGCAGGTAGGAGAGCCCCTTCTCCATCACGATGGCCAGCGTGGCTATCTTGAGGCCGGTGGGCGCGGCCAGCTGGCCGGGGTTCAAACCTATGCCGTAGGTTTTCTCCAGCATCGTGAACATGAACGGCGTCAGGATGGCGCCTATCGGGATCACGATAAGCTGCGCCAGAATCAGCGTTTTGAACTTGCCGCCCAGGCGCTGCGCCACCCAGAAGGACGGCACGACGTTCTCCGACGTGGCCTGCGGGTTGGCGCTGACGTAGGCCGCGGTCAGGTTGGAACGGATCTGCGCGGGCCACAGCAGGCCGAACAGGAACTGGGTGGCGTTGGCCATCAGCGAGACCGGGCCGGAGCCGGTAATGCCCAGCACGCGCAGGCCGGCGACTATCAGCAGCGGCTGTATCGCCACGGCCAGCAATACCTCTTCCCATGGCATGTTGAACCACTTGCTGGTCAGCCAGACGGTCAGCGTCACGCAGACGGTGATGCCGGTGGCGGTCCACCAGAGTGGTATCTCCTCGTCGGCCAGCGACTTGAACTCGTGCTTCTCGAACTTGCCCTCGTCCTTGTCCTTGTGCAGGAAGTGCTGGATGATAGGGATGATTACGCTGGTCAGCGCGGCGGCTATCATCATGGCCGTGGCGGGCCACATCATCCACTGTACCACGTACTTAAAATGCGAGGCGGCGCCCAGGTACTCGGAGGCTTGGCCGCAGGAGGAGGCGAGGAAGCTCATCGCCTGCTCCTTCGGCGCGCCGGCGAGGGCGCCGACCGAGTTGAGCGTGCTGAGGCAGTTGGAGAAATTCGCCTGCGCCACTCCGGAGAGGGCGGAATATTTGGCCACGGTCTCGCCGAAGGCGGCCACTATCCAGGTGCCGAACAGGGAGGAGAGGCCTACGGAGAGCGGCACCAGCATACCTATGCCGAAGGCGGCGAACTCTGGGCCTAGCGCTATGTCCAGGGCGGGATTGGCGACTATGGGCTGAAGTACTCCGAGGCCGTCGCGCAGGAAGGTGAGGAAGCCTGCCACTCCGGTGCTGATCAGCAGCACGTCGCGGCGGCGCTTGGTGGAGACGGAGGCCTTTGGGTCGGTCAGCGTCTGCGCCACGCTAAGCGTCGCCTTGCTGCCGGGCCAGGGGATGGAGTGGTCCTTCAGGATGGAACTCCTCGGAAAAACCCCCATGAACACGCCGAGGTTGGCCGAAATGAACAGCCAGATGAACATCTGCCAGGTCGTCAGATTGAAGCCGATGTTCCGGCCGAAAACGTTCTGGATATAGTAGAACGCGGCGAGGATCACGACCATGAAGGCGATGCTGGAGACCAGGCCGATCATGGCCTGGATGATGTTGAGCTCTATGGCCAGTTCCTGGCCCTGCATGCGCTTGCCCAGCAGCGCGGCGGCCAGGAACATGCCGCCCATCGTCAGGTCAACGCTCTGTCCGAGCTTCAGCGTAACGTAGGGGGTCGCTGCGGCCGCCACGGCGCACAACACCCCGCCCAGCAGCAGCAGACGCCAGTTGAGTTCTTTCATCTTTTTATCTCCGGTCCTTAACCGCGCGAGTAAATAATTCTGGCTGCGCGTTTTCAGTGTCCTTAAAAACGCGCAGGCTCCGCTCCTGGTTAATAATACAAAGAAATGCCATTCCGCTGGAAGCGGCGCCTTTGGCCGTCTCTTCCGCCGCGGCCAGGGAAGTTCCCCCGCTCGAACGGCTACTCTCTCCCGCGCCCCCGGCGTTCCTCCCGGGCCTTTTTGTTTGGTATAGTCTAATACGGACCTTCCGGTGCGACGGGAGGTGTTAGGAGAAAAACTATGAAAAGGTCCTTCTGGATAATTTGCGGGACGCCGCTTCTGCTGGGGGCCGCGCTGTCGGCTTGCGGGGGCCTCCGGCCCCGCCAGGCGCCCGCGGCGGTTCCCGCCGCCAAAGGAGAGCCGATGCTGACGGTAACTAAGAACGACGACGCCAGGCAACTGGCTTTGAAAGTCGGGGAGACCTTCCTGGTATCGCTGCCGGAGAACCCGACCACCGGCTATCGCTGGGAGCAGACGGGGGATACGTCGCAGTACCTGAGCGCGGTAAAGGATGAATATGTGCCGGCCCGGCAGGGCGGCGGTGTCGTAGGCGCCGGAGGTCTCAGGGAACTGACATTCTCGGCTAAAGCGCCTGGGTCGGTAAAACTGCTTCTGCGGCTGAGGCGCTCCTGGGAAAACCCCGGCCAGGCAGTGGATTCTTTTTTCGTGACGGTGAACATCTCCGCCCCGGACGCCCGGTAGGGCGGAGCCTGGACGTAACCACATAGCTAAGGCCGGCCCCGCATGGCCGGCCGCGTTCTTCCCGGTCTAACGCGTGAGCCCGCGCTAGGCCGCGGCATTCCGGCCCGGCCCGCTGGAGATAAACTTCTCCTTCAGGAAGGCCCTGGTCAATCACGCCGGGAAAGTGGCGCCGCGGCGGCGCCTGCTCTCTGAGGTCCGGGGCCTGTCTGCCGTGGAGCAGTCCCCTTAGCCGCGTATCTGCGTCAGCCGGCTGCGGCGGCCTCTTGGCCGGACGGCGCGCGGAACGATGAATTTCAGCGCGGGCCCCCGGCCTGTGGTTTCCCGGAGTCCGTGCCGGGCTTTTCGTCCCGGCGCGCCGGGGCGGCGCTTCTCAGTAGGTTTCGGCGCATAAGTTCGTTGAGCAGCAGGTACGCCGCGATAGGGACGAAAATGACAGGGACGCGCAGCAGGATGTATTTCACGCTGTAGCCTGAGGAGCGGGCGCCGAGGAAGAAAAGGACCGCTCCGGAGCACAGTATAAGCAGCAAGCGCGCTGTCCTTCTGCTCAGGCCGCCGCCGTGGTCTTGGGGTTTTTGTGGCTGGTCCATCCCGTATTCCAGGCCGCTCAGGTAACGCCGGCCCTGTATAATCGTACAAAATTAGCGCTTCGGGGCGGCGGCTCCGCAACGGGCGTCTTTTTGTTAGAATGTACCATCCGGTCTTGCGCCGGCCGGAAGGAGGCGGTATGTGGCACCTGTTCGTTCCGGATGTGTCGATCAGCGAGAAACTGCTGCGGTCGGCCATCATCTACATTTTTCTGTACCTGAGCGTCCGCATCTTCGCCAAACGACAGGTGGCGCAGATGACCCCTTCCGACCTCGTGTTCCTTCTCATCATCGCCAACGTGGTGCAGAACGCCGTTATCGGCAACGACAACTCCATAGGCGGCGGCCTTGTGGGGGCCGTGGCCATACTTGTTATCAACTGGCTTATAAACCTGCTTAGCTTCCGTTCCAAGAGGCTGCGCAGGCTGCTCGAAAGCGAGCCGGTGTTGCTGATACACGACGGCAGGATCCTCTCCTCCAACATGAACAGGGAGCGGGTCACGATGGACGCGCTGATGGCCGCCCTGCGCGACAGCGGCGTGAGCGACCCGCTGCATGTGCGCGCGGCTGTCCTAGAAGAGAACGGGCACATCAGCGTGCTGGTGAACGGCCACAGGTCCTGAAAAACCGAGCGCCGTGCGACGCCTGCGAGACCGCCGGCGACATCCACTACGTGCTGCGCGGCGGCGAGGCCAACCTGACCTTCAAGCGCAGCTTCTTCTGATCCGGCGGGTCCCCGCCTTCTTACCCGATAAAACCGCGGACGTATCATCCGGTCAATCCGGGCGGCCGCGGCGGTTTGCGGAAGAGCGCCGATACCGGCTATTACGGCCTGTCGCTATCCAGCGCCGACTCGCGCCGTTCATGGCCGGGTCAAGGATCCCGTAAAAGCGTGCCTCTTGCTTTTGGAGATGTTGTAAAATCTTACGGCTTTTGCTACAAAATAGCCGGAGTCACTATGCCGGCGCGGCCGGAAAAGGCGGTTTTCAGGGGGCACGATGAGCGTATCTTCCCACCTTAACCCGGAGCCGGAAAGAAGGCTCTGGACTATACACGATAATATGCGGCGCGCGGCCGTTATCGCTGACTTCAAGCTGGGCGCACTGGCTTTCTTTTCCCTGCTGGAGATAGCTCTGCTGCGGTTGGACTCCGCCTTCGGTCTCATCGCCACGGCGATAGTTTTTCTCATGGCCGTAGTCCTGGTGATTTGCCTTTTCGCCGTCTCGCCGTTCGTGGAAACGGTGGCCAGGGCTCCTCTGCGGGACCATCGCCTGGACCAGGACGGCGCAGATTCCCTGATCTCTGCGCGGGACCTGGCCAGCCGCCCGCACATGGAACTGGTGAACCAACTGGACCGATATCTTGGCGGCGGCGTGACGGCTACGCCGTACTACGAGGACATAGTGGGACATATAGCCGTGACGGCCCGGGCCGTAGTGCGCAAGCAGCGCCTCTTTTCGCTCTCCTGCGTGCCGGCGCTGCTTGCGCAGCTGCTGCTGGCGTTCCTTCTCTCCTCCAGACAGGTTTGATGCGCCGCCTAGGCTGGCCTTCCGTCAAAGCCATTTGTGTTTAGGATAGCGGCGCGCCAGGGCCGGCTTCAACTTAGGATAGCTTTCGGCCCAGAAACTCTTCAGGTCCTTGGTCACCTGCACAGGGCGCATGGATGGCGCGAGTATGTGGATTACCAGCGGCACGCGCCCGGCCGCTATCCGCGGCGTGTCGGTGAGCGGGAAGAGGTCCTGTATCTTGGCCTCCAGGTAGGGCTCGCCGTTCTTGGGGTAGCGGATCTGGGCGCGCCTGCCTCCCGGCATCTCCAGCCGGGCCGGTGCGTGCCTGTCCAGCAGGCGCACTTTCTCCCGACCGTACCACTCCTGCAGGGCCGGCAGTACAAGACGGGTCCTCGCCTCAGAGACGCTGCGCGCGCCGGAGCAGATGTCGTGGATGATAAGGTCCCGGTCCTCCTCGGAGAGCGGCTCCAGACCGAAGTCCGGACAGGCCCTGGCCAGGAAATCCACGCGGGCCAGCCAGTCCTCCACCTCCTCGTCCCAGTGCTGGAGCTTCTGGCCGCCGTTTATGAATTCGTCCGCGATGAGCTCGGAGGAATCCTTGGCCGGCTTAGCGGCCGCCATTTCGCGCCGGACCACCAGGCCGCGGTAAAGCGTCAGCGTTTCGGTGACCGGCGTGCGCATCACGGCGTCCAGCGCCGTCCGCGAGACGGTTTCCAGCTGCTGCGGAAAGGCCTCACGCAGCCACTCCTCCCTGATCTCCGCCGCGAATGAGAGCTCTATTTCGGCGCCGCCCTTGCGCATCCTCTCCAGGGCTTCTCCGGCGCAGATGAGCCCGGCTCCGGAGGCCGCGCTCGAGGCCGACAGCTGGGCGCGCCTGCCGCCAGGAAGCTCGTAGCGGCCGCCGGAGGAAAAGCGCGCGCCGACGCGGTCCGGGAAGGCGCGCAGGAAGCACTTGGAGGCCAGCTCCAGGCCCTTGGGCCCGGAGGGCGGGGCCCCGCCGGAGAGGCGGCCGGCGAGCCGCCAGGCGTCGCGGGCCGCGTTCTGCCTCAGCCCTGCCTTCTGGCAGGCGAAATAGTCAAAATCCGAGTCCGCGCAGCGTTCCAGGGCGAGCGCTACGGCGGCCAGGTCGGAGCGGGCCTCGGCTCCGGCCTCGTGCCTGGCTGCCTCATCCAGCCAGACGCCTCTGCTCTGGGCGGCGGCGGCTATCAGCGCGCATTCCCGTACGCAGCCAAGGCGCGCGCCCTCCACCATCATGCGGGAGTAGCGGGGATGCAGCGGGTAGTCTGCCATCCTGCGTCCCTCGTCGGTGAGGCGCCCCCGGCCGTCCGCGGCCTCCAGTTCCCTTAGCAGCCGTTCGGCGCGTTCCGCGTCGGCTTCTGCCGGCGGGTCCAGCCAGCGCAGGGCTCCGAAGCCGGAAAAACCGCAGGCCTTGAGCGTCAGCAGCGCCTCGCTGATGTCCAGGCGCAGGATCTCCGGCGCCAGCGCGGCCGGGCGCCCGGGGTTGTCGCGCTCGGTCCAGAGCCTGGCGCAGACTCCTGGGGCCGTGCGTCCGGCTCGACCGGCGCGCTGTTCGGCCGAGGCCGCGGGGATCTTCTCCATGAACAGTGTGTTGATGCCGCGGACGCCGTCGTAGCGCGCCACCCGGGCCAGCCCGCTGTCCACGACGGCTGTTATCCCGTCTATGGTCAGCGAGGTCTCGGCTATGTTGGTGGAGATTATTATCTTGCGTCTTTCCGACGGGGCCACCGCCGAGTCCTGGTCCTTGGCCGGCATCTCTCCGTGCAGCGGCAGCACAGAGAAACCGGAAAAGCGCTGGTCCTTGGCCAGCTCGGAAACGGTGCGTCCTATCTCGTAGGCGCCCGGCATGAAGACAAGGGTGTGCCCCGCGCCGACCTGGCTGGCCACCTGGGCGCAGGTCCTGGCCGCGGCTTCCCAGACAGGCAGGCGCGCGGTTTCCGGGCCGCAGTAAGCCACTGTCACCGGGTAGGCGCGGCCCTCGGCCAGCACGGTCTCGCAGGGGGCCAGGTAGGAGGCTAGTTTCTTTTCGTCGAGCGTAGCCGACATCACAACCACCAGCAGGTCCGGCCTGGGGCCCGCCTGCAGGGCCAGGCAAGCGGCCAGTGTTATATCTCCGTGTATGTGGCGCTCGTGGAACTCGTCCAGCACCACCGCAGAATATCTTTTAAGCTGCGGATCGCTCACCAGCTCGCGCAGCAGGATCCCCTCGGTCTCGAAGATAATCCTGGTCTTCGGCCCTGTTCTGTCCTCGAAACGGACCCGGCAGCCTACTTCGCCGCCGGCCGTCCCGCCGCGTTCCTTGGCCACGCGGTCGGCCAGCATGCGGGCGGCCAGCCGCCGCGGCTCCAGTACGGCTATGCGGCCCGGCAGCTTCAGGCCGTCGAGCAGCAGCTGCGGGACCTTGGTGGATTTGCCAGAGCCCGGAGGGGAGGAGATTATCAGGCGGCGGCTTTTCGCGGCGGCCTTTAGTATCCGTTCCGCGCTCCGCTGTATCGGCAGCGTCATGCTCATATTATCCCAAAAAAGACGGCCCCGGAGCAGCGCCCGGGGCCGCAAGCGGGCAAGCCCGTCCGGCTGGTCAGTTTCCGCCGAGCAGGCCGCCAAGGCCGCCCAGCACCGAACTCTCTCCCACGCTCTTGCCGCCCGCTTTCGGCGCCGCCGCCAGGATGCGGTCGGCCAGGCGCGAGAAGGGCATGGTCTGCAAGTAGACCGTGCCGGTTCCGCGCAGCGTCGCCAGGAACAGGCCCTCGCCCGCGAACAGCATGGACTTTAGCCCGCCGGACCTTTGTATGCTGTAATCTATGCCTGGCGTGAAGCCCACTATGCAGCCGGTATCCACGCGCAGGGTCTCGCCGTTGAGCTGGCGTTCTATCACGGTGCCGCCGGCGTGCACGAAAGCCAGCCCGTCCCCGGAGAGCTTCTCCAGTATGAAACCTTCGCCGCCGAAGAACCCGGCCCCGAAGTGCTGGGTGAAGGCGACGCTGATCTCGGTGCCGGCCGCGGCGCAAAGGAAGGCGCTTTTCTGGCACAGCACGCTGCCGCCCAGCTGAGCGAGGTTAAGCGGCATTATCTTGCCGGGATAGGGGGCTGCGAAGGCCGCCTTGCTTTTGCCCTGCCCGGCGTTGGTGAAATGGGTCAGGAACAGCGACGAGCCCGAGAACGCGCGCTTGCCGGCAGACAGCAGGTCGTCGAAGAAACCGTTCCCCGGATGAGAGCCGTCCCCCAAGCGGGCCTCGAAGGAGATTCCGTCCTCTATCCAGTTCATGACACCCGCTTCCGCCACTACGGTCTCGCCCGGGTCCAGTTCCACTTCCAGGACCTGGATGTCGCCGCCGTACAGCTTGTAGTCTATCTCGTTGCTTTTCATGTGGTCTCCTTAGTCCAGGGGCCCGCCGGAGTTTACCGGCTTCCTGAGCGGTCCCGCGCTGATGTATCCGCTTTGCGTTTTGGCCCGCCGCTTGCGGGCCAGTCGTATTCTGCCTCCGCCAGGAAGGCGGCGTGGTCGGAAAGGTCTTTCCAGAGTCCTTTGCTGAGCACCTGTGCCTTGAGTACCCTGAAGCCGCGCAGGTAGACGCGGTCCAGCGGCAGCGCCGGCAGGGCGGCCGGAAAGGTCCTCAACTTGCGCCCGTGCAGGGAGAGTCCGGCGTCCTTCATCATCAGCTCGGTTTCGAGCAGATCGTGCCTGCGCTTGCGCCATTCGTTGAAGTCGCCGGCCACAATCACCGGTTCTCCGTCCGGCACCTCCCGAAGGATGAAATCGCGTATCTTGCGGAACTGCTTGGCGCGCGAGACGCAGAGCAGGCCAAGGTGCACGCAGACACAGTGCAGCGGCGGCTTCTCCTCCGGCAGCTTTATCCTGGCGTATAGTAAGCCCCGCTTCTCCAGGCGGTTGGTGGAGATATCCACCTTTTCGGACCTGAGGATAGGGAAACGCGACAGTATGGCGTTGCCGTGGTGGCCGGTCGTATAGGCGGCGTTCCTGCCGTAGGCGTGGTGGAAGCCGGAGAGTTCCGCCATGTACTCGTGCTGGGGCTTCTCAGGCCAGTCGAAGTATCTCTTCGCGTGGTGAAGGCTCTGGCCTACCACCTCCTGCATGAAGATGATGTCGGCTCCGGCGGCGTACACGGCCTCGCGCAGCTCCGGCAACGCGAAGCGGCGATTCAGAGCGGAAAAACCCTTATGCGCGTTTATCGTCAGGAAGGTGAGTTTCATATCCCCCGGATATGATACCAAATCCGCTCCGGGCCGCCGTCAGGCCGCGGCTTCGGTGGATTCGTCCCGCGGCTTGTTGTGGCCTCGGAAGAACCACGCATAGGCGGCCAGGTAGGCGCCCTGGAAAACGGCCCCGGCGAAGAACGGCAGCTCCAGCTCGCCGGCGCCGAACAGAAAGCCGGCCGCGCTGGGCCCTAGCGACTGCGGCAGCTGCATGGAGACGGCGTTAAGGCTGGTGGCCAGGCCGCGGCGCTCGTCGCGCACCAGCCCGACGGTCAGGGCCTGCCTCGCGCCCACCGAGCCGCGGTTGAGCGCAGAACGCAGGATATAGGCGGCCGCGGCCAGCGTGAAAGTGTGGGCCAGCGGCAGAGCCAGCAGCAGGACGAGGCCCAGGCCCCTGGCCCAGACCACGGAGGAGACTATGCCGATGCGCTCGCTGAGCTTGCCGGAGAGCAGCGCGGCCCCGCCCGTCACCAGGAACCCCGCTGCCATTACCGGGGCGATGGTCTCGGGCCCCGCGTGAAAGCGCCGGGCGAACCAGTAGGAGATCAGCGGCCCCGTCAGCCCCACGGCCAGGCCGTTCAGTGAGTTCAGCAGCGCGAGCCCTGTGAGCATCTTGTTCTCGCGGCTCCGGATAGGGGCGTCCCCAGTCCCGTTCTTCGCGCCGCGCGGCGTCCTGCCGTCGTGCCTTTCCGAGGCGTTGAAGAGCATGGAAAGGTTCGCCAGCGTGGCCGCCGCCGCGGCCAGGAAGAGCAGCCTGTAGCCGCTGTTCCCGCCGAACGGGCCGGGCAGGGAGGGGAGCATGGCCAGCAGCGAGCCCAGCCCCATGCCGAAAAAGCCCATGGCCGTGTTGAGGCTGTAGACCCCGGCGCGCCTCGCGGCGGGGACTTCCTCGGCGAGCCAGGCCTGCTCCACCGGGGAAAAGGGGCCGGCCGCGCCGTTGGCGCCCCGGCCGAAGCCGCCCAGCACCACGGCGGCCGCCAGCAGCGGGCCGCCGTGGACCAGAAAGGCCGCCATGGCGCAGACCAGCGTAAGGACCTCGTAAAACAGCAGGAACGGGCGCCTGCGCAGCCTGTCGCTCAGCACCCCTGCGCTCAGGCTGACCGCTGCGCCGAAGAGGCCGGCCGCGCTCAGCGTCAGGCCTATCCTGAAGCCGCTCCAGCCCAGGGAGTGCAGGTAGAGCGCCAGGTCTACGACCAGGGCGCCCTGGCCCACGCTGCGGAAGGCCCGGGCCAGCATGAGGCGTCTGGTGGTGGGATGGAACTGTTCGAATTTCATCGTTAAAGCAAAAAGCCCGGGAGCTGCCCCGGGCTTTCGCTGGTCCGTCTGGCTCAGTAGCGGTAGTGGTCCGGCTTGTACGGGCCTTGCGTCTTCACGCCGATGTAGTCGGCCTGCGCCTGCGTGAGCTTGGTCAGTTTTACGCCGATCTTCTCCAGGTGCAGGCGGGCGACTTCCTCGTCGAGATGCTTCGGCAGGCGATATACGCCCACATCCATCTTTTTAGTCCAGAGCTCTATCTGCGCGAGCGTCTGGTTGGAGAAGGAGTTGCTCATCACGAAAGACGGATGGCCCTTCGCGCAGCCCAGGTTCACGAGGCGTCCTTCGGCGAGCAGGTAGATGGCGCGGCCGTTCGGCAGGTCGTAGCGGTCCACCTGCGGCTTGATATTGACCTTCTTGACGCCTTTGGCGCGGTTCAGCGCGTCCACCTGTATCTCGTTGTCGAAATGGCCGATGTTGCAGACTATGGCCTGGTCCTTCATCTTCAGGATATGCTCGAGGCGGATGATGTCGCGGTTGCCGGTGGTGGTGACGTAGATGTCGCCCTCGCCCAGCGTGTCCTCGACGGTCTTGACCTCGAAGCCCTCCATCGCTGCCTGCAGCGCGCAGATCGGGTCTATCTCGGTGACGACCACGCGCGCGCCGAAGCCGCGCAGCGACTTGGCCGAGCCCTTGCCCACGTCGCCGTAGCCGCAGACGACCGCGACCTTGCCGGCGATCATCACGTCGGTGGCGCGCTTTATGCCGTCCACCAGCGACTCGCGGCAGCCGTAGAGGTTGTCGAACTTGGACTTGGTCACGGAATCGTTCACGTTGATCGCGGGGACCATCAGCCTGCCGGCCTCGTGCATCTGGTAGAGGCGGTGCACACCGGTGGTGGTCTCCTCGGAGACGCCCTTCCAGTCCTTGGCGGCCTGGTGCCAGCGTCGAGGGGCCTTCTTCAGGATCTGCTTCAGGCAGCTGTTAAGCTCCAGTTCGTCCTCGCCCGAGGTCTTCCTGTCAAGGACCTTCGCGTCGTTTTCGGCCTCGTAGCCGCGGTGGAGCATCATCGTGGCGTCTCCGCCGTCGTCCACTATCAGGTTTGGGCCCTTGCCGCCGCCGAAGTCCAGCGCGCGCTCGGTGCACCACCAGTACTCGGAGAGCGTCTCGCCTTTCCAGGCGAAGACGGGGATGCCAGCCTTGGCGATGGCCGCGGCGGCCTGGTCCTGCGTGGAGAAGATGTTGCACGAGCACCAGCGCACCTCGGCGCCGAGGGCGGAGAGCGTCTCTATCAGCACGGCGGTCTGCGTGGTCATGTGCAGCGAACCCATCACGCGCGCCCCCCTGAGCGGCTTTTTCGCCGCATGTTTCTCGCGGATGGCCATCAGGCCTGGCATCTCCTTCTCGGCGATTTCTATCTCCTTGCGGCCCCAGTCGGCCAACGCGATGTCCCTTATCTTAAAATCGTCCATCTTCGTGGCGGTTCTGCTCCCGGCTGCGGTGGTCATATGTCCTCCCTGCTGTCTGCCTATCTTGGACCATTGTATCTTTTTGGGCGAGGGGGGGGGAATAGCTGACTCCGGCCGGTACCCGGCTTCGGCGGGACACCTGTGAACGGGCGCAGTTTTTGTACAATTTGTACAATCTGAACATGAAACAGAGCAAACTGCTGTTATCCCTGGCCTTCGTGCTGTTCCTGCAGCCCTCGCTGCGCTGCGGCGAATGGGTGATAAAGCACACCGCCTATTATATCACCGCGAAAGAGGAGAGTTTCCACGGTTTCCCGCCGCCTCCGGCGGCAGGTTCCCCGGAGGAGCGCGCCGACATGACGGCCATGCGCGACTGGGAGCTTAAGCGCAGTACGCAGCAGTGCCAGGGGGCGCTCTCGGAGAAATACGCCACTTACGACGAGTTTTTCGGGGACATCAGCCCCTTCCCCAGACCGTTGCCGCCGGCCGCGGCGGCGATATTGGGACGTATAAGGGACGACGCCGACACGGCCGCGGACATCACCAAGAAGCGTTTTGCGCGCGAGAGGCCGTTCCGGAAGGACCAATCCCTAGACCCCTGTCTCGGCAGGGTCGGAGGGCTCTCCTATCCAAGCGGCCACGCCACGATCTCCCGCCTTTACGCACTGGTGCTTTCCGATGTGAGGCCGTCCATGCGCGGGGAGTTCCTGGCGCGGGCAGATCAGGCCGCCCTGTACCGGGTCATAGGAGGGGTGCATTACCCGTCCGACGTGGAGGCCGGCAAGAAACTGGCCGACATGCTTTACTCCGCCTTCAGGAAAAGCCACGCCTTCCGGCGGGACCTTGAAACGCTGCGCAGGCTGGTAAAAAAGGGAGCGCCGGTTGAGCCGGCGAAGAAGTAAATGGATGTGGACAGGCTGGTCTACTCCTCCGGGCCTGACGGCAGGATTGTCTGCCGAGACTGCGGGAGATCCCCCTGCGAATGCGCCGAAGGGCTGGCAGGGGAGCCGCGCATACGGACCCAGACCGAGCCCGTGCGGGTCTCCTTCCGGCGCACCGGCAAAGGCAGCGGCCTCACTCTGGTGGAAAAGCTGCCGATGCACCCTGCCGGCAAAGAGGAGCTGCTGAAGAAGTTCAAGAAGCGTCTCGGCGCCGGCGGCACCGTTAAGAACGGCGTGCTGGAACTGCAGGGCGACCGAAGGGGATTTATCAGGGCCGAGCTGGAGGCCTCCGGCTACAAGGTCCGTCTCATAGGCTGATGCCCCCCAGTTCTGGTCCCTCCGCGCCGCTGGAGACGCAGGCCTCCCTGCCGCCGCGGGCATGGGGCGGGATAAAATGCTAAAATATAACGTCAGCAGTCCCGGCACCCCTGGTCTCTTCGGTCTTTGGTCCCCGGAAAATCAAGCTGCTTCATAGCCCTAGTGGCGTCCGCTCCCATGATAACCCTGCGCAACGTCTTTAAGTCATTCGGCTCACAGGTGCTCTTCGAGGACGCCTCGCTGCAGGTGAACGAGGGGGACCGCTTTGCGCTGGTCGGCCCCAACGGCGCCGGCAAGTCGACGCTTTTTAAGATGATGCTGCGTGCCGAGGAAGCCGACGAGGGCGAGCTGCAGTTTAAGAAGGGCGTGGTGGCCGGTTACCTGCCGCAGGAGAACCCGCCGCTTTCCGGGCGGACCGTCATAGAAGAAGTGCTCGACGGCGCCGAGGATTTTGACGGGCGCCTCGAGGCCGAGGGCAAGGCCATACTAATGGGCCTGGGCTTCGGAGTGGAGCATTTCACCCGGCAGGTTAACACCCTTTCCGGCGGCTGGGCCATGCGTGTCGCTATGGCGAAACTGCTGCTGAAGAAGCCGGACCTGCTGCTCCTCGACGAGCCGACCAACCACCTGGACCTGGACTCGCTGCTGTGGCTGGAGGACTATCTGCAGGGTTATCAGGGCGCCATCTTCGTCATCTCGCACGACCGCGACTTCATCAACAAGATCTGTCGTTCCATTGTTTCGCTGCAGGAGCACAGGCTGCGCGTCTATCGCGGCGACTACGAGCATTACCTGGAACAGCGCGAGGCCGAGAAACAGAAGCTCTACTCCGCCTGGCGGCTGCAGCAGGAGCAGATAGCGCAGATGGAGGATTTCGTCGCGCGCAACCGCGCCCGCGTCTCCACCTCCAACCGCGCGCAGAGCATGCTCAAGCGTCTCGAGAAGATGGAGCGCATAGAGCTGCCCGCCGAGACCAAGACCGTGAAGATCCGTTTCCCGCAGCCGTCCCGCACCGCCACCAAGGTGCTGGAACTCAGGAACGTCAATAAGACCTATCAGGTGCCCGGGCATCCCGATATCAAGGTCTACGAAAACTTCAACTTCTCGCTCGAGCGGGGGCGGAAGATGTGTTTCGTCGGCCATAACGGCGCCGGCAAGAGCACGCTGCTCAAGATGCTCGCCGGAGTGATAGAGCCGGATACCGGAGAGCGCGCGCTGGGCCTGAACGTGAAGACCGGCTACTTCTCGCAGCATCGCGAGGGCATGCTGGACCCGCGCAAGACCGTGCTGCAGGAGGCCATGGACAACGACCGCATGAATCCCGAACTGATGGTGCGCACCGTGCTTGGCACCTTCCTGTTCCACGGCGACGACGTCTACAAGCGGACCGAGGTGCTCTCCGGCGGCGAGAAGAGCCGCCTGATGCTGGTGAAGCTGCTGATGGACCCGCCGAACGTGCTGCTGATGGACGAGCCCACCACGCACCTGGACATGGCCAGCGTGGACGCGCTGATAGCCGCGCTCAAGGAGTTCGAGGGGACGCTTTGCTTCATCAGCCACGACGTTTATTTCATCAACGCGCTGGCCGATTCCGTGTTGCACGTCGACGGAGGCAGGACCGTGGTTTATCCGGGCAACTACGACTACTTCCACTACCGCCAGGACCAGCTGGCCAGAGAATCGGCGGAGGAGAAACGAAAGACCGCGGAGCCCGAGAAGCCGGCCCCGGCGCAGGATTACGAAGAGAAGAAGCGTCAGGAGGCGGAGGCCCGCAAGAAGACCCGCCACGCCGAGAAGCTGAGGAAGGAGATAGATTACTCGCGCAAGACCGTGGAAAGCCTGGCCGCCAGGATGTCCGATCCGGCCGTTCACGCCGACTACAAACAGGTCAAGGAACTCGGCGACAAGATAGGCGTCCTCGAGGCCAAGATTGCCTCGTGGACGCGGGAGTTGGAAACCATGGAGGTCCGGCAACCGTAGTAACGAACCGGCGGCTGCCCAGCGGCGAAACAGGCAGCGACTAAGATCTAAGGAGCACTGAAGAAAATGCAACAGGATAACGCAAAGCGCAGGCCCGACCTGCGCAACATCGCCATCATCGCCCACGTCGACCACGGCAAGACCACGCTCGTCGACGCCATGCTCAAGCAGACCGGCGCCTTCAAGGACAAGGCCGGCGAGGAGGCCATCTGCATCATGGACTCCAACGACCTCGAACGCGAGCGCGGCATAACCATACTTTCCAAGAACACCTCGGTGCGCTACGGCGACAAGACGATACACATCGTCGACACCCCCGGCCACGCCGACTTCGGCAGCGAGGTCGAGCGCGTGCTCAGGATGGTCGACGGCGTGCTGCTGCTCGTGGACGCCCTCGACGGCCCCATGCCGCAGACCCGCTTCGTCCTTAAGAAGTCCCTCGCGCTCGGCCTGCGCCCCATCGTCGTAATCAACAAGGTCGACCGCCCCAACTGCGACCCGCACGCCGCGCTCGACAAGGTCTTCGCGCTGTTCATGGAACTTGGCGCCAGCGACGCGCAGCTCGACTTCCCGATAGTCTACGCCGTAGGCCGCGACGGCTGGGCCGCCGCCGATTACCACAAGCCCGAGAAGGACCTGAAGTTCCTCTTCGAAACCATCATAAGGCACGTCCCCGGACCGCTAGATCTCGATGACCAGCCGCTGCGCATGCTCGTCACGATGCTCGACTACAGCTCCTATACCGGCCGCATAGGCATAGGCCGCATAACGCAGGGCAGGATAACCTCCGGCCAGCAGGTCTCGATAGCTTCCCCGAAGACGGAGGCGAAGCTCCGCAAGGTCATGCAGCTGATGGGCTACCAGGGCCTGGAACGCGTTAATATCAAGGAAGCCCGTTCCGGGGACATAGTGGCCGTGGCCGGCCTGGAGGGCATAGAGGTGGGCGATACCGTGAGCGACCCGGATACCCCCGGCGTGCTGCCAGGGCTTGAGATCGAGCAGCCCACGCTGAGCATGGAGTTCTACGCCAACGACGGGCCTTTCGCCGGCCGCGAAGGCAAGTTCGTCACCGCGACCCAGATCCGCGAGCGCCTGTTCCGCGAGCAGCAGACCAACGTCGGGCTGAAAGTGGAGGATATTCCCGGCGAGGGCGGCTTCAAGGTCAGCGGCCGCGGCGAGCTGCACCTCTCCGTCCTGATCGAGACTATGCGCCGCGAGGGTTACGAACTCTGCGTTTCCAAGATGGCCGTCATCACGCACCAGGAGAACGGCGTTACGGTGGAACCCGTGGAACTGCTGCTGCTGGACGCGCCGGGCGAGTTCCAGGGGGCGGTGATGAACGCGCTGGGCGCGCGTGGCGCGCAGCTGAAGGACATGCATGCCGACGCCGATGGCCGGGTCCGCTTCGAGTACGTAATCTCCTCGCGCGCGCTGATAGGCTTCAAGGGCGAGTTTATGTCGTTTACCAGAGGCTCCGGCCTGATGCACCACAGCTTCCACGGCTTCATGCCCGAAGGCTCCTTCACCCGCCCGCAGCGCAACGGCGTCTTCGTCGCAAAAGAGTCCGGCAAGACGGCCGGCTACGCGCTGAACGGCCTGCAGGACCACGGCAGGATGTTCGTGGGCCCGGGCGAGGACGTCTACTCCGGCCAGGTAGTCGGAGAGAACTGCCGCTCCAACGACCTGATCACCAACCCGTGCAAGGAGAAGAAGCAGACCAATATGCGCTCCTCCACCGCCGACATGTCCATAATACTCACTCCGCCGGTCGTGATGAGCCTGGAGCAGGCCATCGAGTACGTGGAGGAGGACGAGTTTGTCGAGGTCACGCCGAAGAGCATACGCCTGCGCAAGAAGGTGCTGGACCACAGCCTGCGCAAGCGCGGCGACAAGGAGTTCGTCTGATGGACAACCTGACGATGGCGGGCCTGCAGGGGACTGAGGGCGGTTCGAAAGGCGCCGCGCTGCTGTCGGGGCTGAGCGCCGGCTCGGTAATAGCCGCCGTCCTGTTCTCCCTCGTCGGGCTTGTCTACCTCAAACAGGGGCGCGAGCGGGCCGACGTCACGCGCATGGTCTGCGGCGTGGCGCTGATGAGCTACACCTTCTTCGTCTCTGGCACTCTCTATACGGTGCTGGTCGGCGCGCTGCTGACAGCGGCCCCGTTCATCCTGGACAGGTTCTGATGGGCCGGAACGTTGAGGTAAAGGCCCGCGCCTCTGACTGGGAAGCCCAGCTCCGCAGGGGACTCGAGCTAGCCTCCTCCAGCGAACTCCTTTTCCAGACCGACACCTTCTTCGGTTGCGCCAACGGAAGGCTGAAGCTGCGCCGCGAGCGCGGGCGCGGCGCCACGCTCATCTTCTACCGCCGCCCAGTTTCCGGCGGACCTAAAATCTCGGACTACGTGCTCCTTCCCGTGGCGGACGGCGCCTCCGCGCTCAGGTTCTTTTCCCGGAAGCTGGGAGCGGGAAAGACCGTTGCTAAGAAGCGCCTGGTCTGTTTCGTCGGACGCGCGCGCGTGCATTTCGACGAGGTCAACGGCCTCGGGCGCTTCATCGAGCTGGAGGTCGTGCTTAGGCCGCGGGAATCCGCCGCCTCCGGCCGCAGGGAAGCCCGGGCCCTGATGAAGGAGCTGGGCGTAAGGCGCGAGGACCTGCTTGCCGGCGCCTACGCGGATATGCCGTGGCCGGTCCGCGCGTGACGGCCGCGCCAGGATTTGTATAATTCTGACTATGGGCGATAAGATTTACTCTAGGGCGGGCGGACTTCCGAGGGTGAAGTTGTCGCACGCCCCGGCGGGGCCCAACGCTTTTAAAAGGATGATAGATACGGCCGACCGGGCCGAGCCCGGCCAGCTGGTGGCCGTCTACGACAAGAACGGCAATCCCTACGGCACGGCCATCTACAACCCGCGCAGCCAGATCACGCTGCGCATAATCAGCCGGGAGAACCCGGATGAATTTTCCGTGGAGAAGTTTCTGGACGAAAAGGTCTCACGGGCGGTCTTACTGCGGCGTGGCGTGCTGAGGCTGCCGGAGCGCACCGACGCCTACCGGCTCGTCCACGACTACGCCGACGGCCTGCCCGGCCTGACCGCTGACATCTACAAGGACCAAATCGTTCTTGAATTTTATTCGCTGGGCATGTACCGTCTCTGGCCGGCCATACAGGCCGCCTTTAAAAAGCAGTTCCCGGAGGCCGTTTTTCATCACCGCGCCAGCTCCTACACTCAGGAGATGGAGGGCTTCGCGATAAAGCCGGAGGCCGCGGCGTCCCACAAGACGCGCATCTCCGAGAACGGGGTCCAGTTCGAACTGGACCTCAAGTCCGGCTACAAGACGGGCTTTTTCTGCGACCAGCGAGAGAACCGGCTGTACGCCTCGTCGTTGGCCGCGGGCCGCCGGATGATAGACATCTGCGCCTACACGGGCGGCTTCGGCGTCTACGCGGCCCGGCTCGGCGGGGCGCAGCAGGTTACCTGCGTTGAACTTGACCCGGAGGCCAGCGCGCTTTCCAAACGCAACGCCAACATCAACAAAGTGAACGTAGACGCCGTCTGCGCCGACGCGTTCACCTATATGCGGCAGATGCTGGAACAGAAGCGCCGTTACGGCCTCGTCGTGCTGGACCCGTACAAACTGGTCTCGAGCCGCGAGGAGCGCGATAAGGGCATCTTCAAGTACCGCGATTTCAACCGGTTGGCGCTGTCGCTGGTGGAGGAGGGGGGTGTCTTCGTCACCTGTTCCTGCAGCGGGATGGTGTCGATGGAGGAGTTCTCGTTCATATTGAGGGGGGCGGCCTCCAACACCGGACGCCGCGTGCAGATCCTCAAGAAGGCCGGGGCAGGGCCCGACCACCCGGTCGCGGCCGACTACCCGGAAGGGGAATATCTGAAATGCATCTTCTGCCGCGTCTTCTGACGCGCGGTGTCCGGCAATAGCGGGGCAAGGGGGAAGGATGAAGGAGCGGGCTGAGCATCTCAAATTTCTGGCCGAGGCCGTCATCGAGGCCCGCAGGGGGCTGAAGGAAGGCGGCATCCCGATAGGCGCGGTGCTGGTAAAGGACGGCAGGATAATAGGCCGCGGGCACAACAGACGCGTGCAGAAGAGGTCCGCCATCCTGCACGCCGAGATGGACTGCCTGGAGAACGCTGGCCGTCTGAAAGCCGCCGACTATAAGAGGTGCGTCATCTATTCCACACTCTCGCCATGCTCCATGTGCACCGGGGCCATACTGCTCTACAAGATCCCGACCGTAGTGATAGGCGAGAACGCGACATTCAAGGGGCCGGAGAGCTACTCCAGGAAGTCCGTCAGGTTAATAAACCTGGATTCGGAGGAATGCAAAAAGCTGATGCGTGGTTTTATAAAGGCGCGCCCTGAACTCTGGAACGAGGACATAGGGGCGTAGGGGCCGCCCGTGGCTCTGGCGGCGGACCGGGCCTGATATGAAAAAAATAATCAGCGCATTGGACAGGGGACAGGTCACCACCTTCTCGCGCAGTTCCTACGAGACCGTGTTCTCCGTCTTCATGGTGGCCTTGGCATGGCTTTACAGGGGGAACCCGCTGATCGTCTATCCCGCCGTACTGTACTGCTTCCTGATACTATTGGGCTCCAACCTTGTCTTCAATTACCTGCTGCGCAGCCGCACGGCGGTGAACACCTGGCTGGTGGACCTGATACTGCTGGTGAATTTCTGGACCATAACGGCCATCCTGGTCTACTCCGGCGGCGGCGACTCGTATTTCTGGGTGCTTTACCTGCTGCCGGTGTTCGCGGCCGCCCTCATGGCCAGGGCCAAAGACGCGGCCGGCATGGTTGTGCTCTGCGCCATAAGCCTGGTCGTCCTGAGCTGGCCGGTCTCCATCTGGGACCTCGCAGGGCTGCTGGCCCTGTCCGCCAAAATAGCCGTGGTCTCGTTCTCGGCCCGGGTGGTTTTCACTACGGCGCAGGCCAGGAAGGTCTCCGAGGCGGGGCTGGCCTTCAAACGCGCGCAGGTGGAGGCCCTTTCCAGGGACATAGAGGCCAAAGAGACTGCACTCGTAAAAAGCGCCTCCTCCAGCGAGCTGGGGACTCTTGTCGGGGGGGTATTGCACGACCTCGGCAACGTGCTTTCAGTTATTCTGCTCAGCTCCGAAATAGCGGCCGAAGCGGAAGGACCGGAAAAGGCGGATCTGGAACGCACGCTGAAGGCCGCCAGGCTGGCCAAGGCCATGATCATAAACGCGATGGGCATAGTGCGCGGCCAGGATTACGTTTTTGAACCGGTTTCTCTGGGCGAGGTGGCGGAATCGGCCTGCATGCTCACCAGCTACGCCGCCAGGAAGGCCGGGGCCGAAATAAAGGCGGACATCCCTCAGTCCCTTCCCATAATCAGGGGCAGCCGCGTGCATCTGGAGCGCATATTCATAAACACCATCCTGAACGCCCTCTCGTTTGTCCGTGCGAAGGGGCTGGTGCGCCTTTCGGCTTCGGCGGAGACGGACGGCGTGAAGATAGAGATCTCCGACAACGGCCCCGGGTTCCCCGAAAAGATGCTCAGCGAGGGGATCAAGGCCTTCGGCACCACGCGCAAGGAAACTGGCGGCACCGGGCTGGGGCTTTTTGTCTGTTCCCAGATAGCGGCGCGGCACGGTGGAAGATTGGAGCTGGCCCGCGGCGAAGAGGGCGGCGCCCTGGTGCGCCTCTTCCTCCCGCTGGACGGCCCCAAGGCCTGAGTACGGGGGCCAGCCAGCCGATTTTTATATAATGTGAGCGGGCAGGGTGCAGCGTTACAGCCGGGGCGGTTGCTTGGGGAGGGGGAAAATGCCGGACGACAATAACGGGAAAGGATGTCTCCTGATAGTCGAGGACGATCCCGGAATGATGGAACTCGAGCGCCAGAGGCTAAGCGGCCTGGGGCTCGAGATGGTCGGCGCCTTAAAGGCCGAGGAGGCCCTGGAGGTCGTAAGGCGCAGGCCGGTGGAAATAGCGGTGCTGGACTATTCTCTTCCGGGCATGACCGGCCTGGACTTAGTCTCGCGCATAAGGGAGCAGGGCCTTGCGGTGCCGCCTTTCATCGTAGCCACCGGCCGGGGCGGAGAGAAGGTCGCGGTGGAGACCATGAAGGGCGGGGCGCTGGACTACATAGTCAAGGACTCCGCCTTCCTGGACAATCTGCTCCCCACCGTCTCCAAGGCGCTGGAGAGGTCCGGCCTTCAGAGGAAGCTCAAAAGGACGGAGGCCGATCTCCGGAAAAGCGTACGCATTTACAACGTGCTGGCTCAGGTTAACCAGGCCGCGGCGCGCGCGAGCGATCCGGGGGAACTGCTTAGGAAGGTCTGCCGTATCGCGGTTGAGGCCGGGGGGCTGCGCATGGCCTGGGTGGGGGCTCTGGACCCGGATATAAAGAGGTTCGTCCCTTTCTGCTCGGACGGCTTCGTCGACGGCTACCTCGACAAGATCAAGATCCCGCTCGGCGATGATGAGGGGAACGGCCCTACCGGGACGGCTTTCAAGAGCGGCGGCATAGTCGTCTGTTCGGATATCGCTTCCGACCCGCGTATGGCGCCCTGGCGGGAGGCGGCCAGGGCCCGGGGTTACGCCTCCTCCTCGGCCATTCCGCTTTTTCTCAACGGCAAGATCCCTTTCGTGCTGAGCCTTTACGCCGCAGAAAAGGAGTTCTTCAGCCGGGAGGAACTGCAGCTGCTGGCCGAGATACAGGGGGATATTTCGCTGGCCCTTGGCGCGCTGAAGAACGAGGAAAAGCGGGCCGCGGCCCAGGCCTCGCTGGAACGCACCGCGGCGGAGCTCTCCCACGTCATGGAGTCCACGCAGGTTATGCTTATCAGGGCGCGCGCAGCTTCCGACGGGAAGCGCATACCGGAATGGGTCAGCGGCGACACGGTCGCCATCACCGGCTATGAAGCGGCAGAGATCCTGGACCCCGCCTGGCTGTCGGCTGTGCTCCACCCGGAGGACAGGAAACGGGTGCGGGCGGAGAAGGCCGACATCCTCAGGACAGGCTCGACAACTCAGGACTTCCGCATAAAACGCAAGGACGGGAGTGTGGCCTGGATACACTCCCAGTTCAGGGCCACGCCTGAGCGGCCAGGGGAGCTAATTGGCTCCTGGACGGACATAACTACCATGAAGAACTCCGAAGCCCGCTTTCAGACGCTGATAGACGCGGCTCCGTACGGCGTGGTGGTGCGCAAAGGCACCAGGGTCACGTACATCAACAAGTCCGGCATGGAGATTATGCGTTCGCTGCGCGAAGAGGACTACGTGGGCCGCGACATCCTAGAGCGGATAACCGCTAAGTACAGGGAGAGCGTCGCCGGCAGGATCGCCGCCGTGGACAAGGGCGCCGTCTTACCCCCGATGGAGATAGAGGTGACGGCGATGGACGGGGAGAGACTCTCCGTGGAGATCAGCAGCCGGCGTCTCCTGTTCGGCTCCGAGGGCAGCACCGTGGTGTTCTTTCATGACGTCTCCGAAAGGAAGAAATCGGGGAAACTGATGCTGGAGATGTCCGCTATGCAGCGCGTTGAATCGCTCGGGCAGCTGGCCGGCGGCATAGCCCACGACTTCAACAATATGCTGACGGGAATAATGGGCAATATCTCGCTGCTCGAGGTGCGTTGCGCGAAGGACGCTGAAAGCGTGGCAATAATCAAGGACACGCTGCAGGCCGCCTGCAACGCCCAGATCCTGACTACCAACCTGCTGGCCTTTTCCAAGGGCGGCAAGCCGATAAAGAAGGAGGTCTGCGTGGAGAAAATGCTTTCCGATATCTTCACGCTGGCCACCCGCGGAGCCAACGCCGCCGCGGAACTGGACGTGCCCGCCGGCCTTTGGAGCGTGGATGGCGACGAAAACCAGCTCAAGCAGGCGGTCAACAATATGCTGATGAACGGGCTGCAGGCCATGCCTTCCGGCGGGACCATAAGGCTGGAAGCGCGCAACCTTCCGGCGGGCGCGCCTCTGCCCGGGGTATTGCCGGGAGGCGCTTATGTGCGCATAACCGTCTCCGATACCGGCATCGGCATTCCGGGGGAATACCTCTCCCATGTGTTCGAACCCTACTTTTCCACAAAAGAAAAAGGCCACGGCCTGGGGCTCTTCATGGCCTGGTCCGTAGTGAAGAACCACGGCGGCCATATAGAACTGGCCTCGGAGCCCGGCAAAGGCACCAGGTTCGAGCTGTTCCTGCCCGCCATGGGGCGCTGCCTGGCGGCGCCGGGGGAGACGGCCCGCAAGCCCGCCGGGGGTACGGGGCGGGTGCTTGTCCTGGAGGACGAGGAGATCGTAATAAACGCCGTGCGCCGGATGCTGATGGAACTGGGCTACGAGAACGAGATAGTGCGGGACGGCGCTGAAGCCGTGAGGCGATACCGGGAAGAGCAGGCCGCGGGCAGGCCTTTCAGCGCGGTGATCATGGATCTCACCATCCCCGGCGGTATGGGCGGGAAGGCCGCCGTTATGGAGCTGCGCAAGACTGACCCGGCGGCCAAGGTGATCGTTTCCAGCGGTTATTCCGACGACGCCGAACTTTCCGACTACCGCGAAAGCGGCTTCGACGCAATGCTGCCGAAGCCGTACAGGTTCAAGGAGCTGGCCGATACGCTGGCAAAACTGCTGGATGGAAAGAACTGAGTGACGGCGAGGAGCGGCTACAGCCCCGCGCCGCAGCGCCGCGGCCTGCTAGCCGTCTTCCTGCTGTTCTCCGCCGGCATAATCGGCGGCGGTTACGCCTATTACCTGCGCTACAGCGCCGCGGCGGTACGGGAGGAGAGCGACCTGATAACCGTCATCGGCGAATCCAAAGCGCAGGACATATCCGACTGGAGGTCGGAACGCAAGGCGCATCTGGTCTCGATGTCGCAGAGCCCTGTGATGCGCATCTACCTGCGGCGGCTGCTTGCCGCCCCGCACGACGAGCGATTGCTCCGGCTTATAAAGGAGCGGCTGGACTCCTTCGTGCTTTACAGCGGTTTCAGTTCGGCCTATTTTACCGCTCCCGACGGCAGGGTGCTGGCCTGGGGCGGGGAGAAAGAGGCGACGCTGAACCCGCAGGCCGCGGCCCTGCTGCGCAGGGCCGTAGACCCGCGCGCCGTCGTGATGTCTGACCTGGTGCCGGACAGGGCCGGCAGGCCGGCCATCTACCTGGCGGTACTGGCCGCAGAGAGCGGCGCGGGGAAGCTGTACCTGGCCGTCAAGCTCGATCCCTCCCTGTACCTCTATCCGCTCATACGGAAGTGGCCCACCTCCAGCCCCTCGGCGGAGACCTTGCTGGTCAGAAGAGACGCTAAGGACGTCCTTTTCCTTAACGAGCTGCGCCACCGCTCCGGCTCAGCCCTGAGATTCCGCCGTCCTGTCACCGAGAAAGACCTCCCCGCCGCGGCGGTCCTGCGCGGGTTCACAGGGGTCCTGCGCGGCAGGGATTACCGGGGGGTGCCCGTGCTGGCCTACGCAGGCCCGGTAGAAGGTTCCCCCTGGTTCATCGTTTCCAAGATAGACCTGTCGGAGGCGTTCGGTCAGCTGCGCAGGAGCGCCGCGCTGCTGCTGGCGCTGGTGCTGGCCCTGCTCGCCGCCGGCGGCGCCGTGACCTACTCCATCATGACGCGCAGAGAGGCGGAATACGCCTCCACGCTCATGTCGGCCGAGGCGCGCTTCACGCGGCTTTACCGGCAGATGCTGGACAGCTACGTCTATACGGACATGAAGGGTCGCGTAGTCGAATGCAACGCCGCTTTCGAGCAGCTCACCGGCTACGCGCTGGGGGAACTGAAAAAACTCAGCTACGTCGACTTCACTCCGGAAAAGTGGCGCGCCGCGGAAAAACGGATAGTGGAGGAGAAGATAATAGGGCAGGGCGCTTCCGGGGTCTACGAGAAGGAATTTATCCGCAAGGACGGCTCCGTGGTGCCGGTTGAACTGCTGAGCGTGCTGGACCGGGATAGGGACGGGCGTCTTGCCGGGATGTGGGCGATAATCCGCGACCTCACCGGGCGCAGGAAGGCCGAAAAGGCGCTGGCCGAGAGCGAGGAACAGTTTCGCCTGATGTTCGAGGAACACAGCGCCGTGATGCTGCTGGTGGACCCTTTTTCCGGGGCCCTAGTCCGCGCCAACAAGGCGGCCTCGGACTTCTACGGCTATCCGCCGGAAAAACTGCGGGCCATGAAGATAAACGACATCAACATACTTCCAGAAAAGGAAAGCGCCGGGATACAGGGCCGGATAATGCGCGGGGAGGAGAATTTCTTCGTCTTAAACCACAGGCTCGCCTGCGGTGAGCGGAGAACGGTGGAGGTTCGCTCCTCTTCCATATCGGTGGGCGGCAGAAGGCTGAACTTCGAGATAATCACGGACATAACGGAGCGCGAACTGTCCGGGGAGAGGTTGCGCGCCAGCGAGCAGGCCCTCAATGAAGCGCAGCATATGGCCCAGCTCGGCAGCTGGAGCTTCGACCCGGAGACAGGGTCGGGGACCTGGAGCGACGAGGTCGCCCTAATCCACGACTTGCCGGCCGGTTCGCCCATAACTCCGGCGCGCGGGATAGCGTATTACGCTCCGGAGTCCAGGCCGCTTATAGAAAAGGCGGTCAGGGAAGCCGTGGAACAGGGCAGGCCGTACGACCTGGAACTGGAGATAATCACCGCGAAAGGCGCGCGTAAATGGGTGCACACGGTCGGGCAGGTTGTTGTGAAAGACGGCCGCACGTTAAGGGTTCACGGAACGCTCCAGGACATCACCAGGATAAAACAGGCCGAGTTCGAGCTAAAGCGATATTCCGCGGAGCTGGGCGCCAAGAACAAGGAACTGGAGGACTTCCTGTACGTCGCCTCCCACGACCTGCGCGGGCCCATGGTAAATATACAGGGCTTTTCGCGGAACCTCCGGAAATACTGCGCGGAGATTTCCTCCGCGGTAAAGAAGAGCTCCCCCGGGACTGCTGCCGAGCTCCTGGATAAGAATGTGCCGGAGGCGATCGGCTTCCTGCTGACCAGCGCGGCCAGGATGGACTCGCTCATCAACGCTCTGTTGAAGGTCTCCCGGATAGGCCGTGGCGAGTTCAGGAAGGAGCGCGTCGACATGAACGACCTTGTGAAGACCCTTCTGGGGTCTATTAATTACCAGCTGAGGGAGGCCGGGGCGGAAGCGGAAGCCGGGGAACTGCCGCCCTGTCTTGGCGACAAAGACCAGCTTTCCCAGGTGTTCGGCAACCTGCTGGACAACGCCGTGAAGTACCGCTCCCATGAAAAGACGCTGCGCGTGCGGATAACCGGCGGGAAGCTGGACGACGGCTCTGCCGAATATCGCGTCGCTGATAACGGCATTGGTCTTACGGAGGAGGAGGCGGCCGGGAAGATCTGGACCCTTTTCTATCGCGCGGACCCCAAAGGGCCGGTGAACGGGGACGGGATAGGGCTTACCGCGGCGAAGCGCATCATCGAGAAGCACGGCGGCACCATTTTCGCCGAAAGGAACGCGGCAGGAGGAGCGACCATGATCGTCCGCCTGCCGGGGTGGAGGGACGCATGAACCACAACTTGCCGCTGGGCATAAAGGATGCCCAGGGTGGACGGCATTGATACTGCTTACTACTACCGACGCCCCGCGGGACGTGGATGCCTGTTACCAGGCCGGATGCAATAATTATCTTACCAAGCCGGCGGCCTTCTCCGGGTTCTCCGGTGTGCTGAAAAGGCTCGGCCTCTTCATTTCTATCGTGAAGGTCTCTAAGATATAATTACATATACACATATGGCACAGAAAAAGATACTGCTGGTGGAAGACGACCGCCAGATGCTGGCGGTGCTGCGCCGCTACCTTGAGAACCATGATTTCTCTGTGGTTTTCACCGACAACGGCAGCGAGGCGCTCATCATCGCCCGGGACTCCCGGCCGGACTTGGTGGTGGCCGACGCCGGCCTGCCGGGGCTGGACGGCTTCGCTCTCTGCAGGGCGCTGAAGGATTCCCCGGCCACGGCCCAGACGCCTGTGATACTGATATCCGGGGCGCGCACCGGGGACGAGGACATAGTCGAAGGTTATGAGCGCGGTGCGGACGACTACCTGCCCAAGCCTTTCGCCTACCCCGTGCTCATGGCCAAGATCTCCGCGGTGCTGAGGCGATACGCCGGCTGCCGGTCCTCCGGCATAAAGGAGGAAGGCATAGAACTGGACCCGGAGGGCAGGACCGTGAAGGCGGACGGCAGGCCGGTGCAACTCACGCGCAAGGAGTTCGATCTGCTGGCGCTGCTGCTGGAAAGGAAAGGCCGGGTCCTTGGCGTGCCGTACCTTCTGGAAACGGTCTGGGGCTACGACATGGCCTCCTACGACAATCCCCATACCGTGGAGACCCACATTTCCTCGCTGAGGAAAAAACTGGGGCCCGCCGTCGCGGCCCGCATACACAGCGTTACCGGGCACGGCTATAAGTTGGAATGAGGTTCGATCATGGCACCTGACGAAAAAGAGCTGGAGCGGAAGATGGACGCGCTGGCGCGCCTGGCAGGGGGTGTGGCGCACGACATGAACAATATGCTGGGCGCCATAGAAGGCTATGCCACGCTGTCCCAGCGCGGGTTGCAGCCGTCCTCCCAGCTGCACTCCGACATGGAGGAGATCCGGAAAGCCGTAGCCAGGGCCTCCTCTCTGACGAAAAGGCTCACCCTGTTCAGTAGCCGCCAGCCGGCCGTGAAAATAACGGTGGAGCTCCCCCCATTGCTGGAGGGGCTTTCGGCGCGGTTAGGCGCCGGGCTCCCGCAGGAGATAAGGATAGAGAGGTCCTTTGAGCCTGGCCTTCCCGAGGTGCAGGGCGACCCGCAGCGTCTGGAGCGGCTCTTCTCCAATCTGCTGCTCAACGCGGCCGGCGCCATGCCGGCCGGCGGAACCATCGGCCTGGCCGCCGCCGAGGCGGGCGGGTTCGTGAAGGTGTCGGTCTCCGACCATGGGCAGGGCATGCCGCCGGAAGTGGCGGAACACCTCTTCGAGCCGTTCTTCACGACCAAGCCGAAGGGAAAAGGGGCCGGCCTGGGCCTGGCCGAGGCGTACGGCATAGCCAGGCAGCACGGCGGGAGGATAGAGGTTTCCACCGCCGGGGGCCGGGGTTCCGAGTTCTCCGTTTTCCTGCCTTTGCCCGGCAAAGCCGTCCCTTCCTGAAGATCTGAGCAAAATCTGAACATAACCGGAAGTTTACATTAACTCCTCTTCTTATACTTAAGCAAGGGGGAGTTATGAAACTTTTTATAAAAACGATACTGGCGGCGAGCTTGGCGGGAAGCGTTCTTCCGGCCCTTCCGGCGGCCGGCAGCGCCTCCTCCTCCGGCTACGGGGCCCTGGCCGGGAGATTGGCCGCGGCGGCCTCCGTCAACGGGATAACGCGGCTGGCGGTAGTCCCTTTTTCGGCCGCGGACGGTGCCGGGCAGGAGGCGAGCTTCGCCAGAGAAAAGACGGCCGCGGGGCTTTCGGCGGTCAAAGGCCTGGTGGTGCTGGATCAGGACGGCTACGCCGCCTACAAGACGCCTGCTTCCTGGGAGAAGCTGCCTCGCGACCTCAGGCCGCAGGCCCTGGTGCAGGGCAGTATATTCAGGTCGGGAGAGGACGTGACGCTGCTGGCGAAGTTGGTGGACCCGAGGAGCGGACGGATTTATGGGACTGCCGAGGTGAGATCTTTCGCCCGCTTCGGCACCTCCCTGCCGCCGCTGCCGGATATAGACTGGGGGGAGCCGCCCTCCTCCGCCAAGCTGGCCGGCCTGCCGCCGCTGCCGGGCGCCAAGTGGGACAAATCCTCTTCGTTCGCCGCGGCCGGGGATTTCAGGGACGCTCCTGCCGACGACGCCGTCAACTGCGCCGCGGCCTTCAGGCAGATGAACAAGATAAACGCCGCGGCTGTGGACCTCAAGGCCCGTTACTGGGCGGCCAAGCTCAAGGCCCCGTCCTTTGTCATGGGCAGCCTGACGCGCAATCCGGGAAGCGAGATCAGGGACCCCTCGGTGCGCGAGAAGTTCTACAACCTGCTGTCCTCCTATTACGACAAGGCGAACGCCCCGGCCATTCCCGAGGCCCAGAAGGCCAAGTTGGAGGAGTTCATGGAGAGGGAGGACGAGGTTATAGACCGCTGCGGGTCCAGGTAGGGGGGGGTATGGAAGGGAAGATCCTGGTTGCGGACGACGACAAGGCGATGCAGGAGGTGGTGTGCCGGCTGCTTAACGGCAGAGGCTGGAGGGTTCGCACCGCCGACGACGGGCTCTCCGCGCTGGAGAGGATAGCGGCCGAACTGCCCGACGTGATACTGCTGGACCTGAATATGCCGGGGCTGGGGGGCAGGGAGCTGCTGGCCAGCCTGCGCAGGAACCCGCGCACTGCGGTGGTCCCAGTTATAGTGATCAGCGGCGAGAACAGCCCGGGGGAAAAGGCGGCGGAATTCGGGATAGGCGCGGACGATTTTGTCTCTAAGCCCTTCGACTCGGTCGAGCTGGTGGCCAGGGTGGAGGCCGCGGCGCGCAGGGCACGACGCCTGCTGGCCGCCAACCCGCTGACCCTGCTGCCCGGCGGCCCGGCGATAGAGGAGGAGGCCGGCGCGCGCATAGCCTCGGGCGCCCCGCTGGCTTTTTTCTACATCGACATTGACAACTTCAAGGCCTACAACGACAACTACGGCTATCTCAAGGGCGACGAGGCCATCAGGGCGGTGGCGCGGCTGCTTACCGAGGTCCAGAACGAGTTCTCCTTGGACGACCTCTTCGTGGGGCATATCGGCGGGGACGACTTCGTGCTGATGTGCCCGCCGGATAAGGCCGAGGCCGTGGCCGGGCGCGTTGCGTCAAGGTTCGATTCCCGCGCGCCCGGGCTTTACCGGGCCGGGGACGCGGAGAGTGGCTATATAACCTCCGCGGACCGCTCCGGCATCGAGAGACGCTTCCCGCTGATGTCCCTTTCCATAGCCATAGTCACCAACGAGCGGCGGAGGCTGGGGCATTACGCCAAGATAGTAGATATAGCCGCGGAAATAAAGAAATTCCTAAAAGGGCGCCGGACCACGGGCGGCAGCGTCTTCCTGAAAGACAGGCGCCGCGACGGACTGAGAGAGGTGTGACCGGAGGACTTTTTTACTATAATCACATATGGGAACAATGGCTAAAGTCCTCATAATCGAAGATGACGGCATAGTCCGCGACGCGCTCACGGTCTTCCTGATGCGCGACGGCCACAAGGTGATCTCGGCGGCGGACGGGGTCAGCGGCGTAAACGTTTTCCGGGCGGAGCGGCCGGACCTGGTGGTGCTGGACCGCGACCTGCCTTTCCTGACCGGCTCCGGCGTCTTCGAGCAAATACGCAGGATTTCCAGCGACGTGCCCATCGTGGTCCTTACCGGCAACGACGACCCAGAGGAGGGGCGCGCGTACCTAAAGCGCGGCGCCGCCGCCTTCCTCTCCAAGGGAGACGGCCTTTCCAGCGCGCTCGACTCCGTGGAGAAACTGCTGCCGTCCGCGGCCCAATTCCCCGTTTCGGTCAAGGGCCCGGCGACCATACTTATCGCGGAGGACGATGAGGGGATGCTGGGCGTTCTCTCGCGCAGTTTGGTGGCCGCCGGATATTTCGTGATAAGGGCCGGGGACGGCCTGGCCGCGGAGCGCCTGGCCCGCGAGAAAAAGCCGGACCTCATCCTGCTGGATATCTTCATGCCTGGCAAGAACGGGTTAGAGGTGTTAGAAACCCTTTCCCTGGAGATGCCGGATACCGGCATAATGATGATAAGCGGTAACGACAACGAGGAGATCGCCCGGGAGTGCCTGAGCAAAGGCGCGTTCGATTATCTTCCGAAGCCGCCTGACCTGGACGCCCTTGAGCGCATAGTCAAATACCGTCTTTTCCTGCAGCGATCTTCCTAAAGAACGTCTTTCTGCCTGGTGGCCTTGCCTATCCTTCCCCCGGCGGCTGGCGGGGCGCCGGGCTGGTCCGGCCTCACACTTTGTGGCGGAACTAGGGATTTATATGCGCCCGCACGCTAAGAAGACTTACTTCGCCCGGGATCTGTTCCGGGTAATGAAGCTGGCTGTGTGAATTATAAAATCCCGCTCTTCCTGTGTGGCGCTCTTGAAAAGGGCTACTAGCCGCGGGTCTACGGGGGAGGGCTTTTCCGTGTGCGCCGGGGCTTTCCTGGAAAATATCTCCGAGATTGACACACTCAGCACCCTGGCTAGCTTTTCCAGAGTGGTTATGGAAAAATTCTTTTTTCCGCGCTCGGCGTCGCCCAGGTAGTTGGGGTGGACGCCTGCCATGTGGGCCGCTTCTTCAATGGTCAGGCCGTTCTTCTTCCTTAATTCCCTTATGCGTAGTCCGATGTCCCTCGTGATGAGATTCTTCATAGATGTAATAGTTTAGGGCAAATCGCAGGTTCTTACAATAATTTATAGACGGCATTGACACAACCATTTATAGATGGTATAAATTCAGCGGGCGGGAGGGGTAGGGGTAGGTGCTACCGCACGGGGGCTGCGCCGAAAGGGGCGGGGCGAACGTGGCTAAACGCAAAATACTTGTTATTGACGATGACCTGTTCTGGCACAGGTTGTTGCGGAGGGTGCTGGTCGGATATGAGGCCTATTTTGCCTCCAGTTGCCTGGAGGGGGTCCGAATGGCCGCGCAGTACCAGCCGGATTGTATCCTGCTGGATTATCATCTGGACGACGGCGACGCTGTGCTTGTCTGCTCGGAATTGCGAAAAAATTCCACTCTGGACAATACCCCGGTGGTTGTGATCAGTTCCGACCCTACTGCAGAGTATTCGGCCTATGCGGAATGCCGGGCCAGGCATTTCATACTTAAGGGGGCTTACATCATAAAGGAACTCCCGGGAATAATCTCCGGATTGCTGCCGGAGAGCGCCTGACGGGCGCGTCCGGGACTGGCGGCGCTGCCTGCGGTAGCTCGCCTTGTCCGTCCCGGGGCCGCCGCGTGTTGACTAATGTGGACGTTTTGACTACACTACCCCTAGACACATCCGATACGCAGCATGCGGGCAGTACCGGCGGTAATTTTCAGCCGTTTTGGCTGGTCACTGCGGAGCGCGCGCGTCATGAAAGCAGAGAAAAACTTCAAAACTAAGTCCGCCGGCGGCGGACTTTCCGCCCAACAGATTCCCTTGAGACAGTCAGGTATTAAGATCCTGGGCCCGCTCCGGTGGGGGGCGCACGTCTGCCTTTTTTATGAGTCCAAACGCGATTTGCTGGAACTGCTGCTCCCCTACTTCGCCGCAGGGCTGAAGAATAATGAGTTCTGCCTTTGGATCACGGCTGCCCCGCTGGGGCCGGAGGAGGCCGAACGCGCGCTGTCCGCCGTGGTGCCGGACCTGGCGGAGTGCAAAGCGCGCGGCCAGTTGGAGATACTTCCGTATGACCGGTGGTATACCGCTTCCGGCCGTTTCGACGTGAACAAGGCGCTAAAAAAGTACATGAAAACGGAGGCGCGGAGCATGGGTGGCGGTTACGCCGGTGTGCGCGTGACAGGGAATGCCTCCTGGCTGGACGACGGGAGCTGGGGCTCGTTCCTAGGTTATGAACGGGCGGTGGACGAGGTTATCGGCGGGCACCGGGTGCTGGCGTTTTGCGCGTATCCTGTGAAAAAATGCCTCCTGCCCGACCTGGTGGAGGTGCTTGATACCCACGAATACGCCATCGCTAGGAGCCGCGGCGTCTGGCGCAAGATCGCCGGCGGGCGCAGAAGAGCGGAATCTGCGCTGCATGAGAGCGCGGCGATGTACAGGGCTTTCTTCAGGCAGATACATGATTCCATACTTTTGCTTGAGATATCTCCTCCCGGTCCCCCGATAATAAGGGATGTCAACGCCATGGCGGTAAAGACGTTCGGCTACTCCCGCGAAGAACTGATCGGCAAGCCTGTGTCGCTGCTGAACGCGGACGAAAAGGCCGCGCGCGAGATGGCGGCTAAAGGCGGGAGTCTGAACGGTTTTAGTTTTATCGTGCGCCATAAGCGCAAGGACGGTACGGTATTCACGGCGGGGGTCTCCGGGCAGGAGCTGGTGATAGGGGGCAAGCGGCTGATAATCTCGGTGGAGCGCGACATCAGCGGGCGGCTGAAAGCGGAAGAGGACCTGAAGCATACCTGCGCCGCCCTGGAAGTGGAGAAGCGGCGTCTCGAGGAGAAGAACATCGCTTTCCGCGAGGCCATGAACGCCGTGGAAACCGAAAAGAACAAGATGAGGGACGAGGTTATCGTAAACATCAACAAGATCGTCCTGCCTATCGTAAAGCGTATCAGGTTGAAGGGCGGGACTTCGCGCGAACTGCTGGACCTGCTTGAGAAGAGCCTGGGCGCGCTGGTGTCCTCATTCGGCCGCAGGCTGACCGAGAGCGACCTTAGGCTGACGCCAAAAGAGATGGAAGTCGCCAATATGGTTAAATCGGGCCTGACCACCAAGGAAATTTCCGGGCTGCTGAACGCCTCCACGCAAACCGTCGATAAACACCGCAGCAATATCCGTCGCAAGCTGGGCTTGGCGAACCAAGGCGTCAACCTTGTATCCTACCTTCGGGATCTTTGATCCCGTCTTCGGATGAGAAGGTATTTCTTCTACCTATTTTCTACCTGTTTTTCCCCTATAGGCAATTTGGTTTTAAAACGTGTATATTTGCTCTTGGGTGAGAAGATTTCTTCGGGCTTTCTTGAAAATATTAATCGGTGGTGTGGTTCGGACAAATTTATGCTCCGGCTCTGGCGTTGGTGTTATGGCGGCGGAGTGGCGGGGAGCCGGTCCGCGTTGGAGAACGGGAAACTATTTAGGGGTAACAGTCTCTTAAGGCGTCGACATACATCTTCTGCAGGGCTTTATAGCGAGTGGTTATGACATCATCGGGTTCTCTAGATGATAAGGATAAACTGGCGGATGAAGGCCGGACAGCGCTTCCGCGGAAATACGGGGAAACCATGGCGTCGGCGCTGCCCAGGGACCCTAACTGGATTTTTGTTTACTGGGAGATAGCTCCGGTTTCGCGGACGCGGCTTGTTCGCGCGCACGGCTTCGATATCTTTGAGAGCTCACGGCAGGTGTTGCGCGTTCACGACATGACCGCGCGGGCCGGCGGTGGTCCAGAATATATGGATACGCCGGTTATGCTGGACGAGGGAAGTTGGTACGCGCGCGTGCACGAACCGGGGCGGTCTTATTGCTGCGAGCTTGGCCTGCTGCTGCCGGACGGAAAGTTTGTGGGGATAGTGAAAAGCAATACGGTGGTATTGCCGTCCGGCCGCGTTTCTGGCGTGATGGACGAGAAGTGGATGGCTGTAAACGAAGATTTTGAGAAACTGCTGCAACTTTCCGGAGTGGAGTATATAGGAAAGGGCTCCGGCGAGGTGGCCAAATCCCTGGCCCAGCGCTGGGAGATGCTGCGGGCCGTGTTTTCCAGGGGGGCTTCGTGGGGCGTCAGTTCGATGGCCGCGCAGGCCGGCGGCATCCAGGCGGAAAAGAAATTCTGGCTGGTAGCCGACTGCGAGCTGATCCTGTACGGAACTACGGCGCCGGACGCTTCCGTGACGGTGGCCGGCCGCAAGGCGGTTCTAAATACGGACGGAACCTTCTCGATGCGCTTCGCCGTGCCCGACGGAGGCATGTCGCTGCCGATACGCGCTATGGCCGCGGATGAAAGGGATTCCCGCGAGATGAATATAGTCATCGGCAGGAAGACGGAGCAGCCGCGGTAGCTATGCCATGCCGAAAATCCCAGAGCAAGACGCCGCTATGCAGGCGCGTGCGGCGCAACTGGCCCGCGTTAAGGGCCACTGCGGGAAGCTGCGGCTGGCTAGGCGGCTGAAACAGGAGGCGGAGGCTTTAGTCGATTGCCCGGAGCCTGCGGAAGATGATTAGAATTGCGAGAATTGCCGGGCCATAGCCACGTGCTGGCGGCGTGTCATGAATCAGTTGATCGGCAGTTTGAAATCGGGGATACCTGGCGGGGCACGATGAACGGAAAACAACAAGAGGTGAAGTCGGAAGAAAAATTGGTGCTGATCGTGGACGATGACGAGTCGGTCTGTGACATCCTCTGTTTTATAGTCCGTAAAGAAGGCTTCAGAGTGGAAAAAGCCGTGGACGGGGAGGAGGCCATGGCCAAGGCAAGGCTCCTGCACCCGTCGCTTATCATTCTGGACCTGATGCTGCCCAAGACCGGAGGCTATGAGATCCTGCGCGAATTGCAGACGGACCACACGGCGAATATCCAGATAGTGATAGTGTCCGGCCGCCGGCTAGACCAGACCACGCTGGACATACTTAAAAACGAACCCAATGTGAAAGAGTTCATTGAAAAGCCTGTCAGTCCACAAGCGCTCAGAGGCGTACTGCGCAGTATATTGGGGGGCAGGCGGTTGGCCGAGGGGGAAAAAGAACATGGTAATAGGCAAGTTGATAAAGAAAATAAGCAATAAGCGGGTAATGCCTCTAGCCGCACCTGCACGGGATGCCGGCGGACGGGTAACGCTGGATTACCCGGTAAACGCTGAAAAAATCACGGCTCCGGGCTATACCTTGCGTGCTGGAACCGTAGGCGACGCGGAGCGAGTGGAGATATCTATCGACCAGGGGGACTGGCGGCCTTGCCGCCATTCTGTGGGTTACTGGTGGTATGACTGGGGTGGTTACGCCGAGGGCCGGCATCGGGCCGAGGTCAGGGCGTGCCTGAAGAACGGACGAACGCTGACTGACGGACCTGTTGACTTCAAGGTGGTCTTTGGCGCCAAGGGGCGTTGATGCTGTCTGCTGATGTTGATAGGCTGAGCGCGCGCTTGCAGTCCGGTACTGAGCGTGAAAAGCTTACCGTGCTGGCGGAATTGTCCGGGACCGCGTGCGAGTGCCGCGCGGTGTCTGGCTCCCGCGAGCCGTGGCGCGAGTTTAAGGCAGTAGTCGGGGCGCAGGTTTTCGAGGCGCTTCTCGAGATAGTCCGCCATGCGCCGCCTTCAGAATTGCGCGCCCGGGCCGGGGATATTATGGCGCGTGTGCTTCACCCTTCCGCAATAGGGCGGTTGCTGGAAGCATTCGAGGAGCGCCGGGAGACGCTGGCTGAAGACCCGCCGGTGCGGATACTCAAGACCTTGGGCGGTATAGGAGATGAGGCCGCGGTCAGGGCGCTGATGTGGCTTTGGGGTTCCGGGTTCGACGGTGAAGTTGCCGGTGCGCTCGGGATGTGCGATTCCGCGGCCGCGCAGGATTTTCTTCTGAGCAACGCGGTGGCGCACGGCAATTCCTACGTGCGCGCCGTCTGCATGGCGCATCTTAAGCCCCCGGTCACGCAAGAAAAACAGTGGTTGTTCCTGGACCGGCTGGAGACCGGCACGCAGAACGAGCAGTTCGTGGCCGTGATGAAGATAAAGGAATTGCGCCTCAGACGCGCTGTCGCACTGCTGGTCTCTCTTCGTGCGCGGGATGTCGATGCAGTGCTCAGGAATGCGATAAACGAGGCGTTGGCTGCTTTTAGGTGATGCGTTTCGGCGAGGGATCGCGCCGCCCTTGCTCCGCCCGTGTTCGTGTCGGCCCGCAGTGTTTTTCCCCCTTGGCTAGAAAATCTTTCGGGCCGGAAAGGTTTTTTAAAATACATGCCTGGCAGAAGGGAAGGGGCTGCTTCTTTCACACGGAGCCGGTCACCAGCAGGTTTTGGGCCCCTTTAGTTTTTCTCTCGAAAAGTTTTATCAAGTCCGTGCCGAGTGTGGATATCGGGCATGGGTGTGCCGTCGTTGACCACAAGTATTTTCCCGGGCATTTCTTCCCTCCCATTACCCCGCAGATCCATCAACCGCTGCGCAGCCCCCCGGCTACAGTAGGAGTGTAACTAAAGGTACACTGCGGGGACAGGTGCTGATGATGGCCCGCCGTCGGGCGGGCTGTAGAACCCATGACACGGGTCAATAGGCGCTCGATCAATGGCGCTTTGTTCGGCCAGAGGTCCCCGGAGGAGGCATTCTGAGCGCTTCGCGGACCTTCTGGATGAGCAGGTCGAGCGTGAACGGTTTCTGGATGAAATTCATGCCGGCAGGCAGCATCCCGTTCGTGAGCACGGTGTGGTCGGTATAGCCGGACATATAGATGATTTTGAGCGCGACGAACTGGCGCGCCAGTTCCCCGGCGAGTTCCACCCCGGTCATTTTGGGCAACACCATGTCCGTCAACAGCAGGTCTATCTTCCCATTGCGGCGGTGCAGTATGGCCAGGGCTTCTTCGGCGCTGGAAGCTTCGAATATGGTAAGTCCATCCATCGCCAGAGCGCGCCGGGAGAGAGTGCGTATCTGGATATCATCGTCCACCACCAGTACCGTGCCGTGTGCCGCGGGGTACTTGCTGCCCGGTCGCTGCCGGTCCTGCTCTACTGAGTCGCTGGCCGTCTGCGGGAAATAGATCTTAAAAACGGTGCCGCGCCCTTCTTCGCTGTACACCACTATGGTGCCGCCGCTCTGCCGGACTATGCCGTGTACCGTAGAGAGTCCCAGGCCGGTCCCCTTGTCGTGCGGTTTGGTGGTGAAGAATGGTTCGAATATGTGCGCCTTGGTTTCCGGGGTCATGCCGAGGCCGGTGTCGCTCACGGACAGCCGGACGTAGGTGCCGGGTGCAAGGGTGTCATGGCGCTGGATATATTCCGCGTCGATACAGGCGAGGGAGGACTCTAAGGTGAGTTTTCCGCCTTTCGGCATGGCATCCCGTGCGTTAACGCAGAGGTTCAGTATGACCTGCTCCATGCCGCCCGGGTCCGCCTTCAGGAAGGCTGGCACGGGAGAAGTGAGCATTGTGAGTTTTATGTTCTCTCCAATCAGGCGCCTGAGCATGGGCTTCATGTTTATGATTACCTGGTTTAGGTCCAAGGTCTTGGGGCGCAGCACCTGCTTGCGGCTGAAGGCCAGGAGCTGGCGCGTTAGCGTGGCGGCGTGCAGGCTGATATTCTTTATTTCCTCTGCGTCTTTGCGTTTTGGATCGTCTTTTCCCATACCAGCTATTAGGAAATCGCTGTAAGCCAGGATAGCTGAAAGGATATTGTTGAAGTCGTGCGCGATACTGCCAGCCAGGCTGCCGGCGGTCTCCATTTTCTGGGACTGCCGCAATTGCCCCTCAAGCTGTTTTCTTTCCTGTTCTGCGGCTTTACCCGTGCTGATGTCCTCCACCATAACAAGAAGCTGCGGGTGGGAGTTGTCGAAATACGGCAATAGTGTGGCGGTCAGTTTTGCCCAAACTATGCTGCCGTCGGGGCGCAGATAGCGTTTCTCCATGCTGGCCACCCTGCCGCTGCCCGACGAGAGTTTGTTCAGATATTCAAGCTGGGCTTGAACGTCGTCCGGGTGGGTTATCGCACGCCAGTCCACCCCTGCCAGCTCTTCCGGCGCGCGCCCCACTATCTTGGCGAGCATCGGATTTGCTCGCAGGTATAAACCTGTCCCGGCATCAAGCAGGCATATGCCCAGTGGGGCTTCCGTGAATACGGCCTTGAACAGCGCTTCACTTTCCTTTAATGACTCAAGAGCCTTTTCTCTGAGTTCCAGTTGTTCCGCGAGCTCCCGTGTGCGTTGGGCGACCATGCGCTGCAGGTGCTCTCTCTCCAGCCGCTGCGCTAGGTTAGCGTCCCGGAGTTTAAGCATAGCTCGGAGCTGTATGGCCAGTTCCCACATTTCGAACGGTTTCGAGATGAAAGTTCCCGCCCCGGCGGAGATGGCCTTTTCGCATATATCCTTGTCCGGTTTTATCGCTGTCAGGAGCGCCACCGGAATATCCTTGAGCCGGATGTCCTCTTTCAGCCGCCGGCAGGTCTCGAAACCGTCCATCTCCGGCATGACCACGTCCAGCAGGATTATGTCGGGGTCGGATTCCAGGGCTGCCAGTATCCCATTCTTGCCGTCCTGGGCCGTGGCGAGGTCCCCGTCCGGGAACACTGCCCTCAAGGCCACGCTAAGCGCCTCGAGGCATTCCGTGTCGTCGTCGATGGCAAGAAGTTTGAGCCTATTGGTGGTCATGACCCCTTTCCGTGCGGTTGAGCGGTTGTCGTGTGGTTTAATCAGTGAATTTGCCGGCCGTGGCGGCGCGGTTTATGCCGTGCGGGTCCGGGGAACACTATTCCGTCCGAAGGATGTCCCGGGTGCGGTTCGACTTGCGCAGGATATCGAAGATGGCAGAAAGCATAGTCTTGTCCTTCAGCGTTTTGAGCACTGCAAGGAATTTTTCCCTTTCTTCGTGCGGTTTTCCGTTCAAGATCGCCCGGATTTGGCTGGAAACCTGGTAATCGTAGGGCTCTTCAATCTTTGGGCCCTGATTGGAAAATGCGCTTATAATGTTGACGTGGAGCGCATTTGTAATCTTAAGGAGCGTATTAAGGCTGGGGGTTTTTTTGCCTCTTTCTATGCAGTTGATGAACCCGCCGTCAACCCCGGATATTTCCGAGAGCTGACAGATGGTCAACCCCGCCTGTTTGCGCAGATGCCTTATCCTAGTGCCCACAATGATGCGTAACTGGTCCATAGTCTTGCCCTAAAGACATTATAAGCATAATGCACTGACAACAAAACATTCCTTAAGACTATATAGCGATATTGTCGTTAAGACAATATCGCTGGTTATTTCTGTGCGAACTCGGATCGCGCCAGGAACTGTTGTTCCGGCGGCCGGGCTGTCGCATTTCGCGCTATAGGGGGGGCGGTGGTGGCGGGGGGATTTCGGTTTTCGGCTGATGGAAAATGCTTTTTCATGGGTGAGGTGCGGTGTGTTATGCGGTTCACTTGTGCAGTTTGCGTTTTCTGCGAAGGATATATTTTATGGTTTGGTAAACGGCCTCCTGCTCGCGAGTGGAACAGCCTTTCAGGAGATTGAGTATTCTCTGCTCCACGGGCTGCTGCCCACAGTGTGGAGCTCCGTTTTCGGCATCCTTTAATAGGTCTGCGGGCTGTATGTCGAAGGTTGTGCTTAAGCGCTTCAGCGTATCCAGGCTGGCGGCCTTGAGACCGCGCTCTATCTGGCCAATGAAAGAGGGGTGGGCGTCAATCTTTTCAGCCAGTTCTTCCTGCGTCCAGCCGTGTTTAAGGCGTTCTTTGCGGACAGTCTTCCCTATGGCGATGCGGTAATCCCCAGAGTGCATAGCTGAAATTGTATAACCTCTCCCCGTGGCGGTCTACATACCAATTGTGTTCATTTATTACACACACCAAAAGTATTGACAACGACGGAGAGGTCTGTTATACTATACGGGGGGGCGTTATGGACAAGCGGAAGATATTGGTGGTTGACGACGACCTGTTATGGCACAGGCTCCTTAGGGATTTGTTCGCCGAAATGGGCTATGATGTCCATTGCGCCGCCACTTGCAGAGCGGGTGTCCGGCTGGCAGAGATGTACAAGCCTGACTGCATTTTGCTGGACTTCCACCTGGAGGACGGGAGCGCTGTCGATGTGTGTACGGCACTTAAGTATGGCGCAGAGTGCCCCAGATTCCCTGTGATAGTTGTAAGTTCCGACCCAACCGCGGAGATAATAGCCTATGCCGAGTGCAAGGCGGACTATTTTGTTCTGAAAGGTTCCCGCACCATGACGGAATTGCCGAGGATAGTTTGCGCTGGTCGGGAGAGTCTAGACCAGTTCTAAGCCCTTCCTAAGGTGGACTGCATCAGCCCGCTTCTCCCGTCGTTAACACGCCAGTCTATCCCTGCCCTGAACATCTCCCACGGCGTCCTGTCT
>JAJYJH010000043.1 GCA_021789695.1 bacterium | reverse complement strand
GCTTACGTTCATGCAATTAAAGGTATTTCGCCGTCGTATTGTCAAGGAGACGGGCCTTGCGTCCGGCCCGGCGTGCCGCGGCTTTGCGCAGGCGCCCGCCGTATTGATATCATTTACTGCGTAGGGCAAAAGGAGAGATGGGGACGCCGGCCGGGACCGGTCTCCCGCTGAAAAAACATGACGGACTACCTGCTCGCGGCTTTTTTCGGGGTGATAGAGGGCGTGACCGAGTTCCTGCCTGTAAGCTCCACCGCCCACCTGCGCCTGGCCAAGGAACTTCCTTTCGTGCACATACCGCTGGTCGATCCTTACTGGAAGATGTTCGACATAGTCATACAGCTCGGCGCCGTGCTTTGCCTGCCGATCTATTTCAAAAAGCGGATAGTCGAGTTCCTGAAGTCCTTTCCCGGCTTCAGGCGGGAGGCGCTGAACCATCCGGTCACGCTGACCATGCTGGCCTTCGTGGTTACGGCGGGACCGGCCTTTCTGCTGACCAAGCTGATAAGCCATAACCTGGAGAACACCACCGTGATGGGACTTTCGCTGGTCATAGGCGGCGTGGTGATGTGGGTGGTGGACGTCGCGTGCACGAAGCCTCGCACGCAGGACATGACCGGCATGAACTGGCAGCAGTCGGTCTGGATAGGCGCGGTGCAAATCCTGTCGGCTGTATTTCCAGGCACCAGCCGCTCGATGTCCACGATAGCCGCCGGGCAGACCGCCGGCCTTTCCCGGTACGCCGCGCTGGAGTTCTCCTTCTTCGTCTCCATCCCGACGATGTTTGCGGCTACCTGTTACGATCTGCTTAAGACCTTGATGCACCATGGCGGCGCCGCGGGGCTGGCCCCGCTGGTCATGACCGCTCACCGCTGGGTCACGCTGGGCATAGGCTTCGTCGTTTCCTTCTTCGTGGCCTGGGCCGTAGTGGCGTGGTTCATGGCCTGGGTGCGTCGGCGCGGTTTCGTGCCGTTCGCTGCCTACAGGGTGGTCATAGGGGCGCTGATACTCTACTGGCTTCGCTAGGGGGCGCGTGCCGGCGGCCGCGGACTTGAAAAGGCAAGGCAGTATTTATCAGAATTATGCGAGGCCTCCGGATTTAAAGGTTTGGCCGCAGGGACAACAGGAGAAACAATGAAAAAGATCAGGATCTTCGCTTTCGGCGGCAACGAAGTCGCCCCGGTCGGCCTCAAGGACAAGGACGGCAAGGCCATCAACCCCGACATCGCCATGCAGTGGCAGCGCACGGCCGACACCGCGCAGCTGGTGGCCGACATCTTCAAGGCCCACCCCGAGGACAAATACGTCATTACCCACGGCAACGGCCCGCAGGTCGGCAACATCATCCAGCGCGCCGAGATGTGCCGCCCGACGATGTTCCCGCTGCCGCTCGACGTCTGCGTGGCCGACACGCAGGGCGCCATGTCTTACATGATGGCGCAGCTCAACAACGTGCTCAACATCCGCGGCATCGACAATATCGTGGCGGGCATAGTTACGCAGGTGGTCGTCAACAAGGACGACCCGGATTTCAAGAATCCCTCCAAGTACATCGGCCAGTCCTACACCGCCGACGAGGCCAGGCAGCGCATGGCCGAGGGCTGGCAGATGAAGATGTACAAGAAGGACGCTGCCGGCAACGAGATCTGGCGCCGCGTGGTGCCGTCCCCGGCCCCGGTGGACATAGTGGAGATAGACGCGATCGAGGCCCTGCTCGACAAGGGCATAGTGCCGATCACCGTGGGCGGCGGCGGCATCCCGGTGCGCGAGGTGCCGGCCGAGGTGAAGGACGGGACCGAGACCTACACCACCAATTTCGGCGTGAAGTTCAGCAAGCCCCACAAGGGCGGGAAGCCGCTGAAGATGTACACCGGCGTCGAGGCCGTCATTGACAAGGACCTCGCCAGCGCGTTGCTCGGCTGCATGCTGATGAAGCGCGCCAAAGCCCGAGGAGAACAGGTGGAGGTCAGCCTGACCATCTTCACCGGCGAGGACGGCGCCAAGCTGAACTACCAGAAGCCGGATGAAAAGGCCCTGCGCGTAATAAAGGCCAGCGAGCTCGAGGCCATCTATAACCAGAAGCCGGCGCCGTTCCCGGCCGGCTCAATGGGCCCCAAGATCAAGGCCGTCATCGAGTTCATTAAGAACGGCGGCAGCGTGGCTTACATCTCCAAGACGGAACTATTCGAAGAGACCCTGGCCGGCAAGGCCGGCACCACGGTGCTGCCCGGCTGATAGGGACATTGCTTCCTGACTTCCTAACTTAAAAGGTTGGCGGGTCCAGGAAGCAGTCCCATTTCAAAGTTAGGAAGCAACGTCCCCATGAAAAAGATAAAAACTTTGCAGTGCATACGCTGCGGTAAAGACCACAAGCTGACGGAGGCCAAGTACAACTGCACGGCCTGCGGCGGCAACCTGCAGGTGCTCTACGATTACAACCTTATAAAAAAGAGGCTTAACTTCGACGTTCTGAACGATAACCCGGAGCGGAGCATCTGGCGCTACCTTGATATACTGCCGATAGCGAGCATCAGGAGCGTGCCGCCAGTGCAGGTTGGCTGGACCCCTCTCTATAAGGCGGAAAAGCTGGGAGACGAGGCCGGCGTACCGAACCTCTACATCAAGGATGACGGCCGCAACCCCAGTGCCTCTTTCAAGGACCGCGCGAGCGCGGTCGTGGTGGGCCGTGCGCTGGAACTGGAGGAAAAGGTGGTCACTTGCGCCTCCACCGGCAACGCGGCCTCGTCGCTCGCCTGCCTGACAGGCAGCCTGGACATGAAGACGGTCATTTTCGTGCCGGAGACGGCCCCGGCGCCCAAGGTGGCACAGCTCCTGGTCTACGGAGCGGCAGTAGTCATGGTTAAGGGTACTTACGACGACGCCTTTGAACTGTGTCTGAAGGCGTCGCAGGAGTACGGCTGGTACAACCGCAGCACCGGCATCAACCCCTTTACCCGCGAGGGGAAGAAGACATGCGCCTTCGAGATCTGCGAACAGCTTAAATGGGAGACCCCTGACAAGGTGTTCGTCCCCGTCGGAGACGGGAACATCATCAGCGGCATCTGGAAAGGCTTCGTCGAGTTCCACCGCCTCGGCATCATCGAGCGCCTGCCGCAGTTGGTGGCCGTCCAAGCCGAGCATTCTGATTCGGTCAAGCGCGCCTTCGAGACCGGCACGGACGTGCAGCCGGTCAGCGGCAAGACCATAGCCGACAGCATCTCGGTCAGCCTGCCGCGCGACGGCCTGGCCGCGGTGATGGCGATACGCGACTCGCAGGGCTTCGCCGTCAGCGTGCCAGACGAGGAGATACTGCAGGCCATCCCCAGGATAGCCCGCGGCTCCAACGTGTTCGCCGAGCCGGCCGCCGCCGCCACTTACGCCGGCCTGCTGAAGGCCGTGAAAGAGGGCAAGGTGAAGGAGAACGAGTCCGTGGTGCTGCTGATCACCGGTAACGGCTTGAAGGACGTGCAGAGCGCGATGAAGTCGGTAGGAAAACCCTACGTGATAAAACCCGAGTTTGCCGAACTCAAGAAGCTGGTGGCCGATCAGAAACTAGCCTGAGGCCGGCCCGCCAGTGAAAGGCCCGGCGCATGCCGGGCCTTTTCTTTTCCTGGGAAAAAAGGGGAAATGGGGACAGGCTGCTTTTTGCCCCAAAATATCTAAAAAACAAGATTGTTTCGAGGGTCAGCTGGCGCGAAAAAGCAGCCTGTCCCCATTTAGAGTTTAGCGCCGTTTGGCGTTAGCCGGGGAGCGCTATGGTTACGGCGGAGCCCTTCTGCAACTGCGACTTGGCGAAAACGCGGCCGCCGTGCAACTCGGCTACCTTCTTGAGCAGCGCCAGGCCCAGGCCCCAGCCCTCCACCTGGCCGGTGAAAGAAGCCTCCACCTGGTAGAACTTGTTGAAAATATTCTCCAGTTCCTCCCCGGGGATTCCGGGACCGTTGTCGCCGACCGAGATTAGCGCGAAGCCGTCCCTGGCTTGGGCGGAAAATATCACCAGTTTGTCCTTGGCGGGGTTGAATTTCACGGCGTTGTCGATCGCGCCCTTTAGCGCCGAGGCCAGCAGCTTGCGGTCGGCTCTTATTCTGACCGGTTCCGGGACGGCTATCTTTATGCTGATCCCGGGCGTTTCCCTCAGCCAGATTTTGGCGGCTTCGGCCACCTCCTCCAAGAACTCGGCGGCGTCGAAATCTATCTTGTCGAGTTCCTGCGGCTCCAGGCTGTCTATCATTACGAAATTGAGCAGGCTCTCCACCAGGCGGTTAAGTTTCTGGCCCTGCGCGTTGATCGTGTCGGAGGCTTTCTTGACTATGGCCGGCAGGGCCAGGTTCTTGCCGGCCTCGTCCCCGAGAATCTGCGCGAAGCCGTTTATGGAAGCCAGCGGCGTCTTGAATTTGTGGGAAATCAGGGACAGGAAGTTCCTGGCCATCGTCTCCTCCAGTTTCCTGGCAGTGACGTCGGAGATTATCCAGAGGACGCCTTCCTGCTTCTGGCCGCCCTCCTCGTTGTCCTTGAAGAGCTTTATCGCTGTGCCTTCCATGTAAAATTTCTTCGGCGCGGCCCGGTAAAGCTCGAAGTGGGAATGGCTTTCTTTATCTGCCATCACGGACCTGAGCTGCGGGTTCACCTCGAAATCCTGGAAAGCGGCGTCGATCACCGTGAACTTGTATTTGTCGTGTTCCAGGTAGGTCCTGGCGGCGCTGTTCATCAGCTGTATCACGCCCGCCGTGTCGGTCAGGATGGCGCCTTCCTTGATGCGCCTGAACACCAGGTCCAACTTACGCTTTTCCTCCTTGACGGAGGAGAACAGCCTGGAGTTCTCTATGGCTATGGCGGCCTGGCTGGCAAAAGCCTCGAAGTTGTTGCGGTCCGTGTCGGTGAACTCGCCGTCCATGCGGTTGATGGCCTGTACGACGCCTATGACCTTGCCCTTGATGATCATCGGGCAGGTCAGGAGCGAGCGGGTGACGAACCCGCTCGCGGAGTCAGCCTTCTTGGAATGGCGCGGGTCGCTGGAGGTGTCGTTGATGATGATCGAGCGCCCTTCCTTGGCGCAGGTGCCGGCTATGCCCTCGCCCAGCTTCCAGCGCATCGTTTGCACGTCCTCGGGCAGGCCGAGGGCTACGTCGAAATATAGCTCCTGGGTCTTCTCGTCGAGCAGGTACAGCGAGGCGCGTTCCGCCCCGACCACGCGCGAGGCCAGGCGCATTATCGTAGTCAGCAACTCGGAAATGTCCAGCTTGGAGGAGAGCAGCCTGCTCACCATTACCAGCATTTCCAGACTTTCCTGCGATTGTGTGACCATGTTTTCCCGGTTCTAGAAGAAAAGCTGCAAGAGGAACCTGTAATAGTTCTTCCAGGGGGCCGCATCCGTCTTGTAGGCGTCGTAGGCCATGTCCAGCGAGCTCGTGTCGTTGAGGGCCGTCTTTATGCCGAAGATAAGGGAGTCGGCGCGGACCTCGTTTCTAAAAGATATTTTACTATATCCGGCGTAAACATGACTGTCGTAGTTGGGCTGCATGTTGCGGGCGGCCTGGATGCTCAACGCCCATTCGGGAATGGCGGTCACGGGCTGGAAGACGCCTAGGTAGGCCAGGTCGGACTGGTCCAGCGCCGGCTTAATCAGGTTCCCGGGGGAGATGGCGGGTCTCAGAAAACCGGAGGCGGAAGCCAAGAAGAAGAACTGACCGTAATAGGATTTTTCGGCCTGCATACCGAAGGCGGTCTGGTCGAAAGAGTCCCTGTGGGGGGTTGCGCTCCCGGTCAAGAAAGCCTTCTGTCTGGCCCAGGCTCCGGTGAGGACCAGGTGGGTATAGCCGCCGTTCTCCTGCTCGTTAACCGGGAGCAGCAGATAGAGTTTGCCGCCGTAGGCGCCTGAGCGCGTCCCGGGCGAAACTGGATAGAGGAAGGGGGTCAGGGAGAGGAAGTAGGACCTGCCCGAATACATTAGAGGCAGGCGCGTAGAATAAACCCTGTCCCTGTAGACGGCTTTATCCTTGTAAAAGGCAAGGTTGAGACCCGTTGTTAGTTTGCGCGAATCGTTCCTGAAGAGCGTGAAAGAATTCTTGTAGGAGCTGTTGGAACCGAAATCGTAGTCGTTCTCTATCCACCAAGCGGCGGCGGCTCTCGCGGTGAAAGCGGCGGCGATGGCGGCCGCCAGGAGCAGTCTCTTCATAACCCACATTATATATAAAATTCCCGCGATATCACGGGAAACCAAAGGCCCTCCCTGGACTAGGGGAGGGCCTTCTCCGCCATGGCGCCGTTCAGTTGGCGTTCGGGGCGAAGAGGAAGAAGTACTGCAGGAAGTCGTAGAGGTCGCAGTTCACCAGCGTCACGTCCACGGGGGCGGCGTCCATGCCGCCGGTGAGGCGGCCGCTAACCTTGTCGTAGGTCAGGTCTACCGGGGCATGATTTACGTAGCCTGTCACGCTGACCGTGGTGGCCTCGGCGTTGCCCTCGTCCATGTTGAAGGCGAGCTTCACCGGGCTGTTGTCCATGTAACCGTCCAACTCGCCTGCCTGCCAGTCCACCAGGTACTTGACCGGGCTATGGTTGGCTCCGCCCTGCACCAGCACCTTCTGGGGGGACCACTCAAAACTCAGTTGTACCGGGCTGCCGTTGGCCCCGCCGGTGATGGTCCTGGCGTCGTTGTTTATTGCCACCTGGATCGGGGAGTGGTTCATGCCGCCTGTGATGGCCCAATCCAGCTTGTTAATCGTTATGTCCACCGGGCTGCCGTTCATGCCGCCCTTTATGGTGCCTATCCTTACTGGATGGGCCGCGCGGGAGGTGGCGCCGAAGAGCTGGGTATAGACCTGCTGGCCCACGAGGACCTCGGTTATGTAGTAGTAGCGGGCCAGGCCCACCGCGCAGTCGGCGGCGTTCAGGCCGGTCACGTCGGCCATTACCATGTAGCCGCCGTTATTGTCCTGCACGGCCTGCACCCTGAACCCCCCTTCGGTCAGTTCCTTGACGACGGTGTCTATATCCGTTCCGCTCTGGACTATGCCGACCAGAGTGGCGTTCATGTCCGGCGCGGCCTGATTCACGTGTATCTTGCGCAGGGTGAGCCATTGCGTGGACCTGGGTTGCTCCGGGAGAGGGACCTGGGCCGCCGGGAGGGCTAGGCCGGCGGCGGCCAACACGCCGTTCTCCGCCGCTGCCGCGGGCAGCAGGGAAGAGGCCGCAATCAGGAGCATGGTGAGATAAGAAAGTTTTTTCATCTATTATAACCTCCGGTGCTATACACATATTCTGCCACAAACTCAAGCCCTGAGCAAAAGGCCACGGGCCCCGCCGCGCGAAGTATTTTGGCCCTCCCTGGCTGGGTCTTTAGTCCTATTGTTTTTTTGGGGGCCGCGCACTTGACAGGTCAAGCGCATCTGCTATACTATTTGCGTAAGTGAGCCGGAGGAAACATGAAAAAGCTGATTTTTGCTGTTACCCTGACCGTGATGGCCGGAGCGCTTTTCGCCGGAGATGTCGGTCTTTCGTTCAACGGCGGCTCCCGGCGCGCGTCCGCGGCTTCCGCCCCTGCCGCTTCCGCCCCGGCGCCGGTGGCCGGTCTTCCGGCCGCAAGGCTGGGCCGGGCCAAGCCCAAGGAATGGACCGTAATGGTCTTCGTCAACTCTAAGAACAACCTCGAGGCGGCCGGTCTCTATAACGTCAACGAAATGGAAAAGGTCGGTTCCACCAAGGATATGAACATCGTGGTGGAGATGGGCCGCATGAACGGGCAGTCCTCTGGCGGCGATACCCACGCCGACGGCGACTGGACCGGCATCCGCCGATACCTTATACAGAAGGACTCTGACGAGAACCACATCTCCTCCCCTGTTCTGTTCCAGGAGAAGAGCGCCGACATGGGTGACTACCGCGAGGCTGAGAACTTTGTAAGATGGGCGAAGGCCAAGTTCCCCGCCCGCCGTTACATGCTTATCATCTGGAATCACGGCTCCGGCTGGCTTGACCCGCGCAAGGCCAGCAAGGGGATTTCATTCGACGACGAGACCGGCGACTACATCCGCACGCCGCAGATCGGCCAGATCCTGCGCGACACCGGGGGCGTGGACATCCTGGCCTACGACGCCTGCCTGATGCAGATGGGCGAGGTCGCCTTTGAGGTTAAGAACAGTGCCAAAGTGATAGTGGGCTCGGAGGAGACCGTACCCGGCGCCGGCTACCCCTACAGCCTGTTCCTCGGCGCCATGGCCCGCCGGCCGGCCATGAGCGACGAACAGACCGGGGCTATGATGGTGGAGGCCTTTAAACTGTTTTATGACAAGGCGGGCCAGGGGGCGCAGCTCTCAGCCATCCGCACCTCCGCGCTGGGCGGTTTCGCCCAGCGCATGGGCGCTTTCGCCGCCGCGGCCCGGGCCTCGGGGGACAGCGGCGCGCTCAAAACAGCCACTGACGGCGTACTTCGCTATGACGCGCTGGGGCCGGACGACGCGGATATGACCATCTCCTTTTACGGGGACGTCGCCGGCTTTGCCAAACTGGTCGCGGACAACGTCAAGGGGCCCAAGGCGGACGAGGTGAAGGCTCGCGCCGCGGACCTGGAGAACTACATTTCGAAGACGCTGGTCATAGAGACTAAGGCTTCCGGAAAAGACCGCATAGGCCGCGATTTGTCCGAGAGTACCGGCATCTCCGTTTATCTGCCCCCCGCCAACGCAAAGGTCTCGCAGGCGCGCCTCGAGGGGATATTCGAGGCCCCTTACGGCGATTACGCCTTCGACAAGGCCACCCACTGGCACGACTTCGTGACTTACCTCTACGGCGTGCGCTGACCAGTCCGGCCAGCTAGAGAAAATACCCCGGTCCCCCGGGGTATTTTTTTATCAAAAACAGGGAGAGACGCCTGTTTGCCGGGCCCTCCGGGCTCCCGTCCTTCCGGCAGTTAAAGCTGAGGCTGTCCCCATTTTAAATTTGTTAGAATTTAGCGGTAGCTCAATCTGGCCGGTCTTGAGGTGCGTAACTGATGGATCAGATCCTTATCCTGGATTTTGGCAGCCAGTACACCCAGCTCATCGCCCGCAGGCTCCGCAGCCTGCGGGTTTATTGCGAAATACTTCCTTACAGCGCCCCCGTAGAGGACATCCTGGCCCGGTCGCCCAAAGGCATCATACTCTCCGGCGGCCCGTCGAGCGTTTACGACAAGGCCGCGCCGAAGCCCGACCCCGGGGTGTTCAACCTGGGCGTGCCGGTGCTCGGCGTCTGCTACGGCATGCAGCTGCTCGCTCACGAGTTCGGCGGCAAGGTGGCCAAGGCCGCCTCGCGCGAGTACGGCTTCAGCAGACTTAAGGTTTTAAAAGGCTCCCGGCTCTTCAAGGGCATAGGCAAAGAGGTCAATGTCTGGATGAGCCACGGCGACGAGGTTAAGAAGGTCCCGCCCGGCTACCATGTGACCGCCCGGGCCGACGGCTCGGACATCACCGCGATGGAGAACCCCGCGCGCGGCTACTACGCGCTGCAGTTCCACCCCGAGGTGCATCATACCGAGAGCGGCGTGAAGATGCTGGAGAATTTCGCCCGCGGCGTCTGCGGCTACGCGGGCCGCTGGTCCCCGGCCTCTTTCCTGAAGGACAGCATCGCCGAGATCAGGCGCCAGGCCGGCGGCAGCGCCGTCATCTGCGGCCTCTCCGGCGGCGTGGATTCCTCCGTGGCGGCTGTGCTCGCGCACCGGGCCATCGGGGACAAACTGAAGTGCATCTTCGTGGACACCGGCGTGCTGCGCCACGGCGACCGCGAGCGCATGAACGAGGTCTTCAGAAAGAAGTTCGGCTACAGCCTCAAGATCGTGGACGCCTCCGCCCTTTTTCTCGGCCGGCTGAAGGGCGTGACCTCTCCGGAGAAGAAGCGCAAGATCATAGGCCATACCTTTATAGAGGTGTTCGACCGCGAAGCTAAAAAAGTGAAAGGCGCGAGGTTCCTGCTGCAGGGGACGCTGTACCCCGACGTGATAGAGTCCGTATCCGTGAAGGGCCCGTCGGCCGTGATCAAGAGCCACCACAACGTGGGCGGCCTGCCGGCCAGGATGAAGATGGGGCTGATAGAGCCGCTGCGCTATTTCTTCAAGGACGAGGTGCGCGAGCTCGGCCGCAGCCTGAAGATCCCGGAGCACGTGCTGATGCTGCACCCGTTCCCGGGGCCGGGCCTTTCGATACGCGTGCTCGGCGAGGTGACGCCGGACAGGCTCAAGATCCTGCGCGAGGCCGACCGGCTGATGCGGGAAGAGATACAGAAGGCGGGCTGGTATTCCAGGATCTGGCAGGCCTTCTGCGTGCTGCTGCCGGTGCGCTCGGTGGGCGTGATGGGCGACGAGCGCTCCTACGAATATACGATAGCGATACGCTGCGTCAGTTCGGTGGACGGCATGACGGCCGACTGGAGCCGTCTGCCGCACGACCTGCTGCAGAAAATTTCTTCGCGGATCGTGAGCGAGGTGCGCGGCGTCAACCGCGTGGTCTATGACGTCACCTCCAAGCCGCCGGCCACGATAGAGTGGGAATGATGAGGGACAAAAGCGGCACCGGGACCCTGATGGTGCTGGCCGGCCTGGCGCTGGCGGCCGGCGGCGGCTACGTCTTCACCCATACCGGGCGCGGCGGGGTGAACCCGGTCACGCTCGGCTCTTTCGGCGCCATACTCGCCGGGATAATCCTTTTTGTCGTCGGGCGCTCGATGGCCGCGGCCGGCGAACACGAGGGCATGGCCGGAGAGCTCGGCCTGGAAGTGAAGGGCGCCGTCGGCCTGCCCGGTTCGGACCGCGTCGAGATGGAAGGGGACTTCGGCGGGATAAAGGTGCAGCTCAGCCGCCGCGAGACCAGCGGCCGCTCCGAGAGCTACGCCTGCACGCCGACGCTGCCGAACCCGGCGAAATTGGAATTTTATGTCGGCCCGGACTCGCTGCTGCGGACTCCGCTCGGTTTCCTGCCGCCGGAACTGGAGGCGGCCCCTTCGTGGGAATGGGACGCCGGGATGAAGGTATGCGGCGAGCCGCGGGAGGCGGCCGAACGGCTCTTCGGAGACAGGCCGGCCTGGGCGCTGTACAGGGATTTCTTCGGCGCTGTCTCGTGCCGGCTTAAAGGCGGCGAGATGGAGTTCGAGCCGGAGGGCGCTTCCTCCGGCTACTGGCTTTCGCGCGACGAGGGCTGCTTCAAGCAGACCGAAGAGCTGAAACGCCTGATCTGGCTGGCGG